>NZ_CP078079.1:2731036-3413795 GCF_020809045.1 Pseudarthrobacter sp. L1SW | reverse complement strand
CGCTTCCCCCGTAAACATCAGCGGGTCCGGGCGGAAGGCGGTAAAATAAGCATGCTTACTGAAGACTGGGGAACCTTCTGCACACCGCAGCCGTTACTCTTATAGTGCGGCTTTGGGGGCTTAGCGCCTTCATTACAGCGTGACTGCGGAACGGTCATATAACGAAGAGAGAGAAATATGGCCCGCGCCGTTTTAGGCTTTATCCCATGATCCGGCTACGTCAGCTGGCCCAGGCGGCCTCTGTCCTCACCACGCCCTTGGCGCCGGAGGACATCCTGGCGCTGTTCAACCCCGTCTACTCTGCGCGTCAGCTTCGCGGCGTGGTCACCCGCGTGGTCCAGGAGACCGCGCAGTCCGCCACGATCTTTTTCCGGCCCGGCCGCGGCTGGCACTCCCACCTGGCAGGGCAGTGGGCGCGCATCGGTGTCGAACTTGATGGCGTCCGCCACTGGCGCTCCTACTCCCTAAGCGCCCCTGCGGGCAAGGACCCGGCCATCACCGTCACCGACGTCGGCGCGGTCTCCGGCACGCTGGTGCGCACCACCAAGCCGGGAGACGTCCTCTTCCTTGCCCCTCCGCAGGGCGACTTCGTGCTCCCCGAGCACCCCCGCCCCCTGCTGATGGTTACGGCCGGAAGCGGCATCACTCCGGTGATGTCCATGATCCGCACCCTTGTTCCGCGGCGTCCGGATGCCGACGTCGTGCTGGTCCATTCTGCGCGCACGCCCGGTGACAGCCTGTTCCGCGAGGAACTTGCCGAGCTGGCGGACCAGTTCCCCAACTTCCGCCTGGCCCACTGGTACACCGGCGAACAGGGCCGGATGGACCTCACCAACACGGACCAGCTGGACGAGATCTGCCCGGACTGGAAGGAACGCGCGGCGTATGCCTGCGGTCCGGACAGCTTCCTGGACGACGCCGAGGCCCTGTGGAAGCGGGCGGCGCTGACCACCGCCGCACCCGGCTCCGAGATCGCAGTTGCCGGCAGCGCCGGGAACTTGATGATTGAACGCTTTAACACCACCTTCGCCGGCGGCGTTGGGCACGACGGCGGCCTGGTCACCTTCGAAGCGTCGGACCGGGAAGTGGAAGCCGACGGCGACACCCCCATCCTGGACGTCGGCGAGGACGCAGGGGTGCTGATGCCCAGCGGCTGCCGCATGGGCATCTGCCACAGCTGCCTCACTCCGCTCCTGTCCGGGCAGGTGCGCGACCTCCGTACCGGGGAAGTCCACGGCGAACCCGGCCAACTGATCCAAACGTGTGTCTCGGCAGCCGCCGGACCCGTCAACCTCGAAATCTGAGGAGCACAACGGTATGTCTGTAGTTACACCCAGCAAGGCCACGCCCGCACCCAAAGGCACTTCTACCGGAGGGTCACGGACGCGCCCCGGAAAGCTGGCCGAATCCGGCAGCCCCACCGTGCGGCCACCGGCCGCCGCCCACCTGACTGATGAACAGGTGGCCGAACTCGGGCGCGAACTTGACGCCATCCGGGACGACATCCTGGCCAAGCGCGGCGCCTCGGATGCCGCCTACATCCGCCGCGTGATCAAGATCCAGCGCGGACTGGAGATCTCCGGCCGCGCCGCGCTGCTGGTCAGCAAGAACAAGGCAGCCTGGGTCACCGGGACCACGCTGCTGAGCCTGGCCAAGATCCTGGAGAACATGGAGATCGGCCACAACGTCCTGCACGGCCAGTGGGACTGGATGCGGGACCCGGACATCCACTCCACCACCTGGGAATGGGACTTCGTCACGCCGTCGCGCTCCTGGCAGCACACGCACAATGACCTGCACCACCGCTGGACCAACGTGGTGGGCAAGGACAACGACGTCGGATACAACCTCCTGCGGATGGACGAACAGCAGCCGTGGAAGCCCATTAACCTGGCCAACCCGCTTTTCAACGCCATCCTGGCGCCGCTCTTCGAGTGGGGCATCGCTATTTACGACCTTGAGCTCACGGAGTTCAAGGAAGGCAAGAAGTCCAAGGAAGCACTGCTCAAGGACCTCAAGGCCCTCGGCAAGAAGGTTGTCACCCAGTTCACCAAGGACTATGCCGCAACCCCCGCAGTCGCTATGCTGACCGGCTCCGGCAAGCAGGCACTCTACGGAACCCTGACCGCCAACGCCGTCCGCAACGTCTGGGCCCACGCAGTCATCTTCTGCGGCCACTTCCCCGAAGGCACAGACACCTTCACGGAGGAAATGGCTGAAGGCGAAACCCGCGGCGACTGGTACATCCGCCAGATGATCGGCTCCGCCAACATCTCGGGGTCCAAGTTCATGCACATCATGACCGGCAACCTGTCGCACCAGATTGAGCACCACCTCTTCCCGGACCTGCCCTCCAACCGGTACGCCGAGGTGGCGCCCAAGGTCCGTGAAATCTGCCAGCGCTACGGTTTGAACTACACCACGGGACCGCTCCTGAAGCAGGTTGGCTCCACGTGGGGCAAGATCTTCAGGCTGGCCCTTCCCGGCAAAACCGCCAAGGCCTGATCGGCCACCTTTGCAAGCACGTCAACGCACCCCCGGTTCCGGCTCATCCCGGAACCGGGGGTGCATTTGTGTTCCCCTTCGCTCTCGCATTTTTCGAGGTCAACGGCGCATAATTGATCCACACCCGCCGCCGTGGCCAATGGAGGACTCATGCGGATCATCGGAGCACTGATTGTCATCTGGCTGATCATCGGCGGCGTCGCTGCCTGGCAGCGAGGCTACTTCGGGGGAGCACCCGGAAACTGTGCGGAGGCTGGCACCATCGCCATCACCATCGCCGCCGGCCCGTTGAACTACATGGGAGCCAATCCGCAGGTCAACTGCGAGCTTCCGCAACCTTCCCAGTAGCGGGATCGCAGCGGGCCCGGGCAGCAGTGGGGCTCCACGGCCGGGGCTGGACTGGGTGGCGGACCGTCCTAGAGTAGGAACTGCGTGCCGTGGCACCCGCCAGCGCGCCGATCCCACAGTCTCGAAAGGACCCGCCGCGATGGCTTTCATCACCGTAGGAACCGAAAACAGCACTGACGTCGAGCTTTACTACGAAGACCACGGCTCAGGCCAGCCCGTCGTGTTGATCCACGGCTACCCCTTGGACGGCTCCTCCTGGGAAAAGCAGACCGCCGCCCTGCTGGACGCCGGCTACCGCGTTATCACCTACGACCGCCGCGGCTTTGGGAAGTCGAGCAAGACCACGGAGGGCTACGACTACGACACGTTCGCCGCGGACCTCAACACCGTGCTGACAACCCTGGACCTGAACAACGCCGTGCTGGTGGGCTTCTCCATGGGCACCGGCGAGGTGGCCCGCTACCTGGGCACCTACGGCTCTGCCCGGGTGGCGCGGGCAGCTTTCCTCGGTTCGCTTGAACCCTTCCTGCTCAAGACCGATGACAACCCCGATGGCGTTCCGCAGGAAGTCTTCGACGGGCTGAAGGAAGCCGTCACTGCCGACCGGTATGCGTTCTTTACCGAGTTCTTCAAGAACTTCTACAACTCCGACACCTTCCTGGGTACGCCTCGCCTCAGCCAGGAAGCAGTCGATGCCAGCTGGAACCTCGCCGCCGGCTCCGGTGCCACCGCTTCCGTGGCGGCCCAGCCCACCTGGCTCACCGATTTCCGCGCAGACATCCCCAAGATCGACGTTCCGGCACTCATCCTCCACGGCACCGCGGACAACATCCTGCCCATCGATTCAACGGGCAGGCTCTTCGCCAAGGCGCTGCCCAGCGCCGAGTACGTGGAGATCGAGGGCGCCCCGCATGGCCTCCTGTGGACGCACGCTGCCGAAGTGAACGAAGCCCTGCTGCGCTTCCTCGCCAAGTAAGGCACACATGGAAAAACTTCCGGCGACGGCGGCGGGAGGCCGCCGTCGCCGGAAGTGATAGACCGTTGGGGGATACGCCGCGTTAAGTGGAAGAGCGTGGGGTGAAAAGCCGCGTTAAGTGAGAGAGCGTTGGGCCTGTGAAAGCTATCCGTCGTAGTGTGTCCGGGCCGGCCCCTGGCCCAGCGAGTTGACCACTATGGCGGCAACGTCATGCAGCTTTGAATTGCGGGTGCTGGACGCCGTCTTCAGGATCTCGAAGGCGTCCTGCTGGCTGCACCGGTTCTGCGCCATGATGATCCCCACGGCCATGTCGATCACAGTGCGGGACTCCAGTGTGGCGCGGAGGTTTGCCGCCGTCTCGCTGTAGTGGGCAAACCGGACCGCAAGCCGCAGGGCAAGGGAAGTCTGGCCCACGAAGTCCTCGGCGAATTCAACGATGCGGGACTCAAAACGGTGGGGCCGGGGGGAGTAGAGCAGCAGCGCGGCCTTTGTTCCGCCCTCCAACTGGAAGGGCAGGGCAAGGACGGAGCGGACGCCCTGGGCCAGGACGGCAGTGGAGTACTCGGGCCAGCGGCCGTCATGCTGCGCGTCCGGGACGTTGATGGTCTCCTGCATGGTGGAAGCCGTCAGGCTGGGCGTCTCGCTGAACTCGTACTCAAGCTGCGCGATGGCCTTCGCCTCAGGGCTGCTGCTGGCCACCGTGGCGGCCTTGCGCTGCCGCAGCAGGGTGATGGCGCACATGATTTCGTCGCCGGGCTCGGAAAGGTTGCGTGCGGACACCTGTGCCAGTTCATTGAGGAAGTCCTCAACGTCAGGGCTGCTGAGGACCAGCTCATGCAGGTGCTCGGTAATGGATGTATCGGGTTTTGCTGTTGACTCGCTGGCCACGGTTTTTTGGTGCCATTCGCTCAGGACAACCCGGCGGCTTCCAGCAGCCACCGCAGTGCCGGCAGGCTGTGAAGGTCGCTGGATCGAAGAACTTTCCAACGGCCTGCTGCTAAACCGATATCCAGAAGTATATACATCCTTCGGCAGGGGGTAGCGTCATGTTGACACACGTGAACTCGAGGTTCTCTGGCGCCCGGCGGGAAGTTACCGGCAGAATGAAGCAAGCGCCGGTGCCCCGGCGGCAGGGCGTAAAACCAGCGGCCGCCACGCCCCGGCGGGGCAGGAAGTGGGACAGGATCATGACCAGGCTGCTCATCATCGGCCCGCCGGGCTCCGGCAAAGGCACCCAGGCGGAACAGCTGGCACGGCACTTCGGCATCCCCGCCGTCTCCACCGGGGAAATCTTCCGGAGCAACGTCAGCGAGGAGACTGAGCTGGGAAACCAGGCTGCCAGCTATCTCGACGGCGGCGACTTCGTCCCGGACCACCTCACCAACGCGCTGGTCAAGGACCGCCTCCTGGACAGCGACCTGCAGGCCGGATTCCTGCTGGACGGCTACCCGCGCACGGCTCCCCAGGTGGTGGAGCTGGACAACATGCTTGCCTCCCAGGGATACGCCCTGGACGCGGTGATCGAATTGTCCGCCCCTGACGAGTTGCTGGAGGAACGGATGCGGCGGCGCGCGGCGGACCAGGGACGCACCGACGACACGGTGGAGGTGTTCCGGCGCCGCCTGGACCTCTACCACCGTGAGACGCATGAAGTAGTCTCGGTCTACGCCGGGCGCGGAATACTCGTGTCCGTGAACGGCAGCGGGGATCCCGGTGAGATCACCGGACTGGCGATCGCCGCCGTCGAAAAGTTCCTTGGAACCCCACGGCGCGGCAGCTGACCGCCACCGGCCACGCGGCAAACCCGGCGCAAGCCACAAACGGAAAAGGAAACCTGATGAGAATTGCGGTAACCGGCGGTAGCGGAAAACTCGGGCGGCACGTGGTCCGCAGGCTCACTGAGGACGGCCACCAGGTCCTCAACCTGGACCGCGAGGGCGCGCGCAGCCCCGGCCTGGTGGTGGTGGACCTGCGCAACTACGGCCAGGTCCTGGACGTCCTGCTGGGCCTGGACGACAGGCACGAAGGGTTCGACGCCGTGGTGCACCTGGGTGCCATTCCGGCACCTGGCATAATTCCTGACGCCGCGACGTTCGAGAACAACATGCTGTCCACCTACAACGTCTTCCAGGCGGCCCGCCGGGCCGGCATCAAGAAGGTGGTGTACGCCTCCAGCGAGACCGTGCTGGGACTGCCGTTCGACGTCGACCCGCCCTACATTCCGGTGGATGAGGAATACCCTGCCCGGCCCGAAAGCACGTACTCCCTGGTGAAGCACCTTGAGGAGCAGATGGCTGCCGAACTCACGCGGTGGGATCCGGAACTGAGCATCGTGGGGCTGCGGTTTTCCAACGTCATGGACGCCTCGGATTACGGGAAATTCCCTTCGTTCGACTCCGACGCGACCCTCCGGAAATGGAACCTGTGGGGCTACATCGACGGCCGGGACGGTGCCCAGGCGGTGGCAAGGGCGCTGGAGAACGGGAAACCGGGATTCGAGGCGTTCATCATCGCCAACGCGGACACCGTCATGAGCCGGTCCAGCGCAAGCCTTGCCGCGGAAGTGTTCCCGGGGGTCAAGGTGGTCAAGGACCTTGGCGAACACGAGACCATGCTGTCCATTGACAAGGCGCGGCGGCTGCTCGGATTCGAGCCGGAACACACGTGGCGGACGCACGTTTCACCCAACGCCGGCGGTGCAAAAACCGGCTGAACCGGCCCGGCTCAGGAATCGCCAAGGGTTGCCGCAGGATCGGGCAAAGACCCCGTGGCGGCGCGTTGCGGGCTCCTATCCTTTTGGTAGGGCGGGGGCACCTCCTGCCCCCGCAGCCCGCAAACGCCGAACGAGGACCCCAAAATTCGCACTCCCTTCTTTGCGCTGCCCGCCGCCGCAGTGCTGGTCTCAGCAGTCCTGTCCGCCACCGCCCTTCCCGCCGCTGCCGTTGCGCCGGCTGATCCCGGAGCGTCCGGACGCTATATCGTCCAGTACGCAGCCGGCACCGACGTAGCCGCAGAGGCAGCCGGGCTGCGGGCCCAGGGCCTCGCCGTCGGCCGGACCTTCACCCACGCCTTCCGCGGCGCCCTGGTCACCGCCAACCCTGCCCAGGCGGCAGCGCTCGTGAAGTCCGGCCGGGTGGTATCCATGGAAGCCGACGCCCCGGTCAGCATTTCCGAAACCCAGCAGCCGGCACCCTGGGGCCTGGACCGGGTAGACCAGAGGGCGCTGCCGCTTTCCGGCTCCTACTCCTGGTCATCCTCGGGCGCAGGCGTGACCGCGTACGTGGTGGACACCGGCGTTCTGGCCTCGCACACCGAGTTCACCGGGCGGATCGCTTCCGGATGGACCGCTGTGGCTGACGGACGGGGCTCCAGCGACTGCAACGGCCACGGCACGCACGTTGCCGGCACCGTGGGCGGGACCACCTATGGGGTGGCCAAGAGCGCCACGATCGTTCCCGTCCGGGTGCTCGACTGCAACGGATCCGGCTACAACTCGGATGTGGTTGCCGGCTTGGACTGGGTGGCAGCGAACCACGCAGCAGGTTCTCCGGCAGTGGTGAACCTCAGCCTGGGCGGGGCCGCCAGCTCGGCAGTGGACACCGCCATCCAGTCAGTGGTGAACGACGGCGTTGCCGCCGTGGTTGCCGCCGGCAACTCCGCCGTGGACGCCTGCGGAAGTTCCCCCGCACGGGTCCCGGCGGCGGTGACAGTGGCTGCCAGCGACTCCGCCGACAGGCAGGCGTCCTTCTCCAACTTCGGTCCCTGCGTGGACCTTTACGCCCCGGGCGTGGGTATCAGCTCGGCGTACTACACGTCCGCCAGTGCCACCGCGTCAATGTCCGGCACCTCGATGGCCGCGCCGCACGTGGCCGGCGCAGCAGCCGTACTGCTCTCCCAGAACCCGGCGCTCACCCCCGCCCAGGTCTCCGGCGCACTCACATCCAGCGCCACGGCAGGGGTGGTGGTGGGGGCCACCAGCGGCACGCCGAACCGCCTGCTGTACTCCGCTGCGGCCGCTCCCGCACCGGCACCCGCTCCCGCACCCGCACCGGCCCCCACGGTCACAGCCGTGACGCCCGGCGCCAATGCCACTGCCGTTGCGGCAGGCGCCAATATCACGGCCACCTTCAGCACCGCTGTGCAGGGCGTGAGCGGCGGGACCTTCCTGCTCAAGGACGCTGCGGGCGCCACCATCCCCGCCGCTGTCTCCTACAACGCCACCACCCGGACGGCAACCCTGGACCCCGCAGCCGCCCTTGCCGCGGACACCACCTTCACGGCCACGCTGGTTGGCGGTACCTCCGCCATCAGGGACAGCGCCGGCACCCCGCTGGCCTCCGCCAGCTGGAGCTTCCTCACCGGCCCCGCCCCCGCCATCACCGCCTACACTCCCGGCAGCAACGCCCTGCTGGTGCGCCGCGGCAACAACGTCAGCGTCACTTTCAGCGAGGCCGTCCAAGGCGTCAACGGAACCACGTTTACGGTAAAGAATGCCGCCACCGGAGCCCAGGTTCCGGCCAGCGTGTTCAGGAACGGCACCACCAACCAGTGGATCCTGGATCCCCAGCAGCCGCTGGCGGCCAAGACCAAGTACACCGTGACGGTCACCGGCGGCGGAACGGCCGTCCGGGACCTGGCCGGGAACCAGCTCACCGGCCGGACCTGGCAGTTCACCACCGGTTCCTACTAGCCGGTTTCGAGCATGAACTCCACGCGCCCGTGCACGGCGCCGTTGACCTGAAGTTCCAAGGCATGCAGGCCGGGATGGTGCACCCGGGTGGTCATCTGTCTGAAGGCATGGCGTTTGGACAGGCTCCTGCTCTCGCCGGGTGCAAGGGCCACCGTTGAGGCCTTGAAAACCTTGGCCGAATGGCTGCCGTTGGCTTTGCGGTAGTGGATCAGGTAATCCACCGCCAAGCGCACATCCTCCGTGCCGGTGTTGGTGATCTCGAAACTGAAGGCCAGTTCGCCGGGCAGATTCAGGACATCCCGGTCCAGGTAAGGCCCGGCCACCGCTACCTGAGCCGGCGCGAAGCCAAGGAGCGCCAGGGCGCCGGGATGTCCTTTTTTGACGAGCGTGCGAAGGCCGTGGCGGACCACCCGTCCCGTATTGGCATCGGCGGCGGAGAGCCAGTCCTGGGCAGTGGACACCACGGCCGAGGGCGCGTGCCGGGCAAGATCGTTCAGGTGGTTGGCCACGGACCGCCGCACGTACTCGGACGGGTCGCGGTACAGGGAGCCGAGGATGGGGAGGGTGGCCTCAGGCCGCTGGACCAGGGCCGGGACCCGCACCGCCCACGGCAAATAGGGGCGCGTGCCCTCGCTGGCCAGGCGGCGGACATGCTCGTCCGGATGGGCCGTCCAGACCTGGATGATCGGCAGTGCCCTGTCCGGGTCCTGGCGGAGGAGGCGGCGGATGGCGAACTCACTGGTAAGCCTGGGCGTCAACTCCGCCAGCAGGGCCATGGCGTCGTCGAAGTCCCTGCCGGAGCCGGACGCGACGGCAAGTGCCGCGGCAGCCTCGGACACCGGCCACAAGATCCAGCCTGTGAACTCCGGGAAGGCGAGTGCGGCCCGGAAGCTGCCCGCCGCCGTCGTATACCCCGCGCCCGGGACGTTCTCAATGTCATCCTGCAACGCCTGGGCCACCAGGTCAGTCCTGGCGCGCAGGTTGAGTCCGCCCAGCAGGTGGGCGGCGGCAGCCGTGCGGTCCCACCGCACCTCCGGAGCGGACTCCGCCAGGATGGCGGCAACGGAATTGACGGCAGGCGCGTCAATCAGTTCGTTCATGGCACCCATGCAGACAGGCTACCGCGGGGGCAGGACATGGCCCGGCTGGCAGGAGGCTGCCCGGAAACTGCAGGCAGACAGCGCCAACGCAGTCCAGCCGGGATAATCTTCACCCTAGGCAAATCTTCAAGGCGCAGGGACGGGCATGACAGTGGGACAACAGGGATCAGCAGGTTCGGGAACCACCAGGCAAAAGACCGGCAAATGGCGTGCCTTCCACGACAAGTTCGTGGTGGAGGAACGCTACCTGGACCCCGCAGACCGGCGCGGGCTGTACCGGGCGGCCATCATCCTGGCGGCGGTGGGAAC
This sequence comes from Pseudarthrobacter sp. L1SW, assembly GCF_020809045.1. Taxonomy (NCBI): domain Bacteria; kingdom Bacillati; phylum Actinomycetota; class Actinomycetes; order Micrococcales; family Micrococcaceae; genus Pseudarthrobacter; species Pseudarthrobacter sp. L1SW. The sequence continues at coordinate 3,403,867 of NZ_CP078079.1, read as the reverse complement.
CGTCCTGTTCATTGCCACCCTGGTCAGCGTGGTGCAGGCCGACGGCCTGTCCGCAGCCGACGTGCCCGTTCGCGATTGGCTGCTCGGGCTGAGGTCCCAGGCACTGACAGTCATCATGATCGTCCTTGCCGTGGTCTTCGGCCCGATTGCCCTGCCCATCATTGTCCTGGTGGTGATCCTGGCCTGGGGGTTCGCCGCGAAGCATGCCTGGCGGCCCATCCTGCTGGCATCCGCGATGGTCACCGGCGTCATCGTCTCCCAGGTCATCCTCCAGATCGTGCGGCGCTCGCGGCCGCCCGTGGAGCAGATGCTGTTCGGGATCGACCACACCTTCTCATTCCCCTCAGGACATGTCCTGGGAGCCTGCGACTTCCTCCTGGTGGGTGCCTTCCTGATCTTTTCCCGGCGCCGCAATCCCCGGGCCGCCGTCCTGGGCTTCGTGGGTGCAGGGATCGGCATTTTCCTGGCTGCCGTGAGCCGGCTGTACCTGGGTTACCACTGGCTCAGCGATGCCCTCGCGTCCTTGTCCCTTTCGCTGATCATCCTCGGCGGAGTCATAGCCCTGGACACCTGGCGCACTGCCCGCATCCCGGGGGAGCGGATCACCGGCGAGCTGTCCAAGGCCGATTCGCCCAAGGACTGAGCCGGAACCGGGCTCTGGCCTGGCGGCTGTGACCGGGCCCTAGCCTGGCGGCCGTGACCGGGCCCGCTTCAGCGCCCGGTGCAGCTTGACGTTGGCGGCCTCGAGTTCCAGTACTTTGGCCACGCCTGCAAGGTTGAGGCCCTGTTCAAGCAGTTCGCCGATCCGCAGCAGGACGGCAATGTCGTCGTCGCTGTACTGCCGTGTGCCGCCGGACGTCCGCGACGGGGTCAGCAGGCCCTTTGTCTCGTAGAGCCGGATGTTCTGCTGGCCGGTCCCCGCCAACTTGGCCGCAACGGAGATGGCGTACAGCGCGCGGCTGCTGCTATTGGGGCCGGGTGGCCGCCCGGCTTCCTGGTTTGCCATAAGTTCTCCAAAATCCGTCCAGTGGTCTTGCCTCAGTTTCCCACGGGTGCTATAAAAAATCTATATCCATCACCATAGATTAAGGGTTGTGGATATGGCACGGGTTACATCTACAAAGCTGAAGGAGTGGGAAATGATGTTGATGCGCACGGATCCGTTCCGTGAGCTGGACCGGCTCACGCAGCAGGTCTTTGGTACCGCGGCCCGCCCGGCTGCCATGCCCATGGACGCCTGGCAGGAGGACGGCGAGTTTGTGGTGGCGTTCGATCTCCCGGGCGTGAAGATTGATTCGCTGGACCTGAACGTTGAACGCAACGTCCTCACGGTCCGGGCGGAGCGCAAGGACCCCACGCAGCCCAATGTGGAGCTGGTGGCCTCCGAGCGTCCCCGCGGCGTCTTCAGCCGGCAGCTGATCCTCGGCGACACCCTGGACACTGACAACATCAAGGCCAGCTACGACCAGGGCGTCCTGACCCTGCGGATCCCGGTGGCGGAACAGGCCAAGCCGCGCAGGATCGAGATCCAGACGGAGCAAAGCGAGAAGCACCAGATCGGAACCTAGCCACAGCCGGCGGGCACGGGCAACAACCGGTGCTGCCCGTGCCCCGGCATTCCTGCAGCCATGACAAACACCCCCGACTACTACGCCACCCTGCGGGTCCAGCCACACGCCACCCAACAGGAGATCTCGCGCGCCTACCGGGCGTTGATGCGCAGCCACCACCCGGACGTCGACGGCGGCACCACGCCTGAGGGGGAGCTCCTGGAGATCATGCAGGCATTCAATGTCCTGCGGGATCCCCAGCGGCGCGCCGCCTATGACAGGCAGCTGGCAGCAGCTGCTGCGCAGGCCATACCCGTCCGTAAGGTCCGCAGCCGTGGCGGTTCCTCCGAACCCGCCATCCGGGTCACTCCTGTGCGGTGGGAGAGCGGGCCCTGGTCTTGATGCAGGGCGGATGAAACACGATGACAACCGCGAGGAGGCGGAGAACCGAATGAGCGAGTGGCGCCGCTACGACTCACCCCTGATCCCGGCATTCCACGAACGCTTCGAACAGCGCTGGGGCCCCGGCACCGCCCCCTTCCTGGACCCCGAGGCGCATGAGCAGCCGCTTCCCCGTGCCCAGTGGATCAATCCGGCCACCGGCGCTGCACTTGCCGTTGTGCCGGTCTGGAGCGCGGAGGAAAAGCAGCAACGGTCCTTCGGGGTTTTCTACCTTCCGCCCGCCGGGGACATCTGGGTATTGCGGCCCGGCTACACCGGCTACCTGGAACCTGCCGACGGCGATTCGGAGCACCTGGTGACCCTCCGGAACGACGCCTTCCGCAAAGCAGTCTCGCACGCCAAGGAGTTCCTGTTCGGCACCCAATAGCGTCCGGAGGTTCCGCTCGTCAGTTGCCGCCAGCTGTGCAATCCTGAGACGTACTCACACGCTCCGTCACAAAAGGCCCGCCCATGCACATCACCGCCAAAGACCTCGCCGCACTCATCCCGCCCGGATTTACCCTCGGCGTGGCCACCGCAGCCTTCCAGATCGAAGGGGCCCTGGACGAGGACGGCCGCGGGCCTGCAGGCTGGGATGTCTTCGCGGCCAAGGACGGCGCCATCGTCGAAAACCACAGCCCGGTGACGGCTTGCGACCACTACCACCGCATGCCCCAGGATGTTGCCCTCATGAAGCAGCTGGGCGTGGACTCCTACCGGTTCTCCTTCGCCTGGCCGCGGATCCAGCCCACCGGGCGCGGGCCGGCCAACCAGGCGGGCCTGGACTTCTATGACCGGCTCCTGGACGAGCTGCTGGAAAACGGCATTTCCCCCATGGCCACCATCTACCACTGGGACACGCCCCTGGCCCTGGATGAAGCCGGCGGCTGGCTGAACCGGGACACCGCCTACCGCCTGGGCGAGTACGCGGGGATCCTTGCAGAGGCATTCGGGGACAGGGTGGCCAGGTGGGTGACCATCAATGAACCAGCCACGGTCAGCACCAACGGCTACACCCTCGGCCTGCACTCGCCCGGCAAGGAACTGCTCCTGGCCGCGTTCCCCACGGTCCACCACCAGCTGCTGGGGCACGGCCTGGCGGTACAGGCACTGCGCGCCGCCAAGGTGCCGGGCGAGATCGGCATGACCAACGTCTACTCGCCCATGGTTCCGAACTCCATCAACCCGCTGGACTACATCAGCGCGGGACTGATGGACCTTGCCCAGAACCGGCTCTACGCCGATCCCGTCCTCACCGGAAAGTATCCGGACCTCATCCGGGCCGCCAAGTTCTTCAGCTCGTTCGAGCATCCAGAGGAGGACATGGAGCTCATCTCCCAGCCCCTGGACTTCTACGGGCTCAATTACTACATGCCCACCAAGGTGGCTGTGGGGCCGGGCGGCGGTGCCGTGCCGGCGAGCATGGCCGAGGCCATGGGCAGCGACCTCAGCGCGGCCGGCAGCGGCGGAACGCCCTTCCATGTGGAGACTTGGCCGGAAGCGGACATCACCTCCTACGGCTGGCCCGTGAAGCCTGAATACATGGCCGTGGCCCTGAAGGAGATGGGGGAGCGGTACCCCAATCTCCCGCCGGTCATCCTCACCGAGGGCGGTGCCAGCTTCGAGGACATCATCGTCCGGGACAAGTCCACCAACACCAGGTTCATCCCGGACGAGCGCCGGCTGAAGTACCTTTCGGACCACCTGGAGGCTGCCCTGCGGGCAACAGCCCCGGGCGGAGAGGCGGAGAAGGTGGACCTGCGGGGCTACTACGTCTGGTCGCTCATGGACAACTTCGAGTGGTCCGCGGGCTACAACCAGCCCTTCGGGCTCCTGCACGTGGACTTCGAAACCCTGGAGCGCACGCCCAAAGCATCCTACTTCTGGCTCCAGGAACTCATCGAGGAGCGTGACCTGGCCGCTGCTGCGGGCGCCGCAATCGCGGAGGCCATGGCGGCCGACACCATTGACGTTGACGTCATCGGCACCGACGTTGTTGGAGCGGACGCGCCCGACGACGACGTCACGGCTTTGGGTGCCAGCGCCTAGGAACGTCCAGCGCAGGCAGGTCCAAGGCGGGTAGGTCCCGTGAGGGCCGGTTCAGCGCAGGTTCAGAGCAGGTCCAGCGTGGCGAGCTGTTTGGCGATGCCCGCCCCGTCCGGTGAGTAGATCCATGGCACCTGGGATGCCGTGTGGTCGCCGTCCTCCGAGTGGCCGCCGGCGAACACGGACTCGCTGATGGACAGCTGGCGGATGGCGATCGCGGCTACCTTGTCCGGGTTCTCCTGGGCGAAGCCGGAATAGATGGCTTCGTCGTGCTGGCCGTTGTCGCCGATCAGGAGCCAGCGCATGTCGGGGAATTCCTTGGCCAGCCGTTCCAGGTTGCGGTGCTTGTGGTCCTGGCCGCTCCGGAACCACCGGTCCTGGGTCAGGCCCCAGTCGGTCAGCAGCAGGGCCCCGGAAGGGTACATGTTCCGGGACAGGAAGCGGGCCAGGGTGGGGGCGGCGTTCCACGGCCCCGTGGACAGGTAGATCACCGGCGCGTCCGGGTGTTCGATGGTCAGCCGGTCCAGCAGGACCGCCATCCCGGGGGTTGCCATGCGGGCCCGCTCGCTGAGGACGAACGTGTTCCAGAGGGCCAGGAAAGGCCGGGGCAGGGCAGTGACCATGACCGTGTCATCAATGTCGGAAACGATGCCGAACTTGACGTCCGGGGCAATGACCCGGATCTTTGCCTCAACCGGTTCCGTGCCCTCGGCCCGCAGGACCGCCGTGTGCCAGCCCGGCTCGAGCCGCACGTTGACCTCGGTGTCGATCAGTCCGCCGCGGTCAGCCCGGACATGGGTGACAACATCGCCGATGGTGATTTCGACGTCGGTGAACTGCAGGGGAACGCTGGTGAAGGCGCGCCAGCCGCGCACGTTCTGGTTGCCGTTTTGCGCCGCGTGTTCGGCCTTGCTGCCAGGCAGCGGCTTCTGGGTCAGCAGGACCCGGCCCAGCACGCGCACCATGCTGGTTGAGCCGTAGCCCTGGTAGGCGATGGTCTGCGGAACGAACTTCCAGCGTTTGGCCACCTGGATGCGCACCGTGTTGACGGCATCGGAGATCCGGTGAGCAAGCCTGAAGACCTGGTTTCCGTAGAGCTGGGTGTGGTCCGTCTTGCTCTGGGCCGTGGGCGCTGCTGCATGCTCTGGCGGGGTCTGGGGAGCCGTGTCCATGGGACCACTCTGCCACAGGCTGCACCGGTCGGGGCCACTCCCGGCCCCTTGCCGTCGCTCCGTGACGTCACCCTTCCCCAAGGATCCAGCGCAGGGTCTCCGCGTTGCGCACTGCGTTGCCGCCGCCGTCGTTATTGAAATACGCATACACGTCCAGGCCGCTGCTGGCCCACTCCCGGATGCGGTCCGCCCACCAGTGCAGGTCAGCGTCAGAATAGGAGCCTGCATAGAGGTGCTGGTGGTCGGGGCCGTGCAGGCGCACATACGTGAACGGGGCGGTGGTCCGCAGGATGCAGGGGAGGTTGGCTCCACTCATGATGCAGTAGGCGGCCCGGTGCCGTTCCAGCAGGGCGTACACCTCTGGGCAGTCCCAGCTCGGGTGCCGGAACTCCACGGACACCCGGATCCACTCCGGTACCGAGGCCAGGAAGTAGTCCAGCCGGGCGTCATCGCGTTCCATCCCGGGCGGCAGCTGCACCAGGAGGACCGCCCGTTTGTCACCGAGCTCATGCCAGCACCGCTCGATCCGCTCCAGCCACACCTCCGGCTGGTGCAGCTTCCGGGCGTGGGTCAGCCCGCGGGGAGCCTTGACGGACATGGTAAAGCCGTGCGGCAGGCGCCGGTTCCAGCCCGCAAACGTGGTGTCACGGGGCCAGCGGTAGAAGCTGGCGTTGAGTTCGACCGTGCTGAAGCGGGAGACGTAGTGGGCCAGCCTGTCCCTGACGGGCAATTTAGGCGGATAGAGGACGTTTTCCCAGTGGTCGTAGCTCCAGCCGGAGGTGCCGATGTGGATTGCCATAGTTCCTCCCGTGGGGCGTTCTTTCAGGCTACACCGGTGGATGCCCTTCCTTTTCGGGACGGCTGTGGCAGGGTAAGGACATGGCGCGCATTGAAGATTACGCGGTGGTGGGCGACCTTCAAACAGGGGCCCTGGTCAGCAAGGACGGCTCCATCGACTGGCTGTGCCTTCCCCGGTTCGATTCGCCGGCCTGCTTCAACTCCCTGCTGGACACGCCCGAGGCCGGCCGCTGGCTGTTGGCGCCCCAAAGCGGCGGGCCATGCACCCGGAGGGGCTACCGTGAAGGCACGCTGGTGCTGGAAACGGAGTGGGAAACACCCGAGGGGACTGTGCGGGTCATCGACTTCATGCCGCCCCGCGACTCCGTGGCAGACATCGTCCGCATCGTTGAGGGCGTCAGCGGCAGCGTGCCGATGCACTGTGAGCTGGTCCTCCGCTTTGACTACGGCCACATCATCCCGTGGGTCCGCCGGGATGAGCTGGGGCTACACGCCATCGCCGGCCCGGACGCGGTCTATTTCGTAACGCCGGCGCCCCTCCAGAGCGAGAACATGCACACCGTCAGCGACTTCACGGTCAGCGCCGGGGAGCGCGTTCCGTTCGTGCTCACCTGGGCGCCAAGCCATGTGGCCCGGCCGCACACCGTGGACGCCGAGGAAGTCCTGGGGACCACCACCGCGTTCTGGCGCGGCTGGGCTTCCCAGTGCACCGTCAAGGGGAAGTACCAGGACGCGGTTTTGCGCTCCCTGGTGACGCTGAAGGCGCTGACCTACGCCCCCACGGGCGGCATCGTCGCGGCCGTGACCACATCCTTGCCGGAGCAGCTGGGCGGCCCGCGCAACTGGGACTACCGCTACTGCTGGCTCCGGGATGCCACCATGACGCTTCAGGCGCTCCTGGCCGCCGGCTATACGGCGGAGGCTGCCGCCTGGCGGGACTGGCTGCTCCGGGCGGTGGCCGGCGACCCCGCGGACCTGCAGATCATGTACGGCATCCACGGCGAGCGCCGCCTGCCGGAGATGGAGCTGCCCTGGCTGAAGGGCTACGAAAATTCGTCCCCGGTCCGCATCGGCAACGGAGCGGCGGAGCAGCTGCAGCTTGACGTCTGGGGCGAAGTGCTGGACTGCCTCGCGCTGACCCGGAATTCGCTGCTGACGCATCCGGACGAGGCCTGGGATGTCCAGCTTGCCCTCATGGAGCACCTGGAGACCATCTGGGACCAGCCGGACAACGGCCTCTGGGAAATGCGGGGCCCGCGCCGCCACTTCACCCACTCGAAGGTTATGGCCTGGGTGGCTGCGGACCGGATGGTGAAAGGCGTCCGGGAATCCGGCCTGCCGGGGCCGGCCGAGCGTTGGGAAAGGCTGCGGGACACCATCCACCAGGACGTCATGGCCAACGGGTTCGACGCTTCCCGCAACACGTTTGTGCAGTCCTACGGCCGGTCCGGGCTGGACGCCAGCCTCCTCCTGATCCCGCGCGTGGGGTTCCTGCCGCCCGATGACCCGCGGGTGATCGGAACCATCGAGGCGATCCAGCGCGACCTCACGCAGGACGGGTTCGTCCTGCGGTACCGCCCGGAGGAGAGCGACGACGGCCTGCCGGGTGACGAGGGCGTCTTCCTTGCGTGCTCCTTCTGGCTGGTGGAGGCGCTGCTGGGCGCGGGCCGGCACGAGGAATCGCGGGAACTTTTCGAGCGGCTGCTGGACCTGCGGAACGACGTCGGCCTGCTGAGCGAGGAATGGGCCGTGAAGGCCGGGCGGCAGCTGGGCAATACGCCGCAGGCATTCAGCCACTTCGCGCTTGTGACTAGCGCCTTGGAGCTTCATCAGGATACCGTTCGCCGGAGTGACACCCCCATTCCGCCGGAGTCAGCGGAACCGCGCTGAGGCGGCGCGGCCAGGGGTGGCTTCTCCTTCGCAGAATAGATAAGTATACTTACTAACACCTCATGGAGTGCTCCAACAAAGCACGACGCGGTGACTGACGGAGGAGTGATTTGTATGGCCGGGTATTTTGAGCTCGTGGATGCGCCTGACGGCGGCTACAGGGTCCGGATGCTGGATGGTGCCGGGAGCCTGATGGCCATCTCGGTCACCTTTCCCACGAAAAGGGCGGCAGTTGCGGGCGTGGCAATGGCGCGGGAGATTGCCGGTACCGGGTTGATCCGGGACAAGAGCCACGACGGCGCCGGGAGTGTCCTCCGGGAACGCGTCCGCCCCGTGGCCACCCCCAAGGAGGAAGCTGCCCGCCACAGGAAGGCCCCTGCGGCCAAGAGGGCAGCGGTACGCTGATGGTGCCCCAAGGAACCACACCCCCTGGCGGGCGACGCCGGGGGGTTCTTTTTGACGTCGACGGCACGCTGATCGACTCGTCCTACATCCACACCATTGCCTGGTGGGGCGCCTTCCGGGAGCACGGCTACGACATCCCGATGGCCTCCATCCACCACTATGTGGGCATGGGGGGCGACCGGCTGGTGGACAGCCTCCTGCCCGAGGGGCGGGAGCGGTCCGCGGATAAGGAGGTCATGGCCAGCCACGGGGCGCTCTACGCTTCCCACTGGCCTGCGCTCCGCGCCTTCAAGGGAGCAAAGGATCTGCTGGCCCAGTGCCACGCCGGCGGGCTTGCTGTTGCGCTGGCCTCGTCCGCACGCAAGAAAGACCTTGAGGTCATGGGGTCCGTCCTCGACGCCCATGCCTTCATCGATGCCGCCACCAGCGCCAATGATGCCAAGGAGAGCAAGCCCGCCCCGGACATCCTGGTGGCGGCGCTTGATGCGATTGGCGTGGCGGCGGCGGACGCCGTCTTTGTCGGAGACGCCGTCTGGGACATGATGGCCGCCGGAGCCCTGGGCATCCCCGCCATCGGTGTCACCTGCGGCGGGGTCAGCGCCGCCGAGCTCCGGGAAGCCGGGGCGGCAGAGGTCTACGACGGGCCGCAGGACCTGCTGCACAACCTGACCTCAAGTGCCATAGGCCGGCTGCTCGCCAAGCCCTAAACCCTTGAAGCCTGCCCGCACCGTCCGACTACAGCGCCTGGCCGCCCGTCACGGCGTCCTCATCGCCCGCATTCGCGGGCTTGTCCCACACCACCGCCACCCGGACCGAACCGTCGTCGTGCCGCTCAATGTCCGTACGCACTTCCGCCATGTTGGCACCCATCTCCATGATGCGGGTCCGGTAGGTGCCCACAAGCTCCTCCAGGCTGGCTTCCGTCCATTCCCCGGGCCGAATGCGGGTGGAGATCTCAACGGGTTCCGGCTGGTAAAGCGTCATGGCGTTCCTCTTTCACACGTAGCTGCGGAGCTGGCCCTTCCAACGCTAGAAGCCCGGGGCTGGGACAGCAAGTATTTAGTCAGCCTGCTTACTTTTTTCCGCTGAAGTCGATACGGTCGAGTGATGGGCTCCAGCCCGGACTGAAGGCAAAACCTCCAGAAAGGCGAATTGTGAAAGCACTGACATGGCAAGGAAAACGCTCGGTAAGCGTGGAAGAAGTACCGGACCCCGTGATCCAGGAGCCGACGGACGCCATCGTGCGGATCACCTCTACGGCCATCTGCGGATCCGACCTGCACCTGTACGAGGTGCTGGGCGCATACATGCACAAGGGTGACGTGATCGGCCATGAACCGATGGGCATCGTGGAAGAGGTGGGAAGCGCCGTCACCAACCTCCGCAAGGGCGACAGGGTGGTGGTTCCCTTCAACATCTCCTGCGGCCACTGCTTTATGTGCAGCCAGGGGCTGCAGTCGCAGTGTGAAACCACGCAGGTCAAGAGCAAGGGTTCCGGCGCCGCGCTCTTCGGCTTCTCGGAGCTTTACGGTTCGGTTCCCGGCGGCCAGGCAGAATACCTGCGCGTACCGCACGCGGACTACGGGCCAGTGAAGGTGGGAACGGAACTGCCGGATGAGCGCTACCTTTTCCTCTCGGACATTCTGCCCACAGCCTGGCAGGGGGTGGAATACGCGGACGTCCGGCCGGGAGGCACCCTGGCGGTGTTCGGACTGGGCCCCGTGGGACAGTTCGCCAGCCGGATCGGCGTCCAGCGGGGCCTGCGGGTCATCGGCGTGGATCCGGTCCCGGAGCGTCGGGAGATGGCCGCCCGGCACGGGGTGGAAACCCTTGATTACACCAAGGGCGTGGCGGACGAACTGCGGGAGAGGACGGCCGGAAGGGGCGCGGACGCGGTGATTGACGCCGTCGGAATGGAAGCCCATGGTTCCCCGGTGGCCGGCTTCGCCCACCAGGCGCTGGGCCTCCTGCCGGACAAGCTGGCCCAGAAAGCGATGGAGACCGCGGGCCTGGACAAACTCGCTGCGCTCCACACATCCATCGACGCCGTACGGCGCGGCGGGACCCTGTCCCTGAGCGGCGTGTATGGCGGCCAGGCCAGCCCGATGCCCCTGCTGACCATGTTCGACAAGCAGATCCAGGTGCGGATGGGGCAGTGCAACGTCCGGCGCTGGACTGATGACATCCTGCCGCTGGTGGAGGACGACGCCGATCCGCTGGGTGTGATGGACCTGGTCACCCACCGCTCGGGCCTGGAGGGCGCGCCGGCCCTGTACGAGAAGTTCCAGAAGAAAGAGGACGGCTGCATCAAGGTGGTCCTGAATCCCGGAGCCTGATGTCCCCGGAAAGCTTCCAGCGGGAGGCCCTCAGCACAGCGTGTTGAGGGCCTCCTGTGCGACGTCCTGCATCTCAAAGATCAGTGGGTTGAGTTCGAGGGTGGGCGGTGCGGGAGGGTATGCCACGGCCAGCGCAAGTTGGCTGCGGCCGTCCTCGCTGGTCATGGCGACCATGCCGTAGCCGTCGGTGTCACCGGGAAGGCCATAGTAGAAGCGGTTGTTGCAGGTGTTGTTCCAGCGCCGCAGGGCAAAACCGTAGTACTGCGAGTAGCCGCCCTTCATGGCGGTCACGCTGTCCGGTGGGAGTAGCCTGCCCTCCAGCAGGGCGGCGTAGAAACTGTTCACTTCCTCCACAGTGGACAGGGCGCCGCTTGAGGGGGACTCCGCCTGCCATGCCGGCATGCTCACGTCGGTGCGCCTGCCTTCAAAGGTGACATAGCCGTGGACCATGCCCGCCGGCGTCGGGCCGCCAAGCCGGGTCTTCGCCAGGCCCAGGGGTGCGGCCGTGTCCTCGGCGAGGACCTGCCCGATCCCCTCGCCGCGGAGCCGCTCAACAATGAGGGCAAGCGCTGCATAGTTCGAGCGGGAATAGTCAAAGATCCGTGCCAGCCGGGCGTTCCACGGCACGGTGGCGGCCAGGGCCAGCTGCTGTTCGAGGCTGAGCGGCCGGTTCATGGTCTCCGCCCAATTCCCGGACGCCAGCAGGGGAACGGAAAAGTCGGGAAGCGCGGATTCGTGCGTCAGGAGCTGGCGGACAGTCACAGGGCCGGGAGGATGGAGGACGGTGCCGAACTCGGGGAGATAGCGGTTTACCTCGGCGTCCAGCTCAAGCTTGCCCTCCGCCGCCAGCTTCATCACCGAGACCGCGATGAAGGATTCCGTGATGCCGCCTATGCGGACAGGATCTGAAACCGTTGCCGGCTCGCCGGATTCCAGGTTCCGGACGCCGGCAGCGTGCGTCCAGGTGGCGCCCCGGCTGCGGACGGCGACCAGGACCGCGGGAGCGCCTTCCGCCAGCATCCGGGCACTGAAGTCTTCCAGGATTGCGAACGCGGCAGGCTTGTCCGGCTCAGGCTCCGGAGGTCGCGGCTCCGAGGTGCAGGCGGTCATGGACGCCGCCAGCAGGATTGCGCACAGGCCAGCCGTGACCCGCGTCCACGTGCCACCCCGGCGTGTGCCCATGCCACCAATTTTCCCCCAACTAGGTAGCGCTAAGTGTCGTTTTGGAGCCTCAAAACGACACTTGGCGCTACCTAGTTGGGGGGACGGGCGGGGGATTAGGTGAGGCGCACCTGGCGGTTCACGTCCTTGTACAGCAGGTAGCGGAACTGGCCCGGGCCCCCGGCGTAGCAGGCCTGGGGGCAGAACGCGCGCAGCCACATAAAGTCGCCGGCCTCCACCTCCACCCAGTCGTTGTTCAGCAGGTACATGGCCTTGCCCTCAAGGACGTACAGGCCGTGCTCCATCACATGGGTTTCCGGGAACGGGATCACGCCGCCGGGCTGGAACGTAACGATGTTGACGTGCATGTCGTGTGCCAGGTCGTTGGGGTCCGCAAAGCGGGTGGTCTTCCAGGCGCCGTTGGTGTCCGGCATCTCGCGCGGCTCCACTTCGGCGTCGCTGGTGACGAAGGACTTGGCCTCGTACCCTTCGAGGCGCTCGTAGGCCTTGCGGATCCAGTGGAAGGACACGATGTCAGCCGAGACGTTTTCCAGGCCCCAGTTGGACCCTGCCGCAAGGTAGGCGTAGCCGCCCTCCTCCAGCCGGTGCAGTTCGCCGTCGAGCGTGAGGTTGACCTTGCCGCGGGTCACGAAGATAACGCCTTCGACGCCGGCCTCGAACTCTGCCCTGGGGGCGCCGCCGCCCGGGCCGATCTCCACGATCAACTGCGAGAACGTGGTGGCGAAGCCCGAGATGGGGCGGGCGATGATCCAGGAGCGGGTGTTCGAAAAGCCCGGCAGGTTGGACGTCACGATGTCCGTCATCACGCCCTTCGGGATCACCGTGTACGCCTCGGTCACGATGGCCCGCTCGGTGGTCAGGTGCGTCTGCGGCGGCAGGCCGCCGGTGGGGGAGTAGTACTTGCCCATGAAGAGAGATCCTTATCTAGGAGTTGGAAGTGGTGGCGAGCCGCGGGTGGGCCAGTGCAGTGAGCTGCGGAATTCCGACGGCGGCAAGCGCCTGGACTTCATCCGCACCGACGGCGCCGCACTGGACGCCGCGCAGGACGAACGCGGCCAGGGCGCGGGCCGTGGCGGGTTCGTCCATCACGCCGCCTGTGGTCTGTTCCACGTAGTTCCGCAGCCGTGCAGCGGCCGCGGGCAGCCCCTGCCGGTAGAAGGCGTAGGTGGCCGTGAAACGGCTGGGCAGCTGGGCGGGGTGCAGGTCCCAGCCCTGGTAGAAACCCCGCTCCAGGGAACGCCGGACAAGCCTGCCGTGCAGCTGCCAGGCATTCTCCACGTTGTCGCCCACGGGGATGATGTTGGTGGACCCGTCGGAGAGGCGGATGCCGGTGCCGGCAACGGCCAGCTGCATGACTTCCTTGGCGAAGTCGGCCACCGGGTGTTCCATGGACTGGTACTCGGCCGAAATCTGCAGCGACGCGGAGTAGTCGTACGTGCCGTAGTGCAGGCCGCTGATCCGGCCCGGAACAGCGTGCGGCAGCTGTGCCACCGGCGACGTGCCGTCCGGCCCCAGGATGAGCTGCGGGGTTTCCACCTGCACCTCGAACCGGAGCCGTCCGGCGGGAAGCGAGTGCACTTCCTCCAGCCGGGACACGGCGTAGTCCATCGCTTGCACCTGCGCTACGGTGGTCACCTTGGGCAGGGTCAGGACCAGCCCTTCGGGGAGTTCACCGGCCGAGGCCAGGCCGGACACAAACAGGTCCAGGGTACGCAGCCCGCGGACCCGCGTGGCTGCTTCGAAGCACTTGAACCGGATGCCGATGAACGGGGGTGCTGACCCGGCAGCGACTGCCTTGGCCACCGCGGAAGCCGCGGCAACGGCGGCGGCGTCCTCGGCGTCGTCGCCCCTGTCCCCGAACCCGTCCTCGAAATCGAGCCGCAGGTCCTCGATGGGTTCACTGGAAAGCTTGGCCGCGACGCGCGGGGCCACGGCCCCGGCTAGTGCGGCGTCCTGGCCAAGCAGCGCCCCGAGCTCTTCTAGGCCCCCGTGGGCCTCCGCCGTCGCCAGCGCCTCGGCGCCCCAGTCGGCAGCGAACGACGCCGTAAAAAGGTCCGCGGGGACGTACACCGTGTGGACGGGCTGGCGGGAGCCGTCGTCGCCCGGGTAGTTCCGTTCCAGCAGGCGGTCGGTGGCGGCCAGCTGGACGTCGATGTGTGCGAGGTCCCCTGCGGAGAGCGAGGGCTTGGGTGATGCCATGCCTCAGTCCACCAGTTCGTAGGCCGGGATGGTGAGGAAGTCCGTGTAGTCCTCGGAGAGGCAGATCTCCGCGATCAGTTCGCTGGCCGGCTTGTAGTAGCGGCGGAAGGCTTCGTCGCCGACCTCGGTGCGTAGCCGCTCGGTTTCTTCGCTGAGGATGCGTTCGACCAGTTCGCGGGTGACGGTGTTGCCGGTGTCCGCCAGGACGAACTTGTTGCGGATCTGCTGCCACACCTGCGAGCGGGAGATCTCCGCCGTGGCGGCGTCCTCCATCAGGTTGTGGATGGCCACGGCGCCGTTCCCGGACAGCCACACCGCCGTGTAGGCAACGGCCACGTAGAGGTTCAGCCGCAGCCCGGACTCGGTGACCTGGCCCTGGGCGGAGGCCACGTCCAGCAGCTGTTCCGCCGTCACGGAAACCTCCGGGCGCTGCTTGTCCAGCTGGTTCGGCCTGTTGCCGAGCACTGCGTCAAAGACCTCGCGGCAGGTCGGAACCAGGTCCGGGTGTGCCACCCAGGAACCGTCGAAACCGTCGTTCGCCTCCCGGGTCTTGTCCGCCCGGACCTTTTCAAACGCAGCCTCCGTGACCTCCGGGTGGCGGCGATTGGGGATGACGGCGGCCATCCCGCCCATGGCGAAGGCGCCGCGCTTGTGGCAGGTCTTGACCAGCAGTTCGGTGTAGGCGCGCATGAACGGGGCCGTCATGGCCACGGAGGCCCGGTCCGGGAGGACAAACTCCCCGCCGGCGTCCCGGAAGTACTTGATGATGCTGAACAGGTAGTCCCAGCGCCCGGCATTGAGCCCGGAGGCGTGGTCCCGCAGCTCGTAGAGGATCTCATCCATTTCAAAGGCCGCCGGAATGGTTTCGATCAGCACAGTGGCGCGGATGGTGCCCTGCGGCAGTCCCAGGTAATCCTGGGCGAAGACGAAGACCTCGTTCCACAGTCGTGCCTCAAGGTAACCCTCCATTTTGGGCAGGTAGTAGTAGGGGCCTTGTCCGTTCTCCACCAGCTGTTTGGCCACGTGGAAGAAGTGCAGGCCGAAGTCCACCAGCGCGCCCACGGCACGTTCGCCGTTGATGAGCAGGTGCTTTTCCGGCAGGTGCCAGCCGCGGGGGCGGGCAACCACGACGGCGAGCGGGGCGTCGGTGCGGAGGCTGTACTCCTTACCCTCGTCCGAGGTGTAGCTGAGGGTGCCGCGGGCGGCGTCGCGAAGGTTCAGGATGGATTCGACGACGTTGCGCCAGGTGGGGGTGCTGGCATCCTCAAGGTCCGCGAGCCACACCTTGGCACCGGAGTTCAACGCATTGATGGCCATTTTTGCCGGGGCCGCCGGCCCGGTCATTTCCACCCGGCGGTCCTGCAAAGCCGCCGGCGCCGGCGCAACCTGCCAGTCGCCGTCGCGCACGTCCTGTGTCTCGGGCAGGAAGTCCAGCCTGCCGGTGTCCGCGACGCGTTGCCGCTTGGCGGAGCGGGCGGCCAGGAGTTCGTTGCGGGTGCCGGCGAAGCGGCTGTGCAGCTCCTCCACGAAGGCCAGCGCCTCGGTGGTGAGGATTTCCTCCGCGCGGTCCATGGGCCGGGGGTCTGTGGCGGTGATGGCCATTTCTGGTCCTTTCCTTGTGCTGAAGTCAGTCAGTGAGTCAGGCGCTGGCCAGGGCGGCAACGGGAGCCGGGGCTGCGGCCGCCGCGTTGGCGGCCGCGGCGACGGCTGAGGCAACATTGGCGGCCACATGGGGATCGAAGACGCTGGGGATAATGTAGCTGGCATTGAGCTCATCGTCAGCTACCCGGTTGGCGATGGCGTCCGCGGCGGCCACCAGCATCTCCGGGGTGATGTCCGAGGCGCCGGCATCGAGCAGGCCCCGGAAGAAGCCCGGGAATGCCAGCACGTTGTTGATCTGGTTGGGGAAGTCGCTGCGGCCCGTGGCCACCACCGCGGCGTGCTTTGACGCGACGACGGGGTCTATTTCCGGCGTGGGGTTGGCCATGGCGAACACGATGGCGTCCGCTGCCATTGAGGCGACCTGCTCCTCGCCGATCACGTGCGGGGCGCTGACGCCGATGAACACGTCCGCGCCGACGAGGGCCTCGTGCAGCGTGCCGGCGAAGCCTTCCGCGTTGGTGTTGGCGGCGATCCACCGGCGGTGCTCGTCCCCGTAGGTTTCACCGGAATGGATGGCGCCGGAACGGCCGGCGGCGATGATGTGCCGCGCGCCCTGGGCCTTGAGGAGCTGGATGATGGCAGAGCCCGCGGCGCCGACGCCCGAAACCACAATGCGGACCTCGCTGAGCTTCTTGCCCACCACGCGCAGCGCGTTGACGAGGGCTGCGAGGGTGACGATGGCGGTGCCGTGCTGGTCGTCGTGGAACACCGGGATGTCCAGTTCAGCGCGGAGCCGGTTCTCGATCTCGAAGCAGCGCGGCGCAGCGATGTCCTCCAGGTTGATGCCGCCGTAGACCGGGGCCAGGGCCTTGGCGATCATGATGATTTCCTCGGTCTCCTGGGTGTCCAGGCAGACCGGCCAGGCGTCCACATTGGCGAACTGCTTGAAGAGTGCGGCCTTGCCTTCCATGACCGGAAGGGCCGCGGCCGGGCCGATGTTGCCGAGGCCAAGGACGGCCGAACCGTCGGTAAGGACGGCGATGGTGTTCCGCTTGACCGTGAGGTTGCGGGCTGCCGAGGGGTCCTCGGCGATGGCCAGGCAGACGCGGGCGACGCCGGGAGTGTAGGCGCGGGAGAGATCGTCGCGGTTGCGCAGTGCGACTTTGGGGACGACTTCCAGCTTGCCGCCCAGGTGCATCAGGAAGGTGCGGTCCGAGACGTGCTGGACCGTGACGCCGTCAAGCGCGTTGAGGGCATCCTTGACGCGGGCGGCGTGGGCGTCGTCCGTGGTGTTGCAGGTGACGTCCACAACGAGGGTTTCGTGGTGGGATTCGCTGACGTCCAGGGCGGTGATGGCGGCGCCTGCCGCTCCGACTGCAGCGGCAAGCTCGCTGGTGGCGCTGAAGCTCGAGGGCGCTTCCACGCGCAGGGTGATCGAATTTCCGGGGCTGGGGTTCGCCATTGAATCTCCTCCTGTTGGGCCTTGTGCGGGCCGGTTTAGTCTCAAGGTTTCTCGTATTATGGATATTATTATCTGGATAATGGAATAACAAGCGCGCCTCGGCCCGCCACGTGGCGCCTCGCAGCGTCAGCCGGCCGTGCTGTATCTTGGGTGTTCTAAGCAGCTCATTTCACGATGCGGATAAGAGTTGTCGGAATCAGAGCCGTAGGAGACAACGGAATGGCAGAGAAAACCTCGGGCGGCGTGCAGTCGGTGGAGCGTGTGTTCGAACTGCTGGAGCTCGTCACGGACGCCGGGGGCGACGTCACGCTCAGCGAGCTTTCCTCGTCCACGGACCTGCCCTTGCCCACCATCCACAGGCTCCTGCGGACGCTGGTGTCCCTTGGCTATATCCGCCAGCTCCCCAACCGGCGGTACGCGCTGGGCCCGCGGCTCATCCGGCTCGGCGAGGGAGCCAACAAGCAGCTTGGTGCCGTGGCCCGCCCCCAGCTGAAGACCCTGGTGGACCGGCTGGGGGAGACCTCGAACATGGCGGTGCTGGATTCGGACATGGTCATCTACGTGGCACAGGTGCCGTCCCTCCACTCCATGCGCATGTTCACCGAGGTGGGCCGGCGCGCCCATACCCATGCCACCGGCGTCGGCAAGGCCATCCTGGCCCAGCTCGATGACGACGCCGTCCGCGGCATCGTGGCCCGGGCCGGGATGCCAACCCCCACCGCCAAGAGCATCGGGGATATTGACGAGCTCCTGGCAGACCTCAAGCTCATCCGTGAGCGCGGTTACGCGATTGACGAGGAGGAGCAGGAGCTTGGCGTGCGCTGCTTCGCCATGGCCGTTCCGAATGCCCCCACGCCCACCGCCATTTCCGTGTCCGGGCCGGTGTCCCGCGTGGATGAGCACTTCGCCGATAAGGCCGTGCCCATCCTCCGCGAGGCTGCCGAAGCCATCTCCCTGGAGATGAACCGCACCTGAGGCCTTCGTGCTAATGCCCTGACGCCTTTTCGGATGACTGGACCGGGACTTCCTTGCCGTCGCAGTCGATCAGCTTGCCGCCCTCGAAGCGGTCGCCGTCGGCCAGGCATTTCAGGTCCTCCTCCCGGACCACCCGGCCGGTGCCGGCCACGAACACCGACTGGTTCTCGGAATTACCCGCCTTGAGGTGGTTGAACAGCAGGTTCAGCAGGATGGCCATGACCGCGGCCGAGCTGATGCCGGAGTGGAAGATGGTGCTGAACCAGGACGGGAACTGGTCGTAGAAAGTGGGAGCGGCGATGGGGATCATGCCAAACCCGACTGACGCCGCCACAATGATCAGGTTCATGTTGTTCCGGTATTCCACCTTGGCCAGGGTCCTGATGCCGCTGGCGGCCACGGTGCCGAAGAGCACAATGCCGGCGCCGCCCAGGACGGCAGTGGGAACGGCCGCCACCACGCGGCCCAGGACCGGCAGGAGGCCCAGCAGGACCAGGATCACCCCGCCGGCAGCCACCACGTAGCGGCTTTTGATTTTGGTGACAGCCACCAGGCCGACGTTCTGTGCAAACGCGCTCTGGGTGAACGAGCCGAACACCGGGGCGAGCAGGCTGGAGCCCATGTCTGCGCGGAGCCCTGCCGCGATGCGCTTGGAGTCTGTGCGCGTGCCCACGATCTCGCCGACGGCAAGGATGTCCGCCATGGTCTCGGTCAGGATCACCAGCACCACGATCACCATGGAGATAATGGCGGCAATCTCAAAGGTTGGTGCGCCCAGATGGAACGGGGTGGGGAAAGCGGCGATCGGGCCGTCGCCGACCCTGGAGAAGTCCGCCATGCCGGTGGCGACCGCGACAACGGTGCCGCCAACCATGGCCAGGAGTATGGACAGGCGTGAAATGGTGGCGCTGCCCACCTTGCTCAGGAGCAGCACCAGGGCGAGGGTCACGGCGGCGAGGCCGATGTTGGCCGTGCTCCCGTAGTTCTCGGCTCTCCGGTTTCCGCCCATCGCCCAGTTGGCGGCGACGGGCATGAGGGTGAGGCCGATGGTGGTGATGACGGTGCCGGTCACCACCGGAGGGAAGAACCGGACGATCTGTGAAAAGACCGGCGCGATCAGCAGGCCGACTGCTGCGGAAACCATCACCGCCCCGAAGACCGCCGGCAGCCCGCCGCCGCCGCTGACGATCGCCACCATCGTGGCCACGCTGGCGAACGAGACGCCCTGGACCAGGGGGAGTTGGGAGCCGAAGAACGGCACGCCGATGGTCTGCAGCAGGGTGGCAAGGCCGCCCATGAAGAGCGCTGCTGCAACCAGGATGCCGATATCCGCGGGGGAGAGGCCGGCGGCCTGCCCGACGATCAGCGGAACGGCGATGATGCCACCGTACATGGTCAGGACATGCTGGAATCCGTAGGCGAAGCTGCTCCCGACCGAAAGCCGTTCATCCTCCGGCCGGCTGGAAGCGGGACGCTTGCCGCGCTTTTTGGCGTCGGCTTTGAGGGGGTTCTTGGTGTTCATGGCAGAGTTCCCGTTCAGCAGAATCCGGCGATCCCGGACCAGGCGACGTCCGCGGGGCTGGCGTCCCCGCGCTGGACGGTTGCCTCGATCAGGCCATACGGGCGGTCGGCGGCGTAAAAGACCTCGTTGGGATTGTCGAGGCCGAACGGCGAGAGGTCCACCAGGAAGTGGTGTTTGTTGGGCATGGAGAACCTGATCTCGTCGATCTCGCTGTGTGCCTCAAGGACCTTGGTGCCCATGTCGAACAGGGTCTGCTGGAGCGCGTGCGAATACTTCTCGGTGAACCCTTCGAGCAGGAGGGCCTTGACGTCGTCGTAATTCTTGTTGAAGTCCAGCGCGCTGAAGTCCGTGCCGGTCTTGAAGCGCCAGCGTGCGGAAACGTCCGTGGCGAGGATCCGGTCCGTTGTCTCCGGCAGGGTGGTGTACTTGTCCTTGGGGTAGCCGACGAAGCCGGACTGGGTGGACTTGAGGACCGTGAGGTCCTTGAGGCCCGCAATGACGTGGGCCGCGGCGCCGTCGCGCACCAGGACTGCAGTGCGGACTTCCTGCCCGCTGCGGACGAAGGAGTGGTCATGCGCGGCGCCGTGGGCCTGGATCCGGTTCCAGCTGTAGGACTCGGCTTCCCAGCGTCCGCCGGTTACCCAGTCGAAGCTGGACGTGAAGTGCTCGCCCAGGCGCAGCAGGAAGGCCTCCGGGGAACCGATGCCTTCCCGGGCGAAAGCGTAGATGGTGTTTTTCTGGGTATCCGTGGGTACCACGTGGCCGTTGTCGCCTTCAAGGTGGGCCGCGGCGAAGTCCCCGCGCAGCTGCGAGGTGACGTTCAGGTCCTCAATTTCATGGCGGTCCGTGTCGCGGGTGATTTTGACGACCCGGACTTCGGCCTTTCCGTACTGGTTGTTGCCCAGGATGATGTTGCTGCTCATGGTCAGATTCCCAACTTCCGGTATATGGGACCAGAGTCCCGCAGAGAAATTAAGCGCGCGTGTCCCGCACGTTTCTTGTACCGTCGGCCCACAAAAAATGAGCCGACATCGATTGATGCCAGCTCATTACGACCCTGCCTGCTGCTCCCAGGTTACGTGACCTGCGCCACGAGTTGTCATCCAGCGTAGCGCGGCCGGCCGGTGGTGTACATCACAATCTGAAAAACCCGTTTGTGACCGATCCGCAGTGCCGGGCAGGCGCATTACTGCCGGGCAGGCGCGAGGGTGCCCAGCAGGCCGGCGGCGGCACTGACGGCAATCACCGCCGGGGCCTTTCCCCTGACCTCAGGCAGGCCGATCGGGCACTGGATCCGGTCAATCTCAGCCTCGGCAAACCCCTCCGCCGCCAGCTTTTGCCGGAACCGCAGCCACTTGGCGCGCGAGCCGATCAGCCCCACGCTCCCGAGGTCTCCACGGCGCAGGGCCGCGTGGCAGAGCAGGAAATCCTCGGAGTGGTCGTGGGTCATGATGAAGACGTGGGCGCCGGCAGGCAGGCCGCCAAGGAACGAATCCGGAACCGGCGTGTGCACAACCCGGACGTCCGCAACACCCGCTGAAACATCGGCCAGCCGGCCGGCCTCCAGCTGCTCCTCCCGGCTGTCCACGAGGTACAGGGCCATGGGCAGGCGGGACAGGATGCGGCCGAGTTCGTACCCGACATGCCCGACGCCGAAGATGGCCACAGTGGGAAGGGACAGGAAAGGCTCCAGCAACACCCGCACCTTCCCTCCGCAGCACTGCCGCCCATGCTCGGTGGTGGCGTGCTCGTTGAGCGGGAACTCGGCGTTGCGGGGCACGGAGATACCTTGCGCCATCATGTCCCTGGCCTGGTCCACCACGGTGGCCTCGAGATTTCCCCCGCCGATGCTGCCCCACGTGGAGTCGGCCCCCACCACCATCTTGGCGCCGGCCTCCCGCGGTGCATGGCCGCGCACCTCAGACACGGTGGCCAGTACTCCGGGCAAACCTGAGGACCTCAGGTGCTGCAGGGCTTCGAGCCAGTCCATGTCACCGCACCGACGTCGCGGCGGGCGCCTGGAGGGCGTCGCCAGGGAGGGCCGGGGAGGGCGCCGTGACCCGTTCGATGGCCCAGAACACGGCTTCGGGGGTGGCCGGGCTGGCCAGTTCCACTGACATGCTGCCGGGACCAAACGCTGCAACCGCCTCGCGCAGCGCCTCGCGGACGCTGATGGCAAGCATGAGCGGTGGCTCGCCCACGGCCTTGGAGCCGTAGACCACTCCGCTCTCCGTGGCCCGTTCAAACAGGTGGACGTTGAATTGCTCCGGCATTTCGGAGAAGCTGGGCAGCTTGTAGGTACTGGCCGACTGCGTCGTGAGCCGCCCCCGCCCCTCGCCGTCGGACACGTCCCACCGCAGGTCCTCGAGGGTGAGCCACCCGGCGCCCTGGACAAAACCGCCCTCAATCTGCCCAACGTCGATCAACGGCGAAAGGCTGTCGCCGACGTCGTGCACTATATCCGCGCGCACCTGCCGGTAGGTGCCGGTGAACCGGTCCACCTCCACTTCGGTAACGGCTGCGCCGTAGCTGAAGTACTTGAATGGTTCGCCCTGCATCCGGGCGCTGTCCCAGTGCAGCCCTTCGGTCCGGTAGTACCCGGCAGCCCAGAGCGGAACGCGCTGGAAGTAGGCATCGTGCACCACCTCGGCGAAACTGAGGCCGGGGTCATGGAAGCCGATCCCGGTGACCTTGCCGTCGTCGAACCGCACATCGTCCGGATGGATGTTGAGCCTGCGGGCAGCCACCTCGGACAGCCGGGAACTGATCTGCTCGCAGGCGTTCTTGACGGCACCGCCGTTGAGGTCCGCCCCGGAGCTTGCCGCAGTGGCTGAGGTGTTCGGGACCTTGTCCGTCCGGGTGGGTGCCAGCCGGATGAACGCGAGGGGCACGCCCAGGGCGGTGGCAGCCACCTGGCGCATCTTGGTATGCAGGCCCTGCCCCATCTCGGTTCCGCCATGGTTGATCAGCACGGACCCGTCCTTGTACACGTGGACAAGCGCGCCGGCCTGGTTGAACGCGGTCAGGTTGAAGGAGATGCCGAACTTCACCGGCGTCATCCCGATGGCGCGCTTGGTGTGCGGATGCGCCGCGTTGAATTCCTCGATCTCCGCCCGCCGCCGGGCCACGCCGGCCCGGTCCAGCAGCGACTGCCAGATGGCGGTGAGCCGTTCGGCGTGGCGCACCGGCTGCCCGTACGGCGTGCTCTGCCCGGGCTCGTAGAAATTGCGACGGCGGAGCTCGGCGGGGTCCAGCCCCAGCAGTGGGGCGCAGCGGCCCAGCAGGTCCTCCATCACCAGCATCCCCTGCGGTCCGCCGAAACCCCGGAACGCCGTCTGCGACGTTTTGTTGGTCTTGGCCACCCTGCCGTGCACTTCGATGTTGGGGACGTAATACGCGTTGTCGATGTGGCACAGCGCCCTCGCCAGGACGGGTTCGGAGAGGTCCAGGCTCCAGCCGCCGTCGCTCGTGAGGGTGGCTTTCAGCGCCTGGAGGCGCCCGTCGTCGTCAAATCCTGCCTCCCAGCGCGCATGGAACGGGTGGCGCTTTCCGGTCAGGGTGATGTCCTGGGTGCGGGTCAGGCGGAGCCGGACGGGGCGCCCGGTCAGGCTGGCGCCCAGGGCGGCGACGGCCGCGAAACCGTGCGGCTGCATTTCCTTCCCGCCAAAGCCCCCGCCCATCCGCAGGCACTGGACGGTCACCTGGTGGTTGGCCAGCCCCAGGACATGCGCCACGATCTCCTGCGTCTCGGACGGGTGTTGGGTGCTGGCCTGCACAAACACTTGCCCGCCTTCGTCAATGGTTGCGAAGGACGCCTGCGTCTCAAGGTAGAAGTGCTCCTGGCCGCCGAATTCGAACTCCCCGCTGAAGCGGTGGGCGGCGCCCGCCAGCGCCTGGTCCGGCTCACCGCGGGCAACAGTGGGCTGGTTGCCCTGGAAGCTGCCGGCCGCGATGGCTTCGGTGAGCGTCAGGAGTGACGGCAGCGGCTCGTACTCCACCGCAACCGCCCCTGCGCCCAGCCGTGCCGCTTCGACCGATTCGCCCAGGACCCAGCACACGGCCTGGCCGTGGAACATCACCTCGCTGGGGAAGAGCGGCTCGTCGTGTTTGGTGCCGGAGTCGTTGATGCCGGGAACGTCCGACGCCGTCAGCACCCTGACTACGCCGGGAACTTCAAGTGCGGGCTGGGTCTGCATGGCCAGGATCCGTGCGTGCGCGTGGGGCGCCTGGACGGGCCAGGCGTGCAGGATGTTGCTGGAGCGGGCAACAATGTCATCCGTGTAGAGGGCTGTTCCGGTCACATGCCCCGCGGCGCTCTCATGGGGCACCGGGATGCCCACCACGGGGTTGACGGGACGCTCTGCCAGGGATTTCACTTCGCCACCTCCAGCGCCGGAGCGTTCCCGGCGTGGAACTTCAGCAGGGCCTGCCCCAGCATGGCTGAACGGTAGGCCGCGCTTGCCCGCATGTCATCGATGGGCGTCCCCTCGCCCGCCATGATGGCGGCCGCCGCGGCCACGGTCTCCGCGGTCCAGGGCCGGCCCACCAGGGCTTCTTCCGTTGCTGACGCCCGGATGGGGGTTGCCGCCACGCCGCCGAGCCCGATCCGGGCCGAACTTACGACGCCGTCCGCCACCTGCAGTGCAATGGCCACGGACACGCTCGAGATGTCGTCGAAGCGGCGCTTGGCAATCTTGTAGAACGCTGTGGTTTCGGCCAGCGGCAGCGGGATCCGCACTGCGCGCAGCAGTTCGTTGGGCTTCCTGACGTTCTGCCGGTAGCCCGTGAAGTACTCCGCCAACGGGACCTCACGTTCTCCGCCGGCGGAGCACAGGACGACGCCGGCGTCCAGGGCGAGGAGTACGGGTGCGGAGTCGCCGATGGGTGATCCCGTGGCGAGGTTCCCGCCGAAGGTGGCAGCGTTCCGGATCAGGCGGGACGCGAACTGTGGGAACAGCTGGCCCAGGAGGGGCACCCGGCCGTTGAGGCCCCGTTCCACCTCAGAGAGGGTAAGGGCCGCGCCGATCTCCACCCGGCCGGCGTCGAACGTTAACGTCCGCAGTTCCGCCAGGCGGTCGATGGCGACGACGACGGGCGGCCGGAAGTGGCGGAGGTTCACCTCGACGCCGAGGTCCGTTGCCCCTGCCACCAGCTTTGCCTCCGGGTTTTCCTCGAGGGCCTGGAGGGCTTCAGCCAGGTTCCCGGGGCGCAGGAACCGTGCGTCGCCGTCCGTCCGGGTGTGCCTGGCCGGCGGGGCGGGCCGGTTCTGCCTGCCCAGCAACGGATCAGTGTCCTGCGCCGGCCCGAGTGCGTAGGCCGCATCCCTGATGGGACGGTAGCCGGTGCACCGGCAGAGGTTGCCGCTGAGGGCATGCAGGTCGAACCCGTTCGGGCCGCATCCATGGTCGGCGGCGTGCCCTTCGCCCACGGCCCCCGTCCCGGTCTCCAGGCTGGCGTCCGCGGGGCTGCGGTCCGGGCGGTAGTACTCCGCGGCCATGGAACAGATGAACCCCGGAGTGCAGTATCCGCACTGGGACCCGCCACGGTCTGCCATTTCCCGCTGGACGGGATGAAGGGCCTCATCCGCGCACGGCCCGGCTACAGTACCCAGGCCCTCCGCAGTGATAATTTCCTGGCCGTCGAATGCCAGCGCGGAAGGGAGGCAGGAGTTGATGGAAGTCCAGAGGCTGCGGGCCGGGCCGTCCGGCCGGGCCACCATGACGGCGCACGCCCCGCATTCGCCCTCCGCGCAGCCTTCCTTGGCCCCCGTCAGGCCTTCACCCCGCAACCAGTCCAGAAGCCTGGTGTGCGGGCTGGTTCCGCCGCAGCCCCGGGCCTGCCCGTTGACGGTTATCTCGATTCCGTCCATGCTTCACGCTCCCCGTACGAACCAGACCGACGCGCCAACCAAACCCCTGATGCTGGGAAATGTACCCGCACAGCACTGCCAGAATGTCCGCTGCGTGTTTCAGTGTGATTAAGCTTACACAGGTTGCCGGAAGGGCTTTTCCACCATGCGGATGGGCGTCGGGGCGTGGCGGAACGCGTAAGATTCCGGCCTCCTCCGGGCCACGCCATATAGTCGAGGGATGGAACAGCGGATTTTGGGCAAGACCGGTCGGAACGTCTCCATTGTGGGGCTCGGCACCTGGCAGCTTGGCGCGGACTGGGGAAACGTTGACCCGGCGCAGGCGCAGGCTGTCCTGGCGGCCTCCGTGGATGCAGGGGTGAACTTCTTCGACACCGCCGACGTCTACGGCGACGGGAAGAGCGAGCAGGCCATCGGAAAGTTCCTCGCGGACAACCCGGGCCTGGACGTTACGGTGGCCACCAAGATGGGCCGCCGGGTGGACCAGAAGCCGGAAAACTACACCCTGGCCAACTTCCGCCAGTGGGTGGACCGCTCCCGGAAGAACCTGGGCACGGACACCCTGGACCTGGTCCAGCTGCACTGCCCGCCCACTCCGGTCTACAGCAACGCCGAGGTCTATGACGCGCTGGACACCCTGGTGTCCGAGGGAGCCATCCGCAATTACGGCGTCAGTGTCGAGCGCACGGACGAGGCCCTGGAGGCGATCCGCCATGGGGGAACCGCTTCGGTCCAGATCATCCTGAACGCCTTCCGCCTCAAGCCCCTGGACGAGGTCCTTCCGGCAGCAAAGGCGGCAAACGTAGGGATCATCGCGCGCGTGCCGCTCGCTTCCGGCCTGTTGTCCGGCAAGTACACCAAGGAGACCGCGTTCGCGGAGAACGACCACCGGAACTACAACCGCAACGGTGACTCCTTCGACGTCGGCGAGACCTTCTCCGGTGTGGACTACGAACTGGGCCTGAAGGCCGTGGCCGAGTTTGAACAGCTGGTTCCCTCCGGGGCCAGCACCGCCCAGGCGGCCATTGCCTGGATCGCCGCGCAGGACGGCGTCACCACCGTCATCCCTGGGGCACGCAACGTGGAGCAGGCGGCAGCGAACGCCGCCGCGGCCTCCGTCAGCCTGGGCGGGGAATTCGACGCCGGGGTCCGCTGGATCTACGACCACTACTTCCGTGAGGCCATCCACCCGCGCTGGTAGGAGCCAGTTTCCTGCCCGGCGCGTGTGAAGATGCCCGTGACTGCTTCCCCCGTGCGCGCGTTCGTGGACCGGCTCGCGGCCGTGCCGTCGACGCCCGCCCGCAACAACTTCCTGGACCACAGCGTGCCGGAAAATGCGCAGCGGCGGCGCAACCTCGAGCTTTACCTCCAGGAAATGATGGACCGTTCGCCAACCGTGCTGCTGCTGGGCGAGGCCCCCGGCTTCAGGGGCATGGGCGTCACCGGGGTTCCCTTCACCAACCGCGCCATGTTCCAGGGGCCCGCCAACAGCTTTGGCTTGTTCGGACCCGGTAAGGGCTACGCGCTGCCGGCGGACGCGGCAGGCGTTGCGGCCGAGCCCACCGCAACCGTGATGTGGGAAGTCCTGGCCGAACTGCAGTTCCTTCCCCTCCTGTGGAGCGCGTGCCCGTGGCACACCCACATGCCGGGGAATCCGCAGTCCAACCGCACGCCGCGCACAGCCGAAGCCAGGCTCGGAACGCCGTTCTGGCAGTCGCTGGCAGAACTGTTCCAGATCGGCACCATCGTGGCCGTGGGCAACGTGGCGCACCGCAGCCTGCTGGGCAGCGGCCAGGAGGTGCCAAAGGTCCGGCACCCTTCCCACGGCGGGAAGTCCGGTTTCAAACGTGGGCTGGCGGAGCTGCTTGGCGCCGGCTTGGCCGCAGCCGTGATGCCGGATGCAGCCCCTAGGATTCAATGATGGCCACACCTGAAGGGAACCCCATGAGCAATACAGGCAAAGCTGCGCGCGTTGCGGTGGTCACCGGCGCCGGTTCCGGAATCGGCCGGGCAGTGGCCCGCCTTCTCCTGGCCGATGGCTACGCCGTCGCCCTTGCCGGGCGCCGCGAGGCGCACCTGCTGGAGACG
This sequence comes from Pseudarthrobacter sp. L1SW, assembly GCF_020809045.1. Classification (NCBI taxonomy): domain Bacteria; kingdom Bacillati; phylum Actinomycetota; class Actinomycetes; order Micrococcales; family Micrococcaceae; genus Pseudarthrobacter; species Pseudarthrobacter sp. L1SW. The sequence continues at coordinate 3,376,330 of NZ_CP078079.1, read as the reverse complement.
GCGGCCGGCCACCAGCAGGCGCTTCCGGTCACCTGCGACGTCACCCGGCCCGACGACGTCGAGCGCCTTTTCGACGCCGTGCGGCAGCGGTGGGGCCGGGTGGACGTCTTGTTCAACAACGCCGGGGTTTTCGGCCCGGCCGCCGGCGTGGACGAGATCTCGCTGGAGGACTGGAACGCCACCCTGGCAGTGAACCTCACTGGCTCCATGCTGTGCGCCGCGGCCGCCGTCAGGGCCATGAAGGCGCAGGATCCGCAGGGCGGGCGGATTATCAACAACGGCTCCATCTCCGCGCATTCGCCACGCCCCAGGACTGTGGCCTACGCCGTCACGAAGCACGCCATGACAGGGCTGACAAAAAGCATCGAGCTGGACGGGCGGGGCTTCGGGATCACGTGCGGGCAGATCGACATTGGGAACACGGCCACGGAGATCATGGACACCATCGGTGTGGGTTCCGGGGCGCTCCAGGCCGACGGCAGCCGCCGGGTTGAACCCACCTTCCCCGTTGAGGATGCCGCCCGGGCCGTCCTGATGATGGCCAACATGCCGCCGACAGCCAGCGTGGGGTCCGTGGTGGTGACCGCCGCTGGCATGCCATTCATCGGCCGCGGCTGAGCCCGTCTACAGCGGGAGCAATGCCGAGAGGTCTGCCCGGAGGCCCGAGGCAGCAACCTTGTGCTCGGCCACCGCGTCCGCCCAGCCCAACTGGCCTGTAACCATCGCGAGCCAGGTGGCGGCGTCGCACTCAATGACGTTGGGCGGCGTGCCGCGCGTGTGCCGCGGACCTTCCACGCACTGGGTGACGCCGAACGGCGGCACCCGCACCTCCACGGAATTGCCCGGTGCCCGCGCGGTGACCTCCTCAAGCGTGTAGCGCACCGCAGTGGCCAGGATGCTTCGCGGGACAGGAACGTCCGGCGACGGTCCGGCGGCTTTTCGCCACGCCTCCACAGCTGCGGCGCCCTCCTTTGGGTCGATCCTGCGACGGGCTACAGCCATGTTTCGGGCCCCTTTCGTGGGGTGCAACGGCAAAGACAACCAGAGTACCGCGGACCCTGGCGGGGGAAGGATCCCGGCGGGCCTGGACCCAGATCCCATGCGGCCAGCCACAGCCAGGTCCGGCAACCTAGTCCAGCAGCGCCGAAACTGCGGGCCCCAGCCGAATTTTTCCAACAGGCCTTCCGCCGCCCAGCACCGGGTCCACCACTTTTTCCAGGACGCTGGCAACGCCGGGGATCTCCACCGCGCCGGCCGCGGCCAGGAGGGTCAGCGCCACCAGTGAGGTGGCGCGGACGTTCCCGTCGAGGATCTTCACGGTTACGGACACGCCCTGCGGCGTGGCCATGGCCAGGACGCCTTCCGCGCCGATCTTGGCGATAATCTCCAGCTCGTCCATGACCAGCGTGTTGGCCTCGCCGCGGCCCTGCACCGCCCAGGGATAGTCCAGCATGGACGTGGCGATGGTGGCAGCCCGGGCACTGAAGCTCTGGTCGCCCGGGGCTTTGGCAAGCTGCGAGTACCCCCTGGCCAGCCCCTTGAGGGACACCGCGGCGACCGGCGCCCCGCAGCCATCGATCCCCAGGTGCGCGATCTTCTCACCCGTGTATTCCTCGATGACGGTGCGGACGCGCTGCTGCAGCGGGTGGTTGGGCTCAAGGTAGCTGTGCGTATCCCAGCCGTTTTCGGTGCAGGCCCAGAGGAAGGCAGCATGCTTGCCGGAACAGTTGTAGGCGAGCCTGGACTTTCCCCGTTCCGACCGCACCAGCCAGTTGCGGGCCGTTTCATCCTGGGGCCAGGCCTCCGGGCATTGGAGCTGGTCCTCGCGGACTCCGGCTGCCTTGAGCATTCCTTCCACCACATCCATGTGGTCCAGGGAGCCGGTATGGCTGCCGCAGGCCACCGCCACCTGCGCGCCCCGCAACGGGACGCCGGACTGCATGGCTGCCAGGGCCTGGAACGGCTTCAAGGTGGACCTGGCGAAAATGGGGGTATTGATGTCGCCCAGCTCAGTGACCACAGAACCGTCCGCGGCCAGGAGGACGGCAGAACCGATGTGCCGCGACTCCACAAAACCGCTCCGTTCGATCACGGCCAGTTCCACTGCGGAGTCCACGGTAAAGGTGGCATGCGGGTTGTGCGGCATGGTGCCAGTCTAGGGGCCGCCTGACGGAATGCGGCGGAAGGCGGCCCTACTGGACCGTGACCATCACGGACTGCCAGCCGGAGGCGCCGTCCGGAACCGGGTCCGCGCGCTGGTCTGTCTGCACAACACCCGTTCCGTCCGTTGCCCGGACTTTGATGTAGTGCTGGCCGGGAGCCGCATCCCACTGGTAGGACCACTGGCGCCAGGTGACCAGGGACGCTTCCGTGGAAAGATCCGCCGCCACCCAGTCGCCGTCGTCCACCTGGACCTCTACTTTGCTGATGCCCCGCGTCTGTGCCCAGGCCGTGCCGCCCACGGCCACCTTTCCCGCCGGGACCTTGGCGAAGGACCTGGGGACGTCCACGCGCGCCATGGTCTTGATGGGGCCGCGTTCGGACCAGCCGCGCTCCGTCCAGTAGGCCTTATTGTCGGCGAAGCGGGTCACCTCCAGGTCCACCACCCATTTGGTGGCGGAGACAAAACCGTACAGGCCCGGAACCACCATCCGCACCGGGTAACCGTGCTCCAGCGGCAGGGGCTCGCCATTCATGCCGATGGCAAGCATCGCGTCCCGGTCATCCTGCAGCACCTCCAGCGGCGTGGAGGCGCTGAAGCCGTCGATGGACGTGGACAGCACCATGTCCGCGCCCTCCTTCGGCTTTGCCCGCCTCAGCACCTCACGCAGCGGCAAGCCCAGCCACTTGGCGTTGCCGGCCAGGTTTCCGCCCACGGGATTGGACACGCAGGTGAGGGTGACATGGGACTCGATCAGGTCGGCGTCGAGCAGGTCCTGGAAGGTGAGGCGGACCTCCTCCTCCACCAGGCCGTGGACCCGGAGTTCCCAGCTGTCCACGTCGATTTCCGGGATGCTGAGCGCGGTATCGATGCGGTAGAACTCACCGTTGGGCGTAAGCCAGGGAGTGACTCCCGGCACCGGGGACTGGACGCCGGCGGGAACGGCCGGTGCCGCCTTGGCCGGGACGGGCAGCTGCAGGGCATCCCGCGCCTGGAGGATGTTGCTGCGGGCCGCGCCCAACAGCCTGCCTCCCGTGGCCGCCACCCCGGCAGCGGCCGCGGTGATCCCCGCTGCCGCGAAGAAGCGGCGGCGGCTGGTGCCCGGGCGTCCGGCAGGGTCGGCTGCGGCGCTCGCAGGGGCTTCCGGCCACACTGACTGCCGCGGCAGGCGCTTCATCAGCAGCCGCAGGGCGGCCAGGCCGGCAAAGGTGCCCGCCACCGAGGGAAGGGCATCAGCCGGCCCCACGCCTGCACGGGTCACCACGCTCGCTACGATGACCGCGCCCATAGCCAGCACCCCAAGCACGCCCAATGCCCAGCGCCGGTAGGCCACCACGCCCAGTAAGCACGCCAGCACGGCAATGGTCAGGCCCATGCCCGCAAAGAGTGCTGCTTTGTCATTGGTGCCGAAAGTGGCGATGGCGAAGTCCTTCAGCCAGGACGGTGTGAAGTCGATGAAGGTGGATCCCAGGGCGATCAGCGGTGTGGCGCGGGCGGTGAAGAAGGCCCCGAGCAGTTCAGCCACGGCAAGGACGACGGCGGCCGCCACCGCGCCTGCCAGCGCGGCCATGGCAGTGGGTCCCTTGGGTGAATTCCTCAGCTTCTTCATGACGGGGATTCGGAGCGGAGGCAGCCCCGGATTGCAGCACCGGACCTGCGGCCCAATTGTTGTGCGCGCCGACACAGCTTAGGACCGGGCAGGGTGCACAAAGTACCCTTGGACACTGTGAAGGTACTCGTCATCGGCCCCGGAGGCCGCGAACACGCCATTGTCCGCTCCCTGCTCGCCGACCCCAACGTGTCCGAGGTCCACTCAGCTCCCGGCAATGCCGGCATCAGCAAGCTGGTCCCGACCCACAAGATCAACGCCAACGATCCCGACGCCGTTGCCGCCCTGGCCACCAAGCTCGCCGTGGACCTGGTAGTGGTGGGCCCGGAGGCGCCGCTCGCAGCAGGCGTGTCCGATGCTGTCCGCGAGGCAGGGATCCCCGTGTTCGGCCCCAGCAAGGCGGCCGCACAGCTCGAGGCCTCCAAGGCATTCGCCAAGGAAATCATGGCGGAAGCCGGGGTGCCCACGGCCATGGCCATGGTGGCCACCAACGCCGAGGAAGCCGCCTCTGCCCTGGACACCTTCGGTGCCCCCTACGTGGTGAAGGACGACGGCCTGGCCGCAGGCAAGGGCGTGGTGGTCACCAAGAACCGCGAGGAAGCCCTGGCCCACGCGCAGTCCTGCTTCGACGCCGGCGGCACCGTGGTCATCGAGGAGTTCCTGGACGGGCCCGAAGTCTCCCTGTTTGTCCTGTGCGACGGGCACAACACGGTGGCGCTTTCACCGGCACAGGACTTCAAACGGATCTTCGACAACGACGAAGGCCCCAACACCGGCGGCATGGGCGCCTACACTCCGCTGGAGTGGGCGCCGGAAGGCCTGGCCCAGGAGGTCATTGACCGCGTGGCCCAGCCCACGGTCAACGAGATGGCCAGCCGCGGCACCCCCTTTGTCGGCGTGCTGTTCGTGGGGCTGGCCCTCACCTCGCGGGGCACCCGCGTGATCGAGTTCAACGTCCGCTTCGGCGACCCGGAAACCCAGGCCGTCCTGGCCCGGCTCAAGACGCCCCTTGGTGCCCTGCTGCTGGCAGCCGCCAAGGGCGAACTGGACAAGGCGGAAGAGCTGCGCTGGGCGAAGGAAACTGCCGTCGCCGTCGTCATAGCGTCCGAAAACTACCCGGACACTCCGCGCATCGGGGACCGCATCCGCGGGCTCAAGAAGGTGGAGGAACTGGAAGGCGTGCACGTCATCCACGCCGGCACCTCCTTCGACGAGGAGGGTAAAGTGGTGTCCGCCGGCGGACGCGTGCTTGCCGTCGTCGCGCTGGGCAGCGACCTGGTGGAGGCGCGTGAAAGAGCGTACGACGGCGTGGAGCTGGTTCAGCTTGAGGGCTCGCAGTTCCGCACGGACATCGGCGGCAAGGCCGCCCGCGGGGAAGTGAAGGTCCCCTTCAATGCCAGCGCATCCCTCCACGGGACCAAGACGAAGGCCTAGCATGAGCAACGTTCCAGCATCCCGCGGCTTCAGCACCGAGGCCCCCGAACTGCCCGGTTGGACCCATGTCTACTCGGGGAAGGTCAGGGACCTCTACGAACCGGCGGACGAATCCATCCTGCAGCGCGTCGGGCAGGACTGTGTACTGGTGGTGGCCAGCGACCGGATCAGCGCGTTTGACCATGTCCTGTCCAGCGAGATTCCGGACAAGGGGCGGATCCTCACCCAGTTGAGCCTGTGGTGGTTCGACCAGCTGGACGTGGAACACCACGTGCTGGGATCCACGGTGGAGGACGGCGTCCCCGCCGCCGTTGAGGGCCGTGCCATGATCTGCAAGAAGCTGGACATGTTCCCGGTGGAATGCATTGCCCGCGGCTACCTCACGGGTTCCGGCCTCCAGGAGTACAAGGCATCGGGGACTGTGTGCAGCATTCCGCTGCCGGAGGGCCTGGTGGACGGCTCGCGGCTTGACCACGCGATCTTCACGCCCTCGGCCAAGGCCGAGGTGGGGGAGCATGACGAGAACATCACCTACGACGCCGTGGTGGCCATGGTGGGCGACGACATCGCAGGGCGCCTGAGCGAGCTCACCTTGAAGATCTACACCGTGGCCGAGAAGATCGCCCGGGAGCGTGGCATCATCCTGGCGGACACCAAGGTGGAATTTGGCTACGACCCCGTTTCGGGGTCCATTACGCTTGGCGACGAGGTCCTCACACCGGATTCCTCACGGTTCTGGGATGCCGCCACATACCAGCCGGGCCGCGCTCAGCCCTCCTATGACAAGCAGTACGTCAGGGACTGGCTCACATCGGCCGAGTCGGGCTGGAACAGGTCCTCGGATACGCCTCCGCCGGCGCTGCCCGCCGAGGTCATCGACCGTACCCGCAGCCGCTACGTCGAGGCCTACGAGAAACTGACCGGAAAAACCTTCGCCTGACGGAGCCCCAGCTGCTCCCGGCGAACGGCGTGTTGCTAGCTGGCTTTCACAGCGGCAGCGGCGCGCCGCTGGGCCAGCTTTATTTCCAGGACCGCGTCCAGTGCCTGCTGGACGCGGTCAGCGGCTCCCGCGGCGCTGAAGGCTTTCTGCGCCTCTTCGAGGTGGACCAGCGCTTCCTCTGATTCACCCGCGGCCTTGAGGGACTTGCCCAGCAGCAGTGACACTTCCCCGGCTGTGTGCTTTGCCAGGCTGTCCCGCTCCGCGTGGATTTCCCTGAGCTTCTCGACGGCGGCAACAATGTCCCCGGTCAGGTACAGCCACCGGGCGCGGATGAAAGCGACTTCCAGCTCATCACTCTTGGTTCCGCTGACGATTGAAAAGGCAAGCTCAGCCCGTTCAATGGATGAAAGGGTTTCAGGCTCCACAATTCCAGATGACAGCCGTACCGCGGCGGACGCCTTATTAAAACGTGCCCACAGCTCAATATCATTTGCCGGTGACAGCAGTTTCGCTGCGCGTTCGTGGTGTTTGACGCCCTCCACATAATCGTGGCGCATAAACGCCACGTTGCCGATGACCCAGGCCACCTCGCCGGCAAGTTGGGACATCGCGTGCTCGTCCACCTGGGTGAGCAACTCCTGGCAGTACTTCCACGCTTCATTAAGACGGCCGCTTTCGGCCAAGGCGCCGATCAGGGCCCGCAGGGCGCCGATGGTAATGATCGAGCCCCTTGGCAGCTGCTCGGCGATTGCCAAGGCCTCGGTTGCGTGCTCCACGGCGGCCGTCAGCTGGCCCTCACGCTGGCATATAACAGCGAGCATTTGACGTGCCCGGGCGCCGAGCCCCACAGATTCCCTGGCCATCGGGTGCTCCAGCAGGCGTTCCACGACCTCCCGGCACTCCTGCAGGTCGCCATGCTTCAGCAAGCACTCGGCCTGCATGTAACTCATGTTCCACCAGGCGCTGGTGTTTCTTCCGTCAAGTGCAATCTGGGCCGCTGCTGCGGCATGGCTTGCGGCGAGCGGGTAATCCCTCAGGTCCCACGCCTGGCGGGCGTACAGTCCTGCCAGGACATACTCGGCGTCGCTGACCGTGATGGGCTGGCTCCATGCTTCCAAGGCCTTCGGCGCGAGCTCCAGCCTGCGTGCGAGTTCCTCGATCACTTCCGCAGTTGGTTCCCTGCGGCCTGTTTCAAGTAGGGAAATGTAGCTGGGGGAGTACAGGTCCTTGCCCAGTTCCGCCTGTGTCAGCCCCCTATCGAGCCTCTCTGCCCGGAGCTTCTCCCCGAATCCGTTGCCCACGGGACTCCTCCTTTCTCCACAGGTTTCCTGTTAGCGCTTGACAGCCGCTGTGGAAAACATTTTACAATGTATGTCAACAAGGACAGTGCTGGCTTTGTAACGAATCCGACTCGTATTGAGGAACTTATATGTTGAAGAAGATTGCAGCGGCAGCCGTCCTGGCTGGGGCGTTGGCGTTTTCTGCGGCGGCTCCGGCTGTCTTGTCTGCAGGTTCCATCGCTGACACGGAACGAGTGGCTGTAGCCGGAACCGGAAACTGGCCTGATCCTGTCTCCAAGGAGACGAAGGGCAAGAAAGCCGGTACCACCGAAACCAGCTACACCACCTACACGGGCAACTGGCCCGACCCTGTGTAAACAGCTTCCTCACCACAGGAGGCGAGGGAAGCCCCGGAGCACCTGCTCCGGGGCTTTTCCTTTACCAAAAAGTTACCGATTTTGCGGAACTCCGGTTAATACAAAAGAGGGCCTCCGCAAGGAGACCCTCTTTTGTATTGGTCGAGGTCCTTGCAGGTTACTCGAAGCACGGACGCCACAAAGTAGACCAGCTCGCGACGGTCTCGGCGGCGCTGAAGCGGATGGATTCTGGCCAGAGCATGCCGCGTCCGCAGCAAGCGGCGCCGAAGACTCAGCGATACCGTCTCGCTGATCGCTTCACTTCGGACGAGTTGGCTCAGTTGGTCGCTCGCTACCAATCCGGCGAGATGAGTACCGCTTTAGCTCGTGAAAGCGGCATTGCTAAGTCAACGTTCCTGCGTCTGCTTGCCGAGCATGGTGTCAACGCCAGGCCTCATGGCTTGACGCCAGCGAAAGAGAAAGAGATCCTCCGCCTCCGCAGGCAGGGGGTGATTATCCGCAACATAGCTAAGAGTGTTGGCTGTAGCTACGACACCGCCCGCATCTTCCTCTTATCGAGTGGATCAGAAGAGTGAGGCTGCTTCCTCGAAGTCATCGGCAATCTTCTTGTTATGCGCGTTGAAGTCAAGCTCACCTCTGGTGTCTCTGTCCGTCCAGTATCGCCCAGTTAGGCGTCGGGCAGGCTTACCTGAAACTTCCAGCGTCGTGGAGCCGTGATGCATGCGGCTGATCGCTTCGTGCTTCATCTTCGGTTTGTTGAAGAAGAGGTAATGAAGCACTGACAGTCCCTCCGTTTTGGTTACGCCAGAAAGTGAAGATTCCGACTTGGACTCATTCGTCAAGAGTGTGACGTGTACCACGCTATAAGTTTGGCGGACAACCAAGTAGGCGTCCTTGGGTGCGATTTTTTGGCCACTGGCATCGATCCACGATGACTCGAGGGTGCCCTTCCAAGTGCCTCGAACGCACAACGGCACGCCAGGGATCAGTTGCAGCCAAGCAAGTCGCCATAGCCACAGGTCCCATAGAGTGAAGAGCGCTGTGGCGACAAAAACCGCTCCCGATAGGTACTTCAAGGGTTCCAAGTTCAGGACCCCGCTAGTCACCCACGAGACGACCGCAAGAACCGCTATGAGAACAGACGCCCCGACCCTGATGCCTATGTTGGTTTTCATGATGTGTACCCCAGGTAGTTCCACGCAGCCTTCACGAAATCACGGCCGTCCGCACGGGTCCATGGCTGGGACGAGTGGAATAGGTATTTGATCTCGTTAGGTTCCAGCCAGCGTTTTGATGTCTCCGTGGGTTCGGCACCCTGCAGCTCATTCCAGATATGCACGATGACGCCCTGGATAATGTCGGTCCAGGTCGATCGCATGAGGACTTCATTTGGGCAGTTGTACACAAGACACTCCATGAAGAACGAGGGCACTTCACGGTGATGGTTGCTTGCAACCATGCCATTTTCAACCCGCTTCATGATGCGGACTGCCTTCTTGTAGCGCGCACCAGTTGCAGTGTTCTTAGCGCGTCCGTTCACAAGCTGCTGGTCGGGGTAGTTGGTGAGGTACGTACCATCCTTCTTGTAGACACGCGACCCGGAGCGATGGCCTCCGCTCGCAAAGTAGTACTTGTAGTTGAAGGCCGGCACCACGTCCGCTTCGACGCGCGCGGTATTTGACTCTATTCGTATGGCAGTTGAGCCGGAAGTGTCGACATGTCCGGGGAACTTGGCGCGGAGAGCAGAAGCTAGTTCAGCGCGTAGCTTATCTGGAGTCCAAATTCCGGTGTATGGAGTTGACGTCGGATGTACACCTGGAGCGGCCTCCTCCCAATAGGTGACGTCATTGCATTGAACAACAATGTCGACATCACTGTCCGACCGCACGTTCGTGTTGTTCGCGTACGAGCCCTTGGCATAGACCTTCAGTGTGCAGCCGTCTAATCCTGGGTGGCCTTGCATGGCCTCCCGGATCATACGTTCGGTGCGATCCTGCTTCTCCTGCTCGGAATCGCTGGATGGGCCTGTCCATCCAGCTAACTTTGTTTCAAGACTCATCGTGCTGGCTTCTCCGTAATTGCTTGGCGGTCTGAACGCTGATGGGGGACTGGGAAGTGAGCTATTTGTGTCATTTCGCCCAATCCTCGGCAGCAAGTGGTGCGGCATTAAGCTCATCTCTTCGAGCACGCCAGTCGGGGAGGTGTTGGTCCATAAGCTCAGTGAAGCGATCGTTGTGGTGTCGTTCGATGAGATGCATCATTTCGTGGACCACGATGTACTCCAAGCAGTTCGGATGCTTCTTACCGAGTTCAAGATTGAACCAAATGTGGGCGGTCTCGCGGTTACAGCTGCCCCACTTGGTTTTCATGCGGCGCACGGTCCACTTCGCCACATTGCGACCGATGATCGGCTGCCACTTGGCTATGAGTTCAGGGATCTCGTGTTTGAGGGCTGAGCGGTACCACTCATCCATAGCTTCGCGACGAGCGTCCGGAGTACTTTCTTTGGGGGCGTGCAAGGTCAGGCGCTTGCCGGTGATATCAAACCGAATCCGACCAGGTTCGTTTACGACCTTTAGTCGGTATCGCTGGCCCCAAACAAAGTGGGACTCTCCTGTGACCATTTCGCGTTCGGTCTGACGCACGGCGTTGCGGAGCTGCTCGCGCTGTTTCTTGATCCATGGCAATCGCTGCACGACAGCAAGTCTGATGGCATCGTCATCGAGTCGTTCAGGCGCCGCAACGCGCACCCGGCCGAGGGGAGGGTAGACGGCGATATGCAGGTTTTTGATGTTCTTGTAGATGACATCGACATCGATCCCGGAGACGGTGAGGTAGGCGCTAGCGGTACTCATTTCGGGCCTTTACTAAGTCAAAGAGTTCATCGAAACGGTCGAAGTCAGCCGGTAGGACACGACGAATTGCTCGCGCCACTTCCTTCTCCTTGAACGTGTTGCCAACCCAACCGTGCGGTTTGCTCGTCATGATGGCGGCGTCGACCTGGATCGGAGTCGCCGGATCTGCCCAGCCGAAGTCGACGATGGCACGCTGCGCGCCGTTTGATGCCCAGGCGGGGTAGACAGTGTCAGACTCTTTTGAGCCAACCTTCTTGGCGTGGGCGATCAACTGCTCAAGATATTCCTTGTAATCAATGGCACCCTTGCGGCGTTGCTCGATGATGGCGTCAAGCAGGCTGGACATGCTCTCGTAGTACTTCGGATTCATCGCGTTTTCATCGATGATGACTTTGCGGATGTTGTTCGCGATGGTTTCGGCGACCGCTTCAGGATCCTTCTTGATCCCGGTCGGGAGCTTGTCAATCGCAGCCGCTCCTTGTTCAACGATCAGGTCAACGAGACCGACGTTTTGGAAGTCGGCGACGACTTCAGATGCATCGGCCCGGATGTAAGTATCGAGCAGGAATCGCATGCCGGCTTCATATTGCTTGAAGTCGACATTCTCACCAGCACCGAGTTTCACTTCATCACGCACAGCGACGTAGTGGGTGACTTCCTTGGCAATAGCTGCAGTTTCAAGCGCACTGTATCCAGCCTCGGCCATGTCGTTTGCGATTGCTCCGTAGGTACGAACCAATGCGGCCACGGACTTGTAGAGTTCGACGCGCTTGGCTTCGTTGTTCTTGATCTGCTGGGCGTTGCCCTGTTCGATGGCGCAGAAGTAGCGCTGATACTGAAGCGTTCCTTGAGGTGGTTCGACAGCTTCGCAGAGCGCACGGATGCGTTCGAGGGCTTCGTCCAGATCTTCGCGGGCTTGCTGGACGCGGTCTTTGAGTAGCCCCTCGATGTCGGACTTCTCGTAACCGTCGAGAGCCCCAGACGTGTAGTCCGTGATGGCGTCTTCCAGGGAGTTGAAGAGGTCCTGATAGTCAACGATGTAGCCGTAGTCCTTATCGTCACCATCGAGACGGTTGACGCGACAGATGGCTTGGAAGAGTCCGTGATCGCGCATCTTCTTGTCGATGTATAGATACGTTGCTGCTGGTGCGTCGAAGCCAGTCAGCAGCTTATCGACAACGATCAGAAGGCGCATCTGACCGGGCTCGTTGATGAAGCGGTCTTTGACTTCCTTTTCGAACTGCTCGATCTTCGTCACCGCCTGGTCAGCTGGTTCATCGAAGTGATCTGCAAGCATTTGCCGATAGATGTCGTATTGGCGCAGCTTTTCAGTTGCACCGTGGCCTGAGTCCTCTTTGGAGATGTCGCTGGCCTGAGGGACATAGCTCGTGACGATGGCGCATTTGCCCTTGAATCCGGCCTGGCAGAACATTTCGTAGAACTTGCACGCCTGATAGATGCTGGATCCAACGAGCATGGCGTTGCCCTGGTTGTCCATGAGGCGTGGCTTCGTCTCCATGTCGAGCAGGATGTCGTTAACGATCTGCTTGGATCGCGGCTCGGAGCTGACGACTTTTTGCATCGTGCCCCAGCGCTTCTTGAGCTCAGCCTTGGAAAGATCAGTCATGCCCTTGGTCTTTGCCTCAAACCACTGATCGATTTTGGCTGATGAGATGAGATCCTGGTCGATGTTGCGGGCCTCGTAGCGTAGGTCGAGCACCACGCCGTCTTCGACCGCTTCGTTGAACTTGTAGGTATGAATGAAGCTTCCGAAGGTCTCGATGCTGGTTGCTTTGTCCGCTTTGAGCAGCGGGGTACCGGTGAAACCGATGAACATAGCCCCGGGCAGGAGCTGCTTCATGGCCTTATGCATCTTGCCGGACTGGGTGCGGTGGGCCTCATCAACGAAGACGAATAGGTTGCCCTTTGCGGAGAAACCGGCCGGAATCTTGGAGTTCAGCTCGGCGATGAAGTCGCCGTCGGCGTCATTCTGAGCTTGATCGTCGTCACCACCTCGGAACTTGTGCACGAGCGAACACATCAGCCAAGGGTCATTGCTGTTTAGCGAACCTATAAGATCGGCGCCGCTCTTCGTGCGGTAGATGTCCTCGTTGACGCCATTGAAGACTCGCTTGATCTGATCGTCCAGTTCAGTACGGTCGGTGATGATGAGGACACGAGCTTGGCTGTCGCCGCCCGTCTGATGTTCGCGAATCCACTTAGCCAGCCACACCATAGTGAGGGATTTGCCCGAACCTTGGGTGTGCCAAATAATGCCGCCTTCGCGCTTGGCGATGCGGTCCTGGGCGGCCTTGACGCCGAAAAATTGGTTGTGGCGGCAAGTTTTCTTCGTGCCGCCGTCGAACACCATGAAGTCGTGGATAATTTCCAGGAATCGGCTCTTCGAACACATCTGGACGAGCGCACGATCGAGCGGCTCCTCGATGTCAGATGGTTCTTTCCACTCAAGCCAGTACTTTTCGGCCGTATCGATGACTCCGTAGCGCAGCCCTTCGACGTCGTTGCCGGCCATGACCAGCTGCACCGTGCTAAAGAACGGACGGATGAAGTCCTTCTTCTGGTTGCCGATGTTCTGGCGGATACCTTCGGAGACCGCGACCTTTGAGCGCTTGAGTTCGATGACGCCGAGCGCCAGGCCGTTGACGTAGAGAACGACATCGGGCCGCTTGTTGTGCTCGCCCTTGATCGAGACTTCTTCGGTAACCACGAAGTGGTTTGCCTCGGGGTTGTGCCAGTCCACTAGCCAGACCGTCTCGGTCTGTTCGCCAATACCGGGTTTGACCTTCACACCGTAGCGGAGAAGGTTGTAGACCTCGTGGTTAGCTTCGTATAGGTTGCGACCGCCGCCGAGAGACGCGGTCTTCTTGAACTGCTCAACGGCTTTGTTGATCAGATTGGCGTCATAGCCACGGGCCTCTAGATTCTGCTCAAGCAGGCTGACTTCGAGGTGAGAATTGTTTTCGCGATACTCCCAGTTGCCCAGGTATTCGTATCCAAGTTCATTTTGGAACAGGTCGACAACACGGTCCTGTGTCTTACGTTCAATCTGTCCGACTGTGCTCATGATTCATTTCCCCCAAAATTACTTTCAACATCCTGATTCTGCCAGCTTCCGAAGCTTATGCCCGTTCCTGGAATACGCCATTCGACTCGGCCGTTTGCCGCTCTGCCCGCCACGATTGCCGCCGCAGCCGATGGGCTGCGGAAGACGATGTCTTGGGCAAAGATCGCGGTGTCTTCTCCGTCCTGAACAAGCTGCCCGCTCTTGAGGAGCTCGTCGTGGAGAAGTTCGTAATTGCTTGAATTCTCGGTAAAGGAGAGTCGGGCCATTGACCCCTTCTTGACCGTGAACTCACCATCAATTTCTTGCGCCGATGCTCTGATGCCGTACTTCTTGACGAATATCTCGAAGATCGGCGAGACAGATGGATCGGCCGGAGCCGCTACATCTGTTGGGTCTGACGGCTGCCGGAGTGTCGTCGTTGTTCGAAAGATGTTGACGCCCAGGACGGGCAAGATGATTTTGGCCTGCGTCACGAAGTACTCCATATCCGATATATCGGACTCTGGAAGTGGCAGGAGGGGAGGCGCTGTGCCGTTGGTTAGCCGTGAACGGTTGGCCTCTTGCGCAAGTGAGATGAATCGCGACTCCAAATAGCGGGCGTGTGCCTTGGTTAGGTTCGTGTCCTTGCTGGTGAGGACGATTGCCCGATCCCAGAAGTCTTTTCCGCCCTGATCTTCATTGCGAGAGTGATGATAGAGACGTTTGGCGACATCATCACCTTCGCCGATGTAAGCGAGCGATCCACCCATACTTTCTGGATCGTCTCCAAGAAGAATATAGATGCCCGTCCGCGACGCTTCGGGACGTTTCAACAGCGCACCAAGGTCTGATCGTGGGGCAGCAGCAACGTGACCAGTCCAGTTCATGATTTCAGCTGTCAGAAGGCCGCCGGGTGTGCCGTCCGCCAGGAAGAGGCGGACTGACTTACCTACGCTCATAGTAAGGACTCACTAACTGGCTGTAATCTTGTCCGTCCTGTCAGGAGTTCCTGCATCATGCCTTGCTTGATGTCTGTTGCTTTTTGAAGCCGATCCTTTAGACGTGCGATCTCGTCATCGGCATCGTCAAGAACGGCCGCGATAGCATTTCGTTCATTTAAGTCCGACGGCCAAGGGAAAGTAAATGCTTTGACCTCAGCTGAATTGACAGCGGTGAAGGTACTGCCTTGTTCGAATACAGACCATCGGGGTTCTGCATGTACGAGTGCATGGTACAAGAATCTATTGCTATTAGGAGTGCTCAGGGCGCACACTCCGCGGCCAATGCATGAGGCGCGAGAAGCGATGGCGGTGAAACCGACTGGCGCGCGAACCGTCAGAAGTACATCGTCTACCCTGCAGAGCTTCGAAGGCTCAGTTGTCCAAAGACGGTCAATGGATCGCCGATCCCTAATATCGGCATTGCCTTGAATGAGCGGTAGACCGTTACCTTTGGTGTTGTAAGAGGCCCCTCTGGGAGCTTGGCCCATGGTCAGGGTGGCAACTTGTTCGATACTGGCATCATCAAACCAACTGTGCGTGAACCCTGGCAGGCGCCTTCTCCCGGTGAGGAGTTGCTGCATCATGCCTTGCTTGACGGACTGTTTTTTGGCGACGAGCCTTTCCAATGATGCGACTAGGGAATCGGCATCGTTCAGCTTCGTAATAATTTGGCGTTGCTCCGGGTTACCGGGAACCCAAATCTCGAAATCTTGAACTACTTTTGTGTCAAGCACCCCAGCAGTATTGCCTGCGGACGTGACCAGTCGGAGTAGTTTTTCCGAGTTGCCCAGTATCGAAAAAGTGAGATACTTCGGTTCCAGCCCGGACAGCGGAACAAGCGCCTTCACATCTTGATTGAAGGCTACGGGAGCGGTGACTAGTCCTGCACGGATCTCCTTGTGAAGCGCGCTACCTCGAACTAGAAGGAGTGTCGAGTTGATGGGAGCCATCTTGCTCCCTGCTTTAACCGCTTGGGCAGAAACAAACTGATCCGACGTGAAAATCTCGGTGGTCTTCAGTGTAAACGCGCTTATCCAAGGAATGGTTCCCTGCCAATACGTCCTATTCGACCGATCTGGTGTCCCGCCTGACATCCACTTCGTCAGTTCACCAACGGGTCGAATGTGATCTGTAGAGGACTGGATCATTTGATTCCCATGTCTGCGAGGTGTCCTAAGACGCGAGCGCTAAATTCTTCAACCTTTGACTCGATGTCAGGCAAAGTGGCATCATAACGACTGCCGAGTTCCGTGATGCGATCAACAAGATCGTGAGTGAGCTTTGTGATTTCCCCAGTGATCCCGACTGTAATAGTCGTCTGCCACTTGTCGGTGAGAACCAGCTCACGTATGTCTTGTTCACTGAGCTTGCCGTACTGGGCCAGGGTTGCAGCATCGAGGTTTGCTTGCGCATCTTTGACAAGCTTCCTTGCCGTTGATTCTTTGTTATAAAGTTTGATCAGATACTCAAGTGCTTTAATCTCCTCGGCGACGGCGTTCTCGTGCTTTGCAGCTTTCAGCCGAGAAACTACCAAGGCCTTCGTGATTTTACCGTCGTCCATGGCTTCAAAAAGAAGGCCCTCTTCGATCGCATGCTCTTCAATGTATTCATCGATATGGCGAGTGGCTGCATCGGCCGCTGCCGTCAGGTCATCAATTTTGTTCTGCTCATCGGCAAAGTACCGAGCAACGATTAGAGCGGGTGGAATTAGGTCCATCTTGTATTTTGCCGCGCTCCGGC
Source organism: Pseudarthrobacter sp. L1SW (assembly GCF_020809045.1). Taxonomy (NCBI): domain Bacteria; kingdom Bacillati; phylum Actinomycetota; class Actinomycetes; order Micrococcales; family Micrococcaceae; genus Pseudarthrobacter; species Pseudarthrobacter sp. L1SW. Next base: position 3,359,869 of record NZ_CP078079.1, on the reverse strand, counting down.
CCGAGCCGATCACGAGGTCCGGGGTCTCAGTGATCTTGCGATCTTTATCCTCAATAGTTTTGCGCGGCTTAGCCGCATTCAACCACCCCTCGTTCATGAGAAGGAATACGTCATCATGCATGACGCTGTGCCAGTACGTCATCAGCTGCTCGTAGACGGCATATTCGTCGAGAAGTGGCGTCTCTTTGAACCGATGGAGCAGGTCATCGCCAACTTCGCCAATAAGATCATTCGGCTTGGTGTCGGCATTGATCAATTCGAGGGAAGGCTGGTGAGTTGCGTACCAGTCGGCCACTTGCCTTCGAATTTTGTTTGAAAAACCCTTGAACTCGGTCGAAGCAATAATTGCCTGCTGCACTTCCGAGATGTCGACGGTTAGCTGACTATAGTCAGGATTGCCGTTGCTCTTAAAAAGGTGCTGGCGAAGTGAAGGAAATGCATCCCAGCTGTCGTGAAGCGCCTCAATGTCGCGGTTTGGGATGCCTCCGTGCAGGTGGGCGTAGAGATCCTGAACGTCATCTGGTTCTGATGAATCGATGTAGCGCGGGATATTGAGATTGAAGTCGTTGATACTGTTGCCGATTTCAGCTAGAGGCACCATGCGTGAGTATCTATCGACCACTGTTTGCTTCGTGAAAACATCGACGATTTTATGGAGATCCTGGGAGCGCAGGCGGTTCTTGTTCCCATCCTTTAAGAAGCCCTTAGATGCATCAATCATGAAAACCCCAGTGCGGCTTTGCGCGTTTTCCTTATCTAGCACAATGATGCAGGCAGGGATTCCCGTCCCATAAAAAAGATTCGCAGGCAGTCCGATAATTCCTTTGATGAATCCACGCTTCAAAAGCTGTTTACGGATAGATGCTTCAGCGTGCCCTCGAAAGAGAACGCCGTGCGGTAGGATGACAGCGGCTTTTCCCGTGCTCTTCATGGATTTTAGGATGTGTAATAAGAAAGCATAATCGCCATTTTTCTCCGGTGGACGCCCATATTCGAATCGACCAAACTCGTTCTCAAGACCGTTGGTCCAGGTCTTGTTGGAAAAAGGAGGATTCGCAACTATGAAGTCAAATGTTTCTAGGTTAGGGCCGTCAACGAACTGAGGGCTGGCTATCGTGTTTCCTTTGCGGATATCTGCGATCTCGTTGCCGTGCAGAATCATATTCATCTTTGATAGGGCCCAAGTGGCTACGTCGTTTTCTTGGCCGTAGATGGTTAGACCATTGGGAGCCTCGGCAGACACCTTAAGGAGTAGTGAGCCGGAACCGCACGTCGGGTCATAGACCGTGGATGATCGTGGGGTTGTCGAATCGACGCCAATTAGTTTTGCAACGGTCCGCGAAACTTCCGCGGGCGTGTAGAACTGCCCCTTAGACTTGCCAGACTCAGTGGCGAAATGGCGCATCAGGTACTCGTATGCATCCCCTAGGAGGTCGTCACCCTCCGCCCGGGAGCCTCGGAAGTCGAGATCCTGGAAGATTGTGATCAGCGAGCTCAGACGGTCCTGCATGTCTTTGCCACTGCCGAGTTTTTCCTCGTCGTTGAAGTCGGCCAGGTCAATGACCTTCTGCAAATCGTTGGCTTCGGCGAGCCTGGCGATGATCTTGTTGACCTTGTCGCCGATCTCCTTATCACCCTTGAGCGCGATCATGTCGTCAAATGAGCCGCCGGCGGGAACATCGATCAGGGAGTTCGGGTCGGTCTTGGCTTTGTCGGATACGAACTTCACGAACAGTATCGTGAGGATGTAATCCTTGTATTGGCTGGCGTCCATGCCGCCCCGTAGCTCATCACAGCTCTTCCAGAGCGAGCTATAAAGGTCTGATTTTTTGAGCGCCACGGCGCGTACCCCTTGTGTTGATCCTGATTCAGTTGAACTTGTCATGCGGTAGTCTCCAGCCACACGACGGCAGCCACTTAGTGTTGATTTCAATCTACCGGGGAGCAACGACAAATCAGTTGAGGTCGGGCTTAGCTAGGTAGGTTTGCGGGTGGGGAGAGACCTCAACCGTTTCAGGCGTACTTTCCGACCAGTTCCCGGATACCAAAAATGGCGCCGATTTCTCGACGCCATCTCTGTTGTTTCAACTAAAGTCGGTCTACTCGAACCATGGTTCGAATAAAGCCACTCTGGTCGGGATGACAGGATTTGAACCTGCGACCTCTTCGTCCCGAACGAAGCGCGCTACCAAGCTGCGCTACATCCCGATCCGCTGCAAAAGCAACTTTACAAGGATAGCCGATGCCGGGGTCCGATGCGAAATCCTAAGCCGCCGCCAGGGCTGCCGGTGAGTCGAAGGACTGGGATCAGACCAGCGAGTCCTTCCATGCTCCATGCAGGTCGGCAAAGCGTCCGCCACCACCGATGAGCTGGGCCGGGCTGCCGTCCTCAACGATGCGGCCGTCGTGCACCACCAGCACCCGGTCCGCGGTTTCCACGGTGGACAGGCGGTGGGCGATGATCAGGGCAGTTCTGCGGGCCGCCTCCGTGCCCGAGAGGAGCCGGGCCAGGCCCTGCTGCACCAGCCTTTCGGAAGGGATGTCCAGAGAGGATGTGGCCTCGTCCAGGATGAGCACGGCGGGACGGGCCAGGAAGGCCCTGGCAAAGCTGATGAGCTGCCGCTGGCCGGATGACACGCGACCGCCGCGCTTGTTGACGTCAGTGTCATAACCTTCGGGGAGCGCCATGATGAAGTGGTGGGCGCCCACTGCTTTGGCGGCTTCCTCGATCTCCGCCCGCGACGCTTCCGGCCGGCCCAAGGCGATGTTGTCCGCCACCGAGCCGCTGAACAGGAACGCTTCCTGGGTGACCATAACAATGTTGCGGCGCAGGTCGGTGGTGCCCAGGTTCCGGAGGTCGATGCCGTCGAGCGTGATCGAGCCCGAAGTGACGTCGTAGAACCGGGCTATCAGCTTGGCCAGGGTGGATTTCCCGGCTCCCGTCTGGCCCACCAGGGCAACCGTCTGCCCCGCCGGGATGTGCAGGTCCAGGGTGGGCACGATGACAGGACCATCACCATAACGGAATTCGACGCCATTGAAGTCGATGGCACCCTTGGCATCCTTGAGGGCGACGGGACTTTTTGGCGGCCGGACCGTGGGCACCTCCTCAAGGAGCCCGGAAACCTTCTCGAGCGCGGCCTGTGCACTCTGGAATGAGTTGTAGAACATGGCCATCTGGTCCACGGGCTGGAAGAACCGCTTGGTGGACAGGATGAGTGCCAGGAGCACCCCGACCTCCAGCTCCCCGCCAAGGACGCGGAAGCCGCCGAACAGGAGGACCACCGCCACACACACGTTGCCCACCAGCACCAGCCCCGGCTGGAAGATGCCGTTGAGGTTGATGGACCGGACGGTGACCCGCCGGTAGTCCTCTGCGAGCTGGCCGTAGCGCCCGGAGTTTTCCTGCTCCTTGCGGAAGGCCTTGACGGCGCGGATGCCTGTCATGGTTTCCACAAAATGCACAATCAGCCGGGCGGAGACCACGCGCGATTCCCGGAAGGCGATCTGCGAGTGTTTCTGGTACCAGCGGGCCAGGAAGAACATGGGAACGCCGGCGGCCAGCACCAGGAGCCCGCTGCGCCAGTCCAGGGCGAACACGGTGATGGCGGTGAAGACCATGAACAGCATGCCGGAGGCCAGCGAGCTGACACCGGAGTCCAGGAGCTCCCGGAGGGCCTCCAGGTCCGAGGTCTGCCGGGCAATGATCCGGCCGGAGGTGTACTTTTCGTGGAACTCGAGGCTGAGCCGCTGGGTATGACGGAAGACCCGGAGGCGCAGGTCCAGCAGCATAGCCTGGCTCAGCTTTGCGGTGGACGTGACGTACAAAGCCGTGAGCCCCGCCGTCGCTATGGCTGCGAGCAGGTAGGCGACGCCGGTGAGCACCAGGGGCGTGTTGTCCCCGGCCTGCAGGGCGGGAAGTGCGCGGTCGATGCCGAAGGCGATCAGCGCCGGGCCGGCCACGCGTGCCGCCTGGGACAGGACCACCATGGCGATGGTCACCCAGAAGCGCAGCCGGACCGGCCGGATCAGCGAGCGCAACAGGGCCAGCGACCGCCGTCGTACAGCCCTGCTGTCGCTCTTGCTGAGGTGGGCGTTGTCTTCGTTGGCGGTGCCGAATGCCGCGGCGCTCATCGGGTGGCCTCCGCTTCGTGGATGTCGGCCTCTTCCTCAAGGTCTGACAGTTCCGAGTCCAGGTCCCGGGGTTCCTGGTCCAGGCTGGCGATGACGTAACGGTAGTGGTCGTTGCCCGCCAGCAGCTCTGTGTGGGTTCCGACGGCGACGATCCTGCCTTGCTCAAGGAGCGCCACCCGGTCCGCGAGGGCCACAGTGGACGGCCGGTGCGCGACGATCAGCGTGGTGGTGTCCTTCAGGACAGTCCGGAGCCGGGTCTCCACCAGCTCCTCCGTGTGGACGTCCAGGGCTGACAGCGGGTCATCCAGCACCAGCACCCGCGGGCGGGCGGCAATGGCGCGGGCCAGCGCAATCCGCTGGCGCTGGCCGCCGGACAGGCTGAGGCCCTCCTCGCCGATCAGCGTGTCCACGCCCTCCGGGAGGGAATACGCGAAGTGCGCCTGCGCCACGTCCAGCGCCTCATCCAGCGCGGCCTCGGTGCGCTCCGGTGCCCCGAGGAGCACATTGTCCCGCACGGAGTTGGAGAACAGCGTGGTGTCCTCGAAAGCCACGCCCACGATGCGGCGGAGTTCCTCCACCTCGAAGTCCCTCAGGTCCACGCCGTCAATGCTGATGGAGCCGTCGGTGACGTCATACAGGCGCGGCACCAACTGGATCAGGGCGCTCTTGCCGCTGCCCGTGATCCCCACCAGGGCCATGGTCTCACCGGGGCGCAGCTCCAGGTTGATGTCCTTCAGGATGGGCTTGTCCGGGGCATCCTCGAAGGCGAAGCTGGCCTTGTTGAAACGAAGCGCACCGGCCAGCTGCCGCGGCCGCCGCGGTTCCGGGGGACTGGTGATGGTGTTGACAGTATCCATCACTTCGTAGTGGCGGTCGACGGCGGACTTGGCCGTGAGTGCCATGGCCAGCAGCATTCCGGAGAATTCAACGGGTGATGCCATGACTGCCGCCGTGGCAAAGAAGGCCACCAGGGCGCCGATGCTGAGCTGCCCGCTGGAGCACAACATGATCCCCACCACCAGGCCTGCTCCGAGGGCGAGCTCCGGCAGCAGCGTGACCACCATGGTGAACATGGCCTGGTGGCGCGCCTTGTCGATCTCAGTCTGGCGGAGCTCTTCGGCTTGTCCTTCGAAGTTTTCGAGGGCTTCGCGGCTGCGGCCGAAGGCCTTGAGCACGCGGATGCCGTGGACGGACTCCTCCACCGTGGTTGCAAGATCCCCCGCTTGGTCCTGGCTGCGGCGCGCCACTTTGCTGAAGCGGGTCCGGAACCGGAAGCTGTACGCCATGATGGGCACGGCCGCGGCCAGGAAGATCAGGGCCAGCTGCCAGCTCATGGTGAACATGACGGTTATGCCGATGATCACGGTGAGCGTGGTGACCACCAGCATGATGGCCCCGAACGCCATCCAGCGGCGCAGGAAATTCAGGTCGGTCATGGCGCGGGACAGGAGCTGGCCGGAACCCCAGCGGTCGTGGAAGGAGACCGTCAGTTCCTGGAGATGGTCATAGAGGGAGACGCGCATCCGGGTTTCCACTGTGGTGGCCGGATTGATGACGAACTGCCGGCGGAGTGCCACCAGTCCCGCTTCTGCGACGCCCAGGACCAGGATGATCCCGGCCGACAGCCAGACCGCCCCGGTGGCGCCGCCCGGCTGCAGCGATTCGTTGACCAGGACCCTCAGGACCTGGGGGATTGCCAGGGCCACCACGCTGGCCAGCAACGCGCAAAGGAGTCCCAGCACGAGCCGGGGAATGATGGGCCGGACATGGGGGTAGAGACGACTGATCGATCGAAAAAATGGAGTTTGCCTGGCCATGACCGCTTCTCAAGCTCTAAAACGAATGTAGTTTCCCGTAGCAACTACCCTATGCCATGGCGTGAGGCGATTCACAGACACTTCAACTGCCCCGATGCCCCATCACTCCTGGTCCCCAAACATGCCCGTGGGGAGCTGTCAGGGACAGGGCGACGGAGTCAGGCGGGTGAGGTCAGGGTCAGCAGGACGGCCTCCGGCCGGCAGGCGATCCTCACCGGGGCGAAGCGCGAGGTGCCGATGCCGCCCGAGACGTTGACCGGCGTCGTGCGTCCGTTGCTGCTCCAGTCATGCAGGCCCTTCGCCCGCCAGGTGGGGAGGTCGCAATTGGCCACCAGTGCGCCATAGCCAGGGATGCACAGCTGCCCGCCATGGGTGTGGCCGGCGAGCAGGAGGTCAGCGCCGTCCTCCGTGAAATGGTCCAGCACCCGCTGGTACGGCGCATGGATCACGGCCACCTTGAGGTGGTCCGCGGCGTCCTGGTTCACGGTCCCGCGCGGCCACCCTGCGTACCGCTCGCGCTGCAGGTGGGGATCGTCCACTCCGGAGAAGTCAAAGCGCATGCCGTTCAGGACCAGGGACTGGTGGCGGTTGGTCAGGTCCACCCAGCCGCCCATCCCGAACCCTGACCGCAGCCGCGGCCAGTCCAGCGCCGTCGGCTTGGGCTTGGCCTTGGACGGCCCCAGCAGGTACGAGGCGGGATTCTTGAGGCTGGGGGCGAAGTAATCATTGGAGCCGGGGACAAAGACACCGGGGAACTCCAGCAGCGGGCGGAGCGCGGCCAGGAGGGGATCCACCGCCTTGGCATGGCTGAGATTGTCGCCCGTGTTCACCACCAGGTCCGGCTGGAGCTCGGCCAGGGACTGCAGCCATGCAGCCTTCTTCTTCTGGCCCGGAACAAAGTGGATGTCACTCAGGTGCAGGATCCGGAACGGGTTCTTTCCCGGCGGCAGGATGGCCACGGTCTCTTCGCGGAGCACAAACTGGTTTTTCTCCCACAGGCCGTACCCGAAAGCGGCCATTCCCGCGGCGGCCCCGGTCCCTGCGGTGACGGCAAAGCCGCGCCCGATGGTCCGGGCGCGGCTGGCCAACTCGCTGGTTGAAATCATCGGCGGCTAGTTCTTGTTCTTATCGCTGTTGCCCGGCGCGGGCGCGGGGGCGGGCTGGGTGGCGGGTGCCGGAGCCGGTGCCTGGGTTGCCTGCGGTGCCGTCGTGGCGGGCGTGCGGCTGCCGGTGCCGCCGTTCAGGAGGTTGCTGGGCGGGGCCGGGAACGGGTTGGTGCCGTAGGCCGGCGCGATCCGGGACATGAAGTTCGAGAACATCGGGCCGGCGATCATGTAACCGTCGATGCCGGGGTAGAACTTCCCGTTGACCGTGATGTTCTGGCCGGACCGGTCCTGGGCGCCGAGTGCGTCGCCAAACCAGGCAGCCGTGGCCAGGCCCGTGGTGTGTCCTACAACCCAGGTGGACCCGTTGTTGTTGGACGTACCGGTCTTGGCACCGATCGGGAAGCTGGTGCGGGTGGAAATCCTGGGCTGGATCAGTGAACCGGAGCCGCGGTTCAGGACTTCCTGGAGTGCGTAGTTCACGCCGCGGGCAACCTCAGGCTTGACCGCGTCCCGGCAGCTGCTGGATTGTGCCGGCAGGGTCGCCCCGGTCTGGTCGGTCACAGCAGTGATGGCGATGGGTTCGCAGTACTTGCCGTCGTTCGCGAACGTGGCGAAGGCGCTGGCCATGGTCAGCGGGGCCGTCTGGGTGGAACCCAGCAGGTTGCCCAGCGTGGACATGTTGATCTTCGGGTTCGGGTCACCATCAGCGGGAAGGCCGCCGTGAAGGCCGGTGGCGTCCACGATCTTCTGGATTCCGCAGAAGTCCAGCTGCGCCGCCGAAGCGAAAGTCACGGTGTTGATGGAGTTGTACAGGCCCTCCAGGACCGACAGCGGGCGGTACCACTGTGGTTCGGCGTTCTGAAGATCGTCGGCGGCGCCGAGCGACTTCTGCGCCGTGTTGTAGGCGCCCGTGACCTGGCCGCAGCTGTTGCGCCACGGGAAGTTCAGCGGGTAGCGGCGCTGGGCCGCGTTGACCACGGTATTCATGGACTTGCCCTCGTTGAGCCATTCAGCGAAGGTGAACGGCTTCATGGTAGAGCCGGGCTGGGCGCCGCCGAGGCCGTTGAGGTCGTTGCCGTCCTTGTCCAGCTTGTCCACGTTGAAGTTCACCTGGGAATCGAAGGCGCCTTCGGCGGGCAGGAAGGAGGTGTTCTGGGCCATCGAGACGATCTTGCCGGTGTTGGGCTGCACGGAGACCATGGCGGCACCCCATTTGTCCGGGTTGGCGCCGGCTGAGGCGTTGACCTGCTCCTGCGCCACGGCCTGGGCGTTCGGGTCCAGCGTGGTGGTGATGGTCAGGCCGCCGCCGTAGATGAGGCGGAGGCGCTCTTCACGGTCCGCGCCGTACGCCGGGTTGTTCTCCAGCAGGTGCAGCACGTAGTCGCAGAAGTAGGGTGCGGTGGACGCGTAGGCGCAGCCCTGCTTGGGCTGTGTCACCTTGGTCTCCACGGGGGTGGCCACGGCGGCATCATGCTCCGCCTGGGTGATCTTTCGCTGGCCCAGCATCAGGCCCAGCACCAGGTCGCGGCGCTGCTTGGCGTTCTCCGGATTGTTGATGGGGTCGAATGCGGACGGGCTGTTGACGAGTCCGGCCAGCAGCGCCGCCTGCGGAAGGGTGAGGTCCTTGGCGCTGGTGCTGAAGAAGAAGCGGGACGCGGCCTCGATGCCGTAGGCGTCGCGGTTGAAGAAGACGATGTTCAGGTAGCCCTCAAGGATCTGCTCCTTGCTGAACTCCTTTTCCAGGGCGATGGCCAGCTTCATCTCGCGGAGCTTGTCGCCCACGCCCTTGTTCACACCGTTGAGCTTGATCTGGTCCTCGTTGCCCTCGGCTGCGAGGTTGGCGTTGAGGACGTTGTTCACGTACTGCTGCGTGATGGTGGATGCGCCCTGCTTGTTGCCGCGGGCGGTGCTGACCAGCGCGCGGAGGATACCGGTCGTGTCCACGCCCCCGTGATCATAAAAACGGCTGTCCTCGACGGCGATGACAGCTTCCTTAACGAAGGGCGAGATCTGGTCCAGGGCGACCTTGGTGCGGTTCTCGGTGTAGACGCTGGCGATCTCGCTGCCGTCCGCGGCCAGGATCCTGGTGGTCTGGTTGGGCGGGTCAACCTTCAGCTCAGCCGGAAGGGTGTCGAAGAACTCGATGGAACCGCTCGCTGCGCTGCCTGAAACGGCCGCCGCGGGAACCAGCAGGCCTGCTACCAGGACACCGCAAATAGCACTCACGCCAAGGAAAACGAGGATCTTACCAAGGGTGGTGGCAGTGTCGAATAATGGGTTCGTACGAGTCGCCATGTTTTCCACTTTACCGGCAAGGACTAGTCTTTCTCTCATGACCAAATGGGAGTACGCGACGATTCCGCTCATTATTCACGCCACAAAGCAGATCCTGGACCAGTGGGGAGACGACGGCTGGGAGCTTGTCCAAGTGGTCCCCGGACCGGACGGCAACGGCCTGGTCGCCTACCTCAAGAGGGAGAAGCAGTAGCATGGGCACCTCCGCAGAGGCTGCTCCCGGCGCGGCAACGGCGCCTGTTTCGGCTGTTGAGCAGCGGCTGGCAGACCTGGGGCTCGCCCTGCCCGAGGTCGCCGCACCGGTGGCCGCCTACGTCCCTGCCGTGATCTCCGGCAACCACGTATACACCTCGGGACAGCTGCCCTTCATTAACGGCAAACTCCCGGCAACCGGCAAAGTGTCGGCAGGAACCGAAGGCTTCGCCGACGAGCCCACGGTTTCCCCCGAAGACGCCCAGCGGTTCGCGGCGATCTGCGCCGTCAACGCCCTGGCAGCTGTCAAGAGCGTCATTGGGGACCTTGACCGGATCACCCGCATTGTCAAAGTTGTGGGTTTCGTCTCGTCCGATCCGTCCTTCACAGGACAGCCGGGCGTCATCAACGGCGCCTCGGAATTGCTGGGGCGCGTGCTCGGTGACGCGGGGCAGCACGCCCGTTCCGCCGTCGGCGTCTCCGTGCTGCCGCTCGATTCTCCCGTTGAGGTCGAACTCATAGCGGAATTCAGCTAGGACCGGTCGTTTCTCTTGCCTCAGCTAGCTCGACGGCTTTTTGCTCTTCCCCAGGACCTTGAAGGGGCCGCGCAGAGCTGGCTCGAACACGGCGAGCGGACGCCCCGCGCGGCCCGCCTTGCCTCCTCGGTGGTCCTCCTGCGCGATTCCCCCACGGGCCTGGAAACCTGGCTGGCCTACCGGCCGGGGTCCTCGCCGCTGGGCGTCCTCGCCTTCCCCGGCGGGTCGCTGGACGCGGCCGACGACGATCCGGTCGGTTGGTTGGGTCCCTCGCCCCAGCATTGGGCTGAGCAGATGGGAACGGACGACGTCGGACTGGCGCGGCGACACGTGCTGGGCGCCATCCGCGAACTCTTCGAGGAAACGGGTGTGTTGCTGGCCGGCCCAGACATGGCCAGTACGGTTGAAGCGACGTCAACCCCCGAGTGGATGCGTGCCCGCGTTGCCGTTGCGGAGCAGGAAAAGACGTTTCCGGAAGTCCTGGCAAAGCGGGGATTGTCCGTCCGGACAGACCTGCTGAAGTCCCTGGTCAACTGGCGCAGCCCGGATTTCGCGCACCGCCGGTTCGACACCCGCTACTTCGCGGCCACAGTGCCCCTGAACCAACAGCCCACCCTGCTGGACGGCAAGGGCGTCTGGGGGCGCTGGGTGAATGCTGCCGACCTGATCGCTGAACGTGATACCACCGCCCTGGGCGATGAGGTGGGCCAGGAAAACACGGTGGGCCGAACCTTGGGCGAGCTCCTGGTCCCGGGCTCCGAAATCATGCTCGAAAAGATGGCCATGGCCAACGGCTGCATCGCCTACCTGAGCTACAAGCGCAAGGCCCACGTCTACCAGCCGGTCCTGGTTGAAGAGGATGGCAAGCTCATGCTCGAAGTCGAGGCCGCCAAGACAACCCCGGACGACCCCCAGCGCGAGCGGTAGTTCCGCGGGTGGGCCGGGCCCGCTCGAAGCCCGGCCCACTTGCGACGCTCTCTCACTTAACGCTGGTTTTCCACGGACGCTCTCTCACTTAACGCTGGTTTTCCACTGACGCTCTCTCGCTTTCCTGAGGAAAGTGAGAGAGCGTCCGTGGTTTTAGCGCATCGAGTGAGAGAGCGTCCGTGGTTTTACCGCATCGAGTGGGAGAGCGTCGGTGGTTTTAGCGCATCGAGTGAGAGAGCGTTTGGCCGGGGCCGGGGCCGGGGCTGGGGCGGTGGGGTGCTAGCGGGAGCGCTGGCGGAGGCGCTGCATGTCCAGGATGACAACGGCGCGGGCTTCGAGCCGGAGCCAGCCGCGCTGGACGAATTCGGCGAGGGCCTTGTTGACGGTTTCGCGGGACGCACCGACCAGCTGGGCGAGTTCTTCCTGGGTGAGCTCGTGGGCCACCAGGACACCGTCCGTTGCCGGGCGGCCGAAGCGGTCTGCCAGGTCAAGCAGGGCCTTGGCAACGCGGCCGGGAACATCGGAGAATACGAGGTCGGACAGCGAATCGTTGGTGCGGCGCAGGCGGCGGGCCAAGGCTTGCAGCAACTGTGCGGAGACCTCGGGTCGGGTGCGGAGCAGTGTGTTCAGGCTCTCATTCCGGAGGCCCGCAAGGCGGGTCTCCGAGACGGCGGTTGCAGTTGCGGTGCGCGGGCTTGGATCGAAGAGGGCCATCTCGCCGAAGAGTTCACCCGGGCCCAGGATTGCCAGGAGCGATTCGCGGCCATCGGGTGAGGTGCGGCCGAGCTTCACCTTGCCGGAGACGATGAAGTAAAGCTGGTCGCCCTGGTCGCCCTCACGGAACACCGAAGCGCCGCGGGACAGGTCCACCTCGGTGAGCTCGTCCGTCAGCAGACGGAATGCGTCGTCGTCGAGCGTGGCGAAAAGGGGTGCTCGGCGCAGTACCTCGATGTCCATGAAATCTCCTGAATAAAAGTGTCGGCTGTGGCGCTTGTGCCATTGTTTCAGAATTTTCAAGGTTCTGTGACGAACTTGGCAGTCAAAACGCCCTGATGCAGGGCCGGAACGGCCGGTCCGGACCAATCGCGGATGGCATGGAAGGCGGCGGGCTAGGGGACTGCCGAGGGCCAGCAGGGCGGGGAGCTGTCCAGAATATTGTCAGCGTCCAACATTAGAATGGGGTTTCAACTGCTTAATAAGGAGCCTCAGTGGTCGGCTTGACTGTCCTGGACCTGGTCCTGATCCTGGCGTTGCTGTCCTATCTGGTTTACGGCCTGCGCAACGGTTTCCTGGTGACAGCCGGCGGTATTGCGGGCTTTGCTGCCGGAGCAGTGGCAGCCTTTTTTGCAGTTCCCCTGGTGAGCGACTTTGTCCAGGACTCCGGATGGAGGCTGACCGCCATTGTGGCAGCCGCCGTCGTACTGGTGGTCCTGGGACATGGCCTGGGGACAATGGCGGGCCGGCATATCCGCGGCGCGGTGCGGATCCGGCCCCTGCGCGCGGTGGACCGCCTGATCGGCGGAGCCGTCAACGTGGTGGTTTCCGCGCTGGTGATGTCCATGCTGGCCTTCAGCATCAGCTCCCTGGGCGTGCCGCTTGTGTCCCAGCAGTTGGCTGAATCAAAGGTCATCCGCTTTATCGATGGCCTGACCCCGGACCCCGTCAAGGCCACTATGGCGCAGCTTCGCTCCACAGTGATCGGCAACGGCATTCCCACACTGCTTGAGGGCCTGGAACAGGGGCCGGCGGTGCCGGTGCCGAACGCCAGCACCGATACACCCGCCCTCAACCGCGCCGCCGGTTCCGTGCTCAGGATCGCGGGCACCGCCTACCAGTGCGGCCAGAACCAGACAGGCACCGGGTTTGTGGTTTCCACGGACCGGGTGGTCACCAACGCGCATGTTGTGGCGGGCGTGTCGGAGCCGGTGGTGGAACTGCCCGACGGCGGGGCGATGCCCGGGCGCGTCGTCTACTTCGACACCAAGCATGACCTCGCGGTGCTCGCCGTGGACAACCTCCCCGCGGATCCGCTGGCACTGAGCGCGGACCTGCCCAACGGCAGCCCCGCCGCCTTTGCCGGCTACCCCCACGGCGGCCCTTTCCAGTCCAAGCCCGCCACGGTCCAGGACATCACCACGGTGATGGTGCCTGACATCTACGGCAACAACGCGTCCCCGGAGGAGATCTACCGCCTGGCCGGGGACGTGCAGCCCGGGAACTCGGGCGGCCCGCTGCTGACCACCGGGGGGCAAGTGGCAGGGGTGATCTTCGCCAAGGCCACCTCGGACACGGACATGGGATTTGCCATCACCATGGATGACCTGAACCCCGTGGCCACACAGGCGGCGTCGTTGAGTGCCCCCGTGTCTGCCGGGCAGTGCATCCAGAAGTAGCGGCTAGAGGACTTCGGCCAGGTAGTCGATGGCCAGCCTGTAGCCGGTCACCCCGGCGCCCACGATGACCGCGGAGCAGACCGGGGACAGGAACGAGTGGTGCCGGAATTCTTCCCGCTGGTGCACATTGGTGATGTGGACTTCGACGGCGGGGAGCTGCACGGCAGCGAGGGCGTCGCGCAGGGCTACTGAGGTGTGGGTGAAGGCCCCCGCATTGATGACGATGCCCGCGGCGTTGCTCCGGGCGGCGTGAATAACGTCGAGCAGGACGCCTTCATGGTTGGACTGGACGCATTCGGCCGTGAAGCCGTGGGCCTCGGCGGCTGCCGCCGCCAACTGCTCCACATCCGCCAGCGTGGAGGTGCCGTACTTTTCCGGCTCGCGGGTGCCCAACAGGTTCAGGTTGGGTCCGTTGATCACCAGGATGGTGCGGCGGGCGGCAGGGTCGGTGGAGGCTTCATTCATGGATGACAATCTATCGGCTGGCTTTGGGCGCCGCGCATTCTTACGTCCGCTCCCCATCGATTGGTCCCCACCGGCCCCCTAGCCTCGCAAGGCCGCACCGGCTCCCTGCCCTCGCAAGCTCGGGCCGGGGCCCTCGCCGGGGCGGTTCCACGGCCAGGGAACCCTGCCGGCGTGGGCCCGCGCGTTATGAAGCGTGAAAACGACACCCGCGGAGCAATCGATGGTTCCTAAAGCGCGGTGAACTTCACCAGCAGCGCGTGCTCGGGGTTCAGGTTGGGCATGGGCAGGCCCACCTCGGCGAAGAAGCGTCCGGTTGCCACCGCTCCGTCCGCCAGCCAGGCCGGCGGCTGCACCTGGGTGTACGTGTGGCCGTAATCGGCGTCGTCCGGGGTGGGGAAGATTGCTTCTGCGCTGTAGCTCCGGTCTGGGTCCAGCCCGGGGATGCCCAGCCGGCCCGGCACCTCGGCAGCGGAGGTGCGGGTGCTCACCAGGGCGAACAGGCCCGCCGTCGTGCCTTCGGCCGCAGGCGCCTCCGTGACGACGCCGTGCAGCAGCAGGGCGTCGCCGGCAACGTCCGCGTGGATGCGGCGGCCGCTGTGGATCAGTCCGCGGTGTTCCTTGAACAGGGCGATGAAGCGCTTGAGTTCTTCACGCTCAGCACCGGTGACCTGCCGGACATCCCATTCCATGCCGAAATGGCCGAACAGCGCGGAAATGGCGCGGAAGGAGAGATCGTGCGTGCGGGCGGTGGTGTGCGAGGTGGTGGGGCCGATGTGGCTGCCCACCAGTTCCGGCGGGACCACCGCGCCGGTCCAGCGCTGGATGGTCTGCCGCTCCAGCGCATCGTTGCAGTCGGAGCCCCAGATCCGGTCCGTCCGCTCCAGGATCCCCAGGTCCACGCGTGCCCCACCGGAGGAGCAGGATTCGATTTCGACGCCGGGATGTGCTTTGCGGAGCTCGTCGAACAGCCGGTAGGCGGCCAGGGTCTGCTCATGGACCGAGGAGCGGCCGGCATGGCCATGCTCGATGAGGTCCCGGTTCTGGTCCCACTTCAGGTAGCTGATGTTGTTTTCGCTGAGGAGCGCATCGATACGGCTGAAGATGTACTGCCACGCTTCGGGGTTCACCAGGTCGATTATGTGCTGGTTGCGCCATTCCAAGGGAAGGCGCCCGCCGTCCTTGTGGTGGACGGCTGACGGGCCAACAATCCAGTCCGGATGTGCCCGGGCAATGTCCGAATCCAGGTTGACCATTTCCGGCTCCACCCAGAGCCCGAACTCCATGCCGCGCGAGGTGACGGCCTCGATGAGCGGCGTCAGCCCCTTGGGCCACAGGCTTTCATCCACGTACCAGTCGCCGAGGCCGGCGTGGTCGTCGCGGCGGCCGCGGAACCAGCCGTCGTCGAGCACGAAGCGCTCCACGCCAAGATCGGCGGCGGACTCGGCCAGCTCAATCAGCGTGTCCAGGTTGTGGTCAAAGTAGACGGCCTCCCAGGTGTTGAGCACCACCGGGCGCGGCTTTCCGGCGGGTTGGCCCGTGGAAGCGGCGGGGAGCACGTGGTGCGGCCGGGACCGGAACCAGCTGTAGAAGGCTTCGGTGACCCCGTCCAGTCCCTTGTCAGAGTAGGCGGCGAACAGGGCGGGCGTTGTGTAGCTTCCGCCTGCCTGAAGGATGACCTCGGCAGGGCCCAGGAGCTCTGAACCGCCAATCATGGTTCGGCCATCACCGATGGTGTCGGCAAACTGCTCGTGGTTGCCGCTCCATGCCAGGTGCGTTGCCCAGACTTTGCCATGCCGGTTTCCAAAGCCGGCCGTGCCGGCGGCGAACAGCAGGGAGGAGTCGTGCCCGGTGCGGCCGTGCCGGCCGGTCCTGACCCACGTCCCCTGCTGGATGGCCCGGCGCTGCGGGTGGCGTTCGCGGCACCAGCGGCCGGTGAGGTCGAGGAGTTCGACGGCGTCAGGCGCCACCGGGAGGACGGTCGCCAGTTCGTCGAGCTGGTAAGGGGTGGTGCCGTCGTTGGTGACGGTGTGCCGCAGCTCCAGCAGGCCGCCGTCGTGCAGGGAGAGGGCGGATTCCACCGTGAGTCCGGCATCAGGATCCGACTGGACGATGGTGGCAGAACCGCCGGCGACGCTGGCCGTGACAACGCGGAGTCGGGGCGAGAAATCAAGTCCGGAGACGCCGTCGGCCGTCCTGGAACCGCGCAGGGCGGCCCTGCCGCGCCACGACGACGAAGCCTGGGGGAGGAGGCCCGCCGGAACGCGCGCGTCGATGGCGGAGTGGGGGACCGGGGCGGTGAGGATGGCCAGGTCCGGCAAGGTGGTGCCCAGGTCCGCACCCCAATGGATGACCTCGGCCTCTCCGCTGTCGAAGCTGATCACCAGGCTGGTGCCGGCGGAACGGAGGTGGAGGGGGTCCATAAGATCTCTTTCAGTGTTGATTCGTGCGTGTAGACCCGGAAGCGTGGGTCATCAGTCCAGTGGGTGTGGTGGATGCCGCCGCCGCGAGGAGGGGCGACGGCATCCAGCCGGGTGGTGGCTGCGACCATATACGCAGCCACGGATTCGGGGCCTACTTGAAGAGGGCGTTGACCTGTTCGTTGGCCTGGGTGAGGGAGCTCGCCGGCGCCTTGCCGGAAACCACGGCGTCCATGGCCGGCTCCATGATGCCCTTGACCTTGGCGGTGTTGTCCGTGATCGGGTACAGGAAGGTGGTCTTGTTCTTGACGTGCTCGGTGAAGGCGGTGACGTCCACGCCCTTGGCCTTGAAGGCTTCTTCGGCCTTCTCCGACGAGGCCTTCAAAGCCGGGAAGACGACCGCCTTGGAGGCGACGACGTCCTGGCAGTCAGCAGAGGCAAGGTACTCCACCCACTTGATGGACGCGTCCTTCTTCTTGGTGCCCGCCCAGATGGAATCAGCCAGGCCGTTGAACATGGAGGCGCGCTCGCCTTCGGGGCCAATAGGGGTGGGCGCGATGCCCACCTCGATGCCCTTGTAGCCGGTGTACTGCCCGATCATCCACGAGCCGTGGGCGTTGATGGCGGACTTGCCGGCAGCAAAGGTGTCGGCCATGGCCGCACCGACGGTGGTCTCCAGCTTGGGCATGTAGCCCTTGTCGGCCAGCCCGGCGAACCACTCCATGCTTGCCTGGAACTTGGGGTCGTCATAGTTGTAGTGGGTGCCCCACGGGTTCTTGTCCGTGTGGGACCAGCCGGTGGTGTTGGTGAGGTAGCTCCACTCGGTCTGGCCCGAGGAGTCGCCGCCGCCGTTCAGGCCCAGCCCGTAGACCTCCACGTTGTTCTTGTCGAAGCCGGGCTCGTCGCCGCGCTTGCCGCTCTTGTCCACGGTGAGGTGTGCGATGACCTTCTCGTAGCTGCCGCCGTCCTCCGGGTTCCAGGTGAGGTCCTTCATCTGGTCCTCGCTGACCCCGGCGCCGGCGAGCATGGCCTTGTTATAGAAGAGGCCGATGGTGTCCCAGTCCTTCGGCAGGCCGTAGCGCTTGCCGTCCTGGCCCACCCAGAGGTCGGCGAGGCCTTCGTTGTAGGCGGTCAGCTCGATGTTGTCCTTCTGCACGGCGTCGTCGATGGCCAGCAGCTGCTTGTTTTCTGCCAGTTCGCCGTAGCGTCCCAGGTGGTTGGTGAACACGTCCGGTGCGGTGCCGCCAACAAAGCCGTTGGTGAGGGTGCTCCAGTAGTCGTCCCAGCCGCGCTGGGTGATCTTGACCTTGATGTCCGGGTTGGCCTTGGTGAAGTCGTCGGCGCACTGCTGGTAGGCGGGGAGCTGGTTGGCGTCCCAGAGCCAGTAGCTGATCTCGCCCTTGGCTGATTCTGCCGAGGAGGAGGATCCGCTGCAGGCGGACAGGGAGAGTGCCACAGCTGCGGCAACGGCAACGGCGCCGAGGGATTTCTTCATGGTTCTACTTTCCTTTTGGGGATGGGAGGGGAGGCGGGGAATGGGGTTCTTATTTGATGCCGGAGAAGCCGATGGAGTTGACGATTTTCTTGCCGAAGGCGGCGAAGAGGATCAGGACGGGGAGGGCCGAAATGAGGGTCGCCGCCATCAGGCCGGACCAGTCCGGCGCGCCCTGCGGGGACTGCGACTTGAAGACGCCGAGGCCAACCTGCAGCACGCGGACGTCGTCCTGGGAACCGACCAGGAGCGGCCAGAAGTATTCGTTCCACTGGCCGATGAATGTAAGGAGCGCCAGTGTGGCAATCGGGGCGGCGGCGTTGGGAAGCACAATCTGGAAGAAAATGCGCAGGTGCTTGGCGCCGTCGAGCATGGCCGCCTCTTCCACCTCCCTGGACATGTTCAGGAAGAACTGGCGGAGGAAGAAGATGGCAAACGGCGTCATGAAGACGTACGGCAGGACCATTCCCAGCATGGTGTTGAGCAGGTCCAGGTTCTTGATCAGCAGGAAGTTGGGCAGGGCGGTGAAGATCGGCGGGACCAGCATGGTGCCAAGGAAGAGGCTGAAGACGGCGTTCCGGCCCTTCCAACGCAGCCGGGCAAAGGCATAGGCGGCCATCGCACTGAAGAACACTGCGCCTGCTGTGGTGATCGAGGAGAAGACGATGGAGTTGCGCAGGTAGAGCCAGAAGTCGATGGCTGCGCCGGAGCCGCCTTCCGCCACCGCCTCAGCCGGTGACTGCAGGCCGAAAACCCGTTTGAAGGCCCCGAAGGTGAATTCTGCCGGCAAGAGGCTGGTGGCGTTGGTGGCCAGGGCGTTGTTGGTGGACAGCGCCGTGCGCAGGACCCAGAGGAAAGGAAGGACTGAGACTGCGATGGCGAGGACCAGGAGGGCCCAGGCGCCTGCGCGGCGGACGTTGAAGGGCCGACGGCGGCGGGTTGCGGCTGGCAGCGGCGCACGGTTTGTGGTGGTAGTCATGGAGGACTCCTTAGTCCAGGTCCGACTCGTTGCCCTTGAGGAACTTCATCTGGATGAAGGCCACCAGGGCGAGGATGAGGAAGAGAATGACGGCGATGGCGGATCCGTAGCCGAAGTCCGACTCGGTGAAGGCCCGCTGGTAGATGTAGTACTGGATCACGCGGGTGGCGTTCACCGGCCCGCCGGCTGTGGTGACGGCAACGGTGTCGAATACCTGGAAGGAACCAACCACCGTGACAACCAGGACGAGGACCAGCACAGGCCGCAGCAGCGGAATGGTGATTTTGGCAAAGGTCTGGAACGGGGTCGCGCCGTCCAGCTTCGCCACCTCATACACGTGGCCGGGGATAGCCTGCAGGCCGGCAAAGATCAGCAGCGCGGTGTAACCCATGTGCCGCCATGTGTTGATCAGCGCCTGGGTGGGGATGGCCCATTCTTCACTGCCAAAGAAGGCCACGCGGGACAGCCCGGCCCACTCGATGAACTGGTTGACCACGCCGATCTGGTAATCGAGCATCCAGAACCACAGCAGTGCCGCTATGACGTTGGACATCAGGTACGGCAGCAGCAGGGCTCCACGGATGATGGTGGACTTGGCCACCTGGTGCATCAGGAGTGCCAGGCCCAGGGCGAGGGCCGTTTGGAGGACGATGTTCAGGAAAACGTACTGTCCGGTGACAGCCAGGGAGTTCCAGAAGAGGGGATCCTTGGCGATGGCGGTGTAATTCCCCATCCCCACCCATTCCGGGTCTCCGAGGATGTTGTATTCGGTGAAGCTGAGGTACACGCCGCGAATCGTCGGGACAACGTAGAAGACGATGAACCCGATCATCGCCGGAGCAATGAAGAGCAGGGCGATCTTCAGATCACCCAGCCGGCGGTATCCGCCGGATGGGCGTGGGCCGCCCGACGTGGATGGTGTTGGTCTCGCGTGCTTGGCAAGGGTGGTCATCGTCGACCCTTTCCTGACTGTGATGTGGATAACAACTCGAGAAGCAATCTACACGAGTAGATTAGCTGACGGCAAGAGCCAATTTTTTATTCTCCCGAATGGGTTTTAGTCCATTCACTGGGTTGTTGACTCGAGTAGAAAGCGATGAAACACTGGGAAGCCGCACGGAGAGCGCTTGCCGCGCCACTCCCAAGACTCCTTGAAAGGCAGACGATGACGTTTTCAATTGGCGTGGTGGGAGTGGGCCAGTTCGGCGCACAGTTCGCACACCTGTTCAACCTCCACCCGGGCGTCAGCAGCGTCTTCGCCGTCGACGACGTTCCCCGCCGCGCCGCCGAGGCCGTGGAGCGATACCGCTTGGCCAGCACGATGGCGACTTTCGAGGACCTCCTGGCCTCCGACGTCGACGCCGTGGCGGTCTTCACGCAGCGCTGGACCCATGGTCCGCTCGTGGAGCAGGCGCTCCGGGCGGGCAAGCACGTCTATTCGGCTGTTCCCATGGCCATTTCGGAAGAGGAAATAGCGCGGATCATCGAGGCCGTCCGGGAAACCGGCCTGGTGTACATGATGGGTGAGACCAGCTACTACAACCCGGCCACGGTGTACGCGCGGAACCAACATGCTGCCGGCAAGTTCGGCCGGATCTTCTATTCCGAAGGGGACTACGTCCACGACATGGATCTGGGCTTCTACGAGGCGTACCAGTACAGCGGCGGCGACCGCTGGAAGGAAACCGCCAGCTACCCGCCCATGCTGTACCCCACCCACGCTGTTGGCGGCGTGCTGGGAGCAGTCCCGGCGCACGCAGTCAGCGTCAGCTGTGTGGGCGTCAGGGATGACCGCAACGACGGTGTTTTTGACAAGGACGTCAGCATGTTCGGCAACGACTTCTCCAACGCCACCGCGCTGTTTGAGCTGAACGACGGCGGGGTAATGCGCACCAACGAGATGCGCCGGGTGGGCTACCCCTCCCACATCCGCGAGTCACGGTTCCGGTTCTTCGGAACGGAGGCCAGCTTCGAGCAGCTCGCCAAGGTGTCCGTCTGGCAGGACAAGCAGAACGTCCACGACATCTCCGAACAGATGGAGACGCGGCCCAGCATCCCCCTCGATGACCCCTCGCTGGCGAACGTTGCACCAGAACTGAGGGACGCCTTCGTCTCCGGCCTGGCCCCGGTCCATGATCCCGGGCGGCTTCCGGAGGAGTTCCTGGGCGCGCCCAACGGCCACGAGGGCAGCCACCATTTCCTGGTGGACGACTTCGTGACTGCGGTCAACAACGGCACCCTGCCTCCGGTGAACGCCTGGGTGGCCGCCCGCTTCACCCTTCCCGGGATCGTTGCCCACCAGTCCGCCCTCAACAACGGCGAACGGCTCCCCATCCGTGACTTTGGCGATGCGCCGGGTACGGGTACCTAATATGGACAGCATGACTACTCCGGCAGTACAGGCCGCGCGAGGCGGCCCCGTAACCCGCAAGGATGTTGCGCGCTATGCCGGCGTAAGCACCGCCGTCGTCAGCTACGTGGTCAACGGCGGACCCAAGAAAGTGGCCCCGGCCACCGAAGCGAAGGTCCAGGATGCCATCCGTGTCCTGGGCTACCGCCCCAACGCGGCGGCCCGCGCGCTCAAGCTGGGCTCCAGCGAGACACTCGGACTGGTTATCCCGGACAACAGCAACCCGTTCTTCTCGCAGTTCGCCCACGCTGTTGAGGACGCCGCCGCGGAGCGCGGCTACGCACTGGTGCTCAGCAATTCCGACGGGAACCTCGCCAAGGAGCGCCGAAACGTGCGCAACCTGGCTGCCCGCCAGGTGGACGGCGTCCTGCTGGCCAGCGTCCTTTTTGAACCGGACCTTGAGGTACTGGAAACGGCAGACATCCCGGCGGTCCTTCTGAACCAGGAGCGGGACGCCCCGGGGTTCAACAGTATTGGCGTGGACCTGGCCGAGGGGGCGCGGATGGCCGTGGAACACCTCATCGGCCATGGCCATACCAACATCGGGCTGGCCATGGGCACCAACGTATCCGGCAGCCTCGATGGCCGCGAGGTGGGCTGGCGCCAGGCTTTGCAGGCTGCCGGTCTGCCGGAGGGGCCCATCGTCTACAGCGGATTCACGTGGCCCGGGGGCTACCTCGCGGGCCAGCGCCTGATTGCCTCGGTGAACCGGCCGACTGCCATCTTTGCCACCTCGGACACACAGGCAGTGGGCCTGTTGCGGGCGGTGCATGAGGCGGGCTTGGATGTTCCAGGTGAGATAGCCGTAGTGTCCTTCGACGGTTCCATCGAAGCCGAGTACTCGTGGCCGCCGCTCACCACCGTGGAGCAGCCCGTAGCCGCCATGGCCGAAGCGGCGGTTGCCGCTCTGGTGGGGGCAACCCGCGGGGAGACGCCACGGCACCGGATTTTCCCCACGAAACTCCAGATCAGGCAGTCCTGCGGCTGCCCTTGGACGCCATCCGAGGGTGGTTCCCCGGGACACGTAAATCCTTAAATGGCCTGGGCCATCACCTCCGCCGGCAGCGGAAGTGATGGCCCAGTTGTTTCAGGAAGCCATGCTTTGACGCTGGGGCTATTCCTTGACGGGGATCGACTGGGACTTGAGGGAATCGATGGTCTTCTTTTCGCCGTTCTTGAGCGCATCCAGAAGGGTGCCGTTGCCTCCTACGGCCTTGCCGAAACCATCAGAGACGTCGGTGTAGGTCTGGGTCATGGTGGGGCCCCAGGTGAAGTTGGGATCGACGTTTGATGATGCCTCGGCGAAAACTTCGTAGATCTTCTGGCCGCCGAAGTAGTCCACGCCGCCGGTGAACGCAGCGAGGTCCTTGGCCGACTTCGCAGCCGGGTAGAGCCCGCCGAGTTCATTGGCCAGTGCCAGGGCTTCAGGATCCGTGTTCAACCACAGAGCGAATTTTGATGCCTCGTAGGGGTGCTTGGTGCCCTTCAGGACTGCGGTGGAGGAACCGCCCCAGTTGCCGGCGGGCTTTCCACCGTCTTCCCACTGAGGCATCGGGGCGACAGCCCACTTGCCGGCGGTATCTGGGGCACCGCTGGCCAGCGTTGAGGCGCCCCAGACCGCGGAGACCCAGGTCCACTGCTGACCGGTATTGAACGAGGCATTCCACTCATCGGAGAAGGACGGCAGCGTGGATACCTGGTTCTTGTCCAGCAGGTCCTGCCAGTAGTTCGCCACCTTCTCGGATTCGGCGCCGGTCAGGTTGACCTCCCACTGGTCGTTGGCGCTTGAAAACCACTGCCCGCCTGCCTGCCATACGTTGCCGGCGAACCAGTTGACATCGCTGCGGGGGAAATTGGTGATGTACGAACCGCGGACTCTAATCTGCTCGGCAGCCGCGGCGTATTCGTCCCAGGTGGTGGGAACCTTGATGCCTGCCTCCTTGAAGAGATCCGCCCGGTAGAACATCGCCATCGGTCCGCTGTCCTGCGGGATGGCATAGACGGAGCCTTCCTCGCCGAAGGTGACCTGGCCCCACGTCCAGTCAACGAACTTGTCCCGGGCGTCGGACACTCCTTCGCAGGCGGCGATGTTCTCAAGGCCGTCCTGGACGCGGAAGTTGGGCAGGGCGTCGTATTCGATCTGGCCTAGGTCCGGGGCGTTGCCCGCCTGCAGTTGGTTGAAGAAGTTCTGGTACGTGCCGGAGTTGCCGTTGGGGCCGGTCTGTACCTTGACCTGGATATTTTCGTTTTCCTTGTTCCACAGATCCACCACCTTTTCCATGCCGGGGACCCAGGTGGTAAAGGTCAGCTCGACCGGACCGGATGAGGGTTCGCAGGATCCGGCGGCCTTGGTTTCCGTGGTGCCTCCGCCGCCTGAGCAGCCGGCGAGGGCCAGCGCTGAAACAATGGCAAAGGCGGCAGTGGCTTTTCCGTAATGCGCGCGCATTTCTATTCCTATCAATGGGGGTGTACCGGGTCAGTGGGGGTGTACCGGGCGGGAGCCGCGGGACGCGTTGGGTGGGAAGGGGAGCGGGCTATTTGACGCTTCCGGCGCCAAGTCCGCTGCTCCAGAAGCGCTGAAGCGCAAGGAACGTTCCGATAAGCGGGAGGATTGAGACAAGTGCGCCGACGATCACCAGGACGCGGAGCTCGGGAATCTGGCTGATTTGGCTGTTCCATGCGTAGAGGCCGAGCGTGACCGGAAATAGGACCTGGTCGCGGAGCATAATCAGGGGCAGGAAGAAGTTGTTCCAGATTGCGACGAACTGGAACAGGAAGATGGTCACCAGCGCCGGGGCCATGAGGCGCGTTGAGACCGTGAAGAACGTCCTGGCTTCGGAGGACCCGTCGAGCCGCGCAGCTTCCAGGAGCTCGGTGGGGACGCTGGCCGCGGCATAGATGCGGGCAAGGTACACGCCGAAGGGGCTGACCAGGCTCGGAAGGAAGACGGCCCACAGGGTGTTGGTCAGCTTCACTTCGCTGAAGATCAGGAACAGCGGGAGCGCCAGGGCTGTCGCCGGGACCAGGACCCCGCTGAGCACGATGTTGAAGAGGGCTTCCCGGCCACGGAACTCGTATTTGGCCAGGGCATAGCCGCACATGGCCGCGATGACGGTGCCCAGGAGGGCGCCTACCCCCGCGTAAAGGGCGCTGTTGGCGAGCCAGCGCCCGAAAACCCCGTCACTGTAAGTGAAGAGATCCCCGAGGTTGTCCATGAATGTGGGAAAAGAATCCATAGTGAACCACAGCGGTGCGGTGCTGGTGATCTCTCCACCCGTCTTGGACGAAGACACCAGCAGCCACCAGATTGGGGTCAGGAAGTAGAGCGTGAAGACGCCCATGATGAGCATCGCTGCTCCGCGGGACATGACGCTGTGACGGGGCCCGCGGGCATTCGCCGCATGGGGTGCGGACGTGTTTTCTGCTGCCCTGGCCGTTGCTGTACTCACTGGGAAACCTTCCGCTGGGTTGCCTTGAGGAAGACGAAGGAAAGAACGAATGTTGCCAGCGCCAGTACCACCGAGAATGCCGCGGCCAGGTTGTAGTTCGGGACCGATGCTGTTGTGTACACAGCGAGGTTTGGTGTGAAGGTGCTGCTGATGGCCGAGCTGAAGCTGCGCAGCGTCTGGGGCTCGGCGAGCAGTTGGAGCGTGCCGATGATGGAGAACACTCCGGTGAGGATGATGGCCGGGACCACCAGCGGGATTTTGATCCGCCAGGCGATCTGGAGGTTGCTGGCACCGTCCAGGCGGGCCGCCTCATAGATCTCCGTGGGGATGGCCAGCAGGGACGAGTAAATGATCAGCATGTTGTAGCCCACGTAGACCCAGGTCACGATGTTCGCGACCGCCCACAGCACCAGCTCTGCCGACAGGAAATTCACCTGCGAGGTGATGGCGTCGAAGGGGGAGAGCGAGGGGGAGTACAGGAATCCCCACATGATGGCGGCGATGACGCCGGGAACCGCATAGGGGGCGAAGAACGCGAGCCGGAAGAATTTCTTGCCCTTGAGAAGAGGTGAATCGAGCAGCAGGGCGAAGAGGAGGGCAAGGCCAAGCATGATGGGCACCTGGACTACTCCAAACAAGAGCACCCGCCCCACCGATTCCCAGAATTCGCTGTTCTGGAAAACCTGTTGGTACTGCACAAACCCCCCAAAGACCTGTTGCGGCCGGCCGAACGTGCCCTTACGCTCCACCGTCAGCAGGGACTGCACCACCGCAAAAATGATGGGCACGGCATAAAAAGCAAGAAAAAGGACGCCGAACGGCGCAACGAACAGGAAGACCGCACGCCGCTGGGCGCCGCTGGTTTTGGGTTTCCGGGTCTTCGGCGCCCCCAGGGCCGATGCCGGAGCGGTGCTTTGTCTAGTCACTTTCATCATCCTTTTGGCCGGCACTGAGGCCAGCGGTTTGGGGTACAGCATTGGACGTTCGGACGACGCGGACGGCGCCCGCGGGAACAACGACGGCGTGGGACACGTCCTCGCCCACAATCAGTTCATGGCCGTGGGCGGTGTACTTGTGGTCCTCTTCGGAGTGGTTGATAAGGAAGACATAGCTGTTGTCTCCACCGGAGCGGACGACGACTTCCAGGCCTGCAGGCGAGGCAAGGATGGCGATCCCCGCCTCACCTGCCGCCCTGGTTACGACGTCGCGCAGCGAGGAAGGGTCAAGGACCGTGCCGATGTACCAGGCATTGCCGGCGCCATGGCGGTTGCGAGTGACGGCGGCGGTGCCGGCGAGGTGCCCTTCGGTGAAGGACACCATCGCCTCGGCTCCTTCGAGGCGGGTTGCCTCACTCCAGAGTGAGGCAACTGAACCGTTGTCCAGGGCCAGGGTCTTTCCGGGTGGCAGGGGGTAGAACTCCTCGGAACGGATACCCAGCAGGTCCCGGAACGCGCCCGGGTAACCTCCGGTGAACACTGTCTCGTTCTCGTCCACGATGCCGCTGAAATACGTTACGACGGCGGTGCCCCCCTTCCTGACGTAATCGGCCAGGACTGCGGACTCACTTTCCCGGACGAGATAAAGGCCGGGGACGACGGCCAGCTTGTAGCCGGCCAGGTCGGCGCCCGGGGCCACGACGTCCACCGTGATACCCGCGTCCCAGAGTGCCTTGTACATGGCGTGAACCTGGTCGAGGTACCGCACATCCGAGGAGGGGTGTGACTCCTGGTCGTAGGCCCACCAAGCCTCCCAGCTGAAGACCAGGGCGGCCTCTGCCTTCACCGAAGTTCCGGCTACCTCGGCAAGTTTTCCGAGGATGCCGCCAAGTTCCAGGACTTCGCGCCAGATCCGGGAGTCTGTTCCTGCGTGGGGCAGCATCGCCGAATGGAATTTTTCACTGCCCTGGACGGATGCACGCCACTGGAAGAAGCAGAGCCCATCCGCTCCCCGCGCCAGGTGGGCCAGCGAGTTGCGAAGCATCTCACCGGGTTCCTTGGCGATATTGCGGGGCTGCCAGTTCACTGCCGACGTGGAATGCTCCATCAGCAGCCAAGGCCGGCCCTGGGCGAGTCCGCGGGTCGCATCGGCAGCAAAGGCGAGTTCTGTGCCGGGAGCATCAAGCCGGTGGTCCAGGTAGTGGTCATTGGCGATGACATCCATCTGCGGTGCCCAGGACCAGTAATCCAGGTTGCGGATATGGGCTGTGACCATGAAGTTGGTGGTGACCGGAACGCTGCTGTGCTGCCGGAGGACTTCAGCTTCCGCCAGGTAGTACCCGAGCAGTTCATCGGAGCTGAAGCGATGGAAGTCGAGAACCTGCGTGGGGTTGTTCGTGGAGACGGTGGTCCTTGGGGGAAGGATCTGCTCCCAGCCCGAGTAGCGCTGGGACCAGAAGGTGGTGCCCCACGCCCTGTTGAGCGCTTCCAGGGTGCCGTACCGTGCCTTGAGCCAGACACGGAAGGCCGCCGCGGACACGTCGCAATAGCAGAGCGCGTTATGGCAGCCAAGCTCGTTGGAGACATGCCACAAGCGGACGGCAGGGTGGGAGCCGTAGCGGCGGACGATCTCGCCTACGAGCCTGAGTGCGTGTTCCCTGTACCGCGGCGAACTGGGGCACCAGGCCTGGCGCCCGCCCGGCCAGGCGCGGGTCCCGGACGCCGACTGGGGCAGGATCTCCGGGTGCAGGGTAGTGAGCCAGGCGGGTGTGGACGAGGTGCCCGTTCCCAGGTTGACCCCGATGTTGTTTGCTTGGAGGAGCTCCAGGACCTCGTCCAGGCGTTCGAACGAGTATTCCCCTGGGGAAGAAGGTTCCAGTTCCGCCCAGCCGAAGATATTGACGGCTACCAGGTTTACCCCGGCCTGCTTCATGAGCCGGACGTCCTCCTGCCAGATGGCGCTGTCCCACTGTTCCGGGTTGTAGTCGCAGCCGTAGACAAGCTTTCCGTTGCCGGACAGTGCCCTAACCGGCGTTGTAGTGGGACTCAACCCTGCTCCTTTGACGTGCAGCAGACGCGCAAGCCCGGGGAGTCCCGCGGATTGGACGCTGTTGTCAGACTTTCTGTGAACGTTCCCAGAAGCGCACGCAGACTGTGACGCGCGCAATCTGGGAACGTTCACAGAGTATCGGCCACACTGCAGGGCTGTCAACGGTGTTGGAAAGATGCCGGTGGCATCAGCTCCGCTACAGTACAGATATGTCCCTGACCCGCACCCGTGCCCGCCGCGCCACCATCAACGATGTGGCGGACGCGGCCGGGCTCTCCCGCGGAACCGTTTCCAGGGTGGTCAACGGCGAGAAGTACGTCTCCGACGAGGCCAGGCAGGCCGTGGAGGAGGCGATTGCCCGCGTAGGCTACGTCCGCAACAGCGCCGCCCGGAACCTGGTCAAGCAGGAGTCGCGGGCGATAGGCCTGATCATCCACGAGCCCCATTCCCTGCTCTTCGAGGACCCGAATATCGGCTCGATCCTGCTCGGGGCCAACGAAGTTCTTTCCAAAGCGGACTATCAGCTGGTTTCGCTCATTATCGATTCAGACCGGGACAGCCGCAGGGTGGCGGATTACCTGCGCGGCGGCCTCGTTGACGGCGCGGTCATCATCTCGGCCCGCGCCTCGGACCCCATCGCGGCAGCCGTCGCCGACATCGGGCTGCCCGCCGCCTTTGTGGGGCATCCTGACGGAAACCCGGACCTGCCGTACGCGGCCATCGACAATGTGGCGGCAGCGCGCAGCATCACACACAGGCTGTTGGAAACCGGGCGGCAGAGGGTGGGCATGATTGCCAGCGCCTTGGACCGGGATTCGGGCCGGGACCGCCTTGCCGGCTTCCGGGCGGCAATGGGCGGGCGTTTCGACCGGCGGATGCTTGTGGAATACCCGCTGTACACCTACGCCGCGGGACTGGAGGGGATGCAGGAGCTGCTGCGCCGCGATCCGGCCATCGACGGAGTATTTGCTGCATCGGATGCGGTGGCTGCCGGTGCGATGACGGCGCTTCAGGAAGCGGGCCGCCGCGTGCCTGAAGACGTGGGCATTGTGGGCTTCGACGACAGCAGCTGGGCGCTGCGGTGCAGGCCGCAGCTCTCCACCGTGCGACAGCCGGCGGACCTTCTGGGAAGCGCGGCCGCCGAACTTGTCCTGGCACAGCTGAGCGGACAGCCTAGCCCGCCGCGGGTGCTGGAAACTGTGATCATGTGGCGCGAATCCGCCTGAGCCAGGGCTAGGCGGGAGCCACCCGAAGCTTTGTGTGCTCGCCGATCAGCCGCTGCGCGTCGGGGCCCAACCCCGGATCGCTGATGACCTCGTCCACCTCGTCCAGCGAGGCGATGGAACTGATGCCCAGCAACCCCCACTTGGTATGGTCCGCCAGCACCACGGTTTTGCGTGCCGCCGCCACGAAAGCCCGGTCGGTCTCGGCCTCCAGCAGGTTGGGGGTGGTAAAGCCGGCGTCGGCGTCCATCCCGTGCACGCCCAGGAACAGTACGTCCAGGTGCAGCTGCTTCAGCGCAGCGGTGGCAATGGGGCCCACCAGGGCGTCCGACGGCGTGCGCTCGCCGCCTATCAGGATCACGGTGGAGCTGTACCGGGCGGAGCCTGCCGTGGCCGCATGATGGAACAGGTCCGCAATGCGTACCGAGTTGGTGACAACCGTGATCTGTGGTCCGTTGACCAGTTCGTTGGCCAGGGCCCAGGTGGTGGTTCCCGCGCTGAGCCCCACCGCCATGCCTTCCTGGACCAGCGTTGCCGCCTCCACGGCAATGGCACGCTTCTCCGCGGTCAGCTGCGTGGACTTGAGGTCGAATCCGGGCTCGTGGGTGCTGGTGTCGCCGGGAATTTTGGCGCCGCCGTGGATCCGCTCCAGCCGGCCGCCCTCCTCCAGGACCTCAATGTCGCGGCGGACCGTCATCAGGGACACACCCAGCTGCTGGGCAAGGTCCGACACCCGGACAACCCGCTCCCGCTGGAGAGCGTCCAAAATAGCCTGGTGGCGGGCGACGGCGAGCATCGTAGGAGATCCTTCACTAGGCGGTGGGGCTGGTCCCAGCATACGACGACGGCGACGCCAGGCTGTGAAGCCAGGCGCCGCCGTCGTGCGTTGATGCTCTACCTATTTCCTGAGGGACGCCGCGATCTGCTGCATGATGGTGGGGTCCGAGAGGGTGGTGGCGTCGCCCGGGTCGCGGCCTTCGGCGACGTCCTTGAGCAGGCGGCGCATGATCTTCCCCGAGCGCGTCTTGGGCAGTTCCGGGACCACCAGGATGGCCTTCGGCTTGGCGATGGGCCCGATTTCCTTGCCCACGTGGTTCCGGAGTTCCTGGACAATGGCGTCGCCGGAGTCAACGGCGTCGCCGCGGAGGATGACGAACGCGACGACGGCCTGGCCGGTGGTCTCGTCCGCAGCGCCCACGACGGCGGCCTCAGCCACGGCGGGGTGGGACACCAGTGCGGACTCGATCTCCGTGGTGGAGAGCCGGTGCCCGGAGACGTTCATGACGTCGTCCACGCGGCCCAGGAGCCAGATGTCGCCGTCCTCGTCCTTCTTGGCGCCGTCCCCGGCGAAGTACATCGTCTCGAAGCGGGACCAGTAGGTGTCCTTGAACCGTTCCGGGTCGCCCCAGATGCCGCGGAGCATGGCCGGCCAGGGTTCGCGGATGACCAGGAAGCCGCCGTGGCCGTTGGGTACGGATTCGCCCAGTTCATCGACGACGTCCACTGCGATCCCGGGCAGCGGCACCTGCGCGGAGCCCGGTTTGGTGGCAGTAACGCCGGGGAGGGGAGCAATCATCTGCGCGCCGGTTTCGGTCTGCCACCAGGTGTCAACAATGGGGGCCTTGTCCCCACCGATGACCTTCCGGTACCACATCCAGGCTTCGGGGTTGATGGGTTCCCCAACGGAGCCGAGGACGCGCAGGGAGGAGAGATCGTACTTGTCCGGGATCTCCCGGCCCCACTTCATGAACGTGCGGATCGCAGTGGGGGCGGTGTAGAGAATGGAGACCTTGTACTTCTCGACGATCTCCCACCAGCGACCCTGGTGCGGAGAATCAGGGGTGCCCTCGTACATGACCTGGGTGGCACCGTTGATGAGTGGTGCGTAGGCGACGTAGGAGTGGCCTGTGACCCAGCCGACGTCGGCCGTGCACCAGTACACGTCCGTCTCCGGGTGCAGGTCGAAGACTGCCTTGTGCGTGTAGGCCGTCTGGGTGAGGTACCCGCCGGTGGTGTGGAGGATGCCCTTAGGCTTCCCGGTGGTGCCGGAGGTGTACAGGATGAACAGCGGGTGCTCGGAGTCATGCCCGACGGCGGTGTGCTGGTTGGAGGCGGCCCCCACCGTGTCCGCCCACCAGTGGTCCCGGCCCTCGTGCCAGTCCACGTCCTGGCCGTTGCGCTTGACCACCACCACGTTCTGGACGGTGTGGCCGTCCTTTGCGAGGGCCTCATCCACCGCAGGCTTCAACGCGCTGGGCTTGCCGCGGCGGTAGGTGCCGTCCGCGGTGACCACGAGCTTGGCCTCGGCGTCGTCGATGCGGGAGCGGAGGGCGTCCGCGGAGAAGCCGCCGAAGACCACGGAGTGCACGGCGCCGATGCGCGCGCAGGCCAGCAGGGTGATGACGGCTTCGGGGATCATGGGCAGGTAGACGGCCACCCGGTCGCCCTTGCCCACGCCGAGGGACTCGAAGGCGTTGGCTGCCTTTTTCACCTCTTCGGTGAGCTGCGCGTAGGTGTAGGTGCTGGTGTCTCCGGGTTCGCCCTCGAAGTAGATGGCCACCCGGTCGCCCAGTCCGTTCTCAACGTGCCGGTCCAGCGCGTTGTAGGCGGCGTTGACCTCCCCGCCCACAAACCACTTGGCGAACGGCGGGTTGGACCAGTCCAGCGCCTGGTCAAAGTCCTTGCTCCAGGTCAGCAGCTCGCGCGCCTTCTTCGCCCAAAAGGCGGGACGGTCGGCGCCGGCCTCGTCATACTCCGCGGCGGTCGCGACGGCGTTCGCGGCAAACTCCGGCGTAGGCGGAAAGGCGCGGGTCTCATGCAGCAGGTTTTCGAAGGCGTCGCCCTGCTCTTCGCTCCCGTGGGGCACCTGCTGCCCTGCAGCTGCGGCAGGGGTGGCAACGGCGCTTGAAGTGTCCTGGGACATGTGAACCTCATCATTCATCGATCTTTGCTGGGCGGGATGTCCGCCGGCCGTCCGGGCTCCGCCGCCTGCACGACGTCGGGCACCGGCTGGTCGCGGACATTCCGCAAAGAGCTGTTCCGGAACCAAGCCTAATGCTTGCCCTGCCGCTGATGTGTGCGGTGTCACACGTGAGCCCGTGAACGGCATTTATTAAGCGGTGAATGGTTTGCGGGGCGCCCCCTCCGGCCCACCGCGGGTGGCGGCCAGCTAGTGATCAGCTGGGCTCTTGACTAGGCTGAGATGGAATTGTGACTTCACTTTGGGCCGCTGTTGCCGGGCACCGCAAGGGCCTGGCAACGCCGGAACCGCTGTTAAGACGGCACGATTTCGGGACCATACAGGCCCCGGTGCCGCCACGCTAAGGAGAGCAGAATGAACCAGCAAGGCTTCGGCCAGAAGACCGGCCCCGACACGGCAGGTTCCGGCCACGGCGCCGGAACCGCCGGTGGGCCAGGGTCCCAGGCCACCGCGGGCGCGGCCTCCACGGCAGGCAAGGCTCCAAACGCCAATGAGGCAGTGCTGGGTCCGTTCACCATCCGGGACCTGGCTGTGTTTTCCGGCACCCTCATCCTTTTCGTCGCCTCCCTGCTGCCGATCTTTGGCGCACGGTACAACCTGTGGAACCTCAACAACCTTTTCTTCCTGGGGCTGGGCATCGTCCTGCCCCTGATCGTGAGCGCACTCTTTGCCGCCCGCAGGCTGGCCCCGGCCACGAAGCTCCGGATCGGTTCCCTGTCCATTGACCAGTTCGCGTCAGTGGTTGCCTCCTTTGCCGTGGCGTTCTTCTTTATCTCTGTGGCCGGGGCCTACGTGCCGAGCCTCCTGGTGGGCCTGATCGGCTCGCTGGTCCTGTTCGCCGTCACGGTGCTGGGACGCTTCCTGCCGTATGTTTCCGGCGACTTCCAGGGTCGGGCCGAAGTGCCGGCGCACGTGGTTGCCCGTGACGCGGTTGTTCCCGTCCAGAAGCCCCGCGCACCCAAGAAGCCGAAGGACGAGTCCGCAGCCGGGCCGAAAGAGTCGAAACTGGGCGCGAAGGTGTTCTCGGGCGGCGGGCTCTTCAGCGGTGCTGGTGCAGGTTCGTCAGCTGTCCGGCCGGGTACAACCGGCAAAGCCGGTTCACCGGAACAGCACGGATCTCCCGAAACTCACGGGTCACCCGCGCAGCCAGCGTCAGCACGCCCGTCGGGTGCCGCCGCGCAGCCCACTGCAGTCCATGCCCCCGCCACGGCGGCCGTCCCTACCGCAGCTTCGCCCGTTTCCACTGCCCCCGAGGTCTCCGAGTGGACTCCCTCAGGCGACCCGGGCCCGGCAACCCAGCCCGCCGACGTCGTGCGTCCTTCTTCCGCCCCTGCCGCCGAGGAAACCCAGCGGGGCGAAATTCCGGCTGCCGGCGGCGGAAGCTCCGCTGCGCCTGCTCCGGTTCACGACGCCACCGCAGTGCACCCGCAGGTCCGGATCGAGCAGCCCATCGGGGCCACGGTCGATCCGGCCAGCCGTCCCGATGAATCGGAAGAACAGCCCATCCACGAGGCCTTCTGGTTTGCCGTCGCACAGCACCGTACTGCCTATGACCCCCAAACCGGCGCTCCGGCGTTCGTGATTGAACCGGGCGGCTGGGTGCTGGCCCTCGAGGACCGCGGCCACGAGTTCCTGGTGCAGCACACGGACGGGCGCCTTGGCGTCCTGCGGGACCTCAGCAACATCGAGCGCGGCTGACGCCCATGGCCGGGCCCGGAACGGCGAAGGCCGGCAGCGTCAACGCAACCGCACGCCAGGCCGCCGGGATGCCAGTGGTCTCTTCCGAGTCGGTGCTGGCGCTGAAGCGGCGGGCACGGCGGATTAACAGGGCGTTGGCCGAGAAGTACCCGTACGCCCACGCGGAGCTTGATTTCCGCAACCCGTTCGAACTGCTCGTGGCCACTGTCCTTTCCGCCCAGACCACGGACGTCACCGTCAACCAGGTCACGCGGGTGCTGTTCGGGCGCTACCCGGATGCGCGTGCCATGGCGGAGGCGGATCCTGCGGACCTTGAGGCGATCCTGAAGCCCACGGGGTTCTTCCGGGCCAAGTCCAGGAACGTCATTGCGCTCTGCACCCGCCTGGTGGACGAATACAACGGGGTGGTGCCGGGGCGGCTGGAGGACCTGGTCACCCTGCCTGGCGTGGGCCGAAAAACGGCAAACGTGGTGCTGGGGAACGGCTTCGGCATCCCCGGAATCTCGGTGGACACCCACTTCGCACGGCTTGCCAACCGCTTCGGCTGGACGCAGTCCGACGACCCCGTGCAGATCGAACACGATGTGGCCGAGCTGTTCGACCGGAAGGACTGGACCATGCTGTCCCACCGGGTGATCTTCCACGGTCGGCGGGTGTGCCACGCCCGGAAGCCGGCGTGCGGGGCCTGCCCTGTGGCCACGTGGTGCCCCAGCTACGGGCTGGGCGAGACGGATCCCGCGAAGGCGGCGAAGCTGCTGAAGTACGAGCTCGCTCCCGGCAGTGAGGCATTGCTGGAGCAGCTGTTGGCCGAGACCCACCGCGCCGCCGAAATCCGGATGGAATCCCAGAAGCGGGCACCGTGAGCGCACGCGAGGACCTGCTCAAACTGGTGCAGAGGGCGGAATCCGGTGCCGATGCTGCGCCGGATCCCCTCTGGGCCGCCCTGACAGTGGACAAGTCACGGGCGCGGAGGGCGGCGGTCCTGATGCTCTTCGGGGCACTTGACGACGTCCCCGCCGCGTCCCGCAAGCCGCTGGCGCCGGCCGATCTGGACGTCCTCCTGCTGGAACGCGCCCATACCCTGGGGTCCCATCCCGGGCAGGTGGCGTTCCCCGGCGGCTCCATTGACGCCAGGGAAACGCCGGTCCAGGCGGCATTGCGCGAAGCCGAAGAGGAAACGGGGCTTGATGCGGACGGTGTGGAAGTCCTGGGATCGCTCCAGGAACTGGGCCTTGCCCACAGCAACTTCCTGGTGACCCCGGTCCTGGCCTGGTGGCGTTCGCCGTCGCCCGTCAGGGTGGTCGATTACGCAGAGTCAGCGCAGGTGTTCAGGATCCCCGTCCGGGACCTGCTGGATCCGGACAACCGCGTGATGGCAACAGTCCACCGCGCCGGGCGCAGCTTCGACAGCCCGGCTTTCACCGTGAACGGGGTGGTGGTCTGGGGGTTTACCGGGATCGTCCTGAACGGGCTTTTTGAACAGCTCGGCTGGGCTGTTCCGTGGGACCGGAGCAGGCTCCATCCCATGGGTGCCTAGCTGCAGGCCTGCTGCTGGCGGAGGTCCACCACGATGGCGGTGGCGGCGTTCTCCCGGACCGCCTTGACGCCCTCAAGCAGTGTGCTGATGGACTTGAAGTTCGGTGAGACGGCTACGGTGTTGCCCTCCGCGTCAGTCAGCCGCAGCCGGTACGACTCGTCACCTACTCGATGTATCTCAAACCTGCCCGCCATGTGCCGGGACCTCCCCTGTATGCGTCGTTGCATCAGCTTGTGACCGATCTGCTTCAGTCGCCGTTATGAACAGTAACGCCGGTCGCGGGGGCCGGTCGAGCTACCGCCGGGTAGGTTACTTTGAAGGTCAGGATGCGGCGCGGAACGCCCCAACCGCTGGGCAGGGGCGGCTATTTCGCATGGTCGTAGGAATCAACCACTGCAACGCTGACCGGGAACTCAACGGGGATGCGGCCGAACAGCAGCTCCTTCGCGGCGCGGGCTGCGTCCTCGATGGCCTCCATGCACGCGTCCACCGCCTCCACAGGGGCGTGGACCATCACCTCGTCATGCAGGAAGAAGACAAGCTCAGCGTTAAGGCGACGGTCCTTCCGGAGGGTGCGCAGCCGGCGTCGTAATTCCGCCAGCCAGCACGCCGCCCAGTCCGCGGCGGAGCCCTGGACAACAAAGTTGCGGGTGAAGCGTCCCCGGGAGCGGGCGATCGACTCGGCCTGGCGCTGCTCCTCGGCGGTGGCCGAGCGCTGGCTCTGGAACCACCGCTCGGACGGCGGGGGGCTGCTCCGGCCCAGCCTTGTGGTCACCGTCCCGCCGGACTCGCCCGCACGCGCGGCCTGCTCCACAAAGTCCACGGCCCGCGGATACGTCTTCGCCAGCTGCGGCATCAGGCGGCCGGCCTCGCCGGAGGTTGCGCCGTACATCGCGCCCAGCAGTGCCATCTTCGCCTTTGCCCGGTCCCCGCCGAATCCCTTGGCGGCGATGCCCGCGTAGAGGTCCTGGTCGCGGGCAGCCTCGGCCATGGAGGAGTCCCGGGCCAGGGCCGCCAGGACGCGCGGTTCCAGCTGTGAGGCATCCGCGACGATCAGCTTGTAGCCCGGATCGGCATGGACAGCGCCGCGGATCTGGCGCGGAATCTGGAGCGCACCGCCGCCGCGGGAGGCCCAGCGGCCGGACACTACGCCGCCCACCACGTATTCGGGCCGGAACCTGCCACCGGCTACCCAGGCGTCGAGCCAGGACCAGCCGTTGGCCGTGTGCAGGCGCGACAACTGCTTGTACGCCAGCAGCGGCTCGATGGCGGGATGGCTGGATTCCCGCAGCTCCCATTTGCGGGTGCTCTTAACCTCGATCCCATTGCGGTGCAGTGCCCGCATCAGGTCCTGAGGGGAATCGGGGTTGAGGGTGGGCGAGTTCAGGAGTCCGCGCAGCTCCTGGTTCAGCGCCTCAAGTTTCGCCGGGCGTTGGCCCACGGCCGGGCGTGGGCCAAGGTGCCCGGCGAGGATCTGCTCGTGCAGGTCTTCCCGCCACGGCACACCGGCATGCTGCATTTCGGCGGCGATCATGGCACCGGCGGATTCTGCCGCGAGGAGGAGCTGGAGCCGGTTCCTCAGGTTCTCCGCCTGGCTGACCGAGGCCAGTGCCGTCTGCTGGGCAGCGTATTCGGCTCGCAGCTCTTCGGGGGTA
Source organism: Pseudarthrobacter sp. L1SW (assembly GCF_020809045.1). NCBI lineage: Bacteria > Bacillati > Actinomycetota > Actinomycetes > Micrococcales > Micrococcaceae > Pseudarthrobacter > Pseudarthrobacter sp. L1SW. The sequence continues at coordinate 3,323,179 of NZ_CP078079.1, read as the reverse complement.
CGGCCGGCGACGGGGCCGGTGACGGGATCCTCGAACAGGGCGCCCTGGTCTGCCGGGGGAGGCGGGGGCTGCAGCGCTTTGGGAGGCAGGAGCGGGTCCTCAACAACCACCCTGTCCGCGTTCCGGGCATAGTCCGTGTGGGCGGTGAAGCGGGAAAAGGCCAGGATGTTGGCGCACAGGCTGAGGTCATGGCACCTCTCCAGCTCGACGCCGGCCGCCAGCAGGGCAGGGTACCAATCCTGGGTGCGGTGCCAGATCCAGCGGGGCGGCTGCCCGTTCGGCCTCCTGTGTTCCAGGTCATGCACGACGGCGGCAAGGTCGCCTGTGCTGATAAGCCTTGGCTCCGGGGTGGACGGCAGGGGGTCTCCCGCCTGGGAGAGTTCCTGCAGGGCGGCGCCATGGGGGTGGGCGGCGAGCAGCAGGTACATGGTCCCCATTCTGCCTTGTTTTCGGGGACGCAGGCTTTGGAGCCAGCGCTTTGGGCGGGTGGCGCGGCCTGCTTTTCCACATAGGGCGCCGCAGCCCTTACCGGCCATCTTTCGGCGGTGGAGAGTGGGTCCATGAGCAGGCATCAGCTGATTCCGTCCCACCCTGAACCTTCCCCTCCCGCTGCCTTCAGCCTTGCGGGAGGGGATGGTCCGCCCACACGCCCAGCGCTGCCGGTGAACGCCGCGGGAGAAGCCCGGGATGCCTGGCTGCCGGACAGCGGCGATGAGGTGTTGCTGGTGACCTCGTCCGCTGTCCTCCGTTCGGAGGTGGAGCGGATCGTTGCAGCGGCGGGAGCACAGCTGCGCACTGCTGCCGACGCCGCCGAGGCAGGCAGGTACTGGGACGGGGCGGCAGCAGTCCTGGTGGGAAGCGACGTCCGCGAACTGCCTCCCCGGCGCCGTGGACCCGCAGTCCTGGTGGGCCTTGATGGTGAAGGGGACAGTCTGTGGCACCTTGCCGCGGTCCTTGGAGCCGAACGCGTGGCTGTGCTGCCGGACGCTGCAGCCTGGCTTGCTGACCATCTCAGCAGGTCCCGTTCGCCCGGCCCGGGCGGCCTCATCCTCGGCGTGACCGGCGGCTGCGGCGGCGCCGGTGCCACGACCGCAGCCATCTGGATTGCCCAGGCCGCGGCCGGGCTGGGGGCCCGGGTGCTCCTGGTGGACGGTGACCCCTGGGGCGGCGGGCTGGAGCTCGCCCTCGCCGCCGAAGAAGACCCCGGCCTGCGCTGGCCCGACCTTTCCGAAGCCAGGGGCAGCATCGATCCCGTCCAACTCGCGGACTCCCTGCCTGTTGCAGGAGGGTTCTCGTTCCTGTCCTGGCCCGCCAGCCGTGAGCAGCCGGTGCCCGTCGCCGCAGCCACCACCGCCGGAGTCCTTGATGCCGCCCGCCGCGGCTATGAGCTGGTAGTGGTGGACATCGGCCGGGGAGCGGAGCCGATCAACACGTTCGCCTGGGACTGCGACCGCATCACCATGGTGGTTCCGGCGCAGCTGAAGGCTGCTGTCGCAGCGGTGCGGCTGCTCCAGGAATTTCCGCCGGTGGAGGCTTCCCTCCTTGTCCGTGGCAAGCACGGGGCGGCACTGGATGCTGCCCTCATTGCCGAAGCCATCGGCCTTCCCGTCCAGGGGCGCGTGCCTGAGCTGCGGGGTGTCCCGGCCGCCATGGAGTCGGGCCGCCTCCTTGAGCTGGGCAAACGGCGGAGCGTCAGGCACTTCGCCGCCTCCGTGCTGGATCTGCTGGGAGACGACCTGCCCGCCGGGGACCTCGAGTGAGGCAGCAGCCTGGTTCTGGTTCTGGTTCTGGTTCCGGTTCCGGTCCCGGATCGGGGTCCGGATCGGGTTATGGATCGGGCGAGTGGCGGCGGCGCGACCGCCGTGGGGGGATCCGTGAGGCAGGCATCCGGCCGGGAGCCATCCCTGCGGCAGACACCCGTGAGGGAGTGGACGTGGGCCTACTCGAATCGGTGCGCGAGTCCATGATGGCTGACGCGGCAGCCGTGACACCTTCCCGGGTGGCGGCTGCGGTGCAGGCCACCGGCAAACTGCTGGGCACCGCGGGATCCCTCGCCGCCGTGGAACGGATCAGCGCCGAGCTGAACGGGCTGGGCCCTCTCCAAAGCCTCACCCGCGACCCCGCAGTGACGGACATCTTCGTGAACGCCCCGGACTCTGTCTGGGTTGACAGGGGTCGCGGGATAGAGCGCGTGCCGCTGGCCTTCGACCATGAAGCCCAGCTGCGGGCCTTGGCCTGCCGGCTGGTGGCCGCCGGCGGCAGGAGACTGGATGACGGCTCGCCCTGCGTTGATGTGCGGCTGGCCGGCGGTTACCGGGTCCACGCCGTGCTGCCGCCGGTCTCTACGGCGGGAACGCTGCTGAGCATCAGGATCCGGCGGGAACGGGTGTTCACCATGGATGAGCTCCGGGCGGGCGGGATGTTCAGTTCCGGACTGCAGCATGTCCTGGAACGGGTGGTGGAGCGCAGGTTGAGCTTCCTGATCAGCGGTGCCACCGGGTCCGGCAAGACCACCCTGCTTTCCACCCTGCTGGGGCTGTGCTCTCCCTCAGAGCGGTTGGTCCTGATCGAGGACGCGTCCGAACTGAACCCTGTCCACCCGCACGTCGTTTCGCTGGAATCCCGCCACGGAAACCTGGAGGGTGGCGGCGAAGTGGACCTGGGGGATCTTGTCCGGCAGGCCTTGCGGATGCGTCCGGACCGGCTGGTGGTTGGTGAATGCCGGGGCGCCGAAGTGCGGGAGCTGCTGACGGCCATGAACACCGGCCACACCGGAGGGGGCGGGACCATCCACGCCAATACCGCCACCGCTGTTCCGGCCAGGCTCACAGCCCTCGGCGCGCTGGCGGGACTGAGCCCCGACGGCGTACGGCTCCAGGCGGCAAGCGCGCTGGACGTGGTGATCCACGTTGAACGGACGCCCCGGTGCCGGGAAGTAGCGTGCGTGGGTGTGGTGGGAGGCGGGCCGGACGGCCTGACGGTTCTGCCTGCCCTGGAAAGTGGTGAAGGCCCGGCAGGCAAAGGCCCGGCGTGGCCGGTCCTGGCGGAACGCCTGGGACTGGGCCGGGGAGAGGTCGAATGATCCTCCTTCTTGTTATGGTCTTGGTGCTTGCCGCGGTGCTGCTGGTCAAGCCGCCGCGTGGCGCTGCTGCCAGGCTGCGCCGTGCAGGGAATACCGGCCGTGCACGGAGCGGCGGCCGTGCAGGGAATACCGGCGGTGCAGGAAGCCCCGGTCCGGCACCGGCACGGACTGCCGTCCGGGCAGGCTTCTTTCTACCGCCCGGGCGCAGCGCGGGGAAGGGAAACAAGCAGTCCGCAGCACCCATGACCGTCGTGGTGCAGCAGCTGGCTGCCCTGCTGAAAGGCGGGCGGACGCCGGCCCGGCTCTGGGAGGAGATCTGGTTGGTGTACGGCTCCTCCGGTTCCCACGCGGCCGGCCTCTCAGCGGGCTCCAGTGCCATGCTCGGCTCGGCACGCGCTGCGGCCTCCGGCGGTACTCCGGTCTCGGACGCCATCCGCCGGTCGCTGCCCTCCGCCTTTCCCCGCCGGGACCGGGAATCCCGCATTTGGTCGGAACTTGCGGCCTGCTTTGACATTGCGGAAGCAAGCGGCTGCCCGCTTGCGGACGTGCTCGCCCGGTTCGCCGCGCAGCTCGACGTGGAGGACGACGCCGACGCCGCCCGGCAGACCGCCCTGGCAGGACCCAAAGCCACGGTCAGCCTCCTTACCTGGCTGCCGTTGCTGGGGTTGGGCCTGGGAATGGCGTTGGGCGTGGATCCGCTGGCCATGCTGCTGGGAACGCCATGGGGACTCGCAGCGTTCGCCGCCGGAATTGCCCTGACAGTCGCCGGAAGGCTGTGGTCCGCCAGGCTGGTGGCCGCGGCAGCAGGGGCGGGACTGGCATGACCTGGCCTGCCCCTTCGGCACTCGCCCTCTTCCTTATGCTGGCCGCGGCGGCCGCCCTGGTGTGTGCCGGGAGGGGCAGCCCGGGAAAGAGGCTCCGTTCGGTGTCCGGCAACCCCTCGATGAGGGACGCGCCGGCCGGCTCCGGAGGACCGCTGCCGCGCGGGGCGCCGGAGGGCCTGAGGGATACCGCCATGATGCTGGAACTCGTGGCCGCCATGCTGGATGCTGGATCGGGCATCGGCCGTGCACTGGACCTGGTGTCAGCCTCCGCTTCCGCCAGGTACGGCGATGCGCTCAGGCCGGTGGTGGCGGCCCTGGCGATCGGGGCCGACTGGGAAACCGCCTGGCGCAGCAGCGCCGTCCGCCTGCCGGAGGTCCTGGAACTGCGGGATGCGCTGGGGTTCGCGGCCCTGACCGGTGCGCCGTCGTCGGCGATCCTTTACGCCCAAGCTGCCCGGCTCCGCCGCGAGCGGTTCCGGGCGGCAGAAAAACGCGCCGCGTCGCTCGGCGTGAAGCTGGTGGTTCCGCTGGGCCTGTGTTCCCTGCCGGCCTTCATCTGCCTGGGCGTAGTCCCGGTGCTGCTTGCGCTGGTGCCTTCGGGCTAAGGCAGCTTTTGCCTTTTCTTGGCTCTTCTCCTCCACAGCGGGGATCCACACCACCGAACCACCGGCTTTTCCACTTAGGAGTCCGCGGCACTTACCGCTTCCGGCAAGGCCGGGAAGAGTCGAGGCAGCCGGCAACACCACCGGCTCAACGGAAGGAAAAACTACATGTCCACTCATTACCGCCGCCACTACGCCGACGGGTCCGCCGCGCTCGCCGCTGGCCGTTCTGCCGCACGGGAGCACCGAACCAGCATCCACCGCCCGGGCGCGGCTGGAAACAGTTCCCTGCCAGCCAACCTGGTGGAACTGTACCCGGGCCTGAAGGTTCCATCCAGCCCCAATCGGGGTACGCGGCTCCTGGGATCGGAGGCGGGAACGGCAACGGCCGAATACGCCATAGCCACTCTCGCTGCCGTGGGCTTTGCGGGGCTGCTGGTCTTCATCCTCCGCAGCGAGGAGGTCCGCGGCTTCCTGCTGACCCTGATCCGCACGGCGCTGGCCCTGCCATGACCGTCGCGCCGGCCGTACTCCCGCCTGTTGGTCCGTGCGCCACCGCGCCGGGCCGCCGGCAGCCCCAAAGATCACGCAGGTTCCCGTTCGGTCCCGGACGGGAGGAGTCGCGCGGCGCCGTGACGGCCGAGTTCGCCGTCACGCTGCCTGCGGTCCTGCTGCTGTTGGCCATGCTGCTCTCAGGTGCCTCCGCCGGGGTCACCCAGTTGCGGCTGGAGGAGGGAGCACGCGCCGGTGCCCGGGCCCTGGCCCGCGGTGATGATTCAGCCACTGTGGAAAAAATCGTCCATACCCTGACGGGCGGGTCCGCGTCGGCGGCGGTATCGGCCGACGGGGAGTGGCTCAACGTCACCGTCAGCGGCCGCGTGGGCGGCCCCCTGGGATCGTCCATCCCCTGGTTGCTCACTGCCAGGGCCTCCACCCGCACCGAGACGGCCGGATGATGCGTGCTGCGCCGTCGGGGTGGGCACCTGGTCGCCGCTCCTACCGGGTGTTGCTCTACTCGCGTCGGGCGGGGCTGGAGGATTCAGGCTTGCATCGGCGGGCCCAGGCCGGAGGCCGGGAGCGCGGTTCCGGGACAGTTTTGGCGTCCGGCCTCGCCCTGGTGGTGATGATGGCCATGGCGCTGATGCTGCTGCTGGCACAGTCGGCCGTCCTGGCAAGCAGGGCCGCGTCCGCTGCCGACCTCGCGGCGCTTGCGGCGGCCGATGCCCTCCGGGGCGTTACTGACGGGGAACCCTGCACCGTTGCGTCCCAGGTTGCCGCCCGGCATGGGGCCACGGTCCTTGGCTGCGCCGAGGGTGCAGGGCAGACGGTCGAGGTCAGGACGGAACTGGTGGAGCGGACCGTGTTCGGGACAGCAACCGGGCGTTCGCGTGCGGGTCCGCCGCCCTGAGCCTCGGTTACTTGCCCTGAGCATGCCCCATCAGCGCTGGGCTTCCATCCTCAGGGAGCTGGCCTCGGTGGCGTCTTTGAGCAGGACGTCGAGGAGGGACACCGCGGCGGCCTTGTCCAGCGGGTTGTTCTTGTTCCCGCATTTCGGTGACTGGACGCAGGACGGGCATCCGGAATCGCACTCGCAGGCCTTGATGGCGTCCCGGGTGGCCGTGAGCCACACCTTCGCCTTGTCGAAACCCCGTTCCGCGAAGCCCGCGCCGCCGGGATGCCCGTCATACACAAAAATGGTGGGCACCCCGGTGTCCGCGTGCAGGGCCGTGGACACGCCGCCGATGTCCCACCGGTCGCTGGACGCTACCAAGGGCAACAGGCCAATGGCCGCGTGCTCCGCGGCATGCAAAGCGCCGGGAAACTGCGCCTCGATCAGCCCCGCCCCGGTGAGGGAGCGGTTGTCCACCACGAACCAGACGGCCTTGGTAAAGAGATCGCGGGCACCCAGTTCCAGCGGTTCCTCGCCAAGGATCTCATTGGAGATCAGGGCCTTGCGCTGGAAGGAGACCACTTGCGTAGTGACCTTGACATCACCGAAGTGCACGGAAACGTCGCCCCATTGCACCGTGCGCTGCGTCTCCAGCACCTCGATCTGCGTGACGTCCCGGGCGGTGGTGTAGTAGTCGGGATTGGCGCGGCGCACCATCACGCAGTGGTCATCTTCATTCAGGTCCTCCACCACATAGCTGTCACCCTGGTGGATGTAAACCGCACCGGTGTGGGCCTGGTAGTGGGTCTGGGGGGAATCCATGGTTCCGAGGAGGGACCCGGTCTCGGCATCCACGATGCTCACCGGCCCGCCGCCGTCGGCCCGCAGGTTCACCATGGCCGCCGCGCTTTGGGAGTGTGTCCAGAACCAGCCCGCGGGCCTCCGGCGCAGGTACCCCTGGGTTACCAGCCGGTCCAGGAGGGACTCCGCCGTGCCGCCGAAGAGACCGAGCTCGGCAGGACCCAGTGGAAGTTCCGCCGCCGCGGCGCACAGGTGCGGGCCCAGCACATAGGGGTTCGAGGGGTCGAAGACAGTTGCCTCCACGGACACATCGAAAATCGCTTCGGGATGGTTCACCAGGAAGGTGTCCAGGGGATCATCGCTGGCGACAAAGGCGGCGATGGCGTCCTGTCCTGCCCTGCCCGCCCGTCCGATCTGCTGGAACAGGGACGCGCGGGTGCCGGGCCAGCCCGCCACCAGGACCGCATCCAGGCCGGAGATGTCGATCCCCAGTTCCAAAGCGGAAGTGCTCGAAACGCCCAGGAGCCGCCCCGAGCGGAGCGCCTTCTCCACCGCCCGCCGTTCTTCGGGAAGGTACCCGGAACGGTAGGCAGCCACCCGCTCCGGCAGGCTGGGATCCACCTCGTCCAGGAGGCGTTTGGTGATGGAGGAGATCGTCTCCGCCCCTCGCCGGGATTTGATAAAAGCTATGGTGCGCACTTGGGCCGACACCAGGTTCGCCAGCAGGTCTGCGGTTTCAGCCACCGCCGTCCGCCGCTCCTTGGCACCGTTCTCGCCCCGCACTTCGGTCAGGGCGGGTTCCCAGAACGCCACCGTAGTGGCACCGTGCGGCGAGCCGTCCTTGGAGACGGCCTTCACCGGAGCCCCGATCAGCCGGGCGAAGGAGATTTCGGGGTCAGAGGCGGTGGCAGAGGCCGCGATGAAGACCGGCTCCGGATAGTTCGTGCCCGCACCGTAGTACGCGCAGATCCGGCGCAGCCGTCGCATCAGGTTGGCCACGTGGGAACCGAAGACACCCCGGTAGCTGTGGGCCTCGTCAATGATCACGTAGCGCAGGCGGCGGAAGAATCCGGCCCACCAGGCGTGGTTGGGAAGGATCCCGAAGTGCAGCATGTCCGGGTTGGCAAGGATGAAATTGGCGTGGTCCCTGATCCAGCGGCGCGACGCGGGATCGGTGTCGCCGTCGTACGTTTCCGCCCGCACGGTGGGCAGCTGCAAGGCCCTGATGGCATTGAGCTGGTCCGCGGCGAGGGCCTTGGTGGGGGACAGGTAGAGCGTCACGGCGCCGTCGTCGTGGATCTTCCCGGGCTCGGCCAGCACCCGGAGTTCGGAACGGTGGATGGCATCCAGGGCCGGGAGCTGATAGGCGAGCGACTTTCCCGACGCGGTTCCGGTGGCCACCACAACGTGTTCGCCGGCGTGGGCAATGCCGGCTGCTTCAACCTGGTGCCGGTAGGGCTCCTGGATGCCCAGGGACCCGTACGCCGCAACCAGGTCCGGATGCACCCACGCAGGCCAGGGCTCATGCTCGGCCTCGCGGGCCGGAATAGTGCGGACATGACGCAGCTGCTCCGGATCCGGGCCGCGGCCCAGCAAAGGAATCAGGGAGTCATGGGGGTTCACCCCAACATTGTTTCACCCGGCAGGGTCTTGAAGGCCCCGGTTCGCCACAGGGGTAAACAGGCTCAGCTCAGGGAGAGGTCGGAGCCGTCGTGGGAAGCGGACAGCATGAGGACCCGGGACACGGTGGTCCAGCCGAGGTGCGAATAGAGCTTTTGGCCGTCCGCGGAGGCCAGCAGAAGCCCTTCCTGCACGTCGTGCTCGAAGGCCTTGGCTGCCAGGGCCCGCATGATGAAGCTGCCCAGGCCCCGGCGCTGGAAAGCCGGTTCCGTGATGATCTTGTCGAACACTGCGGTGTCGCCCACCACAAAAACCCGTCCGCTGGCGGCCAGGGTGTCGCCGGAACGGACCTCTGCGTAGTGGACCCCGTTCTGCGCGGACGTGGTCCAGGTCAGTTCGTCGTCGGAGAGCCAGGGATCCTCGGCGTCCTGGGTCTCCATGTCCACGATCATCATCGCCTGCGAGTCGGAGGTGACATTGAGCCCGTGCCTTGCGGCGAGGGCGGAATAGCGGGCTGTGTCATTGGTGAGGATGGTGAGGACCCTGGCCGGGACTTCCGCTGTCCTGGCAGCCAGGGCCGCGAACTCATCGTCCGTGGGCTCGGACGCGAAGAATTCCCACTCGCCGCTGGTGTCAGCCCGAAGCACAGCGGGAAAGCGCCCCTCGGTGGATGTCCTGTAGCCGCGGCAACCGGCCCAGCCTGCCACCCACACCTCAAGAAGGCCAGTGATGTCTTCAACCATGGTTTCCGGGGTCATGGGATGAGACTATTCCAGCCCGATCTTAAGCAACAGGGGGTGGCACAGAGCTTATGCAATCGTGATGCGCCGAAACCACCAGGAACCGTCCCGGACGCTGGAGCGGACCCACAGGCACCTGCCCGCGGACCGTGCCGGTACCCTTAAATACGTGGCTTTGAACCGAATTGTGCTTTTTTACGGCTTTACCCCGATAGCGGACCCGGAGGCGGTACGCCTCTGGCAGCGCGCGCTGTGCGAGAAGCTCGGCCTGACCGGGCGCATCCTGATCTCCAAGGACGGCATTAACGCGACAGTGGGCGGGGAGATCGGCGCCGTGAAGCAGTACGTGAAGACCACCCGGGAGTACAAGGGCTTCCGCGGCATCGACGTGAAATGGTCCGACGGCGGCGCGGAGGACTTTCCCCGGCTCAGCGTCAAGGTCCGGGACGAGATTGTCTCCTTCGGCGCGCCCGGGGAACTCACGGTGGATGGGAACGGCGTGGTGGGCGGCGGCATCCACCTGAAGCCCGAGGAACTGCACAAGCTGGTGGACAGCAAGAAGGAGGCCGGGGAGGACCTGGTCTTCTTCGACGGCCGGAATGCCTTCGAAGCCCAGATCGGCCGCTTCAAGGACGCGATCGTCCCCGACGTCGCCACCACCCACGACTTCATCACGGAGCTGGAGTCCGGCAAGTATGACGACCTCAAGGACAAGCCCGTAGTCACCTACTGCACCGGCGGTATCCGCTGCGAGGTGCTCTCCAGCCTTATGGTGAACCGGGGCTTCAAGGAGGTCTACCAGCTGGACGGCGGCATCGTCCGCTACGGCGAGGCCTTCAAGGACCAAGGACTCTGGGAAGGCTCGCTCTACGTCTTCGACAAGCGCATGCACCTCGAGTTCAGCGAAGAAGCCAAGACCATCGGCAAGTGCACGCGCTGCGCAGCGCCCACCAGCAAGTTCGAGAACTGCTCAAACCCGAGTTGCCGCACCCTCACCCTGTACTGCGCCGACTGCGCGTCAAGCCCGGAAACCCTGCGCTGCCCCGAAGGGTGCGCAGCCTAGGGAACAGGATCTGAGAGAAGCCGCAGCCGGTAGGCGTAGTTCGCGCCCGTCCTGGCTTCCACCCGGATGGTGAGGGCTGTTTCCGAGGAAAGGTAAATGACGTTTTCCCGGTTGATCCCGCACCGAAGCCCCAGGTCCACCAGCGTAAGTGACTCGCTGCGGACAGTGAAGGTCACGCGCCGCTGGCTGCGGCACGCCAGGGCCAGGGCATACGTGCCGGTCCCCAGGACGGGCGTCGACTCGGTCCGTACCTCCCCGGCTGCAATGAGCCCCGACCTGGCGTGGGCCACCGGTTGTCCCGTGTCCGGCAGTGTCCGGGCCACCCACGAACCAAGTTCAGCCTCGCTGACGGGGTCGTTCTGCAGCGGGTCGCGCGTGAACACCGGCCCCGGGAGCCGCGTTGCCTCTGCCTCGACGGGCCCGGGCAGGTTCCGGCCGTCGTCGTACGTATATTCGCACCCTCCAAGCACCATCGAGGCGGCCAGCGCAGCAATGACGACGGCGGCGCGTGGCTTCCGGGCCGGCGGTACCGGGGTTGTGCGAACGTGGGGCGTCCGCACGGTACAAGGCGCGGAGGCGATCCGCACGCTGGGCATAGTCAGACTGTATGCCCGCCGCCGCCGGCGGGCCAGAGCCGAAAGTACCGTTATCCGGCGGGATCCAGCCGGTACGCGTAGATGAGGGGCGCGTCCACGCTCGAAGCGCTGATTTCCAGTTTGCCGGCCTGGGGCAGCGCGATTTTGGTTGTCTCCCGGCTGCCATTGCACGCGGCTCCCGCGTCCGCCAGCATTGCCCCATTAAGCGACACGGCGAAGAACGCCTTTCCGCCGCCATCGCACGTCGCAGTCAGGACGTAGCGTCCTGCCGGAACATCCGCGGCTTCCTTAACAATGCGGTTCCGGTTGAGGATCTTGCCGGCGTCCTCGACGACGGCGCCCGGCGCAGAGGGCAGCGCGGTTGCCTGCCACTGTGGAACGTCCGCGTTCTCGACCGACACCACCGGGGAGCAGCCGGCCAGGGCAAGGGCGGCCGCGCCTGCCACTACTCCGGACCATGGGAAAAGGCGGGCGCGCCCCGGACGCTGCAGCCGGGCGCGCAAAAGGACGGCAAAACGGGAAGGCATGGCTCCACGCTACCCCGTCTACGCCGCCGCAAGGCCCCGCAGCCCGCCGGACTAAACTTGAGCGGTGCCTGAATCCCCATACGAGTTCACCGCCGGCAACACACCGGACGCGCCCCGCAGCGACCAGCCGGAGCTCCTCGCGGCCCTCGCCGCAGACCTGCGCAAGCTGGACTACACGCCCGACGGTGTCGCCCGGCTCCTGGGCCCCGCCGCCTCCGCTGCCCTGGACCGGGACCAGACCATCCCCGCCCTGCTCGCCGCCGACCGGGCCGTGCGGCAGGACGAAGGAAACAAGGCGCTCGCCGCCGTCGTCCGCCTCTGGCTCCTCGCCGAGCCGCAGGCGGTGGAAACGCTCGACGCCGCCCTCCCGGGCATCCGTGCTGAAGGCCTGCTCACGCTGGGGCTGGTGGAGCCGGTTCCCGGCCCGGGGCTGCTGGCAGCGAAGGTGGACCTGCGGCCCTACGGCTGGGACGGCACCCCGGGGGACGCCACGAACGGCAGCGGGGGCGTGGAACTCTGGGTGGCGAGCGACCTGGCGGCCCACCAGCAGGAAGGGGTGCTCCGGCACGACCACGTCCTGGGCATCGGCCATGCGTCCACCACCCTGGTGCAGACCACCGTCCGGCGCCTCACTGACCGGGCATTGGACCTCGGCACGGGCTGCGGCATCCAGGCGTTCCACCTGCTCCAGCACTGCCGGCACGTCACCGCAACGGACATCTCCGAACGCGCCCTGGCCTTCACCCGCTTCAACATCCTCCTTAATGCCGAGGCGCTTTCTGTTGATCCGGCGCGGCTTGGGGACCGGGTGAGCCTACGCCTCGGATCGCTCCTGGACCCTGTGGCGGGGGAGGAGTTCGGGCTGGTGGTGTCCAATCCTCCGTTCGTGATCACCCCCCGCAGCGCAGGCGAGGACGCGGCAGGACAGTTCACCTACCGCGACGGCGGCCTGCCGGGCGATGAGATTGTCTCCTCGCTCGTCAAGGCACTGCCGTCCGTCCTCGCGCCTGCCGGAACAGCCCAGCTTCTAGGCAACTGGGAGGTCATTGCGGGAACGTCATGGCAGGAACGGCCGCAAAGCTGGGCCGGTCCAGGCATTGACGCCTGGTTCATCCAGCGCGAGCAGGTGGGGCCGGAACAGTACGCGGAAACATGGCTCCGGGACGCCTCCGAGGGCCGGGACCGGCAACACTACCGGGAGGCTTACGCGGCCTATCTTGCAGACTTCGAGTCCAGGAACGTGGAAGGCATCGGCTTCGGCATGGTCTGGCTGCGCCGCCCGGTTGAACCCGGGCAGGCCGCCATCAGCCGGTTTGAGGAAATCACGTACCCCATCGAGCAGCCGATCGGACCCCACCTGGGGGCCGCCGTCGAACGTGCTGACTGGCTGGCCGCGCACGCGCTGGAGGACGCGCACCTGCTGGTGGCAGAGGACGTCACGGAGGAGCGCCACCAGCGGCCGGGCGCCGAACACCCCGGTGTGATCCTGCTGCGCCAGGGCGCAGGGCTGCGCCGGACCAACCTGCTCAGCACTGAGCTCGCCGGCTTTGTTTCAGCCTGCGACGGCGACCTGACGGCGGGGCAGATCGCCGGGGCGCTGGAGGCGCTGCTGGGCGGCGGGGAAGGGTTCGACGCCGCCTCCTTCCGGGCCGGGCTGCTCACCGAGGTGGCCAACCTGGTGCGGGACGGCTTCCTGATCCCGGCAGCGGAATAGGGCGGGGATCCGGGCGCTGAAGGCCGTCCGGCCAATCCCCCTCTTTTCCACATGGATGCGCACATTTCTGCAAAATATGGTGAACTAGGCCAGTATGGGCGCATCTGCCCGAGCAACCTTTTTCTGTAGGAGCACCGTGCCAAGCAAGGCCAAAACCGGCAAGAAACTCGTGATTGTGGAGTCTCCGGCCAAGAGCAAGACCATCGCCAAGTACCTCGGCGAGGGCTTCATCGTAGAGGCCTCCATTGGTCACATCCGCGACCTTCCCCAGCCGTCCGAACTCCCCGCTGAGCTGAAGAAGACCTCGGTAGGCAAGTTCGCCGTCGACATTGACCACGACTTCAAGCCGTACTACGTGGTGTCCCCGGACAAAAAGAAAAAGGTGACTGAGCTCAAGGCCGCGCTCAAGGACGCCGACGAACTTTACCTCGCAACCGATGGGGACCGCGAGGGCGAAGCCATCGCGTGGCACCTGCTCGAAGTGCTCAAGCCCAAGGTCCCCGTGTACCGGATGACGTTCGGCGAAATCACCAAGGAAGCCATCCAGCGCGCCATGGGCAACCTGCGCGACGTCGATTCCGCCCTCGTGGATGCCCAGGAGACCCGCCGCGTCCTGGACCGTCTCTACGGCTACGAAATTTCCCCGGTCCTGTGGCGCAAGGTGGCCCGCGGCCTGTCCGCCGGCCGCGTGCAGTCCGTGGTGACCCGCATGGTGGTGGACCGGGAGCGCGAGCGGATGGCGTTCAAGGCCGCCTCGTACTGGGACCTCACCGGCCAGTTCGGCGCAGACGCCGGGTCCTTCAAAGCCAAGCTGGCCGCCGTGGACGGCGCCAAGGTGGCCAGCGGGCGGGACTTCAACGACGACGGCGTCCTCACCTCGAAGAACGTCGCGCACCTCAACGAGGAGCTGGCAACCTCCCTTGCAGCAGGGCTGCAGGACGCCGAGTTCCGCGTCCGGTCCGTTGATACGAAGCCGTACACCCGCCGTCCCGCCGCGCCGTTCACCACTTCCACCCTGCAGCAGGAAGCAGGCCGCAAGCTGCGCTTCTCCTCCAAGAGCACCATGCAGGTGGCCCAGCGGCTGTACGAAAACGGCTACATCACCTATATGCGTACGGACTCATCGGCCCTGAGTGATGAAGCTGTCACGGCCGCCCGCCGCCAGGCTTCGGAGCTGTACGGTCCCGAATACATCCCGCAGTCCCCGCGCGTGTACACCGGCAAGGCAGCGAACGCGCAGGAAGCACACGAGGCCATCCGTCCCGCCGGCGACTCCTTCCGCACCCCGGCCCAGGTGGCCAAGCAGCTCTCCGGCGACGAATTCCGGCTCTACGAACTGATCTGGAAGCGCACCGTCGCCTCCCAGATGGCTGACGCCAAGGGCTCGACGGCGACCATCCGGCTGGGTGCCGTCGCTGCGGACGGGCGTGACGCTGAGTTCTCCGCGTCCGGCACCGTGATCACGTTCCCCGGCTTCCTTGCCGCCTATGAGGAAGGCAAGGACGAGACCCGCGGCGACGACGATTCGGACGAAGCCCGCCGCCTTCCCAATGTGGCCAAGGGTGATTCGCTGGCCGCATCCGAGATCGTGGCGGTTGGCCACGAAACCTCGCCGCCGCCGCGCTACACGGAAGCCTCGCTGACGGCGGAGCTGGAGAAGAAGGGCATCGGCCGCCCGTCCACCTACGCCTCCACCATCTCCACCATCCAGGACCGCGGCTACGTCCGGAAGCAGGGCTCGGCCCTGGTGCCCAGCTGGATCGCCTTCTCGGTGATCCGCCTGCTGGAGCAGCATTTCAGCGACTACGTGGACTACGAGTTCACCGCGGACATGGAAGGCGACCTGGACAAGATCGCCAACGGGCAGGCCGTGGGCGCTTCCTGGCTGCGGCACTTCTACTTTGGTGAAGATTCCGATCCGGGCCTGCTGAGCATCGTGAACAACCTCGGCGAAATCGACGCGCGGGAAATCAACTCCATCCCCATCACGGACCAGATCACGCTCCGGGTGGGCAAGTTCGGCCCGTACCTGGAAAGCTCCGCAGCCACGGTTGACCCGAAGACAGGCGAGATCGTGGAGTCGGCCCGCGCCAACGTGCCCGAGGACCTCGCGCCGGACGAGCTGACCGCCGCCAAGGCCATTGAGCTGATGGAGACCGCCGCCCCCGAGGAACGCGTGCTGGGCACGGACCCGCACACCGGGCACACCGTCGTCGCAAAGAACGGCCGCTACGGCGCATACGTCACCGAGGTCATCCCCGAGATGACCGAGGAACAGATCGCCGCCCAGCCGGTGGAGTACTACAAGAACGGCAAGCCCAAGCCGCCCAAGAAGCCGGTCAAGGCCAAGCCGCGCACAGGCTCGCTGTTCAAGTCCATGACCGTCGAGTCGGTGACCCTGGACGAGGCGCTGCAGCTGATGAGCCTGCCCCGGGTCCTGGGCGAGGACGCCGAAGGCAACCTCATCACGGTGCAGAACGGCCGGTTCGGGCCCTACCTGAAGAAGGGGACGGATTCCCGGTCCATCGGCTCCGAGGAGGAGATCTTCACCATCACGCTGGAGCAGGCGCTGGAGATCTATTCCCAGCCGAAGCAGCGCGGTGCCCGTGCCGCCGTCCCACCGCTGGCGGAGTTCGGCCCGGACCCGGTGTCGGAGAAGAACATCGTGGTGAAGGAAGGCCGCTTCGGCCCCTACATCACGGACGGGGTCACCAACATCACCGTGCCCCGCGCTACCTCCCTGGAGGAACTGACCCGCGAACAGGCCGTGGAACTGCTGGCGGAGAAGCGTGCCAAGGGTCCGGTGAAGCGCACTGCCGCCCGCAAGGCGCCGGCCAAGAAGAAGGCAACGGCGAAGAAATAGCGCAGGTGGCCCGCATGCCAGCACATATGTTTGCATGCGGCATCGGATCGTGATCGGGTAGGGGGATGACTGAACAGCCCGGAATTGATGACACTACGCCCCTGAACGACCTCGAGGAGAAGCTCGCCAAGGGCGGGCAGCCTGATGCGAGCCCCGTGGACGTCATCCTGTCCTTCCTGAACAGCGAGGTCTACATCATCAGTTCGGACGGCATCGAGGGCGAGGACTCCCAGGTGGAGCCGCTGGTCCTGGGCAATGCCGACGGCGACCCCGTCCTTGCCGTCTTCTCGCACCCCAGCCGCGTGGACCAGCAGTACCTCGAAGCGGCGCCGAACGTGCTTGGCACCCAGGGCGCAGCCATCATCGCGAACATCGGCGACGAGCTTGGCATGGTCATCAACCCGGGCGCGGCGTACGGGTTCGAGATCAACCCCGAGGGCGTGGCCAACATCAAGCGCGACTTCAAGCGGGCCGACGAGCAATAATGGCACCATGCGGCTAGGCGTCCTCGATATCGGGTCAAACACTGTCCATCTCCTCCTGGTGGATGCGCACCCCGGCGCGCGGCCAGTGCCGTTTGCCTCGCACAAGCGCCCCCTGTCCCTGGTCCAGTACCTGGAACCCGACGGCAGCATCAGCGATGCCGGCCAGCACGAGCTCACCGAATTCGTGCTGGAAGCCTGGGAGTTTGCCGCCAGGCACAAGGCCGAGGACCTCCTGGCCTTCTGTACGTCGGCCATCCGCGAGGCCACCAACGGCCCTGAGGTCCTGGCGCGCGTCAAGCACGAAACCACCGTCACGCTGCAGGAGCTCACCGGCAGCGAAGAAGCGTCAATGACCTTTTTCGCCGTCAGGCGCTGGCACGGCTGGGGCGCGGGGCCCATCCTCAACCTGGACATCGGCGGCGGCTCCTTCGAGATGGCCTTCGGCCAGGACGAGCTTCCGGAAGTCGCCACCTCCGTGCCGCTGGGTGCCAGCAGGCTCACCCGGGACTGGCTGTCCGAGGACCCGCCGACGGCCAAGAGCGTCAAGGAACTGCGGCGGTACATCCAGGCCACCCTCAAGCCCGCCGTGCGGGAATTCGACGGGCTGGGCCGTGCCAACGTTGTGGCGGGAACATCCAAGACTTTCCGCTCCCTTGCCCGGATCGCCGGCGCGGCCCCGAGCGCGGCCGGCCCGTACGTCAAGCGGGAGCTCCATGCAACGGACCTTGGAGTATGGGCGCAGCGCATCTCGGCGATGAAGGCCGAGGACCGCCTGCACCTGCCGGGGGTTTCCGAGGCACGTGCCCACCAGCTGCTGGCCGGCGCACTGGTTGCCGAGGCCGCGCTGGAGCTCTTCAAGTTCAAGAAACTCCGGATCTGCCCCTGGGCCCTGCGTGAGGGCCTGATTCTGCGCAGGCTGGACCAGCTGGTGTTTTCCGGGCCGCTGGAGCCCGCCCCCCATGTGGCGGCGCCGCAGGTCGTGGAAGCCCCGGCGTAGCGCGCTGCGGACCGCGGGCCCATGGCGGACGTCAAATCCCGGCAGGCCGTTAAAGGCGGAAGCACCGGGGTCCGCAACAGGAAAATGGGGGAAAACCTGTTGCCGACCACCGGTGCCCTGGCAGGAATCCCCATCCCTGCCGCATCACTCGCACCCTCAATGAGGTAGTTACTACGTTAGGAGCCCAACTTGTGAGGCACCTGCGCCTTACATGTGAGCCAGCTGTGAGTGTTTTTTAGTGAGTTCCCCGAAGAAAAGGATGTCCACCTCCTGGTCATCAAGTTCGGCACCGGCAGGGCCCAACTGTAATGATGGAGCCATGAGCAACCGAATCGCCTTCCTGGGCTGTGGATCCATGAACGAAGCAATTCTGAGTGGCCTGCTGGAAGCGGGGACGGACCCGGCGGACGTCGTCGCCACGGTCCGGCGTGCCGAGCGCGCCGCGGAACTCGCCGAGCGGCACCACGGGGTGACCGCGATCGCCGGTGAGGAGGAGCCGGACAACAACAAACAGGCAACCAAGGGATCCGGCGTCGTCATCCTTGGCGTCAAGCCTGTCGGCATCATTGAACTTGCCCGTGAGATCAGCCGCTCCCTCTCGCCGACCGCCGTCGTGGTCAGCGTGGCTGCCGCGGTGTCCATCGCCCAGCTCGAGGCCGCCCTGCCGCCGGGGCAGCCGGTAGTCCGCGCCATGCCCAATACTCCCGCGAAGCTGGGCCGCGGCGTGGTGTCCGTGTCGCCGGGGACGAACTGCACGCCCGAGCAGCTTCAAAGGGTCAAGGACGTCCTGCAGGGTGCGGGAACGGTGGTGGAGGTCCCCGAGGAGCAGGTGGACGCCGTCTCGGCCATCAGCGGCTCTGGACCCGCCTACGCGTTCTATCTGGCGGAAGCGATGGCGGCAGCCGGCCGGGAATTGGGCCTGGATGCCGAACTGTCCCTTCTCCTGGCCAGGGAAACCGTGGCCGGAGCCGGCTATATGCTGGCCGAGCCCGGTGCGGATCCATCAGCGCTGCGCAGGGCCGTGACCAGCCCGAACGGCACCACCGAACGGGCCATCGCCACCTTTGACGAGCGGGGCCTTCCCGCCATCATTGTGGCCGGGGCCCGCGCGGCTACGGAGCGGGCAGCCGAAATCACCAAGCAGCTCGGCTAATCCCCAGGTCAAGGCCGGGCAGCGAACCGTTCCAGCAGGTCCACGTGGCCGGACACGATCAGCATGTCCCGGGAGGACACCTTGGTCTCCGGACGGGCATACGTGAAGTCCTCGCCGGGCGACTTCACGCCCACGATCGTCACGCCGTACTTGGAGCGGACCTTTGACTCGTCCAGGGTGAACCCCACCGTTTCGCGCGGCGGGTACATTTTCACGATCGCGAAGTCGTCGTCGAACTCGATGAAGTCGAGCATCCGGCCGGACACCAGGTGGGCTGCCCGGACGCCGGCGTCGGCCTCCGGATAGATCACGTGGTTGGCTCCGATCCGCGTGAGGATCTTGCCGTGCGAGGGGGTAATCGCCTTCACCCACAGGTGCTCGATGCCTAGGTCCACCAAGTTGACAGTGATCAGCACGGAGGACTCGATGGACGTGCCCACGCCCACGACGGCGGAGCTGAACTCCTGTGCGCCGAGTTGGCGGAGCGCATCGATGTTGGTGGCGTCGGCCTCCACCACGTGGGTCAGCAGCGGGGCCCACTTCTGCACCAGGGACCGGTCCCGTTCAATGGCCAGGACTTCCCGGCCCTGCTTCACCAGTTGTTCTGCCGTGGATGAACCGAAGCGGCCCAGCCCGATCACCAGCACTGGAGCGTTGTGGGCGGGGCGCCGTGGGGCGTCTGGGGAACTAGCCAATGATGGGCCTCTCTTCGGGATAGTGGTACAACTGGCTGCGCTGGCGGAGGGCCAGGGCGGCCGCAAGGGTCACGGTGCCGACGCGGCCGGCGAACATCAGGCCGGCAAGGACGTAGACGCCCGCCGGCGCCACCTCCGCGCTGAGGTTGGTGCTGAGCCCCACGGTGGCGAAGGCTGAAATGGTCTCGAACAGCACCCGGTCCAGGGACGCCCCGCTGATGTGCAGCAGGAGGAAAGCGGAGACGGACACCAGGGTGGCGCCAGCCACAATCACGGAAATCGCAACGCGCATGGTGCCCTGCGGGATGGTCCGGCCGTACACCTGCACGTCGGCGTCACCCCTGGCCTCGGCCACAATCGCCAGGAACATCACGGCGATGGTGGTGACCTTGATGCCGCCGGCGGTGGATGCCGAGCCGCCGCCGGCAAACATCAGCGCGTCGGTCAACAACATGGTGGTGGATTCCATCTGGTTCTGGTCCACCAGGTTGAAGCCGCCGGAACGCATCATGACGGAGGCAAACAGGGAGTGCGTCACCTTGTCGCCCAAATTCATGGTTCCGATGGTCCGCAGGTTGTCCCACTCCATCAAGGCCCACAGGAAAGTGCCGGCAAACAGGAGGATGAAGGACACCTGGATGGTGAGCTTGGTATGGAGATTCCATTTCTTCCAGTTAAGCCCGTTCTGCTGCAGGACCATCACCACGGGGAAACCGAGGCTGCCCAGGAAGACGCCGAGCATCAGCGGCACCAGGATCCAGAGGTCCGTTTCGTAGGGCACGATGCCGTCCGAATGCGGGGTGAAACCTGCGTTGTTGAAGGCGGAGATGGAGTAGAAGATGCCGTGCCAGACTGACTGCCAGAACGGCTCACCCAGGGTGAGGAACCGCGGGACCAGGGCCAGCGCCAGGATCCCTTCGATCACCACCGATGTTGTGATGACGATCCGCAGCAGGGTGCCCACCTCGCCCAGGCGGCCTGCGTTGTTCATGGATTCCGCCGCGATGATTTTGCCCCGCACGCCCAGCCGCTTGCTGACCATCAGGGCCAGCAACGAGGCCAGCGTCAGCGTGCCCAGGCCTCCGATGAAGACGCCCACCAGGATCACCAGCTGCCCGAAGAAGGACCAGTGGACCGCCGTCGACACCACCGTCAGGCCGGTGACGCACACGGCCGAAACAGCCGTGAACAGCGCCTGGTGGATCGGGGTGGGGGTGCCGGCGGCGGAGGAGACCGGCAGCGAGAGGATGAGGGTGAACACCAGGCACACGGCGGCGAACACGGTCAGGGCGAGCCTGGCCGGGGAGGTGTTCGCGATGTCGTCAATGAAGTCGCGCAGCCGCGTAAGGATCCAGAGGCCTTCCCGCTCCTGCGCTGCGGGATGCCAGCTGGCCGGGTTCCGGGGCCTCGACTGGCTTTGCGTCATGTGTGGCTTTTCCTCGGTCGAAACTGCTTCCCTCAGTAGTAAACCACTAATGCCGGCGTAATGGCCGGGCAGGAGGGGCTGCCGCCTCAGGTAGCCTGTGATTGATGACATACCTCCCGGGTCTCAGCCAGCCCGCGCCCCCAACGGTGGTGGCGTGGAGTTCCGACATGACCGCCTACAATTTCGGCCCGGGCCATCCGATGGCGCCGGAGCGGATGGACCTGACGGCCCGCCTGGCCGGCAGCCTCGGATTGTTCGGCCTGGACCACGTTGCGGTGGAAGCGCCCGAAGTGGCGGACGACGCCGATCTGGAGTCAGTGCATTCCGCGGACTTTGTTGCGGCGGTCCGCAGGGTCAGCGCCAACCCCGGCGAGCCCGACGAAGCCCGCGGGCTGGGCACCGAAGATGATCCCGCCTTCGCGGGCATGCACGAGGCCGCAGCCCGGCTCGCCGGCGGTTCGCTGCTGTCCGCCTCCCGGATCCTGGACGGCTCCGCGCTGCACGCGGTCAACTTCGGCGGCGGCATGCACCATGCCGCCCGCGAGCGGGCCAGCGGGTTCTGTATCTACAACGACGCTGCACTTGCCGTGCAGAAGCTGCTCGACGGCGGGATTGGCAAGGTGGCGTACATCGACGTCGACGCCCACCACGGGGACGGGACGGAGAGCATCTTCTGGAATGATCCCCGCGTGCTCACCATTTCGCTGCACGAGAGCGGCCTCACGCTCTTCCCTGGGACGGGATTCGCCAACGAGATCGGCGGTCCGCAGGCCGAAGGGACGGCGGTCAACGTAGCTCTGCCCTCGGGGACGGGGGATGCCGGCTGGCTCCGGGCGTTCCACGCGGTGGTGCCGCAGCTGGTGGCCGCTTTCCAGCCGGAGGTGATCGTCAGCCAGCACGGGTGCGATTCCCACCGCAACGACCCGCTGACGCACCTCAACCTCAGCGTCGACGGGCAGCGCGAGGCCGCATCCGCCGTCGGCAATCTTGCCGCCCGCCACTGCGGCAACCGCTGGATCGCCACCGGGGGCGGCGGGTACAACGTCACGGACGTGGTCCCGCGGTCTTGGAGCCACCTGATTGCCATCGCGTCAGGGCGGCCCGTGCCGCTGCGAACGCCCGTCCCCGAGGACTGGCGCGCCTATGTGCTGGCGAAGTTCGGCACGGACGCCCCCCTCCTGATGGGCGATGACGTGGAGCTCTGGTGGCGGTCCTGGGAAGTGGGCTTCGACCCGAACGATGCCGTGGACCGGACCGTCATGGCTACGCGGAAGTCCGTCTTCCCGCTGCATGGGCTGGACCCGTGGTTTGACTGACTACGGGGTCAGCTGCTGGGCTTTTCCGTCTGGAACACTACCCCGGCGGCACCGATGAGCCAGCCCAGCAGGGACAACGCGAACGCGCCGATCAGGTCTGTGGATGCGGTCCCCTTGGCCAGCCAGAGGAGCAGGACAGCCAGGCCCACCGCGAGGTAGACCACGATGGCAGCGACGATCCGCCCCGACAGCCTGGCCGTGACCTCGGAAGGATTGAAGGCCACGGTGCTGGCCGTGGTCCCCGGTCCTGATGGCCTGCCCGGCTCGCGCTGGAGCTCGTCCCGGCGGACCTCGGCGATGGTGAATCCTAAGGCTGACGCTGTCAGTGAACTCAAGGACGTGGCGAGCACTCCGGCCGCCGTGACCAGGGCTCCGTTGAGGGGCGGCGCGACCGTCCGCCCGTCCGGCACCCAGAATCCGACGCGCAGCAGCACCGCGCCCCAGACCGCTACAAAAAGGCCCAGGAACACGAACGCGATGATGTTGAACAGTTGCTGGCGAAGGAATTCCATCACCACCCACCCCTCTAGGCCAGTGTGGCCGCTGCCGGGATATTTGGGCAGCAGTGACACCGTTCTAGCACTGCCGCGAAACCTGGGCAATGGGACCGATACCGGCCGAAATAGTTGATGCCTTTCGGCGTATATGTCGCTAGGGTGGGAGGCATGGTGACAGACGACGTATTTGCCGTCATAGCGGAATCGACCCGGCGGGACATCCTGGTCTCCCTCCGTTCCGGAGACAAGGCCGTGGGCGAACTGGTGGAGGAACTGGCGGCCAGCCAGCCCACTATCTCCAAGCACCTCAAAGTCCTTCGCGAGGCCCAGCTGGTGAGCATGAGGGCACAGGGCCAAAAGCGCTACTACGCGCTGAACCGTAAGCCGCTGGAGGGGATCGCCAGCTGGCTGGAAACGCTCGACGTCGGTTCGGCGGCGCCGGCGCCAGCAGCGGCAGCCAGCCCGGCCCCGGCCGCAGCCACTGAAGGCCAGCAGCCTGAAGCTGCCCCCGCACCGGCCCGAAAGGCGGCAGCCGCACACAAGGAGCCCGCTACTGCCGGGGCAGTGGCGGCCGAGGCCGTGTCCGCCGGAGTCCTGGCGCCGGCCGGGGCAGAGCTGAGTCCCGCCGTCGTGATTCCTGGCGGAACCTCGGCGCCGCTGAGTGACGACAGCGTCCCCCAGCAGATCGGCCGGACCGTGGGCCGCGCCGCCACCAAGGCAGCCGACCTCCTGGCCAACCTGCCCAAGTTCGGCCGCAAGAAATAGCCGCCAACCCCAAGTAGGTAGCGCCAAGTGTCGTTTTGAACCGTCAAAACGACACTTAGCGCTACTCAGTTGGGCGGGCGCCTACTTGTTGAGCACCCGCACGTGGTCCGGGGTAAGTTCCGAGACCTTGCTGACGCCCAGCAGCGCCATGGTGCGGGCCATGTCCTTCTCGAGGATCTGCAGCGTGCGGTCAACTCCGGCCCGGCCGCCCGCCATCAGGCCGTAGAGGTAGGCGCGGCCGATCAGCGTGAAGTCGGCGCCCAGGGCCAGGGCTGCCACGATGTCCGCGCCGCTCATGATGCCGGTATCCAGCATGATCGCCGCATCGGTGTTGTCCGCGGTGAACGCCTGTTTGACCTCGGGGAGCAGGTGGAAGGGGATGGGTGCCCGGTCCAGCTGGCGGCCGCCGTGGTTGGACAGGATGACGCCGTCCGCGCCGTGGTCAACAACCCGGCGGGCGTCCTCAACGGTCTGGATGCCCTTGACCACCAGGTTGCCCTTCCAGGTTTCGCGCAGCCAGTCCAGGTCCTCGAAGGTGAGGGTGGGATCGAACATCGAGTTGATCAGGTCCGCCACCGTGCCGGTGTACCGCGAGAGCGAAGCGAAGGTCAGCGGCTCGTGCGTGAGGAAGTTGAACCACCACGCGGGACGGTAGGACGCATCGAGAACCGTCTTGAGGGTCAGCGCCGGCGGGATGGTCATGCCGTTGCGGACATCGCGGAGACGGGCACCGGCCACGGCGGTGTCCACAGTGACCATCAGGGTATCGTTGCCGGCCTTGGCGGCCCGCTCAATCAGTTCCAGGGAGCGGTCGCGGTCCGTCCACAGGTACAGCTGGAACCAGTTGCGGCCGTTCGGGGCGGCGGCGGCAACGTCTTCAATGGAGGCCGTGCCCATGGTGGACAGGGTGTAGGGGATACCGGCGGCCTCTGCTGCCTGGGAGCCGGCGTACTCGCCCTCGGACTGCATCATCCGCGTGAAGCCGGTGGGCGCGATCCCCACCGGCAGGCGGGACGGCTTGCCCAGGATCTCGGTGCTGAGGTCGATCGCGGAGACGTTCCGCAGGATGCCGGGCCGGAATTCGATGTCCAGGAAGGCCTCGCGTGCACGGCGGAGGGTGATTTCGCCTTCGGCGGCGCCGTCCGTGTAGTCAAAGGGCGCCTGCGGGGTGCGGCGCTTGGCGATGTCCCGCAGCTCCCAGATGGTGCTGGCCCGCTTGAGCCGGGCTTCCTTGCTGAACCCTGGCTTCTTGAACTGCATCAGCGGTGCCAGGTCCGAGTACTTCGGGAGGCGGCGCTTCAGCGCTGCCGGCACACCAGCGGCGGCCGGTGCAGTTGCCGGCGCCGGCGCGGCCGGAATGTCAGTCGCGTCCGGGGCGGGTGTTGCTTCCGGGTTATTGGGCTGGATGGTGTGGGTCATGGCGTCCTCCATTGGGCGGGCAGGTCCGCGTCCGGGACCTCCTATGGTCTAACCACACTGTAGGCCATGTGGTCCAACCACATCAAGTACCATTTCCCTATGCGGACGCACCAGCTTGTTTTGTCATGGATCGAGGAAGAGCTTGCCGAGGGCAGGCTGACCGTGGGCGGCCGCCTCCCGGCTGAGCGCACGCTGGCGGAACAGCTGAAGGTGTCGCGAACGTCCGTGCGCGAGGCGATCAGGATCCTTGAAGCCATGGGCGTGGTCCGGGCCGGGGTCGGCTCTGGCCCGGAGGCGGGGACCGTGGTCATTTCGGATCCGACGGCGGCCCTTGGCTCCGCCCTGCGGCTGCACGTTGCCACCCAGCACCTCCCGGTAGCCGACATCGTGGAGACCCGGGTGCTCCTGGAGTCATGGGCGGCGTCCAAGGCCAGGCCAGATGCGCCGGAGCTGGCGACGGCCGGCGCGCTGCTGGACGAGATGGCCGAGGAGGGGCTCGCCGTGGACGACTTCCTGGCCCTGGATGTCCGTTTCCACCTTGCCCTGGCGGACGCTGCCGGCAATGCAGTAGTGAGCGCCATGATGGGATCGCTGCGCGAATCCATCCAGGGGTATGCCGCGCAGCTCACGTCCAACCTCCCCGACTGGGAGGACACGGCCACGCGGCTGAAATCGGAGCACCGCGCCATCCTCGCGGCGATCAGGAATGACGACGGCGAACGCGCGGCAAAGCTCGTTGCTGCCCACATCCAGGGGTACTACAGGGAAGCGGGGCTGAATCCGGCGGAGGCCCGGCCGGCTCCGTGAACGGGCGTCAGCCGTGCACCACAGTGCGGGCGGCTTTGGCCGGGCCTGTGCTGGCCCGCACTTCGAGCCGCGGCTGGTAGCGGCTGCCGGGAGCCTGGCTTTCTTCGTTGCGGATGAGGGCCCGCAGCTGGTGCCAGGCCTGCGCCCCAAGCTCAGTGATGGGAACCGCTGCCGTGGTGAGCGCCGGCGTCGTGTATTGGGCAAAGGGGATGTCATCGAACCCGGTGACGGAGATGTCGCCGGGGACGTCCAGGCCGCGTTCGTGCAGCCCGCTCATCAGGCCCATGGCAACGAGGTCGTTGAACGCCAGGATCCCGGTGGCGGCGCTATCCAGCACCGCGTCCACTGCCCCATGGCCGGTATCGAAATCGGAGCCTCCTTCGAGCATGGTGACCTCAACCTGCGGGTGGGCGGCCTTGAACGCCTCCAGGCCTTGGAGCCTGAGGTTGTTGGAGGCACTGCGGGGAGGCCCTGCCAGGAAGGCGAGGCGCGTATGGCCGAGCTCCACCAGATGTTCGGCGATGGCCTGCACGCCTTGGCCATAATCCACCACCAGGCTTGGGACATCCGCGGCTGCCGTGGTGCGGTTGATGAGCACCAGCGGGCGCAGTGAGGGGGCAATTTCCTCCAGTTCGGCGTCGCTCATGCGCGGTGCGCACAGGACCAGGCCGTCGCAGCGCCGGCGGGCTTCACCCGCAAGGATTGACTCCTCGCTGGAGACTTCGAAGGAGTCCGCGATCAGGACACGGTAGCCGTCCTCGGCCGCCGCACGGCTCAGCCCACGGAGGATGGCCTGGAAGGTGGGGTTGGCCAGGTCCGGCACCACGATGCCGATGGTGTCGGTCTTGCCGAGGGCCAGGCTTCGGCCCACCGGGTTGGGCTGGTACTTGAGTTCAGCCGCAGCCGCCCTCACTCGGGCAGCGATCTCAGGGTCAACAGTGAAGTTGCCGTTCATGACGCGCGAAACCGTGGCGTGCGAGACGCCCGCCTTCACGGCAACATCCGCGATGCCGATCCGGCCGGAAGCCGATTTCCTGACCATGGCTGGCCCCTTCCTTTGCGTCGGAGCCGGCAGGCCTGGGCGCAGTTCCGCTGGCAGGGGGACCCGGCCAACTCCGTGTCGACGTTCTCGTCAAATCATGCAGTGAGTGACAGCATATAACGGGATGGGAAACCGATTTCTCTCCCGTTCCCGATTCCGCCGATCTTCACGGAACAACGGCCCAGCGGGCCGGTCTTAAGCCTTCGAAAGGGACCCTCATGGTCAACACAGCCGAGTCGACTTCTGCCTCAGGGGCCCGGTCCGAGTCCGCGGAGAGCATCGGGGCTGCTCCCGCCGCCGGCGCTTCCGCTCATCAGGGCGGCAGGGCCCGGATCGCCCTGATCGGGACCGGCGGACGCTCCGAGATGTACATCCGCGCCATCTTCGGCAGGCACGCCGATACCGCCGAACTCATCGCGTTTTCCGACGTGAACCCCGGCCGCGTGGAGTTCTACCAGCAGCTCATCCAGGAACTCGGTGCCCCGGGACCCGTCGCTTCCTTTGATCCGGCGGACCTCACCGCGTTCATCCAGGCCAACAACATCGACCGCGTCATCGTCACGACGCCGGACTACACGCACGCAGACTACATCGTGGAGGGACTGCGCGCCGGTGCCGACGTCGTCGTCGAAAAGCCCCTCACCATTGACGCCGAAGGCTGCCGCCGCGTCACCCAGGCAGTGCAGGAGACCGGCCGCAACGTGGTGGTCACCTTCAACTACCGCTACTCGCCCCGCAACAGCGCGCTCAAGGAAGTCATCCAGAGCGGCGTGATCGGCAAGGTCACTTCCATCGACTTCAGCTGGGTGCTGGACACCGCGCACGGGGCGGACTACTTCCGCCGCTGGCACCGGGAGAAGAAGAACTCCGGCGGGCTGCTGATCCACAAGGCCTCCCACCACTTCGACCTGGTCAACTGGTGGATCGATGACGTGCCCGAGCGTGTCTTCGCCTCAGGCGGGCTGAAGTTCTACGGCGACAAGAACGCAGCGGAGCGCGGCCTCGGCCCCCGGCCGGAACGGGGAACGCCCGACGCCGATGCCCCGGCCCACGAGAAGGATCCGTTCGCGCTTGACCTAAGGGAGGACCAGCGGCTCAAGGCGCTGTTCCTGGACAACGAACATTTCGACGGCTACCGCCGCGACCAGGACGTCTTCACCGAAGGCATCACCATCGAGGACAACCTTGCGCTGGTGGTGGAGTACCAGGGCGGCCCGCGCCTGAGCTACTCCCTTAACGCCCACAGCCCCTGGGAGGGCTACCGCGTGGCGGTCAACGGCACTGAAGGCCGCGCCGAGCTGGAGGTCGTGGAACGTGCCGCGGTCCTTAGCACGGACAAAAAGACCGTGGTGGATCCCAGCGCCACCCCCATCGAGGAAGACGACCCCATCCGCCGCACCGGTGAACGCCTGGTGGTCCAGCGCCACTGGGAAGCAGCATATGAGGTGCCCATCGTTAACGGTGAGGGAGGCCACGGCGGCGGCGACGACCTGCTCCTCTCCGACCTCTTCAACGGCCCGGCCGAGGACCCGCTGGGCCGTCCCTCGGGGTACCTGGACGGACTGCGCTCCGTTTCGGTCGGCATCGCCGGCAACCGCTCCCTTGAGTCCTCCCTGCCCGTACGCATCGAGGACCTGGATCTCGGCGTCGACCTCCGCCGTGGCAAGTGACCGGCCCCAGAACCTGAAGGAACAACAATGAGCAGGATCTTCGTCACCGGCGGCTCCGGCCGGCTGGGCGCAGTGTCGTTGCCGGGCTTGCAGGGAAGGGTCACCAGGTCATTTCTGTGGACCGCGACGCCGTCCCGGCGGACCAGCTTCCGGCCGGCAGTGCCCAAAACCGCTTCCATAACCAAAGTCTTCCACCAGGGTCTGACCAAGGCAGCCACCCGGAAGCCCTAGATGGAAAACGATTACCCGCCGGGCCGGCGACGTTGCGCGATGGGTGGCGGAAGGGCGGCTGTGCGTTGGCGGGGACGGCGGGGCCTGGAGCATTGGGGTTCGCTGGACGGTGAGGACTTTGGGGACCACGCGCTTCAGCTGTTCACCGGGCGTGGGCAAGGTCCGCGCACGCCTCCCACAGGCGCTTGCGGGCGTGGGGATCCGCTCCCATGCCGGGGGTGGGGAGCTCCTTGCGCTTTGCCCAGAGCTTTCCGGAGAGTACCGCTGTTTCCGGTGCAGTGGCGAGCCAGAGCGCTGTGTCTGCCCCCTTTTCGGCGGGCGCGCCGAAAGTGTTGGTGATCCAGCGGAAGGGGCCGCCGACGTCCTGCAGCAACGAGGTGTTCTTGACCAGTCCGGGGTGGACCGCATTCGCCACCACTCCGGAGCCCTCAAGGCGCTCAGCGAACTCCTGGGTGAGGAGGACCCGTGCGAGCATAGTGGGCGGCGTGGACCGCAGGTAGCTGTACTTGCCTTTGGCCGTCTGAAGGTCGTCGAAGTGGAGCCTGGTGTTGCCGTACTTGGACGCAACATTCACAATCCGGGCGCTTCCACCTGCCAGGGCGGCGTTCTTGAGGGCGTCCAGCAGCAAGCTGGTCAGCAGGAAGTAGGCCATCACGTTGGTGGCGAATGTCAGTTCGAGCCCGTCGGGGGTCACCTGGCGCTCCTTTCGGAAGACGCCCGCGGCGTTGACCAGCACGTCGAGCCGGTCATGGCGTGAGAGGAACCCGGCCGCCGCAGCACGTATCGACGACTGGACGGACAGGTCACAGGCCAACGGCTCCAGCATGGCTGAGGGGGCGAGGGCGCGGATGGCTTCCATCGCTTCCTCCGCCCGGGCCGTGGAACGGCCCACCACCACCACCCGGGCGCCTTGGCGTGCAAGGCCGGTTGCAACAGCTTGTCCCAGGCCGCTTCCCGCCCCTGTCACCAGTGCCACGGTCCCGTTCATGGAAGTCATTGTCCTCGCCTCCTCTGGCTTTGTCCTGCCAAGTGTCCCGGGGTCAGCGCACGATTTTGAAGTTGAAGGCAGGCGTGCCGAGCACGCCCCAGAGGCGGAGCCACACGGGCAGGAGCTACCGACAGTTCCCCACGAAGGACGCCCTTGCCACGGCCTACGTGCAAGGGCGCGCGGACGCCTGGTTCGCCCGCATGCGGCAGGCAGCGGAGGAGCCCGCCACTGCGGCCGGCAAATTGATGGCTGTTTTCGGGGTGCTCGCCGCCGACGCAGGTGCCACGGATCCCAACCAGCTCGCCGACGAACTCCTCATCGTCCTTAACGGCGCATATGCCACCGCTGCCGTCCTTGACGGTGCCACCTTCGGCCAGCGCGCGGTCAGGCTTGCCCGGCTGTTGATCGACGATGCCTGCCCACGCCTTCAGGCTCCGGCTACAGGCAGCACCATCAGGTAGCCGGCCGGCAGCTCGCTGCTCCAGCGCCGCGGCTCGCGGACCACGAACTGCGTGGCCAGCTCTTCGGGGGTGAGCAGGCTGTTGGGTGCGGGTGACGGGCCCCACTGGCCGCTGCCGTGCGGGTAGAGCGGGTCCTGGACGCGAACGCCAGTGACTGCGAAGTCCTGGAACCGGGCGGGATCACCGATCGATTCGAACCCGCTCATCACCCACGCATGGCGCCCGCGCCACATGACCAGTCCCACCGGGCGGCCTGTCTCGGCAATGGCGCGTGCCGCCGTCTGGAGCGCCGTACCGTAATCGGCGATGCTGACCACCGTGTATGGCCCCATGCCAACCTCCGTCAGCACCTGCGCCCACCCGAGCGGGTTGGCGCCATTGAACGAGTTGGACGACCGGGCCCGGGCCATCTCCCACAGTTCGCCCTGCTGCGTGGAGTCCGCCCACGTGCCGCCACCCGTGTCGTCAATGAGGTTGTGGGCCATCTGGATGCTCGCCGCCACGCACCAGTCAAAGGTGTACTGCGGCACGAAGTCGCCCTCCTGGTAGAGGTTGAGGGCGAACGGCTCGGGAACGGGCGGCGGCGCGACAAGCGGTGGAGGCACGGCAGGAGGCGCTGGTGACGACGGCGGGGCGGCGGGACTCGCTGATGCCGGCGCCGAGGAGGCCGGGACCGCTTGCCCGGTAACGGCGTCGTCAATGCCGACGGCGGGCGTGCAGGCCCCGAGGAAAGCGGCCAGGACAACGAGCCAGGCCAGGAGACGGGGGCGGACACCGGTCATGCTTCAGTCTAGCGCCGCCCGGCGGCAGGCCCTCAGAAGGCGTAGCGGATGCGGCAGTACGGTGCGATCTTCCCAATCAGCGCGGTCAGTTGGCGCACATAGCCGGCTTTGGTTCCGGAGCGGTAGCGGACGTTGGTGAAGCCGTTGGACGAGACCTTGGATTCCTGGAGGTCCGGACGCCACAGGACACTCTCGGCCTGGGGATGCCAGCCCAGGTTAACCTCGTGGAGCCGTTCGTTGTGCGTCAGGAAGATGACTTCCGCCGCAAGCTGGGACTTCGCAGCGGCACTCAGCGTTGCGTCGAGTTGGCGCAGCAGCTCTTCCCAGTCGCTGAGCCAGGTGTCGGTGATGATGACGGGGGAGAAGTTCACGTGCACCTCGTACCCGGCGTCGACGAAGTCGTTGATGGCGGCCATCCGTTCAGCTACCGGTGAGGTCCGGACATCAATCGACTTCGCCAGAGCCGCGGGCATCAGGGAAAAGCGGATCCTGGTGTGGCCGCCGTGGTCCCAACCCAGCATCGTCGGGTTCACGTACTTGGTGGCAAAGGACAGCTTGGCCGTAGGCAAGTCGCGGAAGAGCGTGACCAGGTCCTCCACATTGTCGCTGACCAGGGCGTCCACGGAGCAGTCGCTGTTCTCGCCGATGTCGTAGACCCAGAGTTCCGGATCACACTGGTTGGGCTCGAGCTTGATGCCCTGGCGGGTAACGTGCCGCTCCAGGAACCCCGCAATCTGGTCGATGTTTGCGAAAACGGTCACGGGATTGCTGTAGCCCTTGTGCCGGGGCACGTAGCAGTAGGCGCATGCCATGGCGCAGCCGTTCGCAGTTGAGGGTGCGATGAAGTCCGCGGACCGGCCGTTGGGCTTGACGGTCAGCGCTTTTTTGACGCCGAGGACCAGGGCTTCCGTTTTGATCCGGGACCACCGCGGCACGTTCGTTTCATCACCATGCACATCCGGGATGTTCCAGTGGTTCTCGACGAGCAGCACGTCGGCGTCCGGCCAGCGTTCCACGATTTCCTTGCCCCGGGGAAGTTCCAGGGCGGCAGGCTGCGCGTAGATGCGGCGGATCTGCAGCAGCCGGTTGAAGTCCATAAGCCCATTCTTGCAAGATGCGCGGCATCACCGCGGGCCGTTAGGCCCAGGGCCCCGCCAGGGTACGCTCCAATGTTTCCACCCCTGACCGCTCGAACGCGGAGTCTCCAATCCTGTGTGCCCATACCACCGTCCCCAGAGATTGATTCAGGTTTTCCAGCTGCCAGGTATCGGCCTCGAATTCCTGAATGCGCCGCCCGAAACCGCTGTAGAAGGCTTCCTCAAGCCCGGGCTGTTCCAAGAACTGCTGGTTGGTGAGCCGCACCAGGTCGTGCATCCAGGGGCGGTGGTCGGCGCGTCCAAAGTCAATGACCTTGATCTGGCCTTCGTCGTGGAGCCAGTTCCTGGGCTGATAATCCCCGTGGGTGGTGACGAGTTGGACCGGGCCCAGCCTCAGTCCCGCCAGCCCCCGGACGGCCAGGGTCAGGGTGCCTTCACCTACCAGCCCCCGGGCCGATCGGATCAACAGCTGTGTTTGGTGGGCGAGCTTCTTTGCGTAGTGGGAAGATGTGCCCGCAGGCCGGTGCAGCCTCGCCAGAAGGTCGCCTGCCTGGCGGTACGTTTCGGGGTCATGCTCGGCAGCCGATCCCTCCACGGACGCTCCGGGCAGAAACTCGGTGACAAGGATCCCGGCCGCCACGGATGCGTACCTGAGAAGGGAAGCTTTGCCCTGCAGGCCAGGCAGGCCATGCCTGAGGGCGGCAACCTCACGCCGGATGTGGTGGCTGGTGGCGCTCGCCTTGACGATGAAGCTCCCGCCGGCAGGTGTGGAGACGTGAAGCACGGACGTGTCCTGCAGGGGCCAGGAGTGGTCCCGGACTACCTCGAATGGCCCGAGCCAGGACGACAGCAGGCGCGTCTGCTCATCTGTTAGGAAACCGGGCATCCATCAGGCTATGTTCTCCACGGCCAGTTCCTCAACCGCCACGGCCAGGACGTCCATGTCGAACCAGGCGGCTGGCAGCACGTTGTGGACAAAGGCGTCGAATTCGAAGGGGTGGCAGCGCCCGCCGTGGTTCCAGTACATGATCCAGAGATCGATCAGGCCCCGGTCTTTGCGCCGCAGCAGGTCCCTGGCAGTGTGCCGCGCGTCATCCATAACCAATCCTTGCTTCTGCTCCCGGTCCCCCACAAGGGCAGTAGCCATGTTTGCCGCATTTGGTTCTGTCCCCTCCCGCGATTCCGGCAACAGGTCCGGAGGGATACGGCAAGATGGGAAAGTCATAGGAGTGCGCCCACGGAAGGGAGGCAGGTTTTGGAGCCTGTAAGTTTCGACGGCGGTAAAGGGACCGTGGAGCTGCGTTCAGACGGCATCATCCACCTGATTTGGGAACCTAACGTCCGGATAGAACTGCAGGACGCCCGGGCGGCCATGGCTGCCGTGAACCAGATAGCGGGGGACAGTACCTACCCGATGCTGGTGGACATGGCCACCACCGAGGACGTCACCAGGGCAGCGCGTTCCGTCTTCTCCATCCCTTGTGCTGCCAACAGGATTGCGCTGCTGGGAGCAAGCCCGGTGGACCGGATCTTCGCCAACTTTTTCCTCGGCGTGCATATCCCGCCCTGCCCCACCCGGTTTTTCACCTCCCGGACAGAGTCCATGGAATGGCTGCGGGCAGGTAATTAGTTGGTTTTTGTACTCTGCCGCACCACCAGTTCCGGCGTGAAGACCACCGAACGGTGCGTCGGGTTCTGAACTCCACCTCTTCGGCGAGGAGTTCGATTGTGGTGCGCCCCAGCGCCTCCGTGGGCTGCGGGATGGAGGTGGGGCCACCCACAAAGGCCAGTCGACGGCGGCAGGTGTCCAGCAGGTGCCGCGCAGCCAGGTACCCCCCCGCCTCGTCATCCACTGCTGCTGTCCCCAAGCAAAACGACACGTAGCGCTTCCTGGTTACGTGGGATTTGGTGTGCGTGCCGAAGCGCGGTTATGGTTCATGGCATGACTAACCGTTGGTATGCGTATTTTTCGTTGGCTCTGGAGGGGCCCGCGTCTAACTGACACGCATCCAACTTTCCTTCAGAGCCAACAGGGCAGAGATCATTCTCTGCCCTTCGCCGTTTCTCCGGCGGGTTCTGATCCGGGCCCGCTTCCCATCTGGAACAGGACCCGAACATGAACACCGCAACAGCCCCCACAAGCGCCGCCGCCGGCACCAAAGCCGCAAAATCGACGTCGAACCTGCGGGTCAGCGAATTCACCGCGCTGCCCACGCCCCAGGAAGTCATCGCGGAACTGCCGCTGGACGCCCGGACGGCGGACGTCGTCGAACGCGGACGCGACGAAGTCCGCGCCATCATGGACGGCGTGGACGACCGCCTGCTGGTCATCGTGGGACCCTGCTCCATCCATGATCCGAAAGCCGGGCTGGAGTACGCACGGCGGCTGGTCAGCCAGGCCGAGAAGCACAGGGAAGACCTGCTGATCGTCATGCGGACCTACTTCGAGAAGCCCCGTACAACGGTGGGCTGGAAGGGCCTGATCAACGATCCGCGGCTGGACGGCAGCCACGACATGGTCACCGGCCTCCGGACCGCACGGCGCTTCCTGCAGCAGGTCACCGCTCTGGGGCTGCCCACAGCCACCGAATTCCTGGAGCCGATCAGCCCGCAGTACATGGCGGACCTGATCTCCTGGGGCGCCATCGGGGCCCGCACCACCGAAAGCCAGATCCACCGGCAGCTCGCCTCCGGCCTGTCCATGCCCATCGGCTTCAAGAACGGGACCGACGGCGACCTCCAAGTAGCCATTGACGCTTGCGGTGCAGCGGGGGCCGCCCAGGCTTTCCTCGGCATCGATGGCGACGGCCGGGCCGCGCTGGTGTCCACCGCCGGAAACCCGGACACCCATGTCATCCTCCGCGGCGGGCGCAAGGGGCCGAACTACTCTGCCGCCGATGTCGAGGATGCCTCTGCGAAGCTGGCAAACAAGCAGCTGAACTCCCGCCTCATCGTTGACGCCAGCCACGCCAACAGCGGCAAAAGCCACCACCGCCAGGCCGAAGTGGCCCTGGAGATCGGCGCCCAGCTGGAAGACGGCGGCACCGCTGCCCAGGCGGTTGCCGGCGTCATGCTGGAAAGCTTCCTGGTGGGCGGCGCCCAGAACCTCGACGTCGCCGAGCACGCCGCGGGACGCACGGAACTCGTTTACGGGCAGAGCGTCACCGACGCCTGCATGGAGTGGGACGTTTCTGTTTCGGTCCTGGACCAGCTGGCCGCCTCCGCCCGCAAGCGGAGGAAGTCAACTCCCGTTAATTAGGGGGTGAAATAGGGGACCTTACTACTTTCACTTCTGCCACAGGAACATCTAGAGTATCTAGGTAGGTGGTTGGTGGATGGCTCAGCATCGGAACACCGCATTGGCATGAACATGGGGTCACTGTTGTCCATCCGTCAGCAAAGGAATATGGGAAATGTCGGCAGAACAGAACTTCTCAAACGCGAAGTTCCTCACCGTGGCTGAAGTCGCCCAGGTCATGCGCGTTTCCAAGATGACCGTGTACCGGCTGGTGCACTCCGGCGAGATGCCGGCAGTGCGCTTCGGACGCTCCTACCGGGTTCCGGAACAGGCCGTGGAGCAGTACCTCAAAGGTGCCGTGGTGGACGGCCATACCGAGACCGCCTGACACGCCTGTCCGTAGCCGCCTCCCGGAAGCGGTACCCTGTTAAGGAACGTTTTACGTCATTGTAAGAATCTGTCAGTTGTTCAGTTCGTAGCTCTGTCCACGAACCTTTTCCATCAGACAGGTACTGCATCTAGTTTGTGAGGAACTTTCGTGGGTTCAGTTATTAAGAAGCGTCGCAAGCGTATGGCCAAGAAGAAGCACCGCAAGCTGCTTCGCAAGACCCGTCACCAGCGCCGCAACAAGAAGTAGCAATACTTCGAACTGCGTGGAAATGCCCGCCGCCTTCCGAGGTGGCGGGCATTTCTGTGTCCTGGCCCAACCAGGTAGCGCCAAGTGTCGTTATGGGCGCTCAGAACGACACTTCGCGCCACCTAGATGCGGGGGCCTCGGATGCGGGCGAAGCCCTTCCAGAGCCCGTACACGGCGCCGCAGGCCGTTGCCGCCTTGAGCCCCAGGGTGGCTGCGCGGCGGCCGGCCCGGAAGTCGTAGACGGGCCAGTTGTTGTCCCGGGCGTGCCGGCGCAGGCGGGCATCCGGGTTGATGGCCACGGGATGCCCCACCAATGTCAGCAGGGGGATGTCGTTGTAGGAGTCGCTGTAGGCCCAGCAGCGCTTTAGGTCCAGCTCCTCGGCGTCGGCGATGGCCTGGACGGCGACCGCCTTGGCGGAGCCGTGCAGGATGTCTCCCACCAGCCGGCCCGTGTACATGCCCTCATGTATTTCGCCCACCGTTCCCAGCGCTCCGGTCAGCCCCAGCCGGGTGGAAATCACGGTGGCCACTTCAATGGGTGTGGCGGTGACCAGCCACACCCGGCGGCCAACACGCAGGTGCTGCTCCGCCAAGGCTTTGGCGCCGGGCCAGATCCGCGAGGCGATCATCTCGTCGTAGACCTCTTCGCCCAAGGCCTTAACGTCGTCGACAGTGATCCCCGCGGCCAGGGTGAGGGCGGAATCGCGCACCGCGTGGACATCGTCGATGTTCTCGCCGCGGGCCACGAACTTGAACTGCTTCCAGGCGAAGCCGGCGGCCTGGGTCATGGTGAAGGCGCCGCGCTGGTGCATCTTCCGTGCAACGTGGAACAGGCTGGCGCCGCGCATCAGGGTGTTGTCCACATCGAAGAACGCCGCCTCGCCCGGCTGCGGCGCAGCAACCGGCTTGGTGACTACGGCGACGTATTTCTCCTCGGGCATGGACTTGAGTCTAGCCAATCCACTGTTCATTCCACTGCGCCCTCGCGCTGGACGTCGCAGGGCTCCGGGCGACGGGGATACCGTTAAGGCATGGCCACACCCCGCGTCCTCCTCATCACCAAAGCAGACTGCCACCTTTGCGAAGACGCGCGCGACGCCGTCGGGCGGGTTACGGCCTTGCTGGGACTTGAGTGGAACGAAGAGTTGGTGGACCACCAGCCGGAACTGCGTGAGCGCTATGCGGAGGAAATCCCCGTGGTGCTGGTGGACGGCGTGCAGCGGGATTTCTGGAAAATAGACGAAGCCCGCCTGGAACGCGTGCTCCGGCGGGCCATGGCGCAGTAGGGGAGCAGTTCTTGTGATGGCTCGGGTATCGGTGCGGCACCTGCTTTGTTGGCATTGCTGATGGGGCTCTAGAGTGGAGTCACAACGCAATGCGAGGGAGGAGCTGGTGGCTTCGCTGGATTCAACTCCCCAGGCTGTCCCGGACCTGCCGGGAGCCACGGGCATGGCAGCCAAGCAGATTCCGCCGGCTGCGGTGGCACGGCTGACCCTCTACCTGCGCGCCCTCAACACCCTGCTCGCAGAGGGGGTGGAACGCGTCTCCTCAGAATCCCTCGCCGAGGCCTCCGGCGTCAGCTCCGCCACCCTGCGCAAGGACCTCTCCCACGTGGGCTCGTACGGAACCCGCGGCGTGGGCTACGAAGTGCAGTACCTGAGCCGGCACATCGCCGCCGCCCTGGGACTCACGCACGACTGGAAAGTGGCGATCGTGGGTGCCGGCAACCTGGGCAAGGCCCTGGCACGGTACGGCGGCTTTGAATCCCGCGGCTTTGACGTGGTTGCCATTTTTGACGCGGACCAGATGGTGGTGGGCAACGAAGTGGGTTGGCTGCGGGTAAGTGACGTGGCCGACCTGGAAACCGTGCTGCACCGCACGGGTGCCAACATGGTGGTGCTGGCACTGCCCGCCGCCGTGGCCCAGGATATTTGCGACCGCGTGGTTGCGGCCGGCGTCCGCAGCATTCTGAGTTTCGCGCCCGTGATGCTCCAGGTGCCGGAAGGGGTCAACCTCCGCAAGGTGGACATGGCAACGGAGCTGCAGATCCTTGCGTACCACGCACAGCGGGCGCAGGCCCCGGGCCAGACCGCCTAGGTTTCTGGCGGTACCGTCTGGTTCCGGGA
This sequence comes from Pseudarthrobacter sp. L1SW, assembly GCF_020809045.1. Lineage (NCBI taxonomy): Bacteria > Bacillati > Actinomycetota > Actinomycetes > Micrococcales > Micrococcaceae > Pseudarthrobacter > Pseudarthrobacter sp. L1SW. Next base: position 3,285,525 of record NZ_CP078079.1, on the reverse strand, counting down.
CCCACGCCCGCAGGGTGGTGTGGTTGGACTACCGGCCGTAGGGGTTGCCCATACCGCCGCCGTACGGGTTGGCGAACGGCTGCTGCCTCCGGAAATACGGAGCTGCGCCCGGCAGGTAGAGCAGCACAATGGCCGCGATTCCCAACAATGTGCCGATGGTCGCGAAGCTGGGAGGACTGAAGAGGCCGAGGACGGAAAGGGCCGCGAAGACTGTGCCCAGGATGCGTGCCCAGTTCTTGCCCTTGCGGACAAAGAACGCCACCAGCAGGTACAGCGCCAGGCCAATGATGGCAAACACCACCAGGGTGCCGGCGATGACGCCCTTCATATCCTCGTAGGTGACTCCCGCGCCGGTGCCCTGGACCTGGCTGTCGAAGACATCACGGAACCGGGGATCGTCCAGCGTGGCGAGGCCGGCAAGAGCGGAGACGACGAAGATGGCGGCCGAGGCGATCAGCAGCCAGAACGAAATGTTGACCAGCTGCGGGACGCCGGCGCTTCCAGAGGGCTGGGGCTGCTCCGACGGATACTGCGCGTAGGGGGACTGGCCGTACGGCTGCTGCCCGTACTGCGGGGCGTTCTGCCCGTACTGGGGTGCGCCGGACTGCTGTCCGTACTGCGGGGCGTTCTGTCCGTACTGGGGTGCGCCGGACTGCTGTCCGTACTGCGGGGCGTTCTGTCCGTACTGGGGTGCGCCGGACTGCTGTCCGTACTGCGGGGCGTTCTGCCCGTACTGGGGTGCGCCGGACTGCTGTCCGTACTGCGGGGTGTTCTGCCCGTAGCGCGGACCCTGCGAGCCAGACTCGGACCCGGACTCGGGATCGTTCGGAACGGGAGGCGGGACAGGGGGAGTACTCATGAGCGGTCCTTTTGCATGTCGGGTTCCAGGTAGGCTGCCGGGAATGGTCCTGTGCCCTACCCCCAGCATGGCTTAAGTCCACCGTACCCCCGGGCGGGCGCCTTGTGGGTCATTCGGAAGAGGTATTCCCGCGCCGTCCTGCTGCGGCAAAGAAGGCCTGTGAACGGGGCAGCCAGAGAAGGACGGTCGCGGCCAGGCTGATGAGGAAGGCGGTCCAGTTACCGCCCTGGCCCACGCCGATGGCCCAGTTGGCAACGGCCAGGACCAGGGTGATGGCTGTGAGGGCCGTCAAACCCAGCCGCGCCCAATGCTTCCCGTCCTTCATTGCGAGGGCGAACACGATCTGGGCTGCTCCCACGGCTGCAGCCAGCAGCATGAGCAGCAGCACCAGGGTTGCGGCTCCCGGTGCTGCGGCGAAGAGCACCAGGGAGGCCAGCATGCCGAGGATTCCGCCCAGCAGGCCCAGGATGCCGCCCACGAACCAGATCCAGAACGAGACCTTGAGTTCGGTGGGAAGTCCCGCCACCAGGAACATCCGGGCAAAGCCGGAACGGGGCGTGCTGGGAGAGTTGCTCATGGCCCTCACTGTAAACCCCTCCGCAAACCCCGCGGCTGCCTGGGAAGGGAGGAGGAGGAACCTTTAAAAGGAGGCACCCCGGCACTGGACTGCGAAGTCCAGCGCCGGGGTGCCTCCAGGAAAGGCGATTACGCTGCGGGAGCGATGAACGCCAGTTCCAGGTTGATGGCAACCTTGTCGCTCACCAGGACGCCGCCGGTCTCCAGGACAGCGTTCCAGGTCAGGCCGAAGTCCTTGCGGCTGATGGTGGTTTCGGCGGAAACGCCGGCGCGGGTGTTGCCGAACGGGTCCACGGCCACGCCGTTGAATTCGGTGTCCAGCGTGACGGGGCGGGTGACGCCCTTGATGGTCAGGTCGCCGGTGAGCTCGTAGCTGTTGCCCTTGGCCACCAGGCCGTTGGAGACGAAGGAGATCTCCGGGAACTTCTCCACGTCGAAGAAGTCCTCGCCCTTGACGTGGCCGTCACGGTTGGCATCGCCGGAATCGAAGCTGGCGGCGTTAATGGTGGCGTTGATCTTGGCGCCGGCCACATCCTCGGGAAGGTCCAGGGTTGCTGCTGCTTCCTTGAACTGGCCGCGGACCTTGCTGATGCCTGCGTGGCGGACGGTGAAGCCGATCTCGCTGTGGGAGTTGTCCAGGACCCAGGTGCCGGTGGTGACGTCTGCGGGAAGTGCCATGATGTTGCTCCTTGTTATGTGCGTGCTGTTAAGGTCTGCCATTGAAGCTTCATCTGTTGAAGTCTCAACTAACTGCTGCACCTAGTATAAACATGCATTTGCATGTTTCATTCCCGCCTTTGGAACATTTCTTCAAAAACTTCAGTTCTACTGTTTGTAGAAAGTCTGTGCGGGAGATTTCGGATCGCACGTCATCTTTGAGAAACTGGTAAACATGCCCCAAGCCACTGTCCATTTGCTCCGCCACGGCGAGGTCCACAATCCTGACGGCGTCCTGTACGGAAGGCTGCCCGAATTCCACCTCTCCGAACTGGGGCAGGAGATGGCGCGCATGCTCGCGGAGCACTTCCGCCGCCGCGCTGCAGCAGGTGCCCGCATCACCTACCTGGCAGCCTCGCCACTGGACCGTGCGCAGGAAACTGCACGGCCGACGTCGGACGCCCTTCACCTGGAAATCCACACGGACGAGCGCATCATCGAGGCGGAGAACTACTTCGAGGGCATGAAGGTCACCAAGGCTGAGCTTCGCCGGCCCAAGCACTGGCCCCGGCTGGTCAACCCGCTGCGGCCTTCGTGGGGCGAGCCCTACAAGAAGCAGGCCTCCCGGGTGATGGAAGCGGTGCAGGAAGCACGCCTGCGCGCCATCGAACTCGCGGCCGGGGACTTCGGCGCGGACGGGCCTGAAGCGATAATGGTCAGCCACCAGCTCCCCATCTGGGCCACCCGGCTGAGCGCCGAAGGCAGGCCCCTGTGGCACGATCCCCGGAAGCGTGAATGCACGCTGACCTCCATCACGTCGCTGGTGTTCGACGACGGCGGCACGCTCCTGCGCGTGCAGTACAGCGAACCGGCGGCTTCCCTTCTTCCGGGTGCGGCAAGCACCCCTGGAGCCTAGTAGTGACCAACAGTAAGACCACCTCCCGCCGCAGCCTGCTCGCTGCCGGCGGCCTGGCCCTGACCGCCCTGACCCTGGGGCTGTCCGGCTGTGCCCAGGAGGACGCCCTGGCGCAGCAGGCCAAGGCGGGGGACAACAAGAACTATGTGGCCGGGGACGGATCCGTCACGGAGTTCGCTGCCGGGGACCGCAAGTCCGCCATCCAGGTCAACGGCACCCTGTTCAACGGCACCGCGGTGACGCCCGCCGACTTCCAGGGCAAAGTGACAGTCCTGAACTTCTGGTTCGCGGCCTGCGCCCCCTGCCGGGTGGAAGCGCCCATCCTGGAAGAGCTCCACCAGGAGTTCAAGGACCAGGGTGTGCAGTTCTTCGGCGTCAACCTCCGGGACGAGAAGGCCACGGCAGAGGCGTTTGAAAACAACTTCAACCTGACATACCCGAGCTTTGACGACAAGGACGGGGGCGTCCTCCTGGCCGTCTCCGGCCTGGTTCCGCCCGGCGCGGTTCCCACCACGCTGGTGCTGGACAAGCAGGGCCGCGTGGCCTCCCGCGTCCTCGGCGAAGTCCAGAAGGGCACCCTGAAAGCCCTCATCGCTGCCGCCGTGGCAGAGTAGCGGCGGCCCGGACCGTGAACAGCCCCTTCGCCGAAGCCATCCTGAACGGCTCGCTCCTCCTTGCCATTCCGGTGGCACTGCTGGCCGGACTGGTCTCCTTCCTCTCGCCCTGCGTCCTGCCCCTGGTTCCCGGGTACCTGGGCTACGTCACGGGGCTGAGCGGTGTGGACCTGCAGAAGCAGAAGCGCGGCCGGATGCTGCTGGGCATCGGCTTGTTCGTGCTGGGCTTCTCCGTGATCTTCGTCCTGCTGGGCGGTGCGTTCGGCCAGCTGGGAACCCTCATCACGGGCTCACAGAATGCCTGGATCACCCAGCTCCTGGGCGTCCTGGTGATCGTCATGGGCGTGGTGTTCATGGGCGGCTTCAGCTGGCTGCAGCGCGACGCCAAGATCCACGCGAAGCCGCCGGCCGGGCTGTGGGGCGCGCCACTGCTGGGCCTGACCTTCGGGCTGGGCTGGGCGCCGTGCATCGGCCCCACCTATTCCGCCGTCCAGTTACTGAGCCTCTCCGGCGGCTCCTCCGCCGCCAAGGGCGCCTTCCTGGCCTTTGTCTACAGCCTGGGCCTGGGCATTCCCTTCCTGCTGATCGCCCTTGCGGTCCGCCGCGGCATGGGTGTGATGGCGTTCTTCCGCAAGCACCGGGTGGCCATCCAGCGCATTGGCGGCGGCATCCTGGTGGTGCTGGGCCTGCTGATGGCCAGCGGCGTCTGGGGTACCTGGGTGACCGAACTCCAGTACTGGTTCCAAACCGATGTGAAGTTGCCGATCTGATGAGCGAGCGCGTGAACGTAGAGAAGAAGCAGTCCTCCCCGGCATCCGGTGCCGCAGTGGCCGAGGCCAAGGCGGACGCCGCGCTGCCGGCCCTGGGACCCAAGGAGATGCTGCGCTGGGCGTGGACCCAGCTCACCAGCATGCGCACGGCGCTTTTCCTGCTGCTCCTCCTGGCCGTCGCGGCCGTGCCGGGCTCGCTGTTCCCGCAGCGCCCGGCCAACCCTGCCGTGGTCACTCAGTACATTAAGGACAACCCGGACTACGGCAAGCTGCTGGACACCCTGCAGCTGTACGACGTCTACTCCTCGGCCTGGTTCTCCGCCATCTACCTGCTGCTGTTCATCTCCCTGATCGGCTGCGTGGTGCCCCGCGCCATCGCCCATTACAAGGCCATGCGCTCCCAGCCCCCGCGCACGCCCAAGCGACTCTCCCGCCTTCCCGAGTACGGCACCCTGGTCATTCCGGCCGACGCCGGGATCCCGGCGTCGGACGCCATCAACAGTGCCGCCGGGCTGCTGGAGAAGCGCGGCTACCGCGTTGAGGTGAGGGACGACGGCGGCGCGCGGCCGTCTTTGGGCGCCGAGCGCGGCTTCCTGAAGGAAGTGGGAAACCTTGTCTTCCACACCTCGCTCATCGGCGTGCTGGTGTCAGTGGCCATCGGCGGCCTGTTCGGCTACAGCGGCCAGCGCATCCTGGTGGAGGGCGACACGTTCGTGAACACCCTGGTGGGCTATGACCAGTTCACGCCCGGCACCAATTTCCAGTCCAGCCAGCTGCAGCCCTACTCCATCCAGCTGGACAAGTTCGACATTACATTCGACCGCGAATCCCAGGGCAAGTTCGGCCAGCCCATCGACTTCTCGGCGGCGGTGACCACAAAGGAAAACCCCGACGCGCCCGCGCGACAGGAAACCCTGAAGGTCAACGATCCCATCACCCTGGGCGGTACCAGCATCTACCTCACCGGCAACGGCTACGCCCCCGTGGTGACCATCCGGGACGGCGCCGGCAACGTGGCCATGCAGGGACCCGTGGTGGCCAAGCTGCAGGGGGACAACTACTACTCCTCCGTGGTGATCAAGGTTCCCGACGCCAAACCGGACCAGCTGGGGTTTGCAGGCTTCTTCCTGCCCACCGCCTTCGTCACCAACGAGGGGGTCTCCTTCAGCGGGGACCCGGAACTGTTCAACCCGCAGCTGACGCTCAACTCCTACTACGGGGACCTTGGCCTGGATGACGGGGCTCCGCAGAACGTCTTCGAACTGGACGTCAAGGACCTGACCCCGCTGAACGCCCGCAACTTGGACGCCGGCGGCATCACCCTCTCGCCGGGGACCAGCTACACCCTGCCGGACGGCAAAGGCACCATCAGCTTCGACGGCGTCAAGCGCTACATCGGCGTGGACATCCACCACAACCCCGGGCAGGTCTACGCCCTGGTGTTTGCGCTCCTGGCCGTGGCCGGGCTGATCCTTTCGCTCTACGTCAACCGCCGCCGGGTATGGGTCCGCACGGGCACACACGAGGACGGGCGCACGATGGTTGAGTACGGGCTCCTGGCCCGCGGCGAGGACCACCGCCTTGCTGCCGAGGCCGCCGCCCTCCGGAAGCTGCTCGGTGAAGAGTGGCAGCTGGACCCCGGACAGGACGCGGCCCAGCCCGGGTCTTCCCAGCAAACACCCAGCAGCCTGGGCGAGAATAGCCCCGGCGCTGCCGCAACCACAGGCCCAGCCACCACCCCAGCCGGCCCCTCCGGGCCCGAAAAGGACCAGTAATGCCGTTTGGAATCAACGAAACCATGGGCCAGTACAGCGAGCTGTTCATGCTGCTGGCGGCCGGCACATACACGGTGGCCTTCATCGCCTTCGCCTGGGACCTGGCCAAGAGCAGCAGGGCCCTGCGCGCCATCGACCTGAAGGCCGCCCAGGCCGGCCTCGACGGCCAGGCCCGGGAGTCGGCCAAGGTTCCGGTGGCAGCCGGGGTGGGGGAGCGCGCTGAAACGCACCTGGCCGGGCCTGCGGGCAGGGCCGAACGGCCGTCGTCGTCCACTGCCAAAGCTGCAGGGGGCGGAGGCGTGGCCACTGCCGACGCCGACATGCGGTACGCCGCGGAACGCCGCGCGCCCGCGCGGGTGGCCGTGGCACTGACCGTCCTCGGCGCGCTGATCCACGGTGCCGGCGTGGTCACCCGCGCCTTGGGTGCAGGACGCGTCCCGTGGGGCAACATGTACGAATTCCTCACCACCGGCGCCTTCGTGGCGGTCGCCGTGTTCCTGCTGGTGCTGGTCCGCCGCGACCTTCGCTTCCTGGGCACGTTCGTGGTGGGGCTGGCCATCATCATGCTGGTGGCCGCGTCCGTGGCGTACTGGACGCCGGTGGGCCACCTGGTCCCCGCCCTGCAGAGCTACTGGCTGATCATCCACGTGTCCATCGCCGTGCTGTCCTCCGCGCTGTTCACCCTGACCTTCGCCATGTCCGCGCTCCAACTGGTCCAGTCGCACCGCCAGAGGACGGTGGCTGCCGGCGGGGCGGACAAGCTCGGGTTCATGCGCCTGGTGCCGTCCGCGCTGAGCCTGGAGAACCTGTCCTACCGCATCAACGCGATCGCCTTCATCGGCTGGACGTTCACCCTCATGTTCGGCGCCATCTGGGCCGAGAAGGCATGGGGCCGGTTCTGGGGCTGGGACACCAAGGAGGTGTGGACTTTCGTCATCTGGGTGGTGTACGCAGGGTACCTCCACGCGCGTGCTACACGCGGCTGGACAGGCACGCGTGCGGCCTGGCTGTCGATCGTTGGCTACCTGTGCGTCGTTTTTAACTTCACCATCGTGAACCAATTCTTTAACGGCCTTCACTCATACTCAGGGCTCTGAACAGGGGTTTCTTTCCGGCGCCGGGGCGTCACAGGGGGAAATAACAATTCGTTTTAGCAATGGGGGTGTTCCCGGTCCGGCCGTAATGCTACCTTGGTGACGTTCGCCAGTGATGAAGCTTGCAGGCGAAACGACAGTATTCCCTGAGGTACCCCATGAGCTACGTTCTCGCCATTGATGTCGGGACCAGCTTCACCGCTGCCGCCGTTGCACGCTTCGATCACGGTACCTCCTCTTCTCCTGAGTGCCTCCCGCTGGGAATCCGCGGAACCTCAGTACCCTCTGTGCTGTTTTACCCGGAGGAAGGCCCCGTCCTGGTGGGGGAAGCCGCGGAACGCCGCGGGCTTGATTCCCCGGCCCGTGTGGTGCGGGAATTCAAGCGCCGCATAGGCGACGCCGTGCCGATCTCCGTGGGCACGCTCTCCCTGCCCGCCGAGGACGTCTTCGCCACCATGGCCCGCTGGGTGGCCGACCGCGCGGAGGAACGCGAGGGGGCGCCGCCGTCGGAAATCATGCTGACCCATCCGGCCGCCTGGGGGAGCCACCGCACCTCGCTCCTTAGGGAAGCCCTGGCCGCCAGGGGCCTGCAGAACGTTGCCCTGGTGACGGAACCGGAGGCCGCAGCCCTGCATTACGCCTCCCAGGTGCGCGTGGAAGAGGGAAGCACCATTGCCGTCTACGACCTTGGCGGCGGAACCTTCGACACGGCCGTCCTCCGGAAGGCCGGCAACAACCGGTTTGAGCTGCTGGGCCGCCCGGAAGGCATCGAAAACCTTGGGGGAGCCGACTTTGATGCGGCGGTCCTGCGCTACGTGGCCAGTAACACCGGCGGCATCCTCTCCAGGCTGGACACCTCCGATCCCGGGGCCCGCGCTGCGCTGGCGAGGCTGCAGCGCGAATGCGTGGAAGCCAAGGAGGCGCTCTCCGCGGACAGCGAAGCCAGCATCTCCGTCCTGCTGCCGGGCTTCCACCAGCAGGTGCGCCTGGTCCGTTCCGAATTCGAGGCACTGATCAACGAACCCATCCGGGACACGGTGGACGCGCTGGAACAGTCCCTGGCCAGCCTGCGGCTGGAACCGGCGGACCTTTCCGCCGTGCTCCTCATCGGCGGATCATCGAGGATCCCCCTGGTTGCGCAGGTGATCTCCGAACAGCTGGACCGGCCCATCGCCGTCGACGCTGATCCCAAGTCCTCCATTTGCCTCGGTGCTGCCGCCGCGGCTGTCCTGGCGCGCGAGGCAGCCGCCGCCGAGGTTGCGGCGCAGGCTGCCGCTGCGGCGGAAGCCGGCCGTGCCGCCGCGGCCCGTGATGCGGCCGCACCGGGTTACGCGCCCGGACGGCTGGCGAGCTGGTCGCGGAAGAGCACGACGGCGGCAGGCGCTATGGCTGGAATCGCAGTCCAGGGTGCCGTGCATGGCCAGCACGGACACCGGGGCGGCGCCCACGCGCCGAAACCTACGGTTCGGCTGACCGCCATCGCGGCAGCTGCGGCCGCGTTCACGGTCCTTTCGGCTACCGCTGCCCAGAGCCCCGAGGGCCTCAGCAGCCTGACATCCATCTTCACCCCCAAGGCGGACGCCGCCCCCGAGAAGGGTTCTTCCTTAGGCGGCTCGGGCGGCGGCGGAGGAGTCGGCGGGGCGGCAGCGGCTGGTGCCGGTGCGGAAGCGCAGGAACCTGCGAGGGGCATCGAAGCCAGTGCCAGCACGAAGGACTCCGCCCCTGGCGGCGCGGGCCTGGACGTGGCCGCCTCTCCCACCAGCCGGCCGACGTCCAGCGCCGCCGCGGAGCAGGCTGCCGCGGACTCCGGCGGAACGGGCGCTCTTGACACCGGTACCGCTACAGCTGACGCCGCCGGAACCGGTGCCGGCGGAGTTACGGAGCCCGTCGGCACACCCACTGTCCCTGCCGGAACGGCTGATCCTGCGCCGGGTACAAGCGAACCAGTGCCGGTTGAGACGGGAACGGGGAGCCCTGTCCCCGTGGACCCGCCGCCGACGACTGAGGAGCCGCCCGCGACCGAGGAGCCTCCGCCAGTGACTGAGGAGCCCCCGCCAGCTACCGAGGAGCCTCCGCCCCCGATGACGGAGGAGCCCCCACCGCCGGCAACCGAGGAGCCGCCGCCTTCCGCGCCCGAACCCACCGCGTCCACGGCCACGGAGTCCGCTCCGGCCACCGCGTCCACGGCCACGGAGTCCGCTCCGGCCACCGATCCGGCCACGGCCGCTGAACCGGCGGCTTGAGCATGACCGGGAATGAGATCCGGCCGGTGACCCTGTTGCCCGAGCTGAACCACCACGTGCAGGAGCCCGGTGCCGCAGAACAGATGGCCCGGCAGCTCAAAGGCGAGAACGCTGCTATGCGTGAATTGCTGCTGGCCCTTTCCGTCGGCTTCGTCCTGCCTGGACCGCTGCCAGCGGACCTGCAGCGCAGACTTGACACTGGCGACGTGCAAAGCCTTGGCGCCCTTGTGGAACGGGCAGAAGCTGCAGGACTCCTGACGGCGGACGGGACCGTGGCGGGGCCGGCGCAGCAAGCCCTGCTTGCCGTCGTCCCCGTCGCCAAGGTCCATGCGCTTCAGCGCGAGCTCGTTACGGCGTACGCCAGGGACGGCGTGCCCCTCGGCGACGTCGCCCGCGAACTGGCGCGCGGTGGCCTGGCAGATTCCCGCGTGGCGGCTGAACTGGAGCATGCGGCCGACAAGGCGCTTGACCATGATCCTGCGCTGGCATCCCAACTCTATGGGGAAGCCCTGCTGGCAGGGGCCGACGAAGCAGCGACCGCCGCCCGCCGCGCCCAGGCCGCAGCAGCAAACGGCGACCTGGACGCAGCTACGCGGATCATCGACTCGCTACTCGTGTGCGACGATCCGCCGGACGTGCGCCGGGGCGTGGACGTGGCCGCAGCAGTCTGGGCCCAGCGAGGCATGCTGGCGCGGGCAGCGGACGTGTACAGCTGGCTGGGTGCCAGCCGGATTGGACCATCAGCGCCCCTTGCGGCGGTGGCCATGATCGGCTGCGGAAACCGGGCCGGCGCGGAAGCACTTTTCCAGCCGGGCGCTCCGCCCGCTTCGCCCACCCTCCTGGCTGCCACTCTGGCTGAGACAGGAAAAGGCATCTACCAGTCAGTCAGCGCCGACCCGCAGCACGCACTGCCTGTGCTGATCCATGCGTCGGACATGTTCAACGCGGCAGACGCGGCGCTGCCGCTGCCGGAGACGCCGGCCGCGCTGGCTGCCCTCCTGGCACTGCACAGCGGGGAACCGCGGCTGGCGGAAACGGTGTGCCGGTCTGCAACTGCTGCCGGCCAGGGCGGTAACGCTGCGAAGCCCAGGCTCTTCCTGCTCCAGGCCTGGTCTGCCATGCAGCAGGACAAACTCGAGGATGCCCGGCTCGCGATCAACGAGGCCTCAAAAGCGAATCATTGGCCCCTGGTGCCCCGGGACGAGTTCCTGCGCGCAGCCCTGGACGTTGGCCTGGCCCGGCGGAACGGCGACGTCCCGGAACTCGTCATGGCGTGGGAGCGGGCCCGTGAAGCCATGCTGCACACGTCCGTGGACCTTTACAGCCTCCTGCCGTGGGGCGAGGTGATGATTACGGCCGCACGGCTCAGGGAGACCCGGCGCGTGGCGCACTACCTTGACGAGGCGTGGCAGCTTCTTGACCGGCTGGGCGATCCGCCGCTGTGGGCCGTGCCCTTCCATTGGGCGGCGGTCCAGGCCGCGTTGCTGAGCGAGGACCCTGCGGGCCTCGCTCCCCACGCGGCAGCGCTGGCACGGGCATCGCGTGACAGCCACCTTGCCGCGGTGCTTGCCAGTGCGGGCAAAGCCTGGGTTTCGGTCCTGGCAGGCAGGTTGACTCCTGCCGATGTGGAGGCTGCTGCCCGGGGCCTGGGCCGAGTGGGAATGCCCTGGGAAGGCGCCAGGCTGGCCGGGCACGCAGCGGCCCGGGCTGAGGAGCGCAAGGACATGGTGCGGCTGCTGTCCTGTGCACGGGACCTGCATCCCCAGGTCAGCCCGGCAGCGAACGGCTCATCCGGGCCCGCCGTCCGCAGCAACCATGCCACCGATGAGGCGGCCGGCAGCCTGCACCCGGACGGTTCCGGACTGAGTGAACGGGAAAAGGAAGTGGCCCGCCTGGTACTCGAGGGCAAGACGTACCGTGAGATCGGCGAAGCCATCTATATCTCCCCCCGGACCGCGGAACACCACATCGCAAGGATGCGGCGCCGCCTTGGCGCGGAAAACCGCTCCGACCTGCTGGCCCGGCTCCGCATTGCGTTGGGCCCCGAAGACCCGGCACAGGAATAAACCCCTAATGCCCTAAGGGCACGGGATCCGATTCCCCGGCAACTAGCCATCCGGGAGGGGGAATCGGCCCGATGCCCGGTCCTTGTCCCGGACCATACGTTTGATGCAAGCCCGGTAGCGACGCCGGGCGATCCGCAACTCAGAGAAGATTGAGGACAATCAAATGACACTCGCAAACGACCTCGTCCAGTTCCTGATGCACCTCTTTGGCAACCGCCAGGCCGCACAGGACTTCCTGGACGATCCCGAGAAGGTTCTGGAAGACCACGGCCTCGGTGGAGTCTGCTCTGCAGATGTGGACGCCGCCATGCCCGTAGTCCTGGATTACGCACCAGTCTCCACCTACACCTCCCGGTTCGACCGCGAGTACAACACCGGCGGCAACACGTCCTGGACCGGCCATATCGGCGGCGGAGGCACGGGCGGCGCCGGACACACTCCTCCTGCAGGCGGCGGAAACCACGACCACGATGATCACGCCCACGCGGTCCAGCAGCTCCACCACGTGGTGAACAACTACTCCTACACTTCAACGGTGGATGACCGGGACAACATTGTTGACCAGTCCGTCAACCAGAACATCTGGGCTGAGGGCGACGTTGAGCAGTGGTTCGACAACGACTCCGTCATCGCCTCCGGGGACCGTTCCATCGCAGCCGGCGACGACGCTAACGTCAGGGACTCCAACAACGTCAGCGATTCCTACAACACAGACAATTCCGCGGACAACTCCACGGACAATTCCGTCCACGCCGGCCACGACGTCAATATCGGCAACGAGAAGACGGATATCGCCGACTCCTTCAACACCGACCTCGATGTCGATGTTGATGACTCGTTCAACGACAACTCGGACAACTCCGACAATTCGGACAACTCCGTGAACGACTCCTACAACGACAATTCGGACACCACCACCGAACTTGACGTCGCAGTCGAGGATTCGTTCAACGACAACTCCGACAACAGCGTAGATAATTCGGACCACTCCACGGACGTTGTCATTGAGGACTCCTTCCAAGACAACTCGACTGAGGAGACGAACACCACCGAGGTCGCGATCGAGGACTCCTTCCAGGACAACTCCAGCACGGAGACCGACACCACGGAGGTTGCGATCGAGGACTCCTTCCAGGACAACTCGACTGAGGAGGACAACACTGAGGTGTACGTGGAAGAGATCGAGGTCAACACGGCTATCGACGATTCAGTCGCCGGCTAGGCAGTCCCGGGTCCACCGGAAGCGCCCGGCAGGAGGTTCCTCCCTCCTGCCGGGCATTTCGGGGCTCATCCCACGTCCCATTTCCGAGTTGAGGCAAAGGACACACTGTGGCAGAAGCAGGACAGTTAACCCCCACGACCGGAGGGCAGCCAACGGCGGCAAGCGCGGGGCAGCTCATCAACCTTGTGGAGCAAGGCCTCCAGCTGGTGGGCACAGGGGACAGGGCGGATCTCCGCAAACGGTTGGACCAGACCCTGGCAAGGCTCAAGGACCCGAGCATCCGGGTGATCGTCGTGGGGGAATTCAAGCAAGGCAAGAGCAAGCTGATCAATGCCTTGGTGAATGCCCCTGTATGCCCGGTGGATGACGACATTGCCACGTCCGTCCCCACGGTGGTCCGCTACGGCGATCCCGCCTCGGCGAGCATCCTGGTGCCAAAAGCCGGCACGGACGCCCCGGACGAAACCAACGTGGAGCGGCAGCCGGTCAACATTGCCGAACTTGCCGCCTTCGTTTCAGAACGCGGCAACCCCGGGAACAGCAAGAAGCTCGTGGCTGCAGAGGTCTGCCTTCCCCGCAGGATCCTGACCGGCGGACTCACGGTCATCGACTCCCCGGGCGTCGGAGGCATGGGTTCCTCGCACACCCTGACCACCCTCACCGCACTGCCCACAGCGGATGCCATGCTGCTGGTCAGCGATGCCTCGCAGGAATACACCGAGCCGGAACTGCGCTTCCTCCGGCAGGCCATGCGGATCACTCCCAGCGTGGTGGGAGTCCTGTCCAAGACGGACCTCTACCCGGAATGGCGGCGTGTGGAGGAGCTGGACCGGGGCCACCTCGCCCAGGTTGCACCCGACATCCCGCTTTATCCGGTCTCCTCCGACCTGCGCCTGGAGGCTTCCCGGCTGCAGGACGCCGAGCTCAACGCCGAATCAGGCTTCCCCCGCCTGATCACGCACCTTCGGAACGAGATTGTGGGCAAGGCACAGCGCCTCCAGCGGCGCTCGGTGAGCCAGGACCTGCTGTCCGTCACGGAAAACCTAAGGCTCTCGCTGCAGTCCGAGCTTGAAGCCCTCGAGAACCCGCAGGGCACACCCCAGATGATCGCAGGGCTGGAGCTTGCCAAAGCCGAGGCGGACGACCTCCGCAAACGCTCGGCGCGGTGGCAGATCACCCTCAACGACGGCATCAGCGATCTGATTGCGGACATGGAATATGACCTCCGGGACCGGCTTCGGCGGATCCAGCGGGAAGCCGAAACAGCCATTGACCAGGGCGACCCGGGACCAACCTGGCCCCAGTTCTCCAAATGGCTCGAAGAATGTGCTGCGGCCGCCATCTCGGATACTTTTGTGTGGACCAGTGAAAGGGCCCAGTGGCTCGCGGCGCAGGTGGCGGAGCACTTCGCGGCGGACGAAGTCACCTTGCCGGTGTTCCGCGTGTCCGACACCGGGGACGCCCTGGACCCTGTGGATGAAATGCCAACGCTCGACGACGGACGCATCAAGCCGATGCAGAAGGTGCTGATCGGCATGCGCGGCTCCTACGGCGGCGTCCTGATGTTCGGGCTCCTGACCGGGATCTTCGGGATGGCTTTGATCAATCCCCTCTCCGTGGGGGCCGGACTGCTGCTGGGACGCAAGGCGTTCCGGGAAGACCAGGAAGCACGGCTCAAGCGCCGGCAGGGCGAAGCAAAGGCGCTGGTACGCCGCCAACTGGACGATGTTACCTTCCAGGTGGGCAAGCAGCTGAAGGACCGGCTGCGGCTGGTCCAGCGCTCCACCCGGGACCACTTCACGGAGATCGCGGACGAGCACCACCGGTCGCTAACGGACTCAGTCTCGGCGGCGCAAAAGGCCGCCACCACGTACGCCCTTGAAAAGGACGTCCGCATCCGGGAGATCAAGGCTGAGCTTAAGAAGGTTGACGCGGTGTCCCGCGCAGCCGCAGCCATTGCCGCAGAGGTATCGGCGGCAACGCCCCGCCGCGTGGGTGGAGCCGCCGGCCCCGGCCCGGCCACTCCAAGCGTGGCCGGGGGCGGCCAGAACGCGGCCCCGCCTTCAGCCAGCGGGCCGGCGGGCGCTCCGACAGTGGCGGCCGTGGGATGAAAAACTCCACGATGGCAGGTGCCAAGGAGCTGGTTGCTGCCGCCCTGGAAGTGTACCGGGATGATCCCGCTGCCTCCGCCGCGCTCAAGGGCTATGGACGCAGGCTGTCCGAGCCGTTGCGGATTGCCATCGCCGGAATGGTGAAAGCCGGAAAATCCACGCTGCTGAACGCCATCATCGGGGAAGAGATAGCTCCCACGGATACGGGCGAATGCACCCGGATCGTCACGTGGTACCGGCACGGGCACACGCCCCGCATCACGCTCTACCCGGTGGCGGGGGAGCCCCGGAACCTCCCCCTCAAACGGGTGGACGGGCGGCTGGTGTTTGTCCTGGGAGACGTGCGGGCGGAGGACGTGGAGCGCCTGGACGTCCAGTGGCCCGCGCCGCGCCTGAAGGACATGACGCTGATCGATACCCCCGGCATAGCCTCGCTCTCGGGGGATGTCTCTGCCCGGTCCACCAGCTTCCTGACCCCTGAGGACACGCCGTCGGAGGCTGATGCCATCATCTACCTGATGCGGCACATGCACGCCTCGGACCTGAGGTTCCTGGAATCCTTTGCCGATACCGCGGCGGGGCGCTCGGGCACCGTGAACGCCATTGCCGTCCTGTCCCGGGCCGACGAGGTGGGCGCAGGACGGATCGATTCCCTCCTGTCCGCCGGTGACATCGCCGAAAGGTACCGCCGCGACCACAACCTGAGGAAGCTCGCGCTGGGCGTGGTCCCCGTGGCGGGCCTCCTGGCGCAAAGTGCCCGGACCATGCGGCAGCCGGACTTCCACGCCCTTGAACTGCTGGTGGGAATGGACCGTGCGGCCCGGGAGAAAATGCTGCTTTCGGCTGACCGGTTCCTCCGGGCAGCCGAACCGGAAGGGATGGCAGCGGAGGCCCGGGCCTCACTGCTGGAGAGGTATGGACTCTTTGGCATCCGCCTTGCGGTGGTCCTCCTCCGCAACGGCTTCGACCAGCCCACACCCCTGGCCCACGAGCTCGCCCGCCGCAGCGGCCTGGACCCGCTGCTGGACACGGTGGGCCGGCAGTTCCAGGCAAGGGCAGATGCGCTGAAGGCCCGGACGGCGCTGGTGGGAGTGGAAACCCTGCTTCGCGCTTCTCCCAGGGAGGGGACCGGGCACCTGGCCGCGGCACTCGAGAAGCTCCAGGTCAACGCCCATGAGTTCCGCGAACTCCGGCTGCTGGCAACGCTGAGGACCACAGGCGTCGGCCTGAACCCCGAGTTTGCGGCTGAAGCGGAGGCACTGATCGGGGGCCTGGGTGCGGCCTCGCATGTACGGCTCGGACTGGGGCCGGATGCCACCCCCGAGCAGTTGGCTGACGAGGCACGGCGGTTCCTGTCCCGCTGGCGTGCCCTTGCCGAGAACCCGCTGACGGACCGGGCCGCCCTAGATGCCTGCAGGGTGGTGATCCGGAGCTGCGAGGCCATTGTGGCCGAATGCTCCGTGCGCGAGTTCCAGCGTCAGCTCGCCCAGCACTCGGCGCGGCAGGCCAAGCCCTTATCGGCCTGACCTGAGCCAGGCGGCAGCGGACGGGAAGAAGAAAAGCACCAGCCCGATGAACGCCAGCAGGATCTCGATGCCCCAGAGCATGACCACGTAGCTGCCGGCGTCGCCCGGGGGTACCAGGAACGTGGCCGTCACCACCATCACCAGCACGTGCCCGGCGAGCAGCGGGACCAGTGCCAGCCGCGCCCAGCCCTGCCGGCCCACCACCACCCCGAGCATGGCCGCCTCAAGGAGCATCACCAGCAGCAGCGCCCCGATGCTTCCCCAAAAGACGACGGCGGTGGCCGTGGTCACGGCGGTCTCATCACCGCCGGGAGCCATCTCCTGCACCACGGTTCGAAGCCGTTCCAGGTGGGAGTCCCGGGTAAGGAAGGAGCCCACCAGCACCGCCAACCCGGCCACGAAGCTGAACAGCCACAGGTTCCGGGCGAGCCGGACGCTGCGCGGAACGGGCGGAACCACCACGATGGGGGCCGGGGACGAATAGGACAGCCCGGGCCGCGGAGGCGGCGCGGGCTGTGCATGCGGTGGCCCATCTGGCGGTGAAGCTGCCCCGGCGGGGGTCCGCCGCCGGTCTTCGCCGTCAGTTTCGTGAGCCATAAAGCCGGTCCCCTACTTCAGTCCGTCGTTGTCGTGTTCGTCGGTCTCGTGCTTGTCTTTCCCGCCGTCGTCGTTCTTTGCCTTGGCATCCAGCTCATCCTTGAGCTTCTTCAGGCGTGCAGCCTCGGCTTCCTGCCGGCGGCGCACCTCCAGGTTGCGGAGGAAGTCAGGATCATCGTCCGGGGCGGTGGGGTGGCGGTAGTTCTCGCGCTGCGGGGGAGTGCCGCGTGGCCGACCGATCAGGAGCCAGAGAATCGCCCCGATGACCGGCAGGACGATCATGACCACGATCCAGGCAGGTTTGGAAATCCCGCGGGTGAGGCGCGCGTCGGTGCGGATCACGTCGACAAGGCCATACACGAAGATGGCGAGGACTGCGACGGCCAAAACCACACGGAGGAGCATGCCATTAAGTCTATCGTCAGGAGGCGCGGGGGCCGTGGGCCGGAGGCGGCTAAACTTGAATAGTGGCCTTTTTGAAATATTCCCTGATCCGCCTTGCGCTCTTCGCACCCCTGTTCGTGCTGTTCACCTTCCTGGGCCTGGGCGCCCTGATGTCCGTCATCTGCGCCGCCCTGATTGCCTTCGCCGTGAGCTACCTGTTCTTCCAGAAGCAACGGGATGAGGCAGCCGCGGCCCTGCAGCACCGCTTCTCCGGCAAGGCCAAGCCGCTGCGTTCCGCCGGCGAGGTCCAGGACGCCAACGCCGAGGACGCCCTCCTGGACGCCAACCCGAACGTGGCCATCAGCAACGACGCCAAGGACCGCAAACAGGCCTAGGCCCTAGAACCCGTGGCTGAGGACCAGGCCCGCTGAGAACAGCAGGCTGTAGCCGAGGTTGATCAGGCCGGTCTGCTTCAAGACCGGGATCAGGCTCTTGCGCTTGCGGCCGTTGATCATCAGCCACGCGGGCATCAGGCAGGCCGGGATCAGCAGCAGCACAATCAGCATCCACGGCCGGCCCGGAGCCAATATCACCACCAGCAGGATGGCCACCGCGAGCATCAGCACGTAGCTTTCCCGGGCGTGCTTGTCGCCCAGCCGGACCGCCAGGGTCTTCTTGCCGGCCTGCATGTCCGTCGGGATGTCCCGCACGTTGTTGGCCATCAGCAGGGCGGTGGCGATGAGCCCGGTGCCGATCGCGCCGATGATGGCGGGTAGGTTGATCTGCCCGGCCTGGGTGTAGGTGGTGCCCAGGGTTGCCACCAGACCGAAGAACACAAACACAAAAACGTCGCCCAGGCCCATGTAGCCGTACGGGTTCTTGCCGCCGGTGTAGCCCCACGCGGCCATGACGCAGCCCAGGCCCACCAGGATCAGCCACCAGCTCTGGGTGATCACCACCAAGATGAGCCCGAAGACCATGGCGGCGGCGAAGGCGCCAAAGGCCGCCCGCTTGACGTGCTCCGGGCTTGCCGCCCCTGAACCCACGAGCCGCAGCGGGCCCACGCGGTCGTCGTCGGTGCCGCGGATGCCGTCCGAGTAGTCGTTGGCGAAGTTCACGCCCACCTGCAGCAGGAGTGCCACCAGCGCCGCGAGGATGGCGTTGGGCAGGAGGAACGAATCCATCTCGTAGGCGGCGGCGGAGCCGATCAGCACCGGCGCGATCGCGGCGGGCAGCGTCCGGAGTCGGGCGCCTTGGATCCATTGTGCGGCTGTGGCCACGGTCAGTACCTCGCGTGTGGTTGGGGAGGGCGGCAGGAGGGGAGCCCTGCCGGGTGGTGCAGGTCTACTTTACTTTCCCTCGTGGAGGGCAT
Organism: Pseudarthrobacter sp. L1SW; assembly: GCF_020809045.1. Classification (NCBI taxonomy): domain Bacteria; kingdom Bacillati; phylum Actinomycetota; class Actinomycetes; order Micrococcales; family Micrococcaceae; genus Pseudarthrobacter; species Pseudarthrobacter sp. L1SW. The sequence goes on along the minus strand of NZ_CP078079.1, from coordinate 3,266,743 downwards.
TCAGTTCGGCGGTCATGGCCAGCCGGTCCGGCTTGCCGTTGGGCAGCATCAGCAGCGAGGACGCCGCCAGGACCGTTTTGGGCGCCAGGATCCCCAGGGTCCGGCGCCACTCCCGCTGAAGCACGACGGCGTGATCCCCGCTGTGGGGGGCGCCTTCGGCTTCGGCACCGCGGGCGGACCCGGCCAGCGCCACGTAGGCCGCCACGGCCTGGCCCCACTCCGCGGAGGGGACGCCGGCCACAAAAGCCGCCGCGACGCCGTCGGACTTTTCCAGCTCTTCCTGCACGTGCGCCGCGGACACCTTCATGCCGCCGGTGATGATCACGTCGTCGGCGCGGCCCAGGACGGTCAGGCGGCCGTCGTCGCCGATGCTGCCGAGGTCGCTGGTGCGGTACCAGCGCACTCCATCCTCCTCAAAGAAAGTCTCGGTGCTTTCCGGGGCCTCCAGGTATCCCGCGGCGATGGTGTCGCCGCCCAGCAGGATCCTGCCGTCCCCCTCAACCCGGACCGACACTCCCTCCAGGGGGAAGCCGTCGTAGACGCACCCGCCGGACGTCTCGGCGGAACCGTACGTGGTGATGACCCGGACGCCGGCGTCGCGGGCGGCGGCCAGCAGGGACGCCGGGGCGGGCGCGCCACCCAGCAGGACGGCGTTGAAGCGTCGCAGCACGGCCAGGGTCTCCGGCGAGGGATTGTCGAGCAGACGCTGCAGTTGCGTGGGAACCAGGGAGGTGAAGCGGATTTTGTCCGTCAGTTCCAGGGCGGCCTCGGTGAATGCTTCGGGCGTGAAGCCCCGGGACATGTCCATAACCCACGGGCGCGTGCCGGCGAACAGGGAACGCACCAGCACCTGGATGCCCGCCACATACTCCACCGGGAGGGCCAGGAGCCACTGGCCTTCGCCCTTGAGCGCCAGCGCCGTTGCCATCGAGGAGGCCGCCAAGGACTCCACCGTCAGCACCGTCGCCTTGGGGGCACCGGTGGAGCCGGAGGTGCGCACCACGGCCACCGCGTCGTCGCAGCCGGGCGTTTCCACATGCCCCACCACCAGGGCGCCGTCGCTTCCCACGGAGAGTTCGACGGCGGGGCCCTCGCCGTGAAGGGCGGACGCCAAGGCTTTGAGGGCCGGCTCGATGTTGAGCGCGTTCATGTTTCCGCTCCTGCCTAGAAGTAGTGCGGGAAGGTGGACCAGTCCGGCTCGCGTTTCTGCAGGAAGGCCTCCTTGCCCTCCACCGCCTCGTCCGTCATGTAAGCCAACCGCGTGGCCTCGCCGGCGAACACCTGCTGGCCGGCCAGGCCGTCGTCGGCAAGGTTGAACGCGAACTTGAGCATGCGGATGGCCTGCGGCGACTGCCGGGCGATATCAGCGGCGTACTCCAGGGCAACCTCTTCGAGGCGCTCGTGGTCCACGGCCTCGTTCACGGCGCCCATGCGGACCATGTCCTCGGCGGAATATTCACGTGCCAGGAAGAAGATCTCCCGCGCTGCCTTCTGCCCGATCTGCCGTGCCAGCAGGGCGGAGCCGTAGCCGGCGTCGAAGCTTCCCACCGTGGCGTCAGTCTGCTTGAACTTGCCGTGCTGGCGCGAGGCGATGGTCAGGTCCGCCACCACGTGCAGCGAGTGCCCGCCGCCGGCCGCCCAGCCGTTGACGACGGCGATGACCACCTTGGGCATGGTCCGCATCAGCCGCTGGACTTCAAGGATGTGCAGCCTGCCCGCGCGGGCGGGGTCAATGGTTTCCTGCGTCTCGCCGTCTGTTTCTTGTATTACATACCTGTAGCCGTCCCGGCCTCGGATCCGCTGGTCCCCGCCCGAGCAGAAGGAGTGGCCGCCGTCCTTGGGGGAGGGGCCGTTGCCGGTAAGCAGGACCGTGGCGACGTCCGGGGACATGCGGGCATGGTCCATTGCCCGGTACAGCTCGTCCACAGTTCCGGGCCGGAAGGCGTTGCGGACCTCGGGCCGGTTGAACGCGATCCGCACCGTGGGCAGGTCACGCACCCACCCGCCGTCGGAATCCCTTTCCACCTGCCGGTGGTACGTCATGTCCTGGAAGTCCTCGAAACCGGCCACGGTCCGCCAGCGGATGGGGTCGAAGACGTCGGACACTGGGGCGGGAATCTGTTTGCTCACCGTCCAAGTCTAGTAATCGGCCTCAGCTGATGCAGAACTCGTTGCCTTCCGGATCTGCCATGGTGTGCCAGGAGTGCGGGCCCTGGCTGGCCGTCCAGAGGAAAGTGGCGCCCCTGGCCTCAAGTTCCCGGCGGACCTCGTCCTTGTCCCGGCCGGCCAGGTTCACGTCCCAGTGCACACGGTTCTTCACGGTTTTCCCCTCCGGCGCCGTCTGGAAGAGGAACCTCCGGGCGGGGCTCCTCGCCTCGAGTTCCTCAGGCGGCCGGATCGCGCACCCCTCGCGCCACACCAGGTTGCCCCGGTGCGTCATGGTCTGGTCCTCGGTGGCGAAGCCCTGCGCGATCATGGAGCGGATGAACGCGGCGTCCTGGGGCTCCACGGACCACTGCAGGGTTTCGGCCCACCAGTCCGCGAGCTCGTGCGGCTTGCTGCAATCGACGACGATCTGGATGTTCAGTCCCATCCCACCACGGTACGTTGGCCGCTGATGCGGGGGAAGCTGCCGGTGGATTGGACCGGATTGGATTGGGCCCCTTCCCGCCTAGGGCTGCACCTGTTGGAGCTGTTCGAAGACCTCCGGCGGGATGGCGTAGATGAACACCACGGCCAGCAGGTTCTTTGTGGCGTGGACGAAGTAGGAGAACATCAGGTTCTTCCCGGTCCAGACGTAGACGAAGACCAGGGTGGCGCCCATGGCCAGGTACGGGAGCAAAGCGGCCAGCGTGAGTGCTTCCTGGCCCACGATGTGCATGGCGGCGAACAGCACCACGGACAGGGCGCAGCAGATCCAGATGTTCACCCGGCGGCTCAGCTTGCCGATGAGCAGGTGGCGGAAGATGTACTCCTCCACAAACGGCCCCACCACCACCAGCAGCGGGACCATGAGCCAGGCCGGCACCTGTTGCATCAGTTCCTGAAGGCCCGCCTGGTTCTCAGACGTCTGCGCCTCGCCGCTGGCCGCCACCACGATGGCCGTCAAAATCAGCATGGCGATCACGGCGGCGGGCACCATCATCAGCGTGAACCACGGCCGCGTGGCCAGGACCTTCAGGTCGCGGCCCACCACCTTCCGGGCCGCCAGCAGCGCCAGGATGCCTACCGAGGCATAAAAGAGGAGGTTCACCGCGTAGGACGCCGCGGCCGGGGAAGGGGCAACCTGCCGCAGGAACGGGGCCAGGAGCTCTCCGGCCACGGCGAAGAACCCGGCGATGGCCACGTAAACGATCAGCGTGGCCCCATCCAATGGCGAGAAGCGGTAGAGCTGTGGCTGCGGAGCAGGGGGAATTCGGTGGGCGGTCGCCATGGTTTCAGCCTATCCCCCCAACTAGGTAGCGCTAAGTGTCGTTATGGGGCCCCAAAGCGACACTTAGCGCTACCTAGTTGGGCCGGGAGGGGGGAGGGTTGAAGTGGCCGGGCGCGTTGCTGGAGGAAACGTGCGTCGCCTAGAATATTCGGTATGCCTAAATTTACGTTTCGGTGCACCAAAGTAGCCGCGCCGACCAGCGCCCGCAGGACGGCGCGCTTCCCCGCGCTGGCGGCGGCCGCCGTCGTGCTTTCCCTCCTGCTGACGGCCTGCGGCGGCGGCGCTTCGGGCAACGGCGGCGACGGCAAGAAGGTGGTGCTGACCACGTTCACGGTCCTGGCCGACGTCGCCCGGAACGTCGCCGGGGACAAGCTCACCGTGGAGTCCATCACCAAGGCCGGCGCGGAAATCCACGGCTACGAACCCACCCCGGGCGACATCCGGAAGGCCTCCAAGGCCGACCTGATCCTGGACAACGGCCTCAACCTGGAGGCCTGGTTCGCGCAGTTCGTGGACGGGCTGGACGTGCCCCACGCCGTGGTGAGCGAGGGCGTGGAGCCGATGCCCATCAGCGAGGACTCCTACCAGGGCAAACCGAACCCGCATGCGTGGATGTCCCCGCTGAACGTCCAGGCCTATGTGGACAACATGGTGCGGGCCTTCAGCGAACTGGACCCCGCCAACGCTGCTGCCTTCAAAGCCAACGGGGACGCCTACAAAGCCGAGCTCCAGGCTGTGCAGGACCAGATGACCACCAGCCTGGCGTCGGTGCCCGAAGCCCAGCGCGCCCTGGTGACCTGCGAAGGCGCATTCTCCTACCTGGCCCGTGACACCGGGCTGAAGGAGGTCTACATCTGGGCCGTGAACGCCGAACAGCAGGCCACGCCCCAGCAGATCACCCGGGCCATCGAGTACGTAAAGGCCAACAAAGTCCCCGCCGTCTTCTGTGAATCCACGGTGTCCAACGCCCCCATGCAGCAGGTGGTGGAAGCCACGGGCGCACGGTTCGGCGGCACCCTGTACGTGGATTCCCTGTCCGAAGCGGACGGGCCCGTGCCCACCTACCTGGACTTGATCCGGCACGATGCCGACACCATCACCAAGGCGCTCACCGCGGGGGTTGGGCCATGACTTTCCCGGCCATCCTGGTGGACAACGTCACGGTCCACTACGGCGAAGTCCTGGCACTGGACTCCGCCTCCCTGTCCCTTGACCCCGCGCGGATCTGCGGCCTGGTGGGCATGAACGGCTCCGGGAAGTCCACCCTGTTCAAGGTGATCATGGGCATGATCAAGCCCGACGCCGGCACGGTGCGGATCGCAGGCCAGTCACCTTCCAGGGCGCGCAGGGAAGGGGGCATCGGCTATGTGCCGCAGAGCGAGGAAGTGGACTGGCAGTTCCCGCTGTCCGTCCGCGACGTGGTGATGATGGGCCGCTACGGGCACCAGGGCTTCACTCGCCGGGCGTCGAAGGCGGACCGGGCTGCCGTGGACGAGGCACTGGACCGGGTGGAACTGGGGGACTATGCCGGGCGGCAGATCGGCCAGCTGTCCGGCGGGCAGAAGAAGCGTGCCTTCGTGGCCCGCGGGATCGCCCAGGGTGCCACCACCATGCTGCTGGACGAGCCGTTCGCCGGCGTGGACAAAAGGTCCGAAGCCACCATCACCCGGCTCCTGCGCGAGCTCGCCTCGGACGGCTGCACCATCCTGGTATCCACCCATGACCTGCATGCGCTCCCGCAGCTCTGCGACGAAGCCGTGCTGCTGATGCACCGGGTCCTCATGCATGGCCCGCCGCAGGTAGTGCTGCAGCCCGAAAACCTCGCCATGGCATTCGGCCTGGACGTGCTCAACCGCGAAGGGCGGAGCTGACCTATGGAACTCCTCCTCGAACCCCTCAGCTACGACTTCATGGTCCGGGCCATCGTCACCACGGCGCTCGCCGCCGTCGTCTGCGCCGTCCTGAGCTGCTGGCTGGTGCTGATCGGCTGGTCCCTCATGGGCGACGCCGTGTCCCACGCGGTGCTGCCCGGCGTCGTCCTGGCCTACATTGTGGGCGCCCCCTTCGCTCTGGGCGCGCTGGTGTTCGCCCTGATCGCCGTGACCCTGATCGGGGTGGTCCGCAATACCAGCCGGGTTAAGGAGGACGCGGCAATCGGCATTGTGTTCTCCTCGCTGTTCGCCCTGGGCCTGGTGCTGATCTCCGTGACGCCCAGCCAGACGGACCTGAACCACATCATCTTCGGCAACCTGCTGGGCGTGAGCGTCCCGGACCTCATCCAGGTGCTGGTGCTGGGGGTGGTGGCCTTCGCCATCCTGATCCTCAAGCGCCGCGACCTCACCCTCTATGCCTTCGACCCCACGCACGCACACGCCATCGGCCTGTCACCGCGCAGGCTCGGGGCGCTGCTGCTGGGGTTGCTGGCCCTGACCTCGGTGGTGGCGCTGCAGACCGTGGGCGTGGTCCTGGTGGTGGCCATGCTCATCATCCCCGGCGCCACGGCCTACCTGCTCACGGACCGGTTCTCCCGGATGCTGGTGATCGCCCCGGTGGTCTCGGCACTCTGTTCGATCACCGGCATCTACGTCAGCTACTACCTGGACACGGCCTCCGGCGCCATGGTGGTGCTGACGCAGGGCGTGGTGTTCGCCGCGGTCTACCTCTTCAGCCCGCGGCAGGGGCTGATCGGGACCCGCCTGGCCAAGGCCCGGCGCAGGAAGGCCGCCGCCCTGGCGGCAGCTTGACTCGGTGGCTTCACACGGGGCAGTCTGGAGCGATGAAGTCCTGACCAGCAGCCACGGCCATGCGCCAGGCTGTTCTCCCAAACCAAGGCCGCCGTTGAGCGCTGGATGAAACGTCCGGTTCAGCTCCGGCGGCAACACTGCGGAACTTTGTGAGGACTTCCCTTGACTGAACACCTTAACCTTTCGGATGTCTCCCATGGCTATGGCGACCGCCGGCTGCTGGACCGCATCAACCTGGTGATTACGGCCGGCGAGCACGTTGCCGTGGTGGGCGAAAACGGTGCCGGCAAATCCACCCTGCTCCGGATCCTGGCCGGCCTCGAAGTGCCTAACGAAGGCGCGGTGGCGATCCAGGGCCGGGTGGGGTACCTTGCCCAGACCCACGGCCTTCCCGAGTCCTTCACGGTGGGTGCCGCCGTCGACGCATCCCTTGCCTCGCTGCGCGCCATCGAAGCGGAGCTTGACCGGCTGGAGGCAGGGCTGGCTGACGCCGGGGACGACGAACTGGAGACCTACGGCCGGCTGCAGACGGAGTACCAGCTGCGCGAAGGCTACGCCGCGGAATCCCGGGTGGAGGCCGCCCTGGACCGGCTGGGGCTGGGCGGCCTGGACCGGAACCGGGTGTTGGGATCGCTGTCCGGCGGGGAACAGGAACGCGTGGCTTTGGCCTGTGTCCTGGCCGATCCGGCGGACATCCTGCTCCTGGATGAACCCACCAACCACCTGGATGCCCGCGGAACCGCCTGGCTGGAGGACCGGCTGGCGGCCCACCGCGGCACGGTGGTGGTGGTGTCCCACGACCGCGTGCTCCTCCGCAAGGTGGCCACCACCATCATCGAAGTGGATGCCGAGCGCCGCGCCGTTACCCGCTACGGCAACGGCTACGACGGTTACCTGCGGGAGAAGGCAGCCGAACGCGCGCGCTGGGTCCAGCAGTACCACACCTGGATTGATGCGATGGAGTCCGAAAAGCGCCAGGCAGAGACTGTGGCAGGGACCATGGGCTACGGCCGCAAACGCGACGGCGACAAGATGGGCTTCGACTTCAAGGCGGGCACCTGGCAGAAAGCCGCCAGCAGCCAGGTGCGGAATGCGCAGGAGCGGCTGCGCCGGCTTGAAGCCAGCCCGGTGGACCGCCCGCCCGTGCCCTTGCGGCTGAACGTCGACCTGGATCTCCCCGCTTCCGGTCCGGGCGTTGCGCCGTCCGGGGCAACGCAGAATGGCGGGCCGGTGCTGGCTGTGCGCGGCGTGAGTGTGCCCGGCCGGCTGGGCGCCACAGACTTCCAGGCGGGCGCCGGCGAGAAGATCCTTATTACCGGGCCCAACGGCGCGGGCAAGTCCACGCTGCTCTCCGTCCTGGCAGGGACCCTGGAACCGGCAGTGGGCTCCGTCACGCGGCCCGACCGGATCGGTTACCTGCAGCAGGAGCTGGAGCTGCCGCCACGGCCCACCCTGCGGCTGCTGCCGGCCTTCGCGGCGGGCCTCGTCGGCACCATCGACGAGCACGCCGAGGCCCTCCTCCGTCTTGGACTGTTCCGCACCAGCGAGTTCCACGTTCCCGTGGGCAGCCTGTCCGCGGGCCAGCAGCGCAGGCTGGCTCTTGCCCGGCTGCTGTTGGGCGGCTACGGCACCCTGGTGGTGGACGAGCCGACCAACCATTTGGCGCCGGTGCTGGTGGAACAGCTGGAGGCGGCACTGGCGGACTTCGCCGGGACAGTTGTGATGGTCAGCCACGACAGGGCCCTGAGGGAGTGGTTCGCGGCGTGCGCGCGGCGGCGCGGTGCGCCCGGCGGGGGTGGTGAGGCCGGCGGCCGGGAAGGCGCCGGGGCCGGGAACACCGCCGCCGGACGGTGGACGCGGTATTCCATGGACAAAGGCGTGCTCGCGCCGGTCTAGGGGAGGCCCTGACCAGATTGCGTCACTTTTGGCCTCGCCGTGGTGCCTTTGGCCGGGATTGCGGGGTTTCCTCCCGTCGCGCAGGGCATAAGTGACGCATGTGGGGCAGCACCAGGCCGCAGGGCGGTGAGTTTGGCGTAAAGCAGTCTTTACCGGGGGACCGGCGGCAGGAAACATCGGCGGCGGAAAATGGGGCCATGCCCGTCTTTCCGCCGGCCGAGAGGAACTGTCCGTGATCACCAAGAACCTTTTCCTGCAAGGCATCTACCACTTCCAGGGAGTGGGCATGGAGAAACCCGTTCCCCTGCACAGCGAGCTCTCGCACTATGTCCCGGACGGCGTGATCAACCAGGCGCTGTACTTCCGCGGCGGCAATTCGAGCAGTGAGCTGATCGCCGTGGTGCTCATGCGCAACGGCGTTCCCATGCGGTACTTCCCCATCGGCGCCAAAAGCGAGGTCCACGTTCCGCTCCGCGTGGTGGAGGACATCGACGGCGGCTCGGTGATCGAGCTGTACCTGGCGGCACCGGAGGGCGTCCACGGGTCCGTGGTGATCGACCTGGGCATGGTGGAACATTGATGGGCAGCGTGGCGGAGCAGGTGCGCGCCAGGCCGCGGTCCCGCGCCGGCGGGCGGGACAGCCGCCGGCGCCTTGTGGTCATCGGCAACGGCATGGCCGGCGCCCGGGCGGTGGAGGAGATCCTCGCCCGGGGCGGTGCGGAGCAGTTCAGCATCACCATGTTCGGGGACGAGCCCTACGGAAACTACAACCGGATCATGCTCAGCCACGTCCTTTCGGGTGAGGAGAGCGACGCAGACATCTTCCTCAACCCGTTTTCCTGGTACCAGAACAACGGCATCACGCTGCACGCGGGGGTCCGGGCTGACAGGATCGACCGGTTCGCCAAGCATGTGTTCTCCAGCGACGGCCGCGTGACGCCCTACGACACGTTGATCATCGCCACCGGAAGCCGCTCCCACCTGCCTCCCATGGACGGCCTCTACACGCCCGGAGGGTCCGTGAAGCAGGGCGTCTTCGGCTTCCGCACGATCGATGACACCCGCAAGATGGCGGCGCACGCCCGGCAAGAGCATCACCGGCACGCCGTGGTGATCGGCGGCGGACTGCTGGGGCTGGAGGCCGCCGCCGGGCTGCGCAGCTTTGGGCTCGGCGTGGACGTGGTCCACTCCGGCGGGCACCTGATGAGCGCGCAGATGGGGCCCGACGGCGGTGCGGTGCTCCGCCGGAGCGTAGAGGCGCTGGGCATCGGGGTGCTGACCGGCAGCCGGACGACGGCGGTCCTGGGCACGGACAGGGTGACCGGCGTCAGGCTCCGCGACAGGCCGGACATCCAGTGCGACATGGTGGTGGTGGCGGCCGGCATTCGCCCCAACGTGGACCTTGCTGTCCTCAGCGGGCTGCCGGTGGAGCGGGCCATCGTGGTGGATGACAGCCTGCGGGTCCAGGACGAGGACGACATCTACGCGGTGGGGGAGTGCGTCCAGCACCGCGGCGAGGTGTACGGGCTGGTGGCTCCGCTGTGGGAGCAGGCGGTGGTGCTGGCCAACCATGTGACGGGCACGGACACCGGGTCCGCGTACCTGGGCTCGCGCACGGCCACCAAACTGAAGGTGGCCGGCGTCGAGGTGGCGTCCATGGGCCTACAGGGCCCGGAACTCCCCACGGACGAACACATCGTCTTCTCGGAACCCAGCCGCGGGGTCTTCAAATCCATCGTGGTCCGGGACAACAAAATGGTGGGCGCCACGCTCCTGGGAGACAGCCGCAAGGTGGCCTACCTGACCCAGGCATTCGACCGCGGCATGCCGCTTCCCGAAGAACGCCTGGGACTGATGTTCGATCTCGGCACGCCGGGCGAAGAGACGGGGGTTGCGGAGCTCGATGACGAAGCCCAGGTCTGCAACTGCAACGGCGTCAGCAAAAAGGACCTGGTGGGGGCGGTAAAGGGCGGCTGCGCCTCGGTGTCCGGGGCCATGGATGCCACGCGCGCCGGCAAAGGCTGCGGCTCCTGCAGGCTGCTGGTGCGGCAGGTGGTGGAATGGGCGGCTGAAGGAGCGGTGGAGGAGGACCCGGCGGCCGGCTACTACGTCCCCGGCATCCCCCTGGACAAGCAGTCGCTGATGGCTGAGGTCCGGGCCCGCGGCCTGCGGTCCGTCTCGGCCGTTTTCCGGGCGCTGGCACCGGGCGGCGCGGAGGACGCAAAGTCAAAGATGGGACTCGCCTCGCTGCTGAAGATGATGCTGGGGGACCGGTACATCGACGAACGCGACGCCCGCTTCATCAACGACCGGGTCCACGCCAACATCCAGCGGGACGGCACCTTTTCCGTGGTGCCCCAGATGAAGGGCGGCGTGACGTCGGTCCAGCAGCTGCGAAGGATCGCCGATGTGGCGGAGAAGCACAACGTCCCGTTGATCAAGCTCACGGGCGGGCAGCGCATCGACCTGCTCGGAATCCGCAAGGAGGACCTGCCGCAGGTCTGGGCGGACCTGGACATGCCCTCGGGCTACGCCTACGGGAAGAGCTTCCGGACGGTGAAAACGTGCGTTGGAAAGGACTTTTGCCGCTACGGCACCGGCGACTCCACGAAGCTGGGGATCGAGATCGAATCCCGTTTCCAGGGCCTTGAGTCACCGGCCAAGCTCAAGCTCGCTGTCTCCGGCTGCCCGCGGAACTGCGCCGAATCGCTGGTCAAGGACGTGGGCGTGGTGGCGGTGGAAGGCGGCCGCTGGGAGATCTACGTGGGCGGAGCGGCCGGTGCCCATATCCGCAAGGGAGACCTGCTGGCCACCGTGGACAGCCCGGAAGAGGTGAAGGTCCTCACCGGCCGGTTCATGCAGTACTACCGGGAACAGGCCAACTGGCTGGAACGGACCTACGCCTTCGTCCCGCGGGTGGGCATCGATCACCTGCGGGCCGTGATTGTCCAAGATTCGGAGGGGATCGCCGGGCGCCTGGACGAGGCCATGCAGGCCTCCGTGGACAGCTACGTTGACCCGTGGCAGGAACGCGACGACCCGCACACACCCGGGCAGTTCAGGACCTCGCTGCCGCTGACCGTCCTCCCGCAGGTGCCGGTCCGATGAGCAGCGCCGGAACGGGTACCGGCGCCCATGTCCTGGGACCGGTCGACCAGATTCCGATGGGCGAGGGGCGGGCCTTCGGGGTCGGGGGCGAACAGGTGGCCGTCTTCCGGCTGCGGGACGGCTCGCTGCGGGCGGTCTCCGGCGTCTGTCCCCACCGCGGCGGGCCCGTAGCGGACGGCACCGTGGACCTGCAGGTGGTCATCTGTCCGCTGCACCAGCACGCTTTCGACCTCACGTCGGGATGTTCCACCACCGGCGCGGAACCCCTGCGGACCTACCGGATTTCCCTGGATGGGCAGCAGAACCTGGTGCTGGAGACGGGTGCGGTGTAGCGCGCGTCACGTAGCACCCCTCAGCGTCTTGTAGGATGGACGAGCCGCGCGAAGCTTCGGCTTTACGGAAGATTGCGCTCACAAACGGTGGCCCCAACGGCTAAAACCCGAATTTTGTGAGCTGGATCATGCTGTAGTCCGGATGCGGCCAACCCCCAACCCACAAGGAATCGTTGTGCCTCAAATTACCCCCACAGATCTCGAGAACCGCACGGCACCATCCGTCGCCGTCGACCCCACCCTCAGCGCCGAGGGCTACAGCAAGACCCTGGGCAGGCGCCATGTCACCATGATCGCCATGGGCGGCGCCATCGGCGTCGGCCTCTTCATGGGTGCTGGCGGCCGGCTGGCCTCCACCGGCCCGGCCCTGATCTTCTCCTACGCCATCGCCGGCGTCATCGCCTACCTGCTGATGCGCGCCCTGGGCGAACTCATCATGTACCGCCAGACCTCCGGCTCCTTCGTGAGCTACGCCGGCGAAATGTTTGGCAAGAAGGGCGCCTTCCTGTCCGGCTGGATGTACTTCATCAACTGGGGCATGACCGGCATCGCCGAACTGATTGCCATCGGCCTGTACTTCCAGTTCTTCTTCCCCAATGTTCCGGTGGAAGCCTCAGCCATTGCCGCCCTGGCCCTGCTGGTGGCAGTGAACCTGCTGAGCGTCAAGGCGTTCGGCGAATTCGAATTCTGGGCCTCCTGCCTCAAGGTGGGCGCCATCCTGATCTTCCTGGCGGTGGGCACTTTCATGGTGGTCACCAACGCCCAGGTGGGCGACGGCAACGCCTCGGTTGCCAACCTCTTTGCAGCCGAAGGCGGCATGTTCCCCAAGGGCGCCCTGGTGATGGTCCTGGTCCTCAACGCCGTGATCTTCGCCTACAACGGCATCGAACTGGTCGGCATCACCGCCGGTGAGATGCAGGATCCGGAACGCGAAGTGCCTAAGGCGATCCGCGCCGTCGTCCTCCGCATCGTGGTGTTCTACGTCGGTTCCGTGACCCTGCTGGCCATGCTGTTGCCGTCCGACCAGTACGTTGCCGGGACCTCCCCGTTCGTCACCGTCTTCGGCCAGATGGGCCTGGCCTGGGTGGGCGACGTGATGAACATGATCGTCATCACCGCCGCGCTGTCCTCCTGCAACTCCGGCCTGTACTCGATCGGCCGCGTGTTCCGCACCATGGCCAACAACGGCCACGCCCCGCAGTGGCTCACCAAGATGTCCCGCCGCCACGTCCCGTACGCCGCCATCCTGGCCATCGCGGCCTTCTACCTCGTGGGCATCATGCTGAACATCTGGCTGGGCGGATCCCACGCGTTCGATCTCGCCCTTAACACCGCTTCCATCGGCGTGATCTTCTGCTGGGGCTCCATCTTCGCCAGCCAGATTGTGCTCCGCCGCCGCAAGGGTGTCACGTCCGGCCTGCCGATGCCCGGTTCGCCGTGGACCAGCTGGGCGGGACTGGTGGGCCTGCTGGCCATCACCATCCTGATCGGCTTCGACACCATGACCAACAAGGAAACCGGCGAGGTGTTCTACCTGGGCCTCTGGACCCTGGCCACCATCCCGTTCTTCGCCGTGGTCCTGTGGCTGGGCTGGCAGAAGGTCAAGAACAACGAGCCGAAGAGCGAGCTGTACAGCTAACGGCTCACCCAAGCAGTATGTACGACGGCGGGGCGCCCCTTTGGGAGGGGAGTCCCGCCGTCGGCGTTTCCCGGGGAGCGGTGGTGCGGAGCGCGCGGCCGGGGCAGACTGGGGCTTGTGGGCGAACCGTGGGTGCTGCATGTGGACCTTGACCAGTTCATCGCGGCGGTGGAAGTGCTCCGCCGGCCCGAGCTCGCGGGCAAGGCGGTGATCGTGGGCGGCCGCGGAGACCCCACCGAGCGGGCTGTGGTGTCCACGGCCTCCTATGAAGCCAGGGCGTTCGGGGTCGGCTCGGGGATGCCGCTGCGCATCGCCGCACGGAAAGTGCCCGACGCCGTCATCCTGCCTGTGGACCACGAGGCGTACCTTGAGGCGTCCGAACAGGTTATGGCGGTGCTGCGCTCGCAGCCCGGCGCTACCGTCCAGGTCCTCGGCTGGGACGAGGCCTTTGTTGGTGTGCAGACGGACGATCCGGACGCCTACGCCCGGCAACTGCAGCACGCCGTGTTTGGGGCCACCCGGCTGCACTGCAGTGTGGGCATCGGCGACACCCTGGTCCGGGCCAAGGTGGCGACGACGTTCGGCAAGCCGGCGGGCGTCTTCCGGCTCACCGAAGGCAACTGGCTGGAGGTCATGGGGAACCGGCCCACCATCGAACTGTGGGGAGTGGGAACAAAGGTCTCGCAGCGGCTCGCCAGGCTCGGCATCAGGACGGTCGCCGAGCTGGCCGCGTCCAATCCTGACGACCTGGTGCCGGAGTTCGGCCCAAGAATGGGGCCCTGGTATGCGCAGCTGGGACGGGGTGACGGCGCGCGGACAGTTGATGACACGCCCTGGGTGGCGCGCGGGCACAGCCGGGAGACAACCTTCCAGCGCGACCTGACCGAGCCGGGGCAGATTGACGGCGCCGTCAGGGAGCTGGCGGCGCACGTGCTGGCGGATGTCGCGGCGGAGGGGCGGCCGGTGGTCGGGCTGACCCTGAAGGTCCGCTACAGCCCGTTCATCACCAAGACGTACGCCCGGAAGATCCCTGAGACGTCGGATCCCTCGGAAGTCCTCGCACGGGTCCTCGACCTTGTGGCGAAGATCGAGCCGGGCCGCCCCATCAGGCTGCTCGGGCTGCGGGCCGAAATGACGATGCCGGACGACTCCCGGCAGGGCCACACCCCCACCCGGAGCGGATGGTGAACGGGCTCCGCTCACACGCGCGCGGACAGCAGAACGGCGGCGGATCCCGCAGGATCCACCGCCGTTTCAAGCTGATGCAGCACGCCGTTCGCTGCGGCTGCCCCAGCAAGGACTAGTCGCGCTTGAACTCGTCCTTGACGCTTTCGCCCACCTTCTTGGCGTCGGCCTTGACCTGGTCCGCCTGGCCTTCGGCCTTCAGGCGGTCATTGTCCGTGGCGTTGCCGGCCGCTTCCTTGGCCTTGCCGCCCATGTCTTCTGCTGCGTTACTGATCTTGTCTCCGAGGCCCATGGTGATGGCCTCCTTTCGTTTCCGTTGATCAAACAATGCATTTTCACACTAACACAAAGCATGCTTACTAATTCAAGTGCTCTGATTGCCCGCTCGGGCGGTGCCTGTTGAATCCCCCTGCCCGCGGCTAGGCTCGAAACCATGGACCACAGCCTCAGCCTCACCCAGCACATCCAGGCACCGCCCGAGAAAGTCTGGTCCGTCATCACGGACATCCCGGGCTCCGCAGCGACCCTCTCCGGCGTGGACTCGGTGCAGCTCCTTACGGACGGCCCCTACGGCGAGGGAACCCGGTGGAAAGAGACCCGGAGAATGCTGGGCAAAGCGGAAACAGTGGAGATGTGGGTGGCCGAAGCCGAGCCGAACCGCAGTACCACCGTGAAGGCTGTCCAGGGCGGCGCGGACTACACAACACGGTTCAGCCTTGCCTCGCGCAACGGCGGAACGGACCTCACCCTCACGTTTGGCGCCGAGGTCATCAAGCCCACCCTGGCCAGCAGGGTCATGATGCTGCTGTTCGGCAGGATGGGCCTGGCCGCCACCCGCAAAGCCCTTGCGAAGGACCTCACGGAAATAGCGGCAAAGGCGGAATCGCTGTAGCGGCGGCGCAGCGTACCTGGGCACACCGTCCCCGAGGCGTCATCCGGTATCCACGGATCACCCCTCCCGTGTACTATTTACAGAACGAACGGTCGGTAAGTGACCCAACTAGGTAGCGCTAAGTGTCGTTTTGGACGCTCATAACGACACTTAGCGCTACCTAGTTGGGGAGTGGGGGGAGCTGCCGGCCGCCGATGACAGTGCTGTTTATCGCGTGAAGGGTGTTTCCATGGCTGCAACCGCAGGTCCGCAGGCTTTCCTTGTTGGCGGGGTACGAACGCCGGTGGGCAGATACGGCGGGGCGCTGTCCTCGGTCCGCCCCGATGACCTGGCAGCCCTGGTGCTCCGGGAGGCGGTGACCCGGGCCGGCCTCGATCCGGACACCATTGACGAGGTCATCCTGGGCAACGCCAACGGAGCCGGCGAGGAAAACCGGAACGTGGCCCGCATGGCAACCCTGTTGGCCGGGTTTCCCCTCCACATCCCCGGGATCACGGTGAACCGGCTCTGCTCGTCGGGCCTGAGCGCCATCATCCAGGCAAGCCACATGATCAAGGCCGGTGCGGCGGACATCGTCATCGCCGGCGGCGTGGAATCGATGAGCCGCGCGCCCTGGGTACAGGAAAAGCCCACCGCAGCCTTCGCCAAACCCGGGCAGATTTTCGACACCTCCATCGGCTGGCGCTTCACCAACCCCCGGTTCCATAAGGGCGAGCTGTCCCGGGACGGCAAGATGACCTACTCCATGCCGGAGACCGCCGAGGAAGTGGCCCGGGTGGACGGCATCTCCCGCGAGGACGCCGACGCCTTCGCCGTCCGCTCCCACCAGCGGGCCCTGGACGCCATCGCGGCCGGACGGTTCAAGGATGAGATCGTTCCCGTGACAGTAAAGACCCGCAAGTCCGAGAACGTCGTGGACACCGATGAAGGCCCGCGCGAGGGCACCACCCTGGAGGTCCTCGCGGGACTGAAACCGGTCACGCACGGTGGGTCGGTAGTTACGGCCGGCAATTCGTCCTCGCTCAACGACGGCGCCTCGGCGATCATCGTCGCCTCGGAAGCGGCCATCGAGCGGCTGGGACTCACTCCCCGCGCCCGCATCATCGACGGCGCCTCCGCAGGTTGCGAGCCCGAGATCATGGGTATCGGCCCCGTGCCGGCCACGCAGAAAGTCCTCAAGCGCAGCGGCCTCAGCGTCGGCGACCTCGCCGCCGTCGAACTTAATGAAGCCTTCGCCACGCAGTCCCTCGCCTGCATCCGGCGCCTGGGCCTTGAGCCGGGCATCGTGAACAACGACGGCGGCGCGATCGCCCTGGGGCATCCGCTGGGTTCCAGCGGGGCCAGGATTGCCATCACGCTGCTGGGGCGCATGGAGCGCGAGGATGCCAAGGTTGGCCTGGCCACCATGTGCATCGGCGTGGGGCAGGGCACCGCGATGCTGCTGGAGAAGGTCTGATGCCCGGCGCCGTGGACCTGGCCGCGGAGAAGTTCCACACCCTTCTTGTGGAGGAACGCAGCGACCGGGTTGTGGTGCTGCTCAATCGGCCCGAGGTGCGCAATGCCATCGACCAGAAGATGGTGGACGAGCTGCACCTGGTCTGCTCCGCATTGGAACAGAATCCCAAAATACTGATCATTGCCGGGACGGACGGGGTGTTTGCCTCCGGTGCGGACATCGGCCAGCTGCGCGAGCGGCGCCGGGACGATGCCCTGCAGGGCATTAACTCCACCATCTTCGTCCGGATCGCCAAGCTCCCCATGCCCGTCATCGCGGCCCTGGACGGCTACTGCCTGGGTGGCGGGGCGGAGCTCGCGTACGCCGCCGACTTCCGGATCGGAACCCCCGGCGTCCGCATCGGCAATCCGGAAACCGGGCTGGGAATCCTCGCCGCGGCAGGAGCCAGCTGGCGGCTGAAGGAACTGGTGGGGGAGCCGGTGGCCAAGCAGATCCTGCTGGCCGGTAAGGTCCTTGGCTCCGACGAAGCCCTGGCGGTGAACCTCATTACCGAGGTCCATGAGCCGGCAGGACTCCTGGACGCCGCGCACAGCCTTGCAGACAGGATCGGGCGCCAGGACCCCCTGGCAGTACGGATTACCAAATCCGTGTTCCACGCCCCTGCGGAAGCACACCCTCTGATCGACCAGCTGGCCCAGGGCATCCTCTTCGAATCCGAGGCCAAGTTCGACCGGATGCAGAGGTTCCTGGACAGGAACGCAGACAAAAACACAGCCAAAAATGCTGCCGAGAACGCGGCCGAGAACGCTGCTGACAGCGCCGCCCCCGAGACCGGAGAAAAGAACTGATGAACACATCGCGACCTGCCCCCGGCCTGCCGTCTGGTCTCCCCGCACGAGTCGGCGTGCTGGGCGGCGGCCGCATGGGAGCCGGCATTGCCCATGCGTTCCTGGTGAAGGGTGCCGACGTGCTGGTGGTGGAGCGCGACGACCAGTCCGCCGAGGCCGCCCGCGAGCGGGTGGAGTCGGCCGCGGCCAAAAGCATCGAGCGCGGCATGACGGACGCGAACCTGGATGAAATGGCGTCCCGGCTCACCGTCGGCGTGGACTACGACGCCTTCGCGGACCGGCAGCTGGTGGTGGAGGCCGTCCCGGAGGACTGGGACCTGAAAGTCACCTCGCTGCGCGGCATCGAGGAGCGGCTGGCGGATGACGCCTACCTCGCCTCCAACACGTCATCATTGTCCGTGAACGGGCTGGCCGGTGAACTGAAGCGTCCCGGGAACTTCCTGGGCCTTCACTTCTTCAACCCGGTTCCGGCGTCCACCCTCATCGAAGTGGTGCTGGGCGAGCGCACGTCTCCCGAACTTGCCGCCGCCGCGAAAGGGTGGGTGGAGGCACTCGGCAAGACCGCCGTCGTCGTCAATGACGCCCCCGGATTCGCGTCCTCCCGGCTGGGCGTGGCCATCGCCCTCGAGGCGATGCGCATGGTGGAGGAGGGCGTTGCGTCCGCGGAGGACATCGACAACGCCATGGTGCTGGGATACAAGCACCCCACCGGCCCGCTGCGCACCACGGACATCGTGGGGCTGGACGTCCGGCTGGGCATCGCCGAGTACCTGCACTCAACACTGGGGGAGCGCTTCGCCCCGCCCCAGATCCTCAAGGACAAAGTGGCCCAGGGGGAACTGGGGCGCAAGACGGGCAAGGGCTTCTTCGACTGGCCCAACTAGGAACACGCCCGGCCAGGAACACGGGCTAGTCGAACATACCCACGATGTAGCCGACGAAGTACAGGAGCGACAGCAGGACCACCACCGCAATGGCGGCGATGACGATGAACTGGGTACTGCGCCTGGTGCCGTGCTCGTCGTGGCCCTGGGTTGTGGTGGTGGACGCTTCGCCCGGCGGCGTTTCCCCTGGCGGTACGCCGCCGCCCGGCTCCAGGCCTGTGATCTTGTCCTCTTCCGGATCCGGATTGCTTCCTGACACGTTGACTCCCTAGCTCGCTGTCCTGGGTGTTTCCCCAGCGTACCGGCCCCGGCGATTCCGCCTAGGCTGGTGCCGTGACTTTCCTGGAACCCCTTACCCTGACAGGCCGGTATGTAACCCTGGAGCCGTTGTCCGGAGATCACCACGACGGTTTGGTGGACGCGGCGCGGGACGGCGAGCTGTGGCGGCTCTGGTACACCTCTGTGCCGTCCCCGGAAGAAATGGCCGGAGAGATCGAACGGCGGCTCGCCCTGCAGGAGCAGGGCTCCATGCTGCCGTTCACCACCCGGCTGACCGATCCAGCCACCGGAGGTCCCGGGCGGATCATTGGCATGACCACCTACATGAATGTCGACGCCGGTACTCCGCGCGTGGAGATTGGCTCCACCTGGAATGCCGCTTCAGTGCAGGGGACCGGCACGAACCCCGATTCCAAGCTGTTGCTGCTGCGGCACGCGTTCGAGGTTCTTGGCTGCCCTGCCGTGGAGTTCCGGACGCACTGGCTAAACCACCAGTCGCGGGAGGCCATCGCCAGGCTGGGCGCGAAGCAGGACGGTGTGCTCCGCAGCCACTCGCGGACCCGCGACGGACTGCTCCGGGACACCGTGGTGTTTTCCATCCTTGAGCATGAATGGCCCATGGTCCGCGCCGGGCTGGAGTACAGGCTCGCCCGGCGCGGATAGGTGTCTGAGTTCTGGCGAAGTCAGTTCAGACGAAAGGCGCCCTGGCTACGAAGTGAGTCGTAGTAGCCATACCGGTAGCCGTTACCGTTTGGGTGGAAATTGGCCGGATCTGTTGGGTTGGTGGGGTCGAAGGTAATCCACGGATCGGTTGAGCCGATGCCGTGGGCGTCGAATGCAGTGGCTACATCTACGTACTGAGCCCCTGTATTTGCGGCAACTCCTGCAATAACCCCGTTAAGGATATCGGCCAGCGGGTTGGCAACAGGGGCAAAAGGCTGGTCCGGCGCGAACAACCTTGGGTATCCGGTCAGCACAACCTTGGCGCCGGGGGCTTTCTCTTGGATTGTGGCCACCAAACTTGCCAACGATGCGGCAAGGCTTCCATCGGTCAGCTTTTCCTGAGCCCCCGCCACGCTCTGAGCGCAAGCCTGAGAGGCCGGAGCAGGCATGCAAGCACCAAGTACGCCCATTGTATTTACGTCATTGCCCCCGACAGTAACAGTGACCAGGTCTGTGCCGTCGGCAACAGACGGCACGTCCAGCATGACGTTTTCGACAATTTGACCCGAACACGTCGCGTTGGTTAGTTCGAGACCCGGAAGTTTGTCGGCGATCGCGGGATATCCCCTGCGGCTCACGTAGCAGGTTGGGTCTGTATAGGGCACAGCGCCCTGTCCTGCCGCGTAAGAATCGCCCAGGGCGACGTAGTCCACCTTCGGTGGCGCCGCTTCAGCTGGAATGGCCGCAATGCCCGTCGCCATGGCCAGGCTGGCGAGGCCGGCCGCAAAAGCCGGGAGTCGGCGGCGCAATGTAGATTTTCCCACTAGATTCTCCTTTGAACATCAATCACATGAGTAGCATGTGGCTGCAACAGTATTGCCATGCGCGCGGTGCCCCTGAGGTCTTTGGACCCCTTTTAGCCAGACGTTTTTGTAACGTGCAGCATCCAGGAGCCTGTGGTTAGCTGTGCGGTGAACGACCCGATTGGTCCCGTCAACTGGGATGGGCCGTGAACTCCTGGCGCGTAGCTGGTGGCGTCTTCCGCATGGGCAGGCGGAATGGCTCATCGAGCTGGGCTGGAACAGGCGTACGACGACGGGGTCCGCACCGTGGTGGACCTGCGCAACCCGGCGGAGGTGCAGCGGAGGGAAACTGACCCCTTAGTAGCCGAGGCAGTTGGGTCGGGAATGTCAGTTGTCCCGGCCCCGACAGAAGAACCGGGCGACCCGCGTTTCACGGCCCTTTGCGGCCCCTACCTCAATGATCCTGTTCACTACGCCGACAACGTCAGGCTGTTTCCCCAGAAGATCGGTGGCATCTTTCATGCAATCGCTGCCGGCGCTTCCTCCTTCGTCCTCATTCCCTGCACTGCCGGGAGGGACCGGAGTGGAATGATCGCCGCGATGGTTCAGGACCTCGCAGGGCACACTGATGAGGACATAGCGGCCGGCTACGCGCGGGCGGCCCGCGGCATCAACGAACGCCACCGCATCCACGACCCGCCCCACGCCCGCGAGCAGCACCTTTCGGAAGATGAACTTGCGCCACTTCTTGAGCTCCGCGGCCAGGCTGTGGTGGCTTGCGTCCGTGAGTTGGATTCAACCGCCTTCTTGCTCGAGCACGGCCTTTCCTCGGCGGAACTCACAGCTCTTCTCACTCTTACAGCGGGCCGGTAGGCTTGTTACCAATGTGACTCCTGTGACAGTTGGTACTGGCTCGTTTGAGCGTCCGCCTTCACAGCAGAGCGAGGCGTGTTCATTGAACGAGCGGAACGGCGACCGGAATGAAACGAATTCTTGCCACAGGAACGGCAGCGGGAATTGCCCTGACCATGGGACTGGCTGCGGTGCCCGCCCTGGCCGTCCCGCGATCCTCCGCTTCGGAATCACCGGCGCTCGAGAGCACCGCAAGCCCCACTCCGGAGCCAAGTGCCCCCGCCAGCCAGGCCGCGACGCCCCCCGATGCCGGACTCGCTGACGCGGTGCGCCGCGACTTGGGCATGAGCATGGTGGAATTCGACGCAGCAGGCGAATTGGGGCGGCAAGCGGTGGAAGCCTTGGACTCACTGCGCGTGCTTCCGGGTTATGCGGGCATCAGTGTTGGAAGTGGAAAGATTCAAGTGCAGGGCGTGGGTTCTGCCCTGCAGGCACGGGTGAATGAACTGAACAAATCAGGTGGGGCGACCTTCCTGCTCGTTCCACCCACATACCCAGCGGGAGCAGCAGAGGCACCGTCCCCCGTACCGCAGCCCCCTATCGCTGCAACAACTGAGGCGGCCCCGGTCCGTCGGATCGCAGTCAGCGTCGATGAGCTCTTCCAGGCTTATCTGCGCGACGTCGGAACGGCAGGCCTGCAGGCTGTGGTTTCCGAAGGCGGCAAATTCGTCATCCGGACGGGGAGCATCGCGGCAGCGCAGTCAACGCAGGACACGGGTGGAACGCCCGCCACCCCGCCCGGCGGGCTGGCGACTACTGCCGCCCCCGGCAAGATATCGCCGTCGGAATTCGTCTCACGGTACGCGAACGTAGTGCTCGACGGCGGCGCGCCCCTCAAACCTGAGGCGGATGTCCCGGGCGGGATGGGCTACCAGACGGACAACAGCGCCATCTGCTCCACAGGGTTTTCCGCGTTTGATGCCTCGGGCCTGCCCGCAGTCCTTACCGCAGGGCACTGTACCGATGACGGCACCGCCACCACCGCGGAACTGTTGCTTCAGGGCGCGCCTGCCGGACTCCTGGGTGCCTTCCAGTTCAGCCAGCTGGGCGGCCCCGGCAACGCAAGGGTGCTGGACCAGAACGTTCCCACGGACCAGAACGGCGTGGCACTCACGGACCCCGGCAACGTGGGAACGGACATCGCGGTACTCGGAGCGCTCCGCCCGGACCTGGATCCCCTGCCCGGTGCCAGCACGTATGGTGACCCGCTGCAGCCCGGGCCGGACGTCAAAATCATCGGCACTGCCGCCCCTGTAGTGGGCATGGATGTCTGCCGATCCGGGTGGAGAACCGGCTGGTCCTGCGGAACCGTGGCTGCCGTGGGGATCTTCCTGGTGGGAGGACCCACCTATCCCGCGGACCCTGCCGATGTCCGGGCCTTCAACGGTTTCCTGTCCTACGACGTGCAGTCCAGCGGCGGTGACTCCGGGGGCCCGTGGATCAGCGGAAACTATGCCGTGGGCACCCACAGCGCCGGTGACGACCCCCAGCCTGATGACCCCGCACCCCTGAACTTCGCCGTGGCAGCCACCCTGCAGGAATCCCTGGAGGTGCTGCCCGGCTACCAGCTGGAGCTCTTCCTCAACAAGCCTGGGGTCTCGGCCACTGCGGACACGACGGTCAAGGCCGGTACCAGCATTACGGGCCGGGTAGCGGCCGCCCCAGCCTCCGCCGTCGCCCAAGGTTCCCAGGTCCGCATCACCTATGCCGGCCGGCAGCCGTTCGACGTGCCCGTGCAGTCCGACGGCACCTGGGCCTTCACGGCGCCGGAAGCACCCGGCCCGTTCACGTTCACTGCCGAAACCGTGAACGGATTCAGCCGCTCCGGAGCCGTGACACTGAGCGTGGTCATTGCGCCATCGTTCCTTCTCGCGCCGGTGATCACCACACCGGACAACCAGCCGCTGCCGGAACTCAAGACCGTCGAAGGCACGGGAACGCCGCGTGCCACGGTGACACTCTCCGGCGACGTTGCCGGCTCGGCGCTGGTGGGCGATGACGGGCGCTGGTCGGTTTCACTGCAGGCCCCGGCCCCCTACGGCAAGGTGAACGCCACCGCGGTCCAGTCCTACGCCGGCCTTCCGGACAGCCCGGCCACCACGGCGGCCTTCGCCGTCATGCCGCCGCCCCCGGCCGTAACGAGCCTTTCCGACGGACAACACCTCAAGCAGGACGCCCTGCCGTCAGCCATAGCGGGAACCGGGCTGAACGGCGCGGACGTGACGGTGTCCCTTGATGGGACGCCGGTCTCCGGCACAGCGGCCGGTGGCGCGGCACCGGCATCCCGTTCCGTACCCCTGGTCCTGGCACCGTTGGTGCTGGTGGACGGTGGATCCTGGCGGGTTCCTTTCCCCGCCGGGCTGGGAGCGGGCACCCACGCCCTGTCGGTGACGCAGGCGGTGGATGGCGTGGCTTCTGCCCCGGCGCACCTCACATTCATCGTCGATGCCCCGCCGTTGGTCCTTCCGGCAGGGCACATCAGTGACAGCAGCCTCGCCGCCACTGGAGCCGGGGGACTGGCTTCCGCAGCGATCGCAGCAGCCGCCGCGCTCGCCGTCGGGATCCTGCTGATGGTGCTGGTCCGCCGCCGGAAGCGGCAATCGGCCCGGTAGCAGCTACTTGTGGCGCCTCATGAGCAGGTTGGTGATGCGCAGGGTGCAAAGCCGCTGGCCGGCCTCGTTGGTGATAAGCACCTCGTGGGTGGTGAGGGTGCCGCCGAGGTGGATGGGGGTGGCCGTGATGGTCACCAGGCCTTCCCGCGCGGAGCGGTGGTGGGTGGCCGATACGTCCACGCCCACGGCCGTCTTGCCCAGGGTGCTCGCATGGATCACCGCGGCCCAGGACCCCACGGCCTCGCCCACGGCAAGGGAAGCGCCGCCATGGAGCAGCCCGAAGGACTGCCGGTTCCCCTCCACCGGCATGGTGGCCACCACGCGCTGGACTGACTCCTCAATGATTTTCACGCCCATCTTCTCGTCCAGTTCGCCAAGGGTGATCTTCCACAGCTCCTTGTCGCTGGCGTGGTGGTCCGTAACTGCATCTTTCGGCGGCGTGCTCATGTGCTCTCCTTCTGGGCGTCTGGCAAGTGCGCGGGCTTCCAGTGTGCACCAGCCTCCTAGTGTGCAGCGGGGCACATTCATGTATGGTAAATATATTACCGAACGGACGGTCAGTAATCATTGGCCGCTTTCGTCTGCCCCTGTTGGAAGGACCCGTCAACGATGACCACCACCGCCACAGCCCCCCAGGCCACGGTCGACACCGTGGAGACAGTGCCCAGCTTCATCATGGACTCATGGTGGACTCCCGACGCCGGAGCGGCAGGGTCCGCGACTCCAGTCAGGGATGCGAGCACGGGGGAGATCCTGGCCAAGGTGAGCACCGAAGGGCTGGACCTGGGGGCGGTGGTGGAATACGGCCGCACAACGGGGCAGCAGGAGCTCGGCCAGTTCACCTTCCACCAGCGCGCCCTCAAGCTCAAGGAACTGGCCCAGTACCTGAATGCCCGGCGTGAGCACTTCTACACCTTCTCGGCCCAGACCGGCGCCACCAAAGTGGATTCCATGATCGACATCGACGGCGGCATCGGCGTGCTCTTCACGTTCGGTTCCAAGGGCCGGCGCGAGCTTCCCAACTCGCAGGTGGTGGTGGACGGCCCCATGGAGGTCCTGTCCAAGGACGGCTCCTTCGCCGGCGAACACATCTACACCCGCATCCCCGGGGTCGCCGTGCAGATCAACGCCTTCAACTTCCCGGTCTGGGGCATGCTGGAGAAGTTCGCCCCGGCCTTCCTGGCCGGCGTCCCCACCATCGTCAAGCCCGCCACCCCCACCGGCTACGTGGCGGCCGCAGTGGTCAAGGCCATTGTCGAATCGAACATCCTGCCCAAGGGCTCGCTGCAGCTGATTTCCGGCTCCGTCCGCGGGCTGCTGGACGTCCTGGACTACCGCGACCTGGTGGCCTTCACCGGCTCCGCCTCCACCGCACTGTCCCTGAAGGCCCACCCCAACGTGGTGCAGGGCGGGGTCCGCTTCACCTCCGAGACGGACTCGCTGAACGCCGCCATCCTCGGCCCGGACGCGGTGGAAGGGACGCCGGAATTCGATGCCTTCGTGAAGTCGGTGGTTACGGAAATGACGGCCAAGGCCGGGCAGAAGTGCACCGCCATCCGCCGCGCCATCGTGCCGGAGGAGCTGGTTGCCGCCGTCTCTGCCGCCATCGGCAAGCGGATCTCCGAGCGCGTTGTCCTGGGCGATCCGCGGGCTGAAGGCGTCACCATGGGCGCGCTCGCCTCGGTGGAGCAGCTTAACGATGTCCGCGCGGCCGTGCAGTCCATGCTCGACGCCGGCGGTGAGCTTGCGTACGGAACCCTCGATTCGCCGTCGGTCACCTCCGCCGACGGAACCACCGGCGTGGTGGAGGCAGGCGCGTTCATGGCGCCCGTCGTCCTGAACTGGCAGGACCCCGAGGCCGAGGAAGTGCACTCGCTCGAGGCATTCGGCCCCGTGTCCTCCGTGATCGGGTACAAGGACCTTCCCGACGCCGTCCGCCTCGCCGCCCGCGGCGGCGGCTCCCTGGTGGCCTCGGTCTGCACCAACGATCCTTCCGTGGCCCGCGAACTTGTCACCGGGATCGCGGCGCACCACGGCCGTGTCCTGATGCTCAACCGCGAGGACGCGCGCTCGTCGACGGGCCACGGTTCGCCCGTGCCGCACCTGGTCCACGGCGGTCCCGGCCGTGCAGGCGGCGGCGAGGAACTGGGCGGCATCCGCTCGGTGATGCACCACATGCAGCGCACCGCCATCCAAGGCTCGCCGAACATGCTCACCGCCGTCACCGGCCTGTGGCACGCCGGCGCGGACCGCAACTTCACCCTGGAAACCGAGGGGACCCACCCGTTCCGGAAGTCCCTGGAGACGCTGCGGATTGGCGACGCCGTCCGCTCGGACCTGCGCCAGGTCACCCTGGAGGACATCACGGCCTTCGCCAACTCCACAGGTGACACGTTCTACGCCCACACCAACCAGGAGGCCGCGGAAGCCAACCCGTTCTTCCCGGGCATTGTGGCCCACGGCTACCTGCTGCTCAGCTGGGCGGCCGGCCTGTTCGTGGAGCCTGCCCCGGGCCCCGTCCTGGCCAACTACGGGCTGGAAAACCTGCGGTTCATCACCCCCGTGGCGGCAGGCGACTCGATCCGGGTGACCCTCACGGCCAAGAAGATCACGCCCCGCGAAACCGACGAATACGGCGAGGTGGCGTGGGACGCCGTGCTCACCAACCAGAACGACGAGATCGTGGCCACCTACGACGTCCTCACCCTTGTGGAGAAGTAACCCCCGGGACGCTCTCTCACCTAACGCGGGTTTTCCCCGGACGCTCTCTCACCTGCCGGCGATAGGTGCGAGAGCGTTGGTGATTAAGCCGCATTGTGTGAGGGAGCGTTGGATCTTTTCGGCGGGCGGAAGCGTAAAATTCTGCCCGTAGGAGGTGGCCCTTATGAGCCTAAGAATGAACACAGCCACAACGGTCCTGCCAGTGGACGATCCCGCACGCGCCCGTAGGTTCTACACCGAAAAGCTCGGACTCCCGCACCGCGGCAAGGCAGACGATGGCAGCGAATTGCTCGGCAGCGACGGCGGCCCGATGCTGCAGCTGATGCCGGTCTCGGACGGCAGGCACTCAGAGCATACGGCCCTGAGCTTCGAGGTGACGGACATTGAGAGGACAGTCCGGGACATGGAAGCCAGGGGCGTAAGGTTCCAGGACTATGACCTGCCGAACCTGAAGACGGAGAACCACATCTGCACCACGAATTCGGAAAAATGTGCCTGGTTCATGGACACCGAGCACAACATCCTCTGCGTCCACGAGAAGCTGGGCGTCCAGGCCGAGTACGAACTGTAGCGGCGGAGGGAACGTCCCCAATTGCCAAGCAGGGGCGCCCCGGGTTTCCGGGGTGCCCCTGCTGCCGTTCAGGCAAGGAGACGGGTCAGGACTCGGCGCCGCCGTGCAGGCCGTCGTCGCTGCTGTCATCCTCGCGGCCGGTGCCGTGCCCGGCCTCGCTTTGATCGGAAAGGTCCATGTTCCCGCGGGCCTCCGCCATGGTGGGACCGCCGGAGGGGATGCTGTAAGTGTCCGGGCGAATGCCGTGGGACTGTTCCTCGATCAGGGCCTGCTCTTCGCTGAAGCGGATGGCGTTGGCTTCGTCCCCGGCGTCGCCGGGAATGTCCTCGCGGACCTTTGAGGGGTCCGGGATGATGTATCCGGAGTCTGCTTCGTCCTTGGGGTGGCTCATGTTCTTACCTTCCTATCGGGTGTTACTTGTGGGCCGGGCGATGAGGTCCGCCTTGATGTCAAGGCTCTGATCTCCCCGCTTGACCTTGAAGCCTACGGTATCGCCGGGGTTGCGGCCGCGGAGTTCCGCCAGGAGCTTCTCCGGGGCGTTCAGTTCCACGCCTTCCATCGACTCCAGCACGTCGCCGGGCCGGATGCCCGCACGTCCCGCCGGGCCGCCGTCGTCCACTGCCAAAACTACGACGCCGGTGCGGGCGTTAATGCCGAGCTGCTCGGCGATCTGCGGCGTGAGTTCGCCCGGCGTGAGGCCCAGGTAGGCATGCTCTGCGGTGCCGTCCGCCAGCAGTTCCTCCGCCACCTCCACGGCGGTCGCGGCAGGGATGGCGAACCCCAGGGCCACGGCGCCGGCCGACGGCGGGATGTAGGCCTCGCTGATGCCGATGATTTCGCCGCGCATGTTGATGACGGCGCCGCCGGAGTTGCCGGGGCTGATGGGGGCATCCGTCTGGATCAGGTCCACCAGGGACAGGCTGTTGGAGGCGGATCCGGGAATGGACCGGTGCAGTCCGGAGATGATCCCGGCCGTGGCGGTGTTCTCGAAGCCCAGGGGCGAGCCAAGCACCACCGCCCCTTCACCGACACGCGGCAGGTTGGCCTGGTAGACGGGTTTGGGCAGGCCGGTGCGTTTTGCCTGCACCAGGGCAAGGTCGGTCACGGGGTCCGTGGCTTTGACCGTTCCCTCCACCCGCTGTCCGTCGGCGAAGGCGACCTCCACCGTGGTGTTGCCCCGGATCACGTGTTCGTTCGTGAGGATGAGGCCGTCCTCGGAGTAGACGACTCCGCTGCCCAGGCCGCCCTCGGTGAAGATCGTCACCACGGACGGTGCGAGGTTCTCCACGAGCTGGGGGATGTCGCCCGCCGCAGCCGGGGCCGGGGCCGCTGCAGTGCTGCCTGGCGTGGCTGTGGCGCCGGACGTGGGGCCGGCGGTGGAGGTCGCGGTGGGCGCGGGAGGAGTGGTGGAACCCGTGCAGGCCGTGAGGGCCAGGGAAGCCGCCAGGACCAGGCCTCCCGCAGCTGTGCGGAAACAACGGGCCGGACGGCGTGATGCCCGGCTGGTGGTGATGCTCATGGGAGGCCTCCCTGCGGATCCTGGCTGGTCCTTCAACGGTAGCCGGGAAGCGGCTTTAATACCAAGCACCCTTATTATTCCCAAGGGCGAGTATTCTTGGGGCGCGGTTTCGGTTGAGGGGGCTCAACCGGGACGCCCAGCCCAAGTAGGTAGCGCTAAGTGTCGTTTTGAGGGTCCAAAACGACACTTAGCGCTACCTGGTTGGGGAGGGTCAGGGCTTGGTGGAGTGCAGGCCGTCGAACGCCATGGTGATGACGTCGTCGGCCAGCCGTTCGGGTGAGAGGGAGCCGCCCGGCTTGTACCACTCCACGATGGAGTTGATCATGCCGAACAGCAGGCGGGTGACGGTCCGCGGATCGATGTCCTGGCGCAGGGTGCCTTCGTCCCGGGCCGCGGAGATGAGCCCGGCAACCTTGTGGTCGAACGCGCGCCGGCGCTCCAGCGCATCCCGCTCGATCTCGGTGTTGCCGCGCAGGCGCAGGAGCAGGGTGACGAACGGCAGCCGGTCCACCAGCACCGCCACTGTCTGCCGGAGCACAAACTCCAGGCGCGCGTCCGCCGCCCCGGACGTCGCCGCCGGTTCCTGCAGAATGGCTTCGAGCCCGCCGAGCGCATGGTCGAGCGCGAGCTTGAGGAGGTCGCCCTTGGAAGGGACGTGGTGGTAGATGGCAGACTTTGAGATGCCCAGGTTGTCGGCCAGGATTCCCATCGAGGTTGCGTCGTAGCCGTGCCGGTTGAAGACGTCGACGGCGATGCGGAGCACCGATTGCTGGTCGTACCCCGGGCGGCCGCGCTTGGTGGGTGCATCAGTTGTGGACATACCGGCATTTTCTCATGAACGTTCGGTAATTTAGCCATTACTTGCGGGGGACCTTGGACCCTGTGGCGCTTTCTCCGGGAGGACCACGCTGGTAGGCAGGCGAACCAGCGCCGCTTGACCCCCAGGAAGGCCGGCCGGGATGAAGCCCAGCAACCCCCAGCCCACCGCTATTGCGGACGGCGTGTACCAGCTGCCCACCGGGCGCGGACGGTTTGCCTCCCATGTCTATTTTGTGCGCTCCGGGCAGGCCTGGGTGCTGGTGGATGCCGGCTGGCCGAACGCGGACCACGCCATTGCGGCTGCTGCAGATTCCCTCTTTGGCGCGGACACCCCACCCGCAGCCATTGTCCTGACGCACATCCACCCGGACCACACCGGGGCGGCTCGGGGTCTGGCCCGCCGTTGGGACGTGCCGGTTTTCATCCATCCGGATGAGCTGCCGCAGGCGTCAGGGAAGCTGCTGGACGAGTACGCCAACCCCCTCGACCGGCGGCTGCTGCGTCCCCTCCAGAAGGTCCTGCCGAAAGGTGCCATGCCCGCGACGGACCTGACCGCCGTCGTGCGTCCTCTCGATCTGGCGGCCGGCGTGCCGGGGCTGCCGGACTGGAGGTGCGTGCCCACCCCGGGGCACACACCCGGCCACGTTGCCCTGTTCCGCGAGGCGGACGGCGTGCTGCTCACCGGAGACGCGGTGCTGGCCACGGACGTGAACTCGCCGCGCGGCCTCCTGGGCCGGACGCCCAAGGCCAGCGGCCCGCCATGGATTGCCACCTGGGACCGGCCGACGGCGGAGGCTTCCATCGGTGCGCTTGCCCGGCTTCGGCCGCGGGTGCTGGCCAGCGGGCACGGGGAGGTGATTTCCGGGCCGGCTGCAGCCCGCCAGTTGGAAGGGCTGGCCGCTGCGAGCACCGGCGCGGCTTCAAACGCGGCGTTGCCCGAGGGGCCTGCGGAGTACCGCAGCGTGGCCGCTGTCCGCGTGGGCGGGCCGGAAGTGATGGAGGTTGTACGACGGCGGCTGAGGACGCCGCGCCGGGGCGAGGCCAGGGTGCGGGTCGAGGCGTGCAGCGTGAGCGCCGTGGACGTGCAGGCCAGGAACGGGCTCTCCACCTACCCGCCGACGTTCCCCTTTGTTCCCGGCTACGCCGTGGTGGGCGTCGTGGATGCCGTAGGCGCCGGCGTCACCGCAGTCACGCCGGGGGACCGGGTGGTGGTGATGACGGAAAAGGGCGGGTACGCCGAGTACGTTTTCGTGAGCTCACACCCCATGATGCGGGTTCCCGATGAACTGGACGCCGGCGAGGCGGTGGTTGTTGCCCTGAACTACCTCGTGGCCCACCAGGCACTCTCCCGCGTGGCCCGGATCCGGCGCGGCCAGGCCATCCTTATCCTCGGCGCGGCCGGCGGGATCGGTACGGCGCTCGTCCAGCTGGGGCAGTTGCTGGAGCTCAGGATGTACGGGGTGGATCTCCCCGCCAAACACCCCTGGCTCGTTGAGCACGGGGTGGTGCCCCTGGACGCGAAGCGTGAGGACGTGGCCAGTGCCCTGCAAAGGCTGGAACCTTCCGGCGTCGACGCGGTCCTCGACGGGGCCGGCGGGGACTGGGCGGACACCGGCCTGGCCGTGCTGCGGCCCGGCGGGGTGCTGGTGGAGTATGCCAATCCCGGGAGCCCCAGGGCAACCCTGCGCCTCCTGGCCCGGGCCGCCCGGCAGAACCTGGTCCCGAAAGGCAAGCGGATCCGGCTCTACGGGACAACATCCTGGCGGCTGGACCGGAAGCCGCTGATGGACGCCTGGGCAACGCTGTATGGACTCCTGGAAGCCCGGCGCATACGCCCGGTCATCGCGGACCGGTTTCCTTTGGCTGGGGCAGGGCAGGCGCACGCGCGGCTGGAGCGCGGGGACGTGGTGGGGAACCTTGTCCTCATGGTGCCCGGAGAAGCGCCGGCGGCCGAAGCCGCCGGCGCCACCTGAGCGGCTACCCCTTCGGCCGCAGGTCGTAGATCCTCCGGAGCTTGCCGTTGGACCGCTCAAGCGAGCCCGGCTCCACCACGTCAACCGTGCAGGAAGAACCCACGTGGATCTTGATCTGTTCCTTCAAGGTGCGTGCCGCCGTCGTGCTCTGCTCGATGCTGACCGAATCCCGGCGCTCGATCTTGACCGTCATCTGGTCCATCCGCTGGCCCTCGGGACGCGTGAGCTCCAGCTGGAAGTGCGGGCTCAGCTCGGGGATCCGCAGGGCGATTTCCTCGATCTGCGACGGAAACACGTTCACGCCGCGGAGGATGATCATGTCGTCGCTGCGGCCGGTGATGCGTCCCATCCGGCGGTGCGCGGGGCGGGCCGTGCCGGGGAGCAGGCGCGTGAGGTCCTTGGTGCGGTACCGGATGATGGGCAGCGCTTCCTTGGTCAGCGAGGTGAACACCAGTTCGCCGTGCTCACCGTCGCCCAGCACGTTCTCCTTGCCCACCACGGGGTTGAAGGCGTCGATGATTTCAGGGCGGAAGTGGTCCTCCCAGATGTGGCTGCCGTCCTGGGTCTCCACTGCCTCGCCCGCCACGCCTGGGCCCATCACCTCGGACAGGCCGTAGATGTCGCAAGCCTTGAGGTTCATGGTGACCTCGAGCTCGTGCCGCATTTCCTCCGTCCACGGCTCGGCGCCCAGCACCGCGTACTTCAGGGACGTGGAGGCGGGGTCGATGCCCATGTGGGCCATGGCGTCGGCGATCGTGAGCAGGTACGTGGGCGTGGCCAGGATGGCGTCCGGCTTGAAGTCCTGGATCAGCTGGATCTGGCGTTCCGTCTGGCCGCCGGAGATGGGGATGACGGTGCAGCCCAGGGCTTCGGCGCCGGCGTGGGCGCCCAGGCCGCCGGTGAACAGGCCGTACCCGTAGGCGTTGTGGACCTTCATGCCGGGGCGGATGCCGGAGGCGCGGAAGCTGCGGGCCACCAGCTTGGCCCAGTCGGCCAGGTCCTGCTTGGTGTAGCCGACGACGGTGGGCCGGCCCGTGGTGCCCGAGCTGGCGTGCACGCGGGCTACTTCGTGCTGCGGCACGGCAAACATGCCGAACGGGTACTCTTCGCGCAGGTCGTCCTTGGTGGTGAATGGGAAGTTGCCCAGGTCGCTCAGTTCACGCAGGTCGTTGGGGTGGATGCCGGCGTCGTCGAACTTCCGCTTGTACAGGGGCACCCGCTCGTAGGCGTAGGCGACGGTGTGCTGCAGCCGGCTGAGCTGGAGGGCCTCGAGCTCGTCGCGGGAGATGGTCTCCTCGCGGTCCAGTCCGGCGCCGGCTGCTGTGGCGGCTGCAGTGGTGGCTGCGGGGGATTCGGGGGCATGCAGGGTCATGGTTTCCTACTTCTTGGGGATGGTGCGGCTGCGTCCGCGGAACTCGGCAATGAGTTCGCCGGGCTGGTTCGGGGTGGGCTGGCCTGGCTCGGCGGACGTCTGTGGCTCCGCGTCAGTGGCGAAAATCTGGATGTCGTACAGGCCGCTGCGTCCGGCGCTGGAGCGGCGGTCCGCGACGGCGGTGAGCACCTGGCCGCGGAAGGCGGGCTTCAGGAAGTTGATGTCGACGCCGGAGGCCACGGTGATGCTGTTTTCCTCGCCGGGGGCGGGCACGGCCGGGTTGCACGCGAGCGCGAAGGCGGTGTCCCCGAAGGCGAAGATCATTCCGCCGTGGGCCATGCCGAAGCCGTTGAGCATTTCCTGCCGGAGGGTCATCCGGATGGTGGCGTGCCCGTCGCTGATGGCGAGGACCTGGATGCCCATCCACTCGGAGGCGTAGTCGTTCTCCAGGATCTGGTGCGTGGGCCCGGAAAGGGTGGTCTCAGCCATGCGTCATTGCCTCCAGCTTTATTTACCGAATGTTCATTAGGTAATCCCATGGAGGGGTCCCGTGTCAAGGGGATGCGTGCGTTCCTGCCCGGTTACTTCGGCCGTCCCACGCACCAAGGCGGGGGCACGCCGTCGTACGCGGCGCGCCGCACGGTGACCGGAAAAGCAACCGGGCTGGAACGTACGACGGCGGCGCGCACCTTTGCCATTTGGGGCGCCCGGGGTGCAAGGATGGAGGGACCGGCACCAGCACAGCAAAGGGCGGACCATGGGCATAGGCATTTACGTCAGCGCAACCACCCCGGGCTCGGGCAAGTCACTTGTTGCCCTGGGCCTGGCGGACACCCTGCACCGGCACGCGGACAGGATCGGCTTCTTCAAGCCGGTGGTCCACGGCCCGGATGCGGCGGCCGATCCCATGGTGGCGCTGATGAAATCCCGCTTCGCGCTGGAGGATGAGCGGTGCCGCGGGGGCCTGACCTACACCGAAGTCCGTGACCTGCTGGCGGAAGGAAACCGCGCCGAGATCGATGCCCGCTGCGTGGAGATCTTCGCCGAGATCTCGCGGCACTGCGACGTGGTGATCGTGGAGGGGACCGACCTGGTGGGCCAGGACTCCGCCGTCGAATTCGACCTCAACGCCCGCCTGGCAAACAACCTGGCCACCCCCGTGGTGGCTGTGGTGGGCGCGAAGGGGCGGACCGTGGCGGAGGCTGTGGCCGCCGTCGAGGTTGCCCGGAAGGAACTTGCCGCAGAACGGTGCTCGTTGCTGGCCATCCTGGTGAACCGTGCGGACCCGGAGGACGTGGAAGCGATCGGGGCCGCTGTGAAGCCCGGCGCGTCCAAGCGCCCCGTCTATGTCCTGCCGGAACTGGAGGAGATCGCCCGGCCCACCACCGGCGAGGTGGCCACGGCGCTGGGGGTCCGGCAGATTGCCGGCCGTCCGGACATGGAGCGCGACGTGAAGGACATCAAGGTGGCGGCCATGAACGTCGGCAACTTCCTGAACGTGCTGGACGAGGGCGCGCTGGTGATCGTTCCCGGGGACCGGGCCGACGTGATGGTGGCGTGCCTGGCGTCGTCCTTTTCGCCCGAGTTCCCGGTGGCGTCGGCGCTGATCCTCACCGGTGGGCTTGCGCCGGACGCCAACATCTACCCGCTCCTGGCGCAGGCACCGTTCCCCGTGTTCGCCGCCAAGGAGGACACCTACACCACCGCGCGCCGGGTCTCGGAAGTCCGCAGCGAGATCTGGTCCGGGCACCGCCGCAAGGTGGCCTCCGCTTTGGGGCTGTGGTCCCGCCGGGTGGATGAAGCCGAACTCGTGGAGCGCCTGCACCTGCCGCGGGCCGAGCGGATGACGCCGCTGCGCTTCCTGCACGACCTCATCGAACGAGCCCGCTCGCAGCGGCGGCACGTGGTCCTGCCGGAGGGGACGGACGTGCGGATCCTGCGCGCGGCGGAGATCCTGCACCGGCGCGACGTCTGTGACCTCACCGTGCTGGGACCGGAGCCTGACGTCCGCGAGCTGGCCGCAGCGAACGGCATCGACCTCACCGGCATCAACATCGTTGACCCCGCCACCTCCGATCTCCGGCAGAAGTTTGCCGAGAAGTACGCGGAGCTGCGGGCGCACAAGGGCGTGGACCTGGCCAAGGCACTCGAGATCATGCAGGACGTCAGCTACTTCGGCACCATGATGGTCCAGCTGGGCGTGGTGGACGGGATGGTTTCCGGCGCCGCCCACACCACGGCCCACACCATCCGGCCGGCCCTGGAGTTCGTGAAGACCCGCCCGGGCGTGAAGATCGTGTCCTCGGTGTTCCTGATGCTCATGCCGGACCGGGTGCTGGTGTACGGCGACTGCGCGGTGAACCCGGACCCCAACGTGGAGCAACTGGCGGACATTGCGCTGGCTTCGGCGGAGACCGCCGCGCAGTTCGGGGTGGAGCCGAGGGTGGCCATGCTGTCCTACTCCACCGGCGGCTCGGGCTCCGGCGAGGCGGTGGACGAGGTGCGGCAGGCCACCGAGCTGGTCCGTGAGCGCCGGCCGGACCTCGCCGTCGAAGGCCCAATCCAGTACGACGCCGCCGTGGACGCCTCCATCGCCGAGTCCAAGATGCCGGGCTCGTCCGTTGCAGGCCAGGCCACCGTGTTCATCTTCCCGGACTTGAATACCGGCAACAACACGTACAAGGCGGTGCAGCAGAGCTCTGGGGCGGTGGCTGTGGGGCCTGTCCTGCAGGGGCTGCGGAAGCCCGTCAACGACCTCTCCCGCGGCTGCACGGTGGAGGACATCGTGAACACGGTGGCCATTACCGCCATCCAGGCGCAGGCGCCGGCCTCCTAGATTAAGGTTCGACGGCGGCACCCGCCAGGGGTGCCGCCGTCGCGTGGCAGGAAGGGGCACCCGTGAAACGTGCCACGATGGCGACCAAGCTCTACCTTCCAGCGCCGCGGCGGGGATTTGTGGCCCGGCCGCGGCTCAGGGACCTCCTTGACCGCGGGGCCGAGCCCGGCCTGACCCTGGTGGCTGCCCCGGCGGGATTCGGGAAGACCGCGCTGCTGGCTGACTGGTTCAGTGAAGGCTCGGGCAAGGGCCGGTGTGCCGCCTGGCTGTCCCTGGATCCCACGGACAGCGAGCCCGGCGCCTTCTGGGCTTATGTCATCGCGTCGCTCCGAACCGCTGCTCCAGGCGTCGGGTCCGCGGCGCTGGAGCTCCTGGGGTCCTCGCCATCGGCGACCGAGCTGATGCTCACTTCCTTGGTGAATGATCTCGTTGCAGTGCCTCATGACGTGTGGCTGGTGCTGGACGATTACCACTCGGTGGACAGCGGCGCCGTGAGCACCGGAGTGGCTTACTTCCTGGAGCACCTTCCGCCGCAGGTCCATGTTGTGCTGAGCACTCGGGCCGATCCGGACCTGCCCCTGTCCCGCTGGCGGGCCCGGGGGAGACTGGCGGAGATCCGTGCCGCTGATCTCCGGTTCACCCCTGACGAGGCCGCGGCCTATCTGAGCGCGGCAGGCCTGGAACTGACTGACGCGGACGTGGCTACACTGGAGCAGCGGACTGAGGGGTGGATTGCGGCGCTCCAGCTCGCCGTCCTCTCGCTCCGGGGCCGCCCGGACCCAGCCGGGTTCATCGAAAGCTTCGCCGGTAATGACCGGTACATCGTGGACTACCTGGTGGACGAAGTCCTGGAGCATCAGCCAGCCGCCATCCGCCAGTTCCTGCTACACACCGCCATCCTGAGCGCGCTCAACGGGCCCCTCTGCGATGCGGTCACCGCCGGCGGCGACGGGATAAACATGCTTGTGGCACTGGAGCGCGCCAATCTTTTTGTCATCCCGCTGGACGATCAACGCGAGTGGTACCGGTACCACCACCTGTTCGCCGATGTCCTGCGGGGGCGCTTGCTCAGCGAGGAGCCGGGGCAGATTCCGCAGCTGCATCAGCGTGCCAGCCGCTGGTATGAGTCCCAGGGGCTCTTGGAGGACGCCGTGCGGCATGCCATGGAAGGCCGGGACTTTGACCGCGCGGCGCACCTGGTTGAGTCTGCCGTGCCCATGCTCCGGCGCAGCCGCCAGGACGCGTTGCTGTTCAGCTGGCTGAAGATGCTCCCGGACGCTGCCATTCGGCGCAGCCCGTTACTCAGTGTCTTTTATGGGGGGATGCTGATGGTTTCCGGAGACTTCCCGGGAGTGGAAGCGCGGCTTGCCGACGCCGAACGCGCCCTGGCGGACACGGGGCGGGCACCCGCGGAAGCGCCAGCTGGGGCCATGCTGCAGCCCGGTGACCAAGAGTGGCGGATGCTGGGTGCCACCATCGCGATCTACCGCGCCTCTTTGGCGCAGGCAAGGGGCGATGCCGCCGAAACGTCGGCGCATGCGCGGAACGCCCTCGATCTTGCGGGCCCGGACCACCACCTGGTGCGGGGTGCTGCGGGCGGTTTCCTGGGGCTCGCCGCATGGGCGGACGGTGACGTGCACGAAGCGCTCCGCACTTTCACTGAGGCTGTGGCGAGCCTGCACGCTGCCGGAAACCTGCTGGACGAGCTCAGCAGCACGGTGATCCTCGCAGACATGTGGCTCTCAGCAGGCCGGCCCGGCCAGGCGCGCCGGATCTACCACAACGCGCTCCGGCAGGCCGAGTCCCTGGGCGACTCCATGGTGCGGGCGAGCTCAGAGCTGCATGTGGGGCTGAGCGAGGTCTGCCGGCAGTCGGGGGACCTCAACGGGGCCCGGCTGCATCTTGAGGCGGCGGAACCGTTCGCGGAGCGGGAACCCATGACCGAAAGCCTTTACCGGTGGTACCTGGCCAAAGGACTCGTGGCACAGGACGAAGGCAGTCCAGAGGCAGCCCTCAGCTACCTGGACCACGCGGAGCAGCTTTTCCGGCCCGGGTTCTTCCCCGATGTGCGCCCCATTCCGGCGGTCAAGGCCAGGATCCGGGTACGGCGGGGCGACCTCGCCGAGGCCGCTGGCTGGGCACGGGCCCAAGGGATCTCCGTGACCGATGAAGCTCGCTACCTGGACGAGTACAGCCACCTCACCTTTGCCCGGTTGCTTATTGCCCAGCAGCGCGCCCAGCCGGATTCCAGCACGGCCGAAGGAGTAGTTGGCCTGCTGGACCGGCTGCTTGCCGCCGCGGCGGCGGCCGGACGGGCCGGCAGCGTGCTGGAAATCCGGATGCTGCAGGCTCTCGCGCAGGATGCTTTGGGTTCGCACCTCCTGGCGCGGGAGATGCTCGGCACCGTGTTGGCGGGATTGTCCGAACCGGACGAGTACGTGCGGTTGTTCCTGGACGAAGGCCCGCCCATGCTAGAGCTGCTGCGTGCGGCAACGCACGACGGCGGTGCTGCCGCCGCGCACCGGCTGCTTGCCCTGGAGGCGTCTATGGAGCCGCCGCCTGCCGCCCACGGTGGCCAGCCGCCGTCAGGCGTTGAACCGCTCAGTGCGCGCGAGTTGCAGGTCCTCAGGCACCTCGACAGTGAGCTGAGCGGGCCGGAGATCGCCCGCGCGCTGTTCATCTCGCACAACACGCTGCGTACGCATACCAGGCACGTCTTCACCAAGCTTGGGGTCACCAGCCGCCGCGCCGCAGTCCGCACGGCCCACGACCTCGGCCTGCTGTAGTCGGCTGGCAGTGGTTCTCGGCCCACAGCTGATCCGTCCGGAACTGCCGCGCATTTTTCACCCTGGCAGTCACATCACCGGGTGAGGCGGCGTCACCCTGCCGGCCCCTACCTTTGAGTTGCCGGCAGGGCGTCGACCAAATATGCCAAGGAGCCAAACATGTCCATCAGCACCACCAAACTCATGAGCTGGGCAGGGCTGAGCGCAGTTGCAGCAGGCCTGTTGTTCATCGGTGTCCAGATCAACCACCCGCACCTGGATGCGTCCTTCGCCACCACTACTGAGTACATGGTCCGCCAAACCTTGAAGGTGCTCATGGCGGGACTGTCGCTGGCGGCCATCACCGGGATGTACCTCCGGCAGGTGGCCGAGGCCCGCCTGCCGGGGCTGGTGGGCTACCTTGTGTTCGCCGCCGGCTACCTCATTATGATCAGCATCGAAGTCATCGGCGCCGTTGTCCTGCCCACTCTCGCCCGCAGTACGCCCGGGTACGTCAACGACGTTTTCGCCACCGTCACGGGGGACGCTGTCTCCGGCGACATCGGCCTGATGCAGGGCCTGAACCTGGCCGCCGCGGCCAGCTTCCTGGGCGGCGGCCTCCTCTTCGGCATTGCGCTCTTCCGCGCAAGGGTACTTGCCCGCTGGGCCGCTGCGCTGCTCGCCTCCGGGTCCGTGGCCACCCTCGCCCTGCCCCTGCTGCCGCAGGTCAATGACAGGCTGTTCGCCGTTCCCATCGGCGTAGCCCTGATTGGTTTGGGGTACTCCCTGTGGAGCGGGCTCCGCACCCCGGCCGCCGGGACCACTCCGGGTACCGTCGGCACGCCGCTCCATCCGGAAGGTGCCAGGTGACCACCCGGACAGCTGCGCGGTCCCGGCCCACCGGCTGGCTACCGTTCGCGCTGCTCGCCCTCGTACTGTTCCCAGCCATCGCCGGAACCCTGCGGCTCGTGGAACTGGCGGGCGGACCACACCTCTTGCCGGAAAACCCGCGCATGACAGCCTCACCCGTCCCCGTTGTGGTGCACATAATCTGCGCCGTGGCATACGCGCTTCTCGGGGCATTCCAGTTCGCTCCGGGGATCCGGCATCGCCATCCGGGCTGGCACCGCATAGCTGGCCGGGGCGCGGTAGGCCTCGGGCTGGCAGTGGCGGCCTCTGGGTTGTGGATGACGCTGTTCTTCGCCCGCCAGCCGGGTACGGGGGAGTTGGCGTTCGTTTTCCGGATCGCGTTCGGGTTCAGCATGGCCGCCTTTATCCTCGTGGGGCTCTCAGCGGTCCGCCGAGGTGACGTCAGCCGGCACCGGGCCTGGATGGCCCGGGCCTATGCCCTGGCCCTCGGCGCCGGCACGCAGGTGTTCACCCAGGGCTTCGGGGAGGCCCTGTTCGGGGTCACCGAGCTCACCAACGACCTGGCCCTGGGTGCAGGCTGGGTGATCAACCTCGCAGTGGCCGAGCACTTTATCCACCGCGGCGGCCACCACGGCGGTGACCGCACCGGCGGCAAGGCCAACGCGCTGGCGGACAAAGTGGGGACATCATGAGTGCGCTGCCAAAACACCAAGTGCCCACCAGATACGAGATCCGTATCGGCGGGCACCTGGACGAGCGCTGGTCGGCCTGGTTCGATCCCTTCACACTGTCGCGCGAAAGGGACGGCACCACAAAGCTGAGCGGTTCCGTCACAGACCAGGCAGCGCTCCACGGGGTCCTTACAAGGGTCCGGAACCTCGGGATCGTCCTGATCTCCGTAGCGGCAGTGGATCCGGTGGACGAGGGCCAGCAGCGGTAAGTGCCAGGGCCGCCGTCGCCGTTTGCATGGGTCAGCTGTTGTCCGGCTTGGCCAGGCTGTCCTGGTCTTCCTGCTTGGCGGGTTCGTCCGAAAGGCCCTGCGGCGTGAGGTCCAGGTCCTCGGTGTTCTCCGGGGCTTCGGGGGCTTCGCCGGTTTCGGCGGCCTTGAGGTTGCCGGTGTCGTCCAGGGCCGGGTTGGCGCCCTCGATGCCGGTGGGGTCCTTGGTCCCGGAGCCGGAGCCGGTGTCCGAATCCGCCTGGGCATTCAGGGGAGCGGTGCTGCTGGATCCCGTGTTGGTGGGATCATTCTCGTCAATCGAAGTGGGTTCGTTCGTCATGGCAGTGTCCTCTCGGGCGTGGTCCAGCCTGTCCGCCCCGACTCTAGGCGCAGCCGGGCCCCCTCCGCAAGGAAACGGCCGCCGCGCCCACCTATAGTGGGGTTTGAACCGCAGAAGCAAGCCTCAGGAGGCCCCTCATGCTCGTGCTCGTCATCAACTCCGGCTCGTCCTCGCTCAAATACCAGGTGCGCGACGTCGCCGCCGGGAGCGTCCTGGCCGAGGGGCTGATCGAGAAAATCGGCATGGGCAACGGCGGTGACGGGGACGGCGAGATCGAGGGCCCGCGGGACCACGCCGAGGCGCTGGAACAGGTGGACGCCGCCATCCACCAGGAACTGGGGGACCTCGAACTGGGCGCCGTGGGCCACCGGGTGGTGCACGGCGGCGAGCGTTTCGCCGAGCCGGTGCTGATCGACAACGAGATCACCCGGGCCATCGAGCGGCTGAATCCGTTGGCGCCGCTGCACAACCCCGCCAACGTGCTGGGGATCCGGGCCATCACCAAAAAGTGGCCGGACATGCCGCAGGTTGCCGTGTTCGACACCGCCTTCCACCGCACCCTGCCCCAGCACGCCTGGCGCTACGCCGTGCCGGATGAGCTCTACACCAACCACGGCATCCGCCGCTATGGCTTCCACGGCACCTCCCACGAGTACGTTGCGCGACGGGCGGCAGCGCTGCTGGACATTCCCGTGGAAGAGTTCGACGGCGTCATCGCCCACCTGGGCAACGGCGCCTCCGTCACAGCCATCCGGGGCGGCCAGTCGGTGGACACCTCCATGGGTTTCACACCGCTCGAAGGCCTGGTGATGGGCACCCGTTCGGGGGACCTGGACCCGTCCATCCTGGTGTTCCTTGGCCGGGCAGGCTGGACGCCGGAGGACATCGACACCATGCTCAACCGCGAATCGGGGCTGAAGGGACTGGCCGGGAACAACGACATGCGCTCGGTAGTGGAGGCCTCCGAAGCAGGCGATGCCAAGGCCGCGACGGCGCTCGCCGTCACGTCCTACCGGCTGGCCAAGTACATCGGCGGGTACCACGTGGCGGTGGGCGGGGCCAGGGCACTGGTCTTCACGGCCGGCATCGGCGAGAACTCCCACCAGTTCCGTGCCCTGGTGGCGGACCGGCTGGGCGCCCTGGGCATAGAGCTCGACGCCGGCCTAAATGCCCAGCGGTCCAGGGAACCGCGCGTCATTTCCACGGCACAGTCCGCCATTCCCGTCCTGGTGGTTCCCACCGACGAGGAACGCGCCATCGCCGAGGCGACAGCCGCCGTCGTCAGCGGTTAAACCCAGCCCCGCCCCCGGACGCTCTCTCACTCAATGTGGGTTTTCCCCGGACGCTCTCTCACTCAATGTGGGTTTTCCCCGGACGCTCTCTCAGGTCAGGCCCGGCCTTTGAGGATCAGGTTCCAGTACACCTGCGGAAAAACGTCCCGGTCCACCACCCAGGACAGCCTGCTTTCGTTCCACGTGGGCACCCGCGGGATGGTGGGCATGGGCCGGTAGCGGTCGTCGAACTCCGCGAACACCACAGTGTCCCGGGATACCGTGAAAGGGCACACCGAGTAGCCGTTGTACTTCGCCCGCAGGGGTTTGCCTTTCCGCGCGGCCACCAGGTTCCTGGCCAGGACCTTGGTCTGCTTCCGCAGGGCGCCCCCGGATTTGGAGTTGGTGGTCCCGGCCGCGTCTCCCAGCGACCAGACGTTCTGGAACCGGATGTGCCGGAGCGTCTGGCGGTCCACCTCCACGAAACCTCCGGCGTCTCCCGCTGCCGGCAGGTCCGTTGCCTTGAGCCAGTCCGGGGCCGACTGCGGCGGAACGGCGTTGAGGACGTCGTAGTGCAGGTTCTCCTCGGCGCCGGTTTCAAGGTTCCGGATGGTGGCTGCCTGGCCCGCCGCGTCCACGGCCACCAGTTCGCTGTTGGTCCGCAGCTCGATGCCGTACTCCGCGATCTTCCGGTCCAGTTCCCTGTCCACCTCCGGCACCCCGAACACGGTGGGGTAGGGCTGGACCATCACCACGCGGATCCGGTCCAGGATGCCTTGTTCCCGCCAGTAGTCGCAGGCCAGGTACATGGGCTTCTGGCTTGCGCCGCCGCACTTGATGGGGCCGGCGGGCATGGTGAAGACGGCCGTGCCGGACGTCAAAGCGCTCAGCAGGGTCCAGGCCTTGGACGCCAGTTCGAACTCGTAGTGTGACGTGCCGTGGGGCGAATGCACCGCCTCTGCCAGACCGGGCACGGCATCCCAGTCATACTGCAGCCCGGGGCACACCACCAGCTGG
This sequence comes from Pseudarthrobacter sp. L1SW, assembly GCF_020809045.1. NCBI lineage: Bacteria > Bacillati > Actinomycetota > Actinomycetes > Micrococcales > Micrococcaceae > Pseudarthrobacter > Pseudarthrobacter sp. L1SW. Next base: position 3,224,046 of record NZ_CP078079.1, on the reverse strand, counting down.
CCGTAGGACACGCTGGAACCGGACGCCAGGGTGACGGTGTTCGCATCCGTGTCCACACCCGTGGCCGCGTCCCGGATCCACGTCACGCCCTGGGGCATCACCGATTCCTGCGCGCGGACTGCCTCGGCGGCCGGGGCCCGGCCGCCCGCGATGTGGGAGAACAGCGGCTGGTAGAAATGGTGGTCCTTGGGCTCGACAACGGCCACGTCCTTCACCCCGTAGCGCTCCAGGCGGGCGGCCAGGGACACGCCGGCGTTGCCGCCGCCGATGATGACCACCTCGTGCTGCACGGCCACCGTGCTACTTCTTCCCGGTTTTGACAGTTTCGGTGAGGGCGGACGCCTTGTGCGCTGCCCGGGCTCCGGTCTTGGCCTGCGGGGTGTTCCATTCCACGGACGTTCCCTTGCTCAATAACATCAGTTCTCCTGGCTGGGGTTAGCGGTGGGGAGCGGTTCGGCAGCGGGGGCCGTGCCCCCAGTATCCGCCGTTGGGACCGGCGTCTCAACGGGCGCGTACGACGCCGGCGCCTCGCCTGGGGCAGGCTGCGTTGCCGGAGCAGTGGCGGGCGCCGTTCCTGCCGGAGCGGTTGCGCCGGTGCCGGGCGCGGACGGGGCCGGCGTCGGGCTTCCGGTTGGTCCCGGTTCCCCCGAAGGGGCGGGAGTGCTTGCCGGAGCGGAACCCTTGGTGGCGCTCGGGTCCGCCTGGATGATGGCCGTGATCTGTTCCTTGTAGGAGGACAGCGTGGCCTGGATTTCGGAGAGCGGCACATTCCGGATGTTCCGGCCGTACTCGGCAATCTCGGCCCACAGGGCCTGCAGCGCCGCCATGCCGTCCTCCGTCAGCGGCCCGTCCAGGGTCAGGACCAGCTGGCTGGCGAGGGCGTACGTGAGGCACTCAAGGCAGTTGTAGTTCGCCGCAGCCGACAGGTTCTCCGGGACCACAACGTCCGCCTGCCCCAGGATGAGGACAACCTGGAAACCCACCGCAATGGCAGCGCAGCCGCTGCAGCTGGCAAAGGCATACGCCTCGTTCCGGGTATCAACCGGCTCCCCGTCCTCAGCCCACACCAGGGCGAACGCCACGCTGTAGGTGACGGAGCCGTCGGTGGTGTTCACGGCCAGCGCCTGGTTGCCGCCCTCTTCGGGAGCGTCCGGCCTTTCGAACGGGAACACCCAGGAGGGCGCTGCTGGACCTGTGGATCCAGCCGGGGCAGCCCCCGCCGGGCTGTCCACCGGCACCAGCACCATGCTCAGCTGCGGGTCCTCCCGGGTGGGCTTCGCCGCGCCTTCGGGCCACAACGCCACGGTCCGTCCGCTGCCGCCTTCCCGCAGCGTTGTGGCGGAAGCGGAAGCGGAAGCGGGCAGGATCGAGGCCGTCGCATCGGCCAGCGTTCCGCGTTCGTACGGCTGGACCGGAAGGTACGTGCCGCCGTCGGGCCACCACGCCCAGGCCAGCCCGGCCAGCAGCGCCGCCACCACGCCCATTGCCGCGGTGCGCCGGAGTGCCCGGCCGCGGGTCTTCCGCCACAGGCCGGTGACCAGTTGCCGCAGCAGCCGCACCAGGATGTAGAGCATGCCCACCATGGGCAGGGCCACGGTTGCAAGGGCCAGGCCTCGCACGGCGGCGCCGGCAAGGTCGCCGTCGGCAAGGCTGCCGGCGAGCAGGTCCTGCTGCTTTGCGGCGCTGCTCCAGGCGGTGGCCAGAAGCCGGGGGAGGGCGAACACCATCATGGCAAGGCTGAACAGCAGCAGCGGCACGGTGACCAGCACCCACAGGGTCACCACGGCGCGCGCCCACGGTTTGAGGACCTTGTTTTCCGGCCGTCCCCACCGCCACGGAAGCAGGCCCAGCAGGACCGGCTTGATGCGCTGGAACAGATCAGGGACTCCGGTGGCGTCGGCGAGTAGGTGGTAGCCGTCAAACCTCACCAAAGGGAGCAGCTGCCGGACCATCTGGAGGATCTGCGTGACCACCACCAGCAGCAGGGCGTCGAAGCCTGTGGCCCACCACAGCCCCATGATGGCCACGGCAACAATGGCGTTGAAGTACAGGCCGCCAAGGTCCGTGCGGATCCGGCCGCCGCGGCCCAGCCGGTAGGAATCCGTGACGTCCGTGAAGAATGCCGGCCAGATCAGGTACAACCCTGCGCCTATGGCCCCGGGCGTTGCCCCGCCCCTGCGGGCCGCGGCGGCGTGACCGAACTCGTGGAACCCTGCCGAAAGGATGGTGACGGCGAAAATCAGCAGGAGCAGGACGGGCTTCTCGAACGCCTCGTGGGTGGCCGAGGCCAGGCCCTTGACCATCAGCACCCACCAGCAGGCTGCCAGGAACCCCAGGGTCACCAGAACTACAATGAGCGGGTTGAACAGAACCGCGAAAGGTGCCGTGATCCTGCGGGTGCGTTCCGGATCGGTCACGGTGTAGCGGAAGCGCATGCCCAGCAGCGGGTCCGCCTTCCGGACCTCCGGCTGGGACCCGTCCGCAAGCCGCAGCAGGCCCAGCGGCAGCAACTGCGAGTCCATCAAGCTGCGGACGTTTTCCGCGCTGACCAGCCTTCCCGACGCCTCGCTGGCATGCCGGGCCACCTCCTCCACGGTCCGGGTGCCGTCCACTGCCTCCAGCACCGCGAACAGCAGCGGCGTCAGCTGGAGGGCTTGCCCGTCAGCGCGGCGGACCAGCGCCGGCGGTTCCCGGTAGCCGGAGCCCTCGGCGGGGCCGATGAGCTGCACGCCGTCAGCCCGGGCGGGAGCGTGCAGCAGGTGGTGGGCAAGGGGCGCAGCGGACGACGGCGGGCCCGCCTGGGTGCGTGGCCCGCCGCTGGTGTGGGTCATGGGTGTTACTGCCGGAGGTCGGACTGCTGGTCGGCAGTGGCGTTGGCTTCGCCCTCGATGTTCTGGCTGATGATGGCATCCTGTTCGGCCACGGCGTAGGCCTGGCTGTCGATGGAGCCGATGTTCGCCGCAACCGCGGCGTCGATCGGGGCAGCCACGTTGGCGTTGGCTGCCACGGCACCGTTGATCGGGGCTGCGATGTCCGCGTCGGCGGCAAGGTCCACATTGACGTTGAGCAGGTCGCCGTCGAGTGCGGCAGCCGGATCCACGGGCAGAGAACCGACGTCGGGCAGAGCGCCGCCGGCGTCGGTGGTCCCGGCGCCCGCGGTGCCGTCCTCCGTGCCGGCGTCCGTGGTGCCGCCGTCCACGGTGTCGTTCGACTGGTCGATGGTGCTGTCCTGGGCGGATGCCGCATTGGCGTCGGCAACAATGCCCTGCTCGATCATGACCCCTTGGTCCGCCAGAGCCTGGGCTTCGGAGCCGTAGGAGAGGATGTTGGCCGAAGCGGCGGCGTCGATGGGCGCGGCCACGTTGGCGTTGGCAGCCACGGCTAGGTCGATGGGTGCCGCCGCATCGATGCCAAGGTCCAGATCCGCGTTCAGGTCAAGGACAGAGGCAACTTCCTTGTCCGGCAATGCCGTTGCCTGTTCCGCCATCAGTTCGTCGTCGGTCAGGGGACGCATTTCCTGTTCCATGCAAACCTCCACGTGCGGCGCTGGTTCGCCTGCCCCCAGCGGGCAGCCAGCGCGAGACAATAGTAAGCATGATTAGTGTTATTGGGTATATCGGTGTCCGCCGAGGTCAGCGTCCTGGATGGGGCCACCTTTAGGGGCGGGGGGCGACGAAGGTGACGGACGACGACGGGGGAGGGCCGCCGTCGTCCGCTCACTTCCGCGCGAGCAGGCGGTGCGCGGCCCCGGCAACCCTGTTGCACAAAGCCCAGTAGGCCACCCCAGCCGCCAACGAGGCGGCCAGTGCCAGCGGAAGGCCCAGGCCGGCCAGCGGCGGGTAGACCAGCCAGTGGACAAGGTAGATGTGCATGGAGGCGCTGGCCAGCAGGACCGTCACCGGGCCCAGGACCCGCGGCATGGGGAGGGTGGGCAGCCACACAAGCAGCAGGACCCCGGCAACCACCGTGGCATCGCGGTTGGCGTCCTCGAAGAACCCCGGAACGGTGAGGACGGCCAGGACGGAAACGATGCAGCGCTGCGCGAGGTTGCGGGACCGCGCCACCGCCCATCCGAGCGCGAAGAGCCACAGGGCAGGGACGGTGTATGGCACGCCGGGTTCCACGATTTCGTAGCGGGTCAGGAGCCCGCCGCCGAACAGGATGAGCGGAAAAACGAACGGGAACCTGCGTTCCGCGCGGTGCAGCCACGGGATGGAGAGCAGGGCGGTCATGGCCAGCAGGATGTAGACGATCACCTCGATGAACCAGAAATGCCACTGCGTGGTGATCTGTTCGTCCCCGAGCATGGAGTTCAGGAGCACGATGTTCACCAGGCCGTAGCGGTCAGTCACCAGGTAGGCGAAAGCGATGAACAGCATGCTGGGCACGGCGATCCGGGCCACGCTGGTGAGCTGCCGGCGCAGGCGGGGAAGCCTGTCGCCGGAGAGCTGGAAGCGGGCGAAGTTGAACCCGGCGGCGGCGATGAGGACGTGGGCCATGCCCTGCCAGTTGAACAGGCCGATGTGCGTGCCGGCGATCAGCAGGATTCCCGCGGCCCGGAGGACCAGGCTGGTGTCCGTGGGAGCGAAGAGCCGTGCGAGCCGGGTCCGGGCGGGACTCCCTGCCCGGCGCCGCTCCAGGTCCCGGATCGGCGTGACATGCCAGTCCGGGGGCAGGTGGCCCAGGGCCTGCTCGAGCCGGACCGAGGCCGCCACGAAGGACAGTGAGTCGCCGCCGAGCGAGACGAACGTGTCCGTGTCCGCGATGTCCGTTTGCTCCAGGGTGTCCTCGTAGATGCGCCTGACGGTGTCCGGACCCGCGGGCTTGCCGCGCTCCTGCTGCGGGCGCTTGTCCGGGGCGGGGTGGGTTTCGTTGTGCGGGGTTTCGTTCTGGGCGGGGGCGTTTGTGGGGGCGTTTGCGGAGAGCGCCGCCACGGCGGGGTAGTCCACCTTGCCGGTGGCCAGGCGGGGAAGTTCCGCCACGGCATGGATGTCGACGGCGGCGCGGGGCAGGCCGAGGCCCTGGGCCAGGACTTTGGTGAGCAGCCGGGTGTCCTGGGTTCCTTCGACCGCCACAACGAGCCCCTGGTCTGTTCCGGCGCTCGCCGCGTGCACTCCGAGGTCCGCCAGGAGGCGCTCCACCTGGCCCAGGTCCACGCGCAACCCGACGATCTTGACGAACCGGCTGCGCCGCCCGCGCACTTCGTAGAGGCCGGCGTCGTTCTTCGCCGCGAGGTCGCCGGTGCGGAGCTCGGTGACGGTGCGGCCCTCCGCCAGGTCCTCCGGCGTTTCGGCGTATCCCAGCATGACGTTGGGCCCGGTGTACACCAGCTCGCCGTCCGCCAGGCCGGGCACGGGTTCAATGCGGAAGTCCCCGCCGGGAACGGGCACGCCGATGGCGCCGGGATGGGCCGCGGCGAGGTCCGGTGGCAGGTAGGCCATCCGGGCCGTGGCTTCCGTGGCGCCGTACATGACGAACAGCTCCCAGCCCTGCCGGCGGCCCAGTTCCGCGTAGTGCCGGACAGATTCCGGGGCGAGCCTGCCGCCGGCCTGGGTGACGTAGCGCAGGCTGGGCAGGTCCATGTCCGCGAACCCCACGCGTTCCAGGAGCTCAAAGGTGTAAGGCACGGCAGCGAACGCAGTGGCGCTTTCCCGCCGGAACAGCTCCCAGAAGCACGGATCCACCACTGACAGTCCTGTCAGGACCAGGCCTGCGCCGCGGAGCAGGTGGCTGTTGATGACGGAGAGGCCGTAGCAGTAGGACATCGGCAGCGTGGTGGCGGCCCGGTCCTCGGCCGTGATCCGCAGATACGTTGCGATGGACTCGGCGTTGGCCTGCAGGTTGGCGTGGGACAGCCGGACCAGTTTGGGGGAACCCGTGGAGCCCGAGGTGCTGAGGAGGAGTGCGAGGTCCGGATGCAGGTTGTGCCTGGTCACGGGCCTGCGTTCGTCCAGGACGCACTTGCCGTTGGCGGACCGGACCACCACGTCGGGGTCGTAGGCGGCTACCAGGGATTGGAGGGCCGCGGGCTTGTCCTCCGGGAGGAGGATCAGCGGGTGCCCGGACGCGAGGGCAGCGAGGTACGCCACCAGGGATTCGACGTCGTTGGACGCCGCAAGGGCAATCAGGCGCCGTTCGGTGCCCAGCCTCCGGGCAAAGCTGTCCACGCGGGCGGCCAGTTCCCGGTAGGTCAGCGTCAGCCCGTCGGCGAGGATGGCAGGCCGGTTTCCGTAGCGCGCAAGATCGGCAGCGAAAGAAACCCGCGCGAAATCAAGCTGCGTGGTCATCGGACGATCTTATTAGCAGAGCCTTACCTAACTAAAATCGGCCGTTAAAGGAAAATGAGTGGAGAAATAATAGCGCCCGCACCGGACCCTTGACAGGGGTGTGCGGGCGGTCCACTCTGGCGCTGTGCCTGCGTATCCTGCCGGCAGAGCCAAGCCGGCATCAGGCGCCCTTCCAAGGAGACTCCAATGCCTGTTGTAGAAGAAAGTGTTGTTATCGCCCGGCCGCCGGAGGAGGTCTTTGACTTCGTGTCGAAGTTCCAGAACATCGCACTCTTTGACTCCTCGGTCACCACCTCGGAGCAGGTCGGGGACGGCCCCCTGGGCGTCGGTACCCGCGGGCGCGGCACCAGCAAAGTCATGGGGCGGCAGTTCGACTGGACCGTCGAGGTCACTGAGTTCGATCCGCCCCGGCGCATGGTGTCCCGTTCCGTCGAGGGCAAGCTGGATTTCACCATCACCTTCACGCTTGAACCGGCCGACGGCGGCACCCGTCTCACGCAGCGGATCGACGCCGCGAGCGGACTGGGGGGCGTCTTCGGCAAGCTGGCCGACCCGCTCGTGGAACGGGCCCAGGGGCGGACCGTGCGCGCCAACCTCGAAACCCTGGCCGAGTGGCTGGCGGAGCATCCCCAGTCCTGAGCTGCCTGGTTTCCTCATCGATTGCTCCGATATTGCCGTTTTCGGGGCTCTAAACGGCAATATCGGAGCAGTCGATGGATTGCGCGCTCTCTTCCTACTTCAGGCCGGCGCCGGGCAGCAGCTCGGTGGCACCCAGGGAGTCGGCGATGAAGGCGTAGTCCCAGGCCCGTTCGCGCCACTGTACGTAGCGGCCGGAGGCGCCGCCATGGCCGCCGTCCATCTCGATCTTCATGACGATGGGCTCGGTGCCGGTGGTCTTGTTCCGCAGCTCCTGCACCCACTTGGCCGGTTCCACGTAGAGCACCCGGGTGTCGTTGAAGGACGTCACGGCGGCGATCTTGGGATATGCCGCCTCCCTGACGTTCTCGTAGGGGGAGTAGGACTTCATGTAGGCGTAGGCCGCGGGATCGGTGATGGGGTTGCCCCATTCCTCCCACTCCAGGGCGGACAGCGGCAGCTCCGGATCCAGGATGCTGGTCAACGGGTCCACAAACGGCACCTGCGCCACGATCACGGCGTACTTCTCCGGTGCCATGTTTGCCACGGCACCCATGAGCAGCCCGCCGGCCGATCCGCCCAGTGCGGCGATCCGGGCAGGATCCACCCAGCCTGAACCTGCCAGCCAATCGGTGGCGTCCACAAAGTCGGTGAACGTGTTTTTCTTGGTGAGCTTCTTGCCGTTCTCGTACCAGTGCCGGCCCAGCTCCCCGCCGCCGCGGATGTGGGCGATCACGAACACCACGCCGCGGTCCAGCAGGGACAGCCGCGCGATCCCGAAGCCCGGATCCATGCTCATCTCATAGGAGCCGTACCCGTACACCAGGCCGGCCGCCGTCGAATCCTGCTTCACGGCCTTGTGCCGCAGTACGGACAGCGGAATCCTGGTGCCGTCGGCGGCGTCGGCCCATTCCCGGGTGGCGACGTAGTCGCTGCCGTCGTAGCCGCCCAGGACCGGGCTTTCCTTGCGCAGGAGCAGCTCGCCGGCGGGCTGTTCCGGGGTGGGCAGGACGAAGTCGTACACGCGCGACGGCGTGAAGTAGGACGTGTAGCCCAGCCGGATGACCGGGGCCCCGTAGTCGGAGCCGCCCACGCCGGCCGTGTACAGCTCCTCGTCGAAGGCCGGCTCCACGGGTTCTTCCTGGGCAGGCGTTCCCAACCCCGCCAGCCCGATGAACTGCACCCGCTCGATGGTGTCCTTGCGGATGGAAACCACCAGGTGCGTGGAGGTGACGCCCGCGCCATTGATGCGGACGTCGTCGGAATGCCCGACGACGGTGACCCAGTCCTGCTCCGCCAGCGGCCTGGCGAGCCCGGCCGGGTCTGCCAGGGAGACCATGGAGTTGACGGCACTGCGGTTGTGCGTGAGGAGGATGCGCTCCTGTTTTTCACCGTCCGGGCCGGCGAGCAGGAACGGCTCAGCCTCATAGAGCACGCGTTCGTTCCGGGAGATCACGGTGGTGAGCTCCTGGGCGGGATCATCGAAGCGGAGCAGTCGGGTTTCACTGTACTCGGAGCAGCCGATGCCCAGCACAAGGTGGCGCCTGTCGGCGGAGAGCTCGAAGCCGAGCCACATGGCGGCGTCGTCCTCCTGGTAAATGACCACGTCATCGGCCACAGGCGTGCCCAGGACGTGCGCCCTCACCTGGTACGGGCGCCAGGAATCATCCACCACAGTGTAGAAAATCCGGGTGCCGTCCGGGGAGAAGGCGACGCCGTAGAAGATGTTCTCGATGACGTCCGGCAACAGCTTGCCCGTGCTGAGGTCCTTGATGCGGAGGGTGAAGCGCTCGTCCCCGGAATTGTCCACGGCATAGGCGTAGAGGGTGCCGTCCACGGTCACTGCAGAACCGCCCACCGAGAAGAAGGGCTTGCCCTCCGCCTCCACGTTGCCGTCCAGCAGGACTTCCTCGCCTGGGATTTCGACGCCGGGCTGCACCGCGGGCGGGGTCCAGTCGGCTATCTTGTCATCGGTGTCCGCGGCCCTGACCCGGCACTGGATGCCGTACTCCTTGCCCTCCACGGAGCGGCTGAAGTACCACCAGCCGTCCTTGCGGTGCGGCACGGAGAGGTCGGTTTCCTGGGTGCGGCCCTTAATCTCCTGGAAGATGGCCTCGCGCAGCGGCTCCTGGTGCGCGGTGACAGCTTCCTGGTAGGCATTCTCGGCCTTCAGGTGCTCCACCACTTCGGGGGATTCCTTGTCCCGCAGCCACTCGTAGTTGTCCACAAAAACATCCCCGTGGTGGACACGCTCTGACGGGATCTTCTTGGCAACCGGCGGTGTGGGGGCGGCAGTGGTGGCGGAATCCCGCAGCGGAGTCTGGGTCATTCCTTCAATATATAGATCCCCGCCGGCAATTATCCGGCCGTTCGCTACCGGGGGATCGCACCCGGCGGGGGTGCGGGGTGCCTGGTGCGGGACTGCGGGCGCCTGCGGAGGGGGTAAAGGGCCAAAGACCCTAGGGTCCGGGCCGGGAGTGCGGGACGGTGGAAGGAGCGGGGAGATAGGTCGGGGAACACGCAGGGTGCGGAAGGAGACACCAATGTCCAGCAAATCGGGTCCGGCCCCAAGGGCCCAGGCATGGCGGGCGGTAGCCCGGTGCGTGGGTAGGAGTTTCGTGATGCTGGCCCGTCGGCAGGTCCACCTGCCCCGGGAGAATGTGGGACGCGTCCTGCAATTTGCGGACGGCAGCACGTCCCGGGTGTACCGGGAAACGGCCGTCAGCGCCGCACCCCGGCAGCCGTGTATTCTCGTCGTCGCCTTCAAGCTCAGGCTGGTACGGGGCAGGGCACACCGCCTCTTCGAGGCCGAAAGCCTGCTCAACACCCCGCTCTTCGTCGGGTTTCCTGGATTCGTGTCGAAGCTCTGGTGCGCCCATGACAGTCGTGGAGTTTATCGGGGCCTCTACGAATGGGATGGCCCCGCCCGTGCCCGGCACTACGCCTCCGCCTTGTGGCGGGTCCTGGAACTGGTCAGCGTCCCGGGGTCGATCAGCTACAAAGTTGTACCCGGGCTGCGCCGCGACGAGGTGCTCGCCAATCCGGCGCGGATGGAGGCCGCCGGGGCCGGACAGGCGTGGTGGCGGCTCCTGAGCCACAAATGACAGCCGACAGCGACGTCCTGGTGGTGGGCGCAGGCCCCGCCGGCCTGACAACAGCCCTCCAGGCCCACGCCCACGGGGCCACCGTCCGGATTGTTGACCGGCGGGCCGAGCGCGTCCGTCCCTCGCGGGCCATGATGCTCCATGCCCGTGCGCTCGAAGGGCTCCGGCCACTGGGCGTCACGGACGAGTTGCTCAGCCGGGCGGACACAACTCCGGAGGCGCGCATCCACCTGGGTAACCGGGTGGTGCAGGCCAGGCTCGGCCACGCCGATCTTCCGGATACGGCCTTCCCGCACCTGACGCTGGTACGGCAGGCCGACGTCGAGGACGTTCTGTGGCGGGCCCTCAAAGCCCGGGACGTGCCGGTTGACTGGGGCGTTGAGTTCCGTGGCCTGGCCGCCTTCGCGGGCAGGGAGGGAACGCTGCGCGCCGACCTGCGGCTGGCGGACGGCGACGTCCCCCGTGGCAACGGGCTCCCCGCGAACGGACCGCGTGCCAACCTGGCCCATGCCGGCCAGCCCGGAGGGCTCCTGGAGCAGCACGACTGCCGCTTCCTTGCCGGATGCGACGGCCAATCCAGTACCGTGCGCGGGCTTGTCGGCGCCGACTGGCGCGGGGCGCCGTACCGGGTGGAGGCCGTCCTGGCCGACCTGGAACTCGATGGCCCGCTGGACCCCGGGCTCCTCCATGTCGCCGTCGGGAACGGCGGGCTGGCGTTCCTTTTCGCCCTTGGGGAGGGCGCCACGTGGCGGCTGCTCGCCACCCGCCCGGCAGATCCGCATGCCGCCGGCCCGTTCGGCCAACTGGGGCCGGAAGTTGCGGCAGGGGAAGTGGCCCGGCTGGTCCAAGGGTCAGGGCTGGAGGCGACGGTCCGGGACGTGCGGTGGTCCGCGCAGGTCCGCCTGCAGCACCGGCTCGCCAGCAGGTTCCGCAGCGGGAACCTGTTCCTGGCCGGAGATGCCGCGCACGCCCATTCACCGGCGGGCGGCCAGGGGATGAACAACGGCATTCTCGACGCACTCAATCTTGGCTGGAAGCTGGGTTTCGCTTCGGGCGGCGGGACGCACCCGGAACTGCTCGGCTCCTATGATTACGAGCGCCGCCTCGCCGCCCGGCGGGTGCTGGCCCTGACGCATGCCATCTTTTTCGGGGAAGCGTCGCCCCACCCCCTTGCCCGCCTGCTCCGCAGGGTCCTGCCGGTTTCCGCGCCGTTGCTGCCGGTGCTCCTGCGCCGGCGCCGGCTCACGTCCGCGGGCATCAGGCTCCTGGCACAGCCTTTTGTCCGCTACCGGAACAGCGCCATCTCGGTGGAGGGCACACCGCCCGCAGCGCGCTGGCCGCGGCCGGGGGACCGGCTGCCGGATGCGCCGGTGGTCACCGGCGGGCGGAGCGTCCGCCTTCACGAGTTGACTGCGGCGCCGGGCGTGCACGTCTTGCTGGAGCACGACGCCGGATGGGATGCCGCGGGCGCGGACCTCACCTTCTCCGGGCGCAAGGTTCATGTGCACCGGCTCAGCAGCCATCCCGGCCGCGGCATCGTTGCGGTGCGCCCGGACGGGCACGTCGGTTTCCGGTGCGGGGAGGCGGACCTGCACCAGCTGCGTGCCTGGCTTCGGCTGGTGGGCGCCGTCCCGGGCTGACCCCACGCGCCGGGCGGCAGGGAACGGCGGGCGCTTGGCCTAGTGGGCTTGAGGTGGCGGGCGTATCCTGATCACGCCAAGGCACGTCCATCAAAACGTGAGAGGGGAACGTCACATGACCATCCCGCCAGTGCACGAGCCCGAGCCGTTTCCGCCGGAACCAGGCCCGGACCAGCCAGATCCCACCCAGCCCGGCCACCCCGGCCCGCCGGCTCCCAACCCGTTCCCGGCACCCGAACCGCCGGGCCCGCTGCCGGTGCCCGACCCCGGCCCGGCGCCGCTCCGGCCGGACCCCACGCGGAGCTGACAAACCAGGATAAGAGGGGCCTTCTACCTGCCGCAGAGGGCCCCTCTTCCGCGTCCAGGGCAGGCCGGAAAAACTCTTAAAAATCCCTCCTGAACCCCTTGCAGACCTGATTCTCCAGTGATAAAAAATCTATATCAGCCAATACAGATCGGCTGGTACCAAAAAGTGTTGGACCGTCTCTTACGAGGAGGGAAGCCATGTTGATGCGAACTGATCCGTTCCGCGAGCTGGACAGGCTGGCCCAGCAGGTCCTCGGCACGGCGGCGCGCCCGGCAGCGATGCCGATGGACGCGTGGCGGGAGGACCAGGAATTTGTAGTCGCTTTTGATCTGCCCGGTGTCGCACTGGATTCTGTGGATCTGGATGTGGAACGGAATGTCCTGACGGTACGGGCCGAGCGCCCCGAGCCCGCGGGCAAGGATACCGAGTTGATCGCCTCCGAGCGGCCGCGCGGCGTGTTCAGCCGTCAGCTGATCCTCGGGGACACCCTGGACACGGACAATGTGAAGGCTACGTACGACGCCGGTGTCCTGACGCTGCGGATTCCTGTCGCCGAGAAGGCCAAGCCGCGCAAGATCGAGATTGAGACGAAGGGGGCAAAGCAAGAGATTGCCGCCTAGTGTCAACACAAGAATCGGGACGTCGGGTATCAAATTGCTGACTGCCTTTTGGGCGGATCGCGAAGTACGCACGCCACAGCGCTTAAAGCGCACCGGCAGCCTACTCCCGTAACTTCCCGATAAGGTGGCCCCCGGCTTCGGCCGGGGGTCGTCCTATGTCCGGGCCTTTAAGGCGGTGTCAGGTGTTGAGCTCCAGCATCAGCGCGGGCAGTTCATCCGCGAGTTCGCGCGCCAGGAAGCCCAACGGTCCCAGCCGGCTGGCAAGCCTGTCCGCTGCAGCCGCATGAAGGTGGGTCCCCCAGCATGCGGCCTGCGCTTCACTGGTGCCCCGGGCGCGGAGGCCGGCGATGGCACCGGCCAGGACATCCCCGCTGCCCGAGGTCCCCAGCCCGCCGTATCCTGTGGTGATTTTCCAGAGCTCCGGCTGTTCCGGGGCATCTCCGGGCGGCCGCGCGATCAGGCCCTGGCAGCTGACCACGGCACGGTAGCGTTCGGCAATCGCGGCCACGTTCGCCTCCAGGTCCTTCACGTCGCGGCCAAGCAGGACCTCGGCCTCCTTGGGGTTGGGGGTGAGGATCAGGCGGCCTTTCCACGGCTCAATCAGGTCCTCCACCTTCACCAGGGCGCCCAGGGCGTAGGCATCCAGCACGACGGCGGGACCTCCCGGGCCGTTCGGCCCGCCTTCTCCTGTCTCCCGCTCGAGCAGCGCCCGGAGCAGCTCCTCGGCCAGGTCCAGGTCATCGAGGCCCGGGCCCACCAGCACGGCATCTGCCCGGTCCAGGTACGTGGAAATACGGTCAAGGCCCTCGGCCGTCACGGACCCGCCAGGGGTTTCCGGCAGCCCCACCGCCCCGCACTCCGGCAGCGCGACGCCCACGTGGACGGCCACGGACTCCGAGACCGCCAGGGTGAGCTTCCCTGCGCCGGCCCGGAGAGCGGCTGCCCCGGCCAGCAGGGCGGCGCCGGGAGTCGCCCGGGCTCCGCCCACCACCAAGACCGATCCGCGGGAGTACTTGTCCTCGCCCGGAGAGGGCAGCGGCCAATCGCGCAGGAGCGACGGCGTCACCAACGTCGGCTGCTCGGCCCCGGCCCGCTCGGCCCCGGCCGCCTCACCGCGGGTGGACACTGGTATCCCCGCCGTGTTCGGTCACGGTGACGCCCTGCTCGGTCAGGTGGTCCGCCACATTGAAGCTCTCGAGCGTCCACGGTCCGGCGCCGGAGGGCCGCACATACCGGGTCAGGGAGGCATTCAGCACCGAGGTTGTGGCTGCGAGGTCCAGGAGTTCTGTTTCGCTCAGCCCTTCGAGCACGTACCGGAAGAGCATGATCACGGCGTCGTGGCACACGAGCATCACCCGGTGCCCGGTGCCCAGGTTGTTCAGCTCCGCCAGGACGGAGCGCAGCCGGAGGGCTACGTCCGCCCAGGATTCACCGCCTGGCGGCCGGTAGTACAGCTTGCCCAGCCACTCGCGGCGTTCCACCTCCTCCGGGTAACGCTGCTCCACGCCCAGCCGGGTGAGCCGGTCCAGGATGCCCAGCTCGCGGTCCCGCAGCCGCTCATCAGTGCGCACCCGCACGGGCCAGCCAGCCACCTCCACGGCGATTTCCGCCGTCTGCCGGGCACGCGCGTAGGGCGAGGACACCACGGCGTCCGGCCGGAACTCCTCGGCGATCCGGGCCAGCGCCACGCCCAGCGCTTTCGCCTGCTCCTGCCCAATATCGGACAGGTTCACGTCCGCGTCACGCGCCGGCACGGCGATGACCTCCGCCCCCGCCTCCCGGGCCTCGGTGGCGGCAACGTTGCCCTCGCTCTCGCCGTGGCGGATCAGCAGCAGCTCCACCGCCCCCGCCTCCTGCACAGCCTCTGTCAGCCCGTCGTCGTTCAAGAGAAATCACCCCGTTCGCGTGCCGTTCCGAATGCAGGAACACTACCAGCGGCGTACCCACGGGGCCGGGAAAATAACGGACGACGGCGGTGGCGCACCAATTCCGCCTTCCCGCCACGGCAGTCCTTCAAGCGACGGCGTCCCCGCCCATGCAATGCACGGTGCGGATTCCAGCTGAAAGCCAAAGACGATGGGGAAATGATCCCGCACTCTCAAATCCCTATGACTGTTGTTCATGTAAAGAATCTGATAGTACACCGGGAGTTTGACGCCAGTATGCCGAATATCACCAAAAAACCGATGCGACCGGATTGCCGGAAAGTAGAGTTACTAAACTTATTTGACTTATACTGTTCCACCGATTTATATTTGGCGCCGTGTTCAAGGTGAACACAATCAAAAGGGGGAACTGCATGAGCCAGGTTAAGAGCCGCTCAGGTATGAATTGGAAAAAGAGGGGTGTGGCGGTAGCGCTTGCGGGCGCGATTCTTGCGTCCGCACCTGCGGCTGTCCGCGTTGCTTCCGGACCCGCGGCGGTCTCAGCCTCGCCGGCGTCCGTGTCCGTTGTGGCGCCGGCATCGGCGCAGGGTGCATCGGTAGTAACGCTGCCGTCCGCGCCTGCGCTGGCTTCGTCAGCCACGCCGGATGCGGTCAAGGGCGCGGCTGACGCACAGAAGCGCCTTAATATCGGGCCCGTGCTGAACTGGATCCGGGCCGCGGCGCCTTGGATCTGGAACGCAATGGTAAACGCCGTCCGGTGGGGTTGGAATGCGTTCATCAACTGGTGGAACGGGTTGGCAAGCTGGATCCGTAACACGATCAGCTGGTTCATCGGCGGCTCCCTGTGGGACTTCTACCTTGAACTGCGCCGCTACTTCTTCGGCTGGTAGGTCTGCTTGACCAGCGGCTGGATGGCAGTCAGGCCAACCGTCATCCAGCTGCTGCGGCCCCCGACAATCAACCGGAATATGACATGAAAAGACTTATTACGCATGCTGTCACCAGGGCCGTCCTTGCCTACGCCGGCGTCACACTCGTTATAGCCCTCAGCTATGAGCTGATGCCGGTACACGTCCTTGGTGAGGATCTGTCCATGGCCGTTTCCCTCACCGTCGTAGCGTGTTTGCTGGTGCTGCCTGCACTCGCCAGTCGACGGTTCAGTCTCCTGCGGGCATTCCGGATTCCCGTGGCGGGTCCGGACTTGACAGGCCTCTGGGCGTGGCTGTCCGCTGCGGTGGTGATGCTGCTGGCACTTGCCCTGCTCATCTTGCTTGCCGAAGGCGATCCGTTGGCGGCAGCCACTGCCCCCATTAGCGTGGTGCTGGAGGAACTCATTTTCCGCGGACTGCCGCTGGCGTTACTTCTGGGCGTGAAAAGTTCACTAAAAGGGCGGATGGCCGTTGTTTTAGTCAGTTCACTTACTTTTGCCGCCCTTCATTTCTCGACGCTTTCCATCATGTATGTGGACCGTTTTGTTTTCGCTTGCCTGGCGCTGGCTCTCGCGTTTAAATTCGAATCGCTCTGGCCCGCAGTCCTGTATCATGCATTGGCGAATATCACGGCGCTTGTTACGGCGGACCTGATGTACCACCCGGGGTACGCTTGGGTCTATATTCCGCTGGACATCACCATCTTTGCGATGGTGTTTTTGTTCTGCTCCAGGTCAACAATCAGACAAACGTCACAAATCGGTCCGGTGAAAGTTCCATGACTCTCCTTATTAGCAATGTGTCCAAATCCTACGGTGATGTGCATGCCGTGCAAGGCGTCAGCTTCAGTTGCCGGCCCGGCTCGGTCACCGGGTTCATCGGTCCGAACGGTTCCGGCAAGTCCACGACCCTCAAGATGATTGCGGGCCTCGTTCGCCCCGATGAAGGGTCGATCACCTTCGACGGGATGGCGTATAAGGACCTGGAGAATCCGGGGATCGAGGCCGGGTTCCTGCTCGACCCGTCCGCTCACCACCCGGGAAGGTCGGTCCGCGAGACGGTGGCGCTGCCAGCAATCATGATGCGGCTTCCGAAGAGCCGGGTGGACGCCGTCCTGGTTGCTGTGGGACTCTCACAGGTTTCCCGGAGGAAGGTCAGGTCCCTCTCGCTTGGCATGCGGCAGCGGCTCAGCCTGGCAATTGCACTCCTGGGCGAGCCGAAATTCCTCGTCCTGGACGAGCCGGCCAACGGACTGGACATCGAGGGCATGTCGTGGCTGAAAACGTTCCTCACTGGTTACGCAGCGAACGGCGGCTCGGTGCTCGTGTCCAGCCACTTGCTGAACGAACTCGAGACCTACGCCCACAACGTGGTCATCATCGACAGGGGCCGCATTGTCAGCACCTCCACCATCCACGATCTCACCCGGACCGACGTCACGGAGGTCCAGGGCCCGGATCTGCGGAGCGTTGAGCTCGCCCTGGAGGCCGACGGCATAAAGGGGCTGCGGGCCAGCGGCGACTCCGGGGCTGTAGTCCTGGTTGATGCGGCGCCTGAGCGGGTGGGGGAAAGCATGTGGCGCCACCATGTCCACATCAGCCTCCTGCGCAGGAAGCCGGGAGCCAGTCTGGAAGACTATTACAGCGGACTCACGTCGCCGGAGTTTGCGGCGGCCCGCGAGAGGGAGAGCAGATAAGATGTCCATCGCCAATTCCTTACCGCAGCTATTGACAGTGTCCGTCTATGTCGAGATGCGGAAGCTGGTGGATACCCGCAGCGCACGGTGGCTGCTGCTGTCCATGGCCGCTGTCGGCGTCGTGATTGTGGGTGTATTTGTTGCCGTGTCCTCGGGCCGCGGCGAGCAAATCGATGTATCCCTGATGCTGGCGGCACTCGCGCTGCCGGCAGGTCTAGGCGCACCCATCATTGCGATTATGGGAATCACCTCCGACTGGCAGCACCGGGACGTCATCAAGTTTTTTACGCTGCAACCCGCCCGGGGAACGCTGCTGCTGGCCAAGTACCTTGCCGTCGCGTCCTTTGCGCTGGGAATTGTGCTGTGCATCAGCCTGGTGGCAGTGGCTGTCGCCGCTGTGGTGTCGGCTCTGCAAGGTAACGGCCTTGTGCTGGGAGATCTTGCCCAGAGCGCCCGGCTGCTGGCCTGTGTTAGCGTCATCGGCTCCGTATCCGGCGCCGCGGTGGCCTCGGCGCTTCTGTCCACGCCACTGGCCATAGTGTTCGTTCTTTTCCAGTCGTTCATTTTTGATTCCCTTATCGGCCTTTTCGCGGGCCGGGCCACACCGTTCCTGCAGTCCGCCACGCTCTCCAACGTCCTGGTGGAAGGCGGAAACGGGTGGGCGGCACTGTCATCCGCGCTGATCTGGATTGCTGTTCCTGGGGCCATCGGCGCGTGGCGGAACCAGGGCCGGAATGTGATCTGACGTGCGGCACTGAGTTGCCTGGCAATCTAGCTTGTGACACTATCTAGTTATGAGTTCAGACAAGCGGTGGCCCAGCGACTGGGTGAGGGCCGTGCTTCCCACCTGCATCCTGCAGGCCATAGCCGGCAGCGATGACGCGTACGGATACCGGGTGATACAGGTCCTGCGGGGCGCCGGGTTTGACGGGCTTAGTGGCGGCACGCTGTACCCGGCCCTGAACCGCCTGGAGACGGACGGATTCGTCAGCTCCGAATGGCGGGAAGGGGACGCGGGGCCGGGAAAGAAGTTCTACTCCCTGACCCCTGAAGGGCGGCAGCGGCTGCACGAGTCCGCCCGGGACTGGAATCGGTTCTCTGTTCTCATCATGGACCTGCTAGAGGAAAAGAAGGCTCACTAAATGTCGTCACAGGAATACCTGAAGTCCCTGGCCTACGAGCTGCGCCAGCGGAAACACAGCGAAGATATGGTCAGCAGCACGCTGCAGGAAGTCGGCAGCCACTTGGCCGAGAGCGGGGAAAGCGGCGAGGCGGCATTCGGGCAGCCACGCGAGTACGCGGCCTCGTTCCCGCCCGGAACGTCGGTTTCCAAAGGCACGCGGGTGGGTCATATTGCGGCAGGGCTTGTGATCCTGATGCTGGGCATGTACCTGATCCTGCGCGGCGTGGTGGGTGTCAGCTTCGGCCTGGCCGGGACCCTCACGTATTTCGCGGCGGTTCTGGTGCTGACCGCTGTTCTGGTCTTGACCGGCAAGTATCTGGACCGCCGGCTCCCGGACCTCGGCTAGCGACAGCACCGCACACGGCCCCTCGCTACCAACGCGGGGTCACTTAGCGCCTAATAAGCACCGGCAGGTTCAAGGGGTCGTTGCAACACCTGAGTGATTGGGGTGTTGTTGTGGGTTTTGGTCGGCCTGAGCTGTTGCAGTCGGTGGTGCGGGTTTTCTGGGAGGCGCGGTCTTCTGGGGCATCTGATGAGGTGGCGGCGGCGGTGGCCGGTATGTCCCTGTCTGCGGCCAGGTTGATCGTCCGTCAGCATGGTGGGGTGGATCCTGCGAAGAAGCCCCCGTGCGGGCGGTTCCTGTCCTTCGATGAGCGCGAGTTGATCGCTGTGTGGCGGGCGGCCGGGTGCGGCGTGCGGGAGATCGGCCGGCGTTTGGGCCGGAACCCGTCCACTGTCAGCAGGGAGCTGGGCAGGAACATCCGGAACGGGGGCAACCGTCCGTACCTGGCGTCCTCGGCGCAGAACCGTGCGCAGAAGCTGGCGCGCAGGCCTAAGGCACGGAAGCTGGCTTTCAACGAGGCCCTGGCGCTTTACGTCGCCGGAATGCTGACGGCGCGGGAACGGTTGTCCCCGGAGCAGATCAGTGCCCGGTTACGGATTGATTTCCCCGATGATGAAAGCATGCGCATCAGCCCGGAGACTATCTATCAGTGCATCTACATCCAGGGCCGCGGCGGGCTGAGAGCCGAGCTCGCCGCTGCTCTGCGCACCGGCCGGGCCGTGCGGCAGCCAAACCGGCGCGCGGGCATGCGAAGGCCCCGGGTCCCGAAAGAGTTGCTGATCAGTGAACGCCCCGCGGAAGCCGATGACCGGGCAGTGCCCGGGCACTGGGAGGGCGATCTGATCATCGGTACCCCTGGCGCCGGGGCGATCGGAACCCTCGTGGAACGCAGCAGCCGTTTCGTGATGCTCCTGCACCTGCCTAACGGACATACCGGCGAGCAGGTGCTGGCCGCCATCGAGGCAACCCTTCCGACCCTGCCGGCCCAGCTGCGCCGGTCCCTGACCTGGGACCAAGGCGCTGAGATGGTCGGCATTCACGAACGCGTCAGGATTGCCACCGGCGCCGAGGTCTACTTCTGCGATCCTCACTCACCCTGGCAACGCGGCACGAACGAGAACACCAACGGACTCCTGCGACAGTACTTCCCCAAAGGCATGGACCTCACCACCGTCACCCGCGCAGACCTCGACTACGCTGCCGCAGGACTCAACGGACGCCTACGCAAAACCCTCGGCTGGAAAACACCCGCACAAGCCCTCCAGCAAATACTGGAAGAATCAGCAGCATAGGACGTGTTGCAACGACCACTTGAATCCGCCACCGAAAACCGGGCGTTATGTGACCCCGCGCTGCATTTACCAAACGAGCTACCGCTCCGGGGTTAGCACCTTGGTGAACACGATGCCGCCGTTGGCGTTGCGGAGGCTGGCCGTGAAGCTGTTGTCCCCGCCCAGCTCCACATGCCCGAAGAACTGGTTCTCACCGTTGCGTGGTGACTCTCCGGCGAACTTGCCGGCCTTGGAGAACACCACCTCGGGCCCGAACGTGCCGTCCATCTTGTTCGGACCAAAGGATCCAGCGGCAATCGGCCCGGCCACGAATTCCCAGAACGGGTCGAAGTCGGTGAACGCCGCACGCTCGGGGGAGTAGTGGTGCGCGGCGCAGTAGTGGACGTCGGCGGTCAGCCACACCACGTTCTTAACCGCGTTGTGTTTGAACGCGCTCAGCACCCCGGCGATCTCCAGCTCACGGCCCAGGGGAGCACCGGCGTCGCGGTTTGCCAGGCTCTCCTGGTTCACCGGACCATCCGGCACGATGATGCCCAGCGGCAGGTCCGCGGCGATCACCTTCCACGTGGCCTTGGACCTGGTCACCTCGCGAATCAGCCAGTCCACCTGCTCCTGGCCCAGGATGGCCGTGGCGTACGGTTCCTTGCCGTCCGTGTTGGGCGACTTGAAGGTGCGCATGTCCAGGCAGAAGATGTCCAGCTGCGGGCCGCGGCTGATCTTCCGGTAGATGCGGGCAGGCTGGTACTGGCCGGCGTCGTCGAACGTTCCCGGCCGCCACAGCGCTGCCGAATCGGCGATGGGCATGTTCTCCTGCCAGGCCTGCCGTCCCCGGGCCGCCAGGGTGTTGACGTCGCGGACGGTGTAGCGGGGATCGTCCAGGATTTCGCCGGGGTACCAGTTGTTGGTGGTCTCGTGGTCATCCCAGTTGGCGATGACGGGGACGTTCGCGAACATCGCCCGCATGTTGGCGTCCATCTGGTTGTAGCGGTGCCGGCCGCGGAATTCCGTGAGCGTCTCGGCCACCTTGGACACCTCCTCCGTGACCAGGTTCCGCCATACCTGCCCGTCCTTCTCCACCACGGTCTCCGTAATGGGGCCGTCGGCGTAGACGGTGTCGCCGGAGTGGATGAAGAAGTCCGGCCGGGTCTCGTGCATGGCGCGGTAGCCGCGCATCCCGCCGATTTCCTCGTTGATGCCCCAGCCCTGGCCGGCAGTGTCACCCGTCCATACAAAGCTTTGGGCGGACGACGCCGGCACCTCGCCTCCCTCGCTCGTCCCACCGGTGCGGCCGTTGCCGTTGTACGTCCCGGCGTCGGGAGCCGTGCGGAAGCTGCCGCTGATGGTCTCGCCGGCCGTGCCGCCGTCGTCCTCGAAGCTGATCTCCAGCGCAAAGCGCGTGTTGGACGGCAGGTTCCCGGCGTGGATCTTGGCGGTGAAGTCGGAGGCCTGGGTTGCGCGGGGCCCGCGGAGGACGCGCTCAAAGGCGCCGCGGCCGCGCAGGATCTCGCCGCCGTCGTCTACGGCCCGCAGGACTGCCGTCATCCGCCCGGCACCGGAAGCGCGGGACCACAGGACGGCGGAATCGGAGGTGACGTCTCCGGTGGCGATGCCGCTGGGCAGGGTGAGCCGGTTCCGGACCAGCGCGACGCCGGCGGGCGACTGGGCTGCGGCGGCCTGGGCGGCGGCGGGTGTGGCTGCCAGTGCGGCAGCGAGGACGGATCCCTTGACGATGGTGCGGCGCGAAATGTCAGTCATGCCGTCCAGCCTCTACCTGCCGGGCGCACGGACGCTTTCCCGCCGGTGAACCCCGGGTGAGCCCCGATTGAACAGCTTCGGGTTTCGACGCGCGAAATGACCTGCGAAGCGCCCATTCGCTGGCGCACCCGTAATTCGAGGTGCGCCAGGGAATTTGCGCGTCGAGTGTCAGGCGGACCCCGGCTACGGAACCGCGAGCTCCCCGATCCGCCCCTCCCTCAGCGCTGCACCAACGGCGTTGATCGCCCCGTAATCCGGGAACAGCACGGACTGGCCCGCGATGAACCCGGAGCCCGCGGTGGGCAGCGTCATGGTGCCGATCGCGTTCGCGTCCAGGTTCCGCAGGCTGTAGGCAAGGATGGCGGCCTGCACGGGGTCGAAGCCCCGGTCCACAGTGAGGCAGCAGGACGCGAAATTCACCAGGCCGCGGACCGTGTTGACATCGTTCAGGCCGCCACCGCCGGTGAGGCGGGCCAGGATGGCCTTGAGCAGGACCTGTTGGTTGCGCACGCGCTGGAAGTCGCCGTCGGAAAAGGCGTAGCGCTCGCGGGCGAACTCCAGCGCGGACTGCCCGTCCAAGTGGTTGACGCCCGGACCGAAGACGTGCCCCGTGTCGTGCGTGGACTGGAAGGGAATGGGCACGTTGACGTCGATCCCGCCCAGCCCGTCCACCAGGCCCCGGAAGCCGTTGAAGTCCAGCATCAGGGTGTGGTCAATGGTGATCCCGAACAGCGACTGCACCGTCTGGGTGGTCATGTCGATGCCGCCGTACTGCAGCCCGGCATTGATCTTGGCGCCGCCGAAACCGGGGATGTCCACCCACATGTCACGGTTGATGGACACCACGTACAGGGTCCGGCGGTCGGCGGGGACGTGCACCACCATGAGCGTGTCCGAGCGGTGGTCCATGGCCTCGCCGGTTGCCGCCGTATGGGCCGCTGCGTCCCGGGCGTTGGCGCGGCTGTCGCTGCCGATGACCAGGACGTTCATGGGAACCGCGGGCAGGTCCGGGATGGGCTCGGGCGGCGGCGGGGGAGCAGGGGCGGGCGGCGGCGTTTCGGAGGGAGTCTCCGATGGGGTCGGTGACGGTGTTTCGCTCTGCGTTGCGGCGGGCTGGGCCTCGGTGCCGGAGCGGTTGAGGCTGATGACTGCGACGACGGCGGCGGCCACCAGGACCAGTGCCAGCAGTGCGGCTATCCAGCGCCGGCGGCCGTGTGCCACCCAGCTGCCGTTGTGGTGACCGGGAGCGGGCCCGGATGCCGGCTCGGATGGATTGGGGCCGGAGGGGCCGGAACCGTCAGGCGTGCTCATTGTGCCTCACCTCTTTGTGAATGGGTGGGATCAGTGTCCGCCCGTCGGGCCCCTGCTGGCTACATGCGTATCCAAACTGTCATCTTCCAGCGTGTGCCGGCTTGCGCGAATCCCGCTTGATTACGACGGCGGCACGCCGGGTCAGGCCGGCGCGTTAAGGCGCGCGTGGCGGAGGATGGACACAATCGCCGGTGCCAACTCGTCCTCCATCTGCCGGTACACCTCGGGCGCGCGCCGGTAGGGGTCGATGATGTCGTTCTCGGCGGCGTCGGCGGGCAGGGACAAGTGGCGCACCCCCGCGACCCGTGCCGGGAGGCCCTTCCAGAAGGCGGCGTTGGCGCCCAGCCGGCCGCCGTCGTCGTGATTATCCGGGGCGGGCGCAGCGGCGGGCACCATGCCGCTGGAAGCCGCCGCGCGCTGGTCCAGGACGTCGAGCATGCGGGCGAACTCGCGGATGGTGAATGTCCGCTTGAGGAGCGAGGCGTCCAGCTGCAGCACCTCGCCGCGGTGGGCGGAGGTCATGGTGAGCACCAGGTCCACGCCGCGGAGGATCTTCTGGTTCAGCTGTCGGGCGGCGAAGTTGTCCGGGTCCCCGCCGAAGGTGCGCACGATGTCCGCAGAGAGCGGCTGCATGGGGTCTCCCACCATAGCCCGGGTGCCCGCGCTGGCCACCTCGAAACCGCCCGGCACCACCTGGTCCAGCCCCGCCTGCAGCAGTCTCTCAGCCACCGGCGAGCGGCAGATGTTGCCGGTGCAGACGGTCAGGATTCTTACTGGTTGGGACGTGTCCAAGGGGATGTTCTCTTTCCAGCCGGTGAGCGGACCGTCCAGCCCGCGGATTTCAACTTAACACGCAACCCCCGCACGCTCTCTCACTTTCGGTGGGTTTTTGGCGCACGCTCTCTCACTTTCGGTGGGTTTTTCGGCAACGATCTCTCACTGTTTCGTGGAGGAGGCACGATGATATGACCGTGGAGAAAGTTATCGAGCGTGACTGCGTTATTGCCGGCGGCGGCCCGGCGGGGATGGTGCTCGGCTACCTGCTGGCGCGCGCTGGGTTGCGTGTAACGGTGCTCGAGAAGCATGCGGACTTCTTTCGGGACTTCCGCGGCGATACCGTGCACCCGTCCACGGTGACACTGCTCGGCGAGCTCGGGCTGCGCGGGAAATTCCTGCAGCTGCCGCTCACCCGGCTGCCCGTCATGGACGCTGTCATGGATGGCCAGCGTTTCACCATCGTGGACTTCCGGACCCTCCCGGAGCCCGACAACTTCCTGGTCCTTGCCCCACAGTGGGACTTCCTGAACTTCCTGGCCGGTGAGGCGTCGGCGTTTCCCAACTTCGAGCTGCGCATGCTCACCGAAGCCACCGGCCTCATCATTGAGCAGGACGAGGTTCGCGGCGTACGGGCCGTTACGGAGGACGACGGCGGCCTTGAGATCCGCGCGACGCTCACCGTCGCTGCGGACGGACGCGCGTCGGCACTTCGTTCCGCTGCCGGAATGATCCCCGACGAGTTTGGGGTGCCGATCGACGTTCTCTGGTTCAGCCTGCCCAAACCGTCGGATCCCCCGCCGGCAACCCTCGGGTACATATCCCGCCAGGGAATGGTCCTCACGATCGACCGCGGCGACACGTACCAGTCGGGCATGGTCATCCGGAAGGGCGGGTACAACGAGCTCCGGGCGGCCGGACTGGAAGCCCTGCATGCGCGGATCAGCCAGGCCGCGCCCGTCCTTCGCGACGTCGTCACCACCCTCGCGGACTGGGACCAGATCAAGCTCCTGTCGGTCCAGATCAACCGGCTCCGGCGGTGGTACCGTCCCGGATTCATCGCGATCGGGGACGCCGCCCATGCGATGTCCCCGATGTTCGGCGTCGGAGTGAACTTCGCCATCCAGGACGCCGTTGCGCTGTTCAACGCCATCTCCGGGGACCTTGCCGCAGGGACGGCGCCGGTTGGAAAGCTGGCGGCGGTGCAGCGGCGCCGCGAGACGCCGGTGAAGGTCATGCAGCTGCTTCAGCGCAACGGGCACAAGGCCATCGCCCGGGCCGCAGCCGGCAACAGCATCGCGCCGCGCTGGTTCATTGGGCTCCTCCGGTTCGCCTCGCCTGTGCTGCGCCGGCTGACGGCCCGGTTCATCGGCGTCGGAATCCGCCCCGAGCACGTCAGCCACCCCGCGTGACCCCCTGACCGCCTCCCAATCGGACGCTCTCTCACTTAACGCGGTCTCCCCACCGACGCTCTCTCACTTTCGTAAGGAAAGTGAGAGAGCGTGGGCCGAAAGGGCGCATCAAGTGAGAGAGCGTGGGCCGAAAGGGCGCGTTAAGTGAGAGAGGGTCGCCGCGGGGAGGGTTAGAGCCCTGCCAGCATCTCCTTCATCTGGGCGATCTCCGCTTCCTGGGACGTGACGATGTCCCTGGAGAGCTGGATGGACCCGGGGTGCTTCCCGGCGCCGATCTCCTGCTGGGCCATGTCGATCGCGCCCTCATGGTGCCCGATCATCTGCTCCAGGAACAGCCGGACGGCTTCCGTTCCCTGCGCGGCCTTGAGCTTTTCCAGGCCCTGCGGATCCACCATGCCGCCCATGCCATGCCCGGAGTGGTCGGACATCATGGCGGGAACGTTCCATTCTTTAAGCCAGCCGGTCATGGTTTCGATTTCGGGCGCCTGGGCGTTCTTGATCTTGGTTGCCAGGGCGGTGACCTCCGCGGGCAGGTCCGGCTTGGCGAGCATCATGTCGCTCATCTCCACGGCCTGCGCGTGGTGCGGGATCATCATCTGGGAAAACATGATGTCCGCCTGGTTATGGTCGGCACTGGCGTCCGGCATCATGCTGGACATGGGGCCGGAGCTGCCGTGGTTCATGGGCATGGTGTTTCCGCCGGAGCTTCCGGAACCGGCGGCACACCCGGCAAGGCCGAGCGAGGCTGCCAGGGCAGCGGCGATGGACAGGGTTTTGAGGTTCGTCTTCATTTTTCTGGGTGTCCTTCAGGGAAGTAATTGAACTGGGCTGATCCGTGCGTGGGCAGCCACGCGGCGCAGTCCGTTTACGTCCGGCTGATGGACAGGTCGCAGGGTGTGGGGCCTGACGGGATGTAGGAATATCCGACGGCGTCCCGGGTGCGGGCTGCGGGGGCGGGCCGGGCGGCGCCGACCGGGGGCGGGACAACGGCGAGCGAAGCGGTCTTGGCCAGCGGGATGCACGGTGCGCCGGCTTCCTGCGCGCCAGGGCAGGCGGAGCCGCAGGACTCCGCGGCGGAAAAAGCTGCGCTTGTGGCCTGATGTCCGGCGGCGTAGGCCGGATTCAGTGCGGCAGGGCGCGCGACGGCGGCGTCCCCGGCCGTGTGCCCGGCGTGGGAATGCCCGGCGAGGGAATGTCCGACGGCGCCGTCCCCGGCCCACTGCCCGCCGGACGGGTGTGCCGCCTGGGCCTTGACGGTGCCGGCATGCCCCGCGTGCGACGAGTGGTTGGCCGTCATGACGTGCATCCCGAGGATCCCGGCCATGACTGCCAGGACCGCCGCCAACAGCCCCGCGCGGAGGAGGGCTGCCGACAGGACGCGGGCGCGTGCGGTCATGCTGTTTCCTCCTTCGTGCAGGTCGTCTGGATGACGCCGGGCCGGGTCTTCCCCGGGAACGGGGTCCTGCCCTGCCCTATCAACGTACTTCGGACGGGTTGAGTTTCACCCGCCGCAGCAGCTGGGCGTTCAACGCCACCACAATAGTGGACGCGGACATCAGGACCGCCGCGGCTGCGGGGGAGAGCGCCACCCCGGCGAACGCCAGGACGCCCGCGGCCAGCGGCACGGACAGGATGTTGTAGCCGGTGGCCCACACCAGGTTCTGCCACATCTTGCGGTAGCTGGCCCTGGACAGGTCCACCATGGACAGCACTGCGCGCGGATCGTTTCCGGCCAGCACCACTCCGGCGGACTCCATGGCCACGTCCGTGCCGGCGCCGATCGCGATGCCCACCTCGGCGCGTGCCAGCGCGGGAGAATCGTTGACGCCGTCGCCCACCATGGCCACCTTCAGCCCGCGGGCCTGGAGTTCGGCCACCTTCTTGTCCTTGTCCGCCGGCAGGACTTCCGCGAACACCTCGTCGATCTTCAGGTCCGCGGCCACGGCCTGGGCCACCTGGCGGGCGTCGCCGGTGATCATGCCAACCTTGACGCCGCGGTTCTGCAGGGCAGCCACGGCCTGCCGCGACTCCGTCCGCACCGCGTCCTCCAGGCTGACTGCCCCCAGCACGCGGCCGTCGTCGTCAATGACATGCAGGACGGCAGCGCCGCGGTCCATCCACCCGCGGGTGGACTGCGCCAGGGCGGAAGGTTCGACGGCGCCAAGCTCACGCAGGAGCGCGGGCCCGCCCACGTGCACGGTCCGTCCCTCCACGCTGGCCCGGACGCCCCGGCCGGTCAGGGAGCCGAACTCCGTGACGGCGGGAAGGGTGAGGTTGCGTTCCCGGGCTGCGCGGACAATGGCCCGGGCCACGGGGTGCTCGCTGTCAGACTCGACGGCGGCGGCAAGGGCCAACAGCTCGTCGGCATCGACTCCTCCGGCGGCCGCAACGTCCACCAGCTTGGGCTCGCCGGTGGTGAGCGTGCCGGTCTTGTCGAAGAGGACCACGTCGATGGTGCGCATGCGTTCGAGCGCCATCCGGTTCTTGATCAGTACTCCGGCGCGGGCGGCCTGCTCGGTGGAGATGGCGATCACCAGCGGGATGGCCAGGCCAAGGGCATGCGGGCAGGCGATGACCAGGACGGTGACGGTGCGGGTAACGGCTTCGGGGATGCTGCCCAGCAGGGTCCACGCGATAAAGGTGATCACGCCTGCTCCGGCGGCGAAGTAGAACAGGAAGGCCGCGGCGCGGTCGGCCAGCGCCTGGGCCCGCGAGGACGATGACTGTGCCTCGGCCACCAGGCGCTGGATGCCGGCCAGGGCTGTGTCGTCGCCAACCGCCGTCACCCGGACGCGGACGCTCGTGTCCGTGGCCACCGTTCCGGCCACCACGGGGTCGCCCGGGCCGCGCGGCACGGTCTTGGATTCGCCGGTGATCATCGATTCGTCGAACTCCGCCTGGCCGTCCACCACGGTTCCGTCGGCCGGCATGCGGGCTCCGGACCGGACCAGGACCAGGTCGTCAGGCCGGAGCTCGGAGACGGGGACGGTTTCGGTGCCGGTGTCCGTGATGCGTTCGGCTTCATCGGGCAGCAGGGCGGCGAGGGCATCCAGGGCGCCCTGGGCCGACCCCAGCGCCCGCATTTCAATCCAGTGCCCCAGCAGCATGATGGCCACCAGCAGCGCGAGCTCCCACCAGAAGTCCAGGTCGAACCCGCCGATACCCAGGCTGGTGACCCACGAGGCCGCAAACGCCACCGTGATGGCCATGGCGATCAGGAGCATCATGCCGGGCCGGCGGTCCTTGAGTTCCTGCAGGCCCCCCTTGATGAAGGGCTGGCCGCCGTAGAGGAAGATGACAGTGCCGAGGACCGGCGGGATCCAGGTAGAACCGGGGAACATGGGCGCCATGTAGCCCAGGATGTGGCCCACCATGGGGCTGAAGTAGACCACGGGAACGGACAGCGCCAGCGTCAGCCAGAACCTGTTCTTGAACATGGCTGTGCTGTGCCCGGCATGCTGTCCGTGCGTGTGGACGGTGTGGTCGTCGTCGGGGTG
Source organism: Pseudarthrobacter sp. L1SW (assembly GCF_020809045.1). NCBI lineage: Bacteria > Bacillati > Actinomycetota > Actinomycetes > Micrococcales > Micrococcaceae > Pseudarthrobacter > Pseudarthrobacter sp. L1SW. Next base: position 3,195,374 of record NZ_CP078079.1, on the reverse strand, counting down.
GGTGTGCCCGCCTGGGCCGCCGGCGCCCGCCGGAGCGGCCGCTGGTCTGGTGAGGGTCCCTTGTGCGGGATGGTCGTCGTCGTGATGGCGCATGTGCTGGTGGTCCTGCATGTGTTCCTCCTTGGAGGGCTCCGCAATCCCGGGACCAGCAGCCCCGGGCGGGAAAGTCAGTTGGAAGCCAGGGAATACCCGGCCGAGGTGACGGCCTGCCGGACAGCCGCGTCCGGAGCGGAACCGGCCACGGTGAGGCCGGAACGGCCGCCCGGTACCAGGTCAACCGACGCCGACTCAACGCCGTCGAGGGTGGAGACGGCCTTCTCGACGGTCCGGACGCAGTGCCCGCAGGTGAGGCCCTCCAGGGTGAACGTCCGCCGGGAGCCTGTGCCGGCGTCGTAATTTACGACGGCGGACTGCGCCTTGGGTGCGTGTCCGGCAGGGGAGCAGCAGCTGCAGCCGGCGCTGGAGGCGAGGGGGAGCGCGGTCCGGTTTTCAATGTCAAACATGTCAGTTCCGTTCCTTGTAAAGGATGATTCCTTGCTGGAGAAGCAGGGTGCTGGGGTTGAACGGCTGTGATGGCGGTGCTTGCACCGGCCTGGACATACCACTTCACTGACAACACTTTGAATATACCCCTAGGGGGTATAGTGGTCAAGGCCTTCCCCGAACCTCCCGCGGTGCGGAAGGGGGCCATCGGCCCTATCCCGGCAGTCGTCGGGCGGCCATACTTAAGGCAGTGCGTGTGTGCCACAGGCCCGCGGATGTGTCGGATGCTACAAGGAGGTGGCCTGTGACGGAGCTGACCGGCCCTTACACCTACTCGAGCGCGCTGGGGGACAGTGTCTGCGGTGCCGGAACGTTCCACGTGGACCTTGGATCCGGGAAGATCCACTGGTCCGACGGCATGTTCCAGCTGCACGGATACACCAGGGGCGAGGTTGTGCCCACCATTGAGCTGCTCTTTTCCCACAAGCATCCGGAGGACAGGCCCCGGTGCGAAAACATTGTTGCTCAGGTTGTCCAAAACGGCGGCTACTTCTGCATGTACCACCGCATCATCGACGCCCAGGGCCGGACCCGGCGGGTTTTGACATCCGGTGACGCGATGATGGACCGCGGCCAGGTCACAGCCTTGGAGGGGGTGATGATCGACCTCACCTCGACGCTCCAGCGCGAAACCGAACAGACCGCCCGGGATGCGGTGATCGGCGCAACCTCCACCCGCACCGTGATCGACCAGGCGCGCGGCATCCTCATGGGCCAGCTGAAGATGGGCTCGGACGAAGCCTTCCAAATGCTGGTCAGCACCAGCAGCCACCGGAACGTGAAGCTGGTGGTAGTGGCCGCGGAGCTCGTTCAGCTGGCAAATTCCGCGGAATCCCGCAACTACCTGGAGGCGGCCGTGAGGGCCATTGCCGCCGACGGGCAGGGCAGGCCGGTCCGGCAGCGGGCGGGATAGCGCTGCCCGCACACGCCACGCTGTCCCAGCTCTTCCCGGGCGGATACACCGCGCCGTTAGTGGTGTTCCACCCAGCACGCCAGGATGGTGGTGGACAGCTGGTAGGCCAGGGCGTTGCGGCTGATGGCGTCCGGACCCAGCGTTCCCGGCAGGCGTGACGCGTCCACCTGCAGCACGAAGCTGTCCTTCTGGAACACCGCCGAGCCGTCTGCGGTTTCATAGGCAGGAAAACCAAGGTTGGCCAGTCCCTGAATGGGCGTGGCACCCACCGCAAGGGCCTGCATGGCGTCGAAGTACGTCAGCGCAGCCGCCCGGTCCGGCGCTTCCCTGACGGAGATCTCCAGGGCGCCCTCGTCCAGGTGGTAGGTGCAGGTGAACGTGCTGTCGGCCCATGTTTCGACGGTATGCGGGTCCTGCCCAAGGTCCAGGATCATGGTGAGCCGGTCCATCGGCTGGTCCCCGCACACCATCTTTGCCGCCTCGCTGGGGCCTTTGACCGCGGTGCGTGGGGACATGGCACCGCTGCCGTGGTGGCCGGCGTGGCCGCCGTGCCGGGGCGGGGATGCCTTCGACGGCGCGGCAGCAGGGGAAGGGGCGTCCGACGACGGCGCTGCCGCCCCCGCAGGGCCCGGTGATCCCGCCGCCGCGGCGCAGCCGGAGAGCAGCAGGGAAGAGAGTGCCAGGGCGGCGAATAGTGGAAAACGGGTGGTCATGACTCTTCCGTCCTGGCCGCATCCGTTCCGGATCCTGCGGCCGTTTGGGGTGGCGTTTGCCTGGAGGCCCCGGTCAGGCTTTGAGCTTGGCGTAGATCACGTAGTTGTCGTCGAAGAGCCCGGTGGCGGGATCGTAGCCGTCACAGGTAATCAGCCGGAGTTCGGGCCCGGAGGTGTTTCCGTAGACCTCCAGTGTGGGGAAGCTGTCCTTGCCGTAGAGCTCGCCGCGGTCAACGGTGAAGACGGCGGTGCTGCCGTCAGCGCGGGAAACGGCGACGTCCATCCCGGGGGCAAGCTTGCGGAGGTCCGCGAAGACGCCGCCGCGGCCGTTGGGTGAGTTGACGTGGCCCAGCATGACGGACGGGCCGCGTTCGCCCGGGGTGGGTGAACCGTTGTACCAGCTGGCCGGTGCGCCGTTCCCGCTGTCCTGGGGGACCTCCAGCGATCCATTCTCCCGCAGGCCGAGCTTCAGGAGGTCGGTCCGCACCCCGATCGCGGGGATTTCCAGGGCCACCGGCTCGGACCGGGGCAGGGCTGCGGGCCCTGCTGCGGAGGGCGCGGCCGCGGGAGTGGACGCGGAAGGTGCCGCCACGGCCGGGGCGGGCGGAGGAGAGACGACCGCCGCGGAAGGGGCGCCGGAAGCGGAAGGTGGGGCGCCGGCGTCGGACGTTCCGTTGCTGCCGGAGCCGCAGCCGGCAAGGGCCAAGGCGAGCAGAAGCCCGGCCGCCGTGGAGGCCCAAAGGCCCCCGCGGCGGCCGGAATCCGTGTCATTCACAGTGCTGATCCAGTCGGCCTGTTGCTACGCGGCTGATCCGGAGCTGCGGCGGCGGACCACGTAGGCGCCGCCGGCGAGGGCAACCAGGGCGAGGCCGCCGCCAACTGCCAGGGCTCCGGTGCCGGTGCCCGTCTCCTGGGTGATGCCGGTATCAGCGCCGCCTGCCGGCATCTTCATCTGCCCGGCCACCAGGGTCCCGCACAGGGCCGGGGATGTTGCGGCCAGCGGGAGGGTGGGGGCGAGGTCGCTCTTTGCGGCCTGGCCGGCTGCGCTGAGGGTGGCCGGGTCAAGGCCGTGGACCACCACCACCGCGGTGCCTGCCTGGAGGGCCGCCTTGGTCTCGGCGTTCAGTTCAAACGTGCGGTCAACGGTGTAGGCGGCGCCCTGGCCGCCCACCTTCAAGTCAAGGCCCGCGGCGGGGCTGGTGTCGCCGCTCGTGGAGAGGGTGGTGACGATGCCGCCGTAGGACGGGGCGCCCTCGGTGGTGGAGATGACCTGGTCGCCGTCCTTGTCGGCAGAAGGAGCCGGGCAGGCGCCCTGGGCTCCGCCGTGGATGTGCTGGACGTGCGGGTACGGGGCGTCCATGAAGGTGGCGGGCATGCCCGAAACCTTCAGGACAACGTGGGCCTGGTTGCCCGTGACGTCAAGGGTGATGCTGCCGGAGCCCGCGCTGCCGTTGAGCTGGCCCAGGGTGGACTGGTAGTGGTCGGCCCCGTCATGGGCCGTGGCGGGGGCGCCGGAAAGGGCAAGGGCGCCGAGGGCGAGCGTGGGAACAGCAAGGTAGCGAAGTGTCTTGTTCATCGGAAAGCAGTCTCCTCATACAAGTGACGTGGTCGTCCCAGATGAGGGACAGCAGTGATTCGGCGCTGCTGCTGTTCCGGATGGGACAAAAGTGAAATGGAGCACAAAGCGGTCCCTGTAGGATGGACAAAGGTGCGCCGGGAAGTCTGGTCGGCATGATTTTGTCGAACCCAGATCCCGGGAGCCCCCTATGAACCATCCCTCGCCCGCCCAGCCCCCAGCCCCGCCGCGGAAGCCCGCCGTTTTTGCCCGCGGCAGCTACGCGGAGGCACTCCGGATCGGCGAGATTCTCCGCAAGGAAACGGTTGGCGGGGCCCTGCTGGTGTCCGCTGCGCTCATCGCCCTCCTCTGGGCCAACTCGCCGGCGTCGGACAGCTACTTTGCCCTCCGCGACTTCAAGGTTGGCTACGAGCCCTGGCACCTTGACCTCAGCCTTGGCGCGTGGGCCGCCGACGGACTGCTGGCCATCTTCTTCTTCCTGGTGGGCCTGGAGCTCAAACGCGAGTTCGTGGCCGGGGACCTGCGCCAGATCAGCAAGTCGATAGTTCCTGTGGCCGCAGCCGTGGGCGGCGTGCTGGTCCCGGCAGTGATCTATGCGGCAATCAATTTCACCAGCCCTGAAACCCTGCGCGGCTGGGCCATCCCCACTGCCACGGACATCGCGTTCGCCGTGGCGGTGCTGGCCATCATCGGATCACACCTGCCCAGCGCACTGCGCATCTTCCTGCTCACCCTGGCCGTGGTGGACGACCTCATCGCCATCAGCATCATCGCGTTCTTCTACACCAGCGACCTGCAGCCCATGCCGCTGCTCCTGGCCCTCATTCCGCTGGCCGTCTACGCGTTCCTGGCCCAGAAGTTCCGCCACTTCTTCGGCCGCAAGGTCTTTGCGTCCTGGGTCATCCTGCTGCCGCTGGGTGTGGCCACCTGGGCGCTGGTGCACGCTTCAGGCATCCACGCCACCGTTGCCGGGGTGCTGCTGGGCTTCGCCATCCCCGTCGTTCGGTCCCAGGCCGGCGGCGGCCCGGAGGCAGGGCCCGGCCTGGCGGAAATCTTCGAGCACCGGTTCCGGCCCATTTCCGCCGGCATCGCGGTTCCCATCTTCGCGTTCTTCTCCGCCGGCGTGGCCGTGGGCGGACTGGAAGGACTGGGCTCGGCGCTCGCGGATCCGGTGGCGCTGGGCATCATCGTGGCGCTGGTGCTGGGCAAACCGGTCGGCATCCTGGGCACCACGTGGGTCCTGACCAAGGCCACCAGGGCACGGCTGGATGAGTCCTTTAAGTGGATCGATATTTTTGGGGTGGCGCTCCTGGCCGGCATCGGCTTCACGGTGTCCCTGCTGGTGGCCGAGCTGAGCTTCGGGCAGGGCAGCCTGCACGACGACCATGCCAAGGTGGGCATCCTGGCCGCGTCCCTGCTCGCCGCGCTGCTGGCGACGGCGGTGCTGAAGACCCGGAACCGGCAGTACCGGGCCGCCGAAGAGCTTGAGAGGGTGGACGCTGACCAGGACGGCATCCCGGACGTGTACCAGGGCAGGGCCTAGAGCCAGGCTTAGCGGCGGACTGAACTCCGCCGGCCGGCCACTGCTTCGGCCGTACCCACGAGGAGCACCGAGGCGATGACGGCCACGATGAAGCCCAGGAAGTTCAGCTCGAAGATGTCCCCGGTGCCCAGGAGCGAAGCCACCACCCCGCCGATGACCGAGCCGGCAAGGCCCAGCAGGAGGGTGGCCAGCAGGCCCAGGTTCTGCTTGCCCGGCTTGATGAGGCGGGCAAGCGCGCCGATGATGAGGCCGGCGACGATGAATCCGATCACGGTGTGCTCCTTCGTGGTGGTTGCGGGCGGGTGGCGCCCGGAGTGCCGCAGCGGTGCCGCAATGGGTCCATTCTATGCACGCGCCGGTGCCGCCCCCTTTGCCCGGGACGGCACCAGCCGCTCCGCGAAAATCAGGCCGGTGCCAGCGGCTTGGCCTGCTCCTCCACGTGCCGGATCTCCAGCGCCTCCGGGTCCAGCAGCTTCCGCGCGCCCGTCCTCGCGTCCAAAATCCAGAAGAGTTCCAGGGCGGGTACGACGTCGGTCACCCGCCCCCGGTGGAATAGCTTGCCGTTGTGCCACGCCTCGATCTGGTCGCCGATGCGGAGCTGGGCTGTCAGTACTTTTTGTGCCTCCATGATGCGCCTCCTGCTGTTGTGTCCCCGTACGCACAGCTTGCCGTGGCGAGGTTGCTGAATTGTTTCAATCGGGTGTTTTTCCTGTGACCTTCAGCTCCGGCGAACAGGGCCTCTGCCGCACGGGCGACGCGCATCTTTGCCTGCGACGCACATCTTTGCCTGCGACGCACAAAATCGGCGGCGCCCCCCATATATGGGCCGCGTCAGGGAACGTGCGCGTCACCAGTGGATAACCTTGTCGAAAACCGGGGCGAGGAACGTCCGACGGCGGGCGGACGGCAAGCACCGCCTGCCCTACGTTTCACCTTGTGCCGGCGTTGGGCACGGGCGTCCCTTTACATCACCTGTGGCGGCTCGCTGCGCTTAGAGCGGACGACGGCGGGTAGGGACAAGCTGAAGGTCGCACCGGCGGAGGGGGCTCGAAATGTCACGGGAACGCAGTAGGCCGGCGCCTGCCGGGGCAGTTGGCAGCGCGGCTGGGACGGCGGCGCGGGCGCCCGCCTTCCTGTTCGGGATGGGGGTGGGCGGTTTCGTGGACGGGATTGTCCTGCACCAGCTGCTGCAATGGCACCACATGCTCAGCCACACCGAAAGCGGCAGCACCAGGACAGTGCCCGGACTCGAACTCAACACCCTGGCGGACGGATTGTTCCACAGTGCCATGTGGGTGCTGGTGGTGGCGTCGGCCGCGTTGGTGGTGCGGGCACGGCGGCAGGGCCGGCTGTCCCCTGACTGGGAGTTCCACGGGGGCCTGGCCCTTGCGGGATGGGGCGGCTTCAATATCGTCGAAGGCCTGGTCAACCACCAGCTGCTGCAGATCCACCACGTCAGGGACGATCTTGGCGGGCCGCTGGCATGGGACCTCGGCTTCCTGGCCGTCAGCGTAGCCCTGGTGGTGGGCGGCTGGCTGTTGTACCGGGGCAGCCAAACGTCCGGTCAAAAGGTGTTTGAGTAGCGCAGGATGGCAGGCATGCTGAATAAATCAGCTGCGGCGCGGCATCGGCGGAAATCAGCCCTGTTGAACTCATCGGCACCACCATCGCCCAGCTCCTGGACGCCTCCCCGCGCTACCAGTCAACCAAGGCAACCGTCCGGCGTCGTAGCCTAAGAATTTTTCGCGTGTACCCACGGCGGATCCTTCCCGAACGCTCCAGAGGCCCCTGCACGAGCCCGTGCCTACGGCCAGGGGCGGGAGGCTTGTCTGGCAACCCTTGCACGGGCAGGATGCTGGTGGGAAGGGGTTGGGCGGCATCCGGGAAAACGTGGCCGGCCGCTTGGGAAGGAGCAGCATGATGCGCGTGGCGGCAGGCCAGTTCAGTGCAGGCACCAACGCCGGTGAAAATACGACGGCGGTGGGCCGGCTGGTGGAGGCGGCGGCGGGTGCGGGAGCGGACCTGGTCCTTCTTCCTGAGTCCAGCCTCTACGGCAGCAATGAGGGGTCCAGGGCAATTGCGGCCGTGGCGCAGGACCTGGACGGCCCCTTCGTCGCCGCCGTCGCCGCCCTCGCCAGGCGGCACGGAATCGCCGTGGTGGTGGGGACCTATGAGAGGAACCCGGACGGGCTGCCGCACAATACCCTGGTGGCCTTGGACAGCCGCGGCGTCATGCTGGGCTGCTACCGGAAGGTCCATCTCTACGATGCCTTCGGCTACCGGGAAAGTGAGGGAATTGCCCTCGGCAGGCCGGGGGAACCGCTGGTGTTCAGCCTGGGCGGCTTCGGGTTCGGCGCGTTCACCTGCTACGACCTCCGGTTCCCGGAGAGTGCCCGGGCGGCGGTGGACGCCGGAGCGGACGTGCTCCTGGTTCCCGCCATGTGGATAAGGGGTCCGGGCAAGGAGGACCACTGGAGCACCCTGCTCAAGGCAAGGGCCATCGAGAACACGGCCTACGTCCTGGCAGCCAACCAGACCGGGCCGCTGGCCACGGGATACTCCATGGCGGTGGACCCGGCGGGCGTGGTGGTGGCCAACGCCGGGGAAGAAGCGGGACTCATCGTTGCGGACCTCAGCCTGGACCGGCTCAAGCGTGTGCGCAGGCAGGTGCCGGTGCTGGACAACCGCCGCTTCGCCGTCGTCCCCTGCCCGGTGCCGCGTCCCCACCCCTGACCCGCCCACCGCCCGAGGTGGGCGGGTCAGGGGTGGGCAGTCAGTCGCTCCCGGACCGCTCGCCCTGCGTGGAGCCGTTCAGCTGGTCCGCGTAGGGTGCCAGCAGCGGCGGAGCGCCACGGATGAGCCGTTCCGGTGCCTCGCGGATGAGCTCATTCGCCGCCATGGCCAGCAGATCGCGCTCACTGGGCGGCAGCGAAAGAAGGCCCTCAAGGTATGCCTGGACCTCATACTCGCCGGCAGAACCGCTCATGCCGAAGTACCGGAGCCAAAGCTCGCCCGCGGTGACGTCTGCCGCGGCCAGGGCCTGATTAAGCCGGCTGCGCTGCTCTGGTTCGTGCGGATCGAAGCCCACAGTCCGCCCTAGCCTTCGGCAGGCGGCACCTTGGTGACCAGCTTTTCGCTGATCTTGACCAAGGGGGCACCGGCCGCCCGCGCGTTGTTGATCATCTGTTGCAAGGCCTGGTCATGGCTGATGCCGTGGCGTTCCATTAGCACCCCGCAGGCGCGGTTGATGGTGTCCCGGCTGGCCAGCGTGGCCTTGAGCTCCTCGGACATCCGAAGCGGCGCCTCGCTGCCTTGGATGTGTGCCAGGAGAGTCGCGGCAGTTCCGGCGAAGAGGGCCAGGGTGCTTCCGGCGTCGTCGTCGTACTGCCCGGGCAGGGCCGAATAGATCTTCAAGGCTCCGATCGCTTCCTTTCCGGCCAGCAGGGGCGCGCTGACCACCGATCGGACGGGCAGCCCGGCAACCGCCGACGTCCAGCGGGGCCACCGCCCCTCCGTGTGGACGTCCTGGATAATGACTACTTCTTCCGCGGCCCACGCCGTGAGGCAAGGGCCCTCACCCAGTTCGTACTGAGCGGTGTCGGCCTGCCGCACCACGGCATCCGTGGAGCCGCTGCTCACCAGGCCGCCGGCCGGGTCCAGGAGCGAGGCTCCCGTTCCTGTGGCGCCAGGCATGGCCTGCTTGATCGCCTGGGCCAGCAGGCTGACGGCCCTGTCCGCTTTTTCCTGGCTCAGCAGCAACCCGCGGATGCGCGCCACAGCCACAGTCAGGTCGTCCAGGGGCAGGCTGCTCACTCCGCCGTCTCCTGGTTTGGGTCCGGGTTCCCGGCGTGGCTGTGGTCCGGAATCTCCATCTGGAAACCGCAACAGCAACGGAGCACCCGGGTGGCGAGATAGACCGCCAAGGGGTCCGGCCGGTCCTTTTCCTCGTATGTACTGGAGATGCGGCGCACTTCCGCTCCGGCGCGCGTCATCGGCTGCCCGCAATGGATGTAGTTGCCGCCGAAAGCCAGGACGTCCGAAGGGTTGTCCGGCCAAGGGGCGGACTCTGCGCCCACATCATCCCAATAGAGCGACATCAGGCGACAGCCGGATAGCTGTAGAGGATGTAGTCAGCCGCGGCCGGCCCCGTCATCCGGAGCCTGCTGTCCCCCAGGTCGACGCCGCAGCGGTGCATTCCGGCGCGGAATGCCTGGTCTGATCTGGGCTGCAGCCCGTGGAGTTCGGCCCAGCTGACGTACAGGCCGTAGAGGCAGTCGGGCCCCAGGCCGCCGTCGTTGGACGGATCGAAAACAGTGGCTTGGTGGAGGAACTGCTGGAAGTGCGAGGTTGCCATGGTTGGCCCCGTTCCGCTTCTGCATCATGTGCCGCCGGTTTACTCCAGCGGCTGCTCCTGGGGCCTGTGCAGGGGGCCTGGAGGGGAAGGGAAATGATTCCCGTCACACTCCTGAGATTACGCGTCACACAAAAGGAAGTACAGCCAGAGCAGCCGGCGTGGCCGCAGCCAGCACACGCCTGCGTACGCCCGACTATCGCCCACAGGGTCCGGGCAGTCGCCCGCACACGGCCCGCATATGGCCCGCATAGCGTCCCAGCGCCAGACATCATGGCAGGCACCTCTTCCCGGGCATTGGTAAGTGTGCTTATCATGTTCTTCACTCGGCGGTATGCAGAGCCCGTCCACGCCAGTTCCGGTTGGGACTGCCGCGTCCACGCACGTGCCGCAGCAACCCGCCGAATACAACGGAGGACAACGCCATGAATGATCCCCTGATTGAGGCTTTGCAGGAGCACGAGCCGCTGGCCGACCCCCTGGAGGAGGTCCACCTCCGGCTGGCCGTAGCTGCCTCGGACATCGCCCAGCTGCGGGCGGAAATCGCCCGGCTGGACCGGAGCCTGGATGACTCGCGCAGGCTGAACCAGAGGGCCGCGGAGCTGCTGGACCTGGTTTACGACCGCCTGGCACAAGGCTGGGGCACGTCGGGCGGGCCATCCACATCCGGGCGGACGGGCTCGCCGGACCGCTCCGGCTCCGCGCAGGGGGCTCCGCAGTCATGACCGATGCACCCCAAAACACCGTGGCACTCCTGCACAAGGAACCGCCCCTGCCGGACCACGGCCACCTCCCGGCGGGCACGCTTCCCACCCGGATTTACGGCCTTGCCAAGGGGGAGATGCCGCAGCTGGTCAGCTGCTGCGATCCTGCCCGGCCGCGCTGACCGGTCCGGCGGCGGGAGAGGGGCAGGGGAGCGGGCATGGACGGCCGTGGCAGCGCCCGGGATCACGACGGCGGCGCGCGGCTTCACGCCTTTGTCCGCTCGCGGCCGGGCTGCCGGAGGGGCAGCTGGCCGAGTGGGTGCGCGTGCCCGGCGTGCTGGGGGTGCCGGAGCACGCGCAGGACCTGCTCCGCTCGGCCAACTGGCTGGCGGACGCCGTCCGCAGCGTGGGCCTCCCGGTGGTGGACGTGCAGTCCACTGCTTGCCGCCTTCCGGGATGAACTGGCGCGGATGGAACGGAGTGGGCGGGTTAGGGGATCAAAGGACGACGGCGATGGGCAGCTTGGGCAGTGACGGCAACGGAGTAGGCGGCAGCGGCAGTGCACGGACGACCCGGACCTTCGGGATCGAGGAGGAACTGCTCCTGGTGGACCCCGCGATAGGGGAGGCGGTGCCCATGGCGGCTGCCCTCCTTGACCTGTACGTCCGGCCGCTGGATTCGAGCGCCGGTCCCGTACTGACGGCCGAGTTCCAGCAGGAAATGATCGAGGTGGTCACGCCGCCGCACTCCACCATGGCTGCGCTCCAAGCGGACATCATTGCGGGCAGGGCCATCGCCCGCCAGGCCGCCGAGGACGTGGGGGTCAGGGTGGCCGCCCTGGCAACGTCCCCGTTGCCCTGCGACCCGCATCCGGTGCAGCTGCGGCGGTTCGCGGCCATGGCCGAGGAGTACGGCCTCACCGCCAGGGAACAGCTCACGTGCGGCTGCCACATGCACGTGTCGGTTGACTCGGCGGAGGAGGGGGTGGCGGTGCTGGACCGGATCCGGACCTGGCTCCCGGTGCTGATCGCGCTCAGCGCAAACTCCCCGTTCTGGCACGGCGAGGACAGCGGCTACGCCAGCTACCGCTCGCAGGTCTGGAACCGCTGGCCGTCCGCCGGGCCCCTGGAAATTCTGGGTTCGCCGGATGCCTACCACCAGCTGGTGCATGACATGGTGAGCACCGGCGTGGCGCTGGACGAGGGGATGATTTATTTCGACGCCCGGTTGTCCCGGCACTATCCCACGGTGGAAATCCGGATCGCGGACGTGTGCCTCCGGCCGCAGCACACCGTACTGCTCGCCGGGATAGCCCGCGGGCTCGTGGAAACGGCCGCCAGGGAATGGCGCGAGGGCGTCCCGCCCGTCGCAGTACCCACCGGGCTGCTGCGGCTGGCCGGCTGGAAAGCGAGCCGGTGGGGGCTGCGTGCGGAACTCCTGGATCCGGTGACCAGCCGCCCCGCCCCGGCGCTCGCCGTCGTCAATTCCCTCCTGAACCACATCCGTGAGGCGCTGGAGGACATTGGCGACCTGGACCATGTGGAGGAACTGGTGGACGAGGTGCTGCGCACCGGGACGGGAGCTGTACGGCAGCTCGAGGTGCTGCACCGGACGGGAGACCTGGAGGAGGTGGTGGCCGACGCCGTCAACTGCACGGTCCGCGTCCCCTGAACCCCTCCCCGCCAGCCCAACTAGGTAGCGCTAAGTGTCGTTTTGACCGCCCAAAACGACACTTAGCGCTACCTAGTTGGGTCCGGGCGGACCTTGACTGCGCCGAGGGAATGGACGAGCGCGACGGCGGTGATGGCGCCCGCCGCCATGATGGACGCCAGCACCACCACCTGGAACCGGCCGGCCTCCAGCGGTGACGCGCCGCCGAAAATGGCGCCCACGAACGCGCCGGGCAGCGTCACCAGGCCTGTGGTCTTGGTCTGGTCGGTCGAGGGGATCAGGGCTGAATGCACGGACACGCGGGCCTGGAACAGCGTGGCGCGCCTGGGTGCCGCGCCCAGGGCCAGCCAGCCTTCCACCTGGTCCCACTGCTCGTGGACGGTTTCGAAAAACCGGCGCCCGGCCAGGACAGCGATTGTCATGCAGTTGCCGATCACGATCCCGCCCACGGCAAGCACGTACCGCGGTGCGAGCTCCACGGCCCCGGTGCCGAACACCACCACCAGGGTCACGGTGATCCCCGCGGCCATGGTGGCCGCCACCGCCCCGAAGCGCCGCCAGGACCAGGACAGCCGGCGCGCTGCCGTCACCGCGGCCACCGTGAACATGACCAGCAGCGCGGCCCCCACCCACAGCGGGTCCGTGATGATGCCGCCCAGCACCAGGCTGATGAGGGCCAGTTGCGCGGCGCCGCGCAGGATGGCCAAGGCAGGGGCAAGGAACGACGGCGAGCGGGCGCCCCAGAGCACTGCCGTGGCCAGGGCCATCAGGATGGCAACAGCCCACAGCGTGGGGACCAGTGCGGCGAGGGATGGCACAGGTCCAGCCTATCGACGTCGGCACCTGGCGGCCGCTCGGTGACCGGCAGCCAGCGGGTGGCAATCAATAATCAGCACCCTTAGTGATTTGTGGTTACGATGGGAGGGCAAGCCGCTGGCGTTACGCAGGCGGGAGCCGACCGTAGGGAGAAACACCATGGGTTTGGATGACAAGATCGAAAACACCGCCGAAAAGCTGGGCGGCAAGGGCAAAGAGGCCGCCGGTGAAGCAACCGGTGACGATCGTTTGAAGGCCGAGGGCCAGACTGACCAGGCTAAGGGCGACCTTAAGCAGGCCGGGGAAAAGGTCAAGGACGCCTTCAAGAAAGACTAGGTGCCTTGTGGCAAGCGGAAGGGTGCGGCTCCAGTGGGGCCGCACCCTTTCCTTGTCCCGCGCCTGGAGGGTCTACTCTTGAGTGCATAGTCATGCACATATGCACTCAAGGAGGTGGACCCATTGTGGTCGGTGCTGCGGAACGCCACCTACCGGCGGCTGTTTGCCGCGCAGATTGTTGCGCTGATCGGCACGGGCCTGCTGACAGTGGCGCTCGGACTGCTGGCCTACGACCTTGCCGGCAGCAACGCCGGGGCCGTCTTGGGGACAGCGCTGACGGTCAAGATGCTCGCCTACGTGGGGCTGGCGCCGGTGATTACTGCGCTGGTGGCCCGGTGGCCCAGGAAACGGGTCCTCATCGGGGCCGACATGCTCCGCGCGGTGATGGCGCTGTCCCTGCCGTTCATCAGCGAGACATGGCAGATCTATGCGGTCATCTTCCTGCTCCAGTCCGCCTCCGCCACCTTCACCCCAGCCTTCCAGTCGCTGATCCCCGCCGTCCTTCCGGATGAGCGGGAGTACACCCGGGCTCTGTCCCTGTCCCGGCTTGCGTATGACATGGAGGCCCTGGCCAGCCCGGCTATAGCCGCGCTGCTGCTGACTGTGGTGGGCTACAACAACCTGTTCCTCGGGACGGTTGCCGGCTTCCTGTCCTCCGCAGCCATGGTGGCCATCAGTACCCTGCCCAAAAACGCGTCCGCCCCAGTGCCGCAGGCCTCGCTGTGGCACCGCACCACCCTGGGCGCCAGGATCTTCTGGCGGAACCGGCGGCTGCGGTCGCTGCTGGCCCTCAACCTGGTGGTTGCCGCCCCGACGGCGATGGTGCTGGTCAACACGGTGGTCTACGTCCGGGATGTCCTGAGGCGCCCGGACACCGACCTGGCCCTGGCGCTGGCCTGCTTCGGCGTGGGGTCCATGATTGTGGCGCTGGCCGCCCCGCAGGTCCTCGACCGGTTCGGGGACAGGGCCGTGATGCTCACCGGGGCTGCTGTCATCCCCTTCATCCTGGCGGGCGCCGCCGCGCTCTCCCTGGACCGCGCCCTGGACCCCGCCCCAAGCGGGTGGTGGCTGCTGCTGGGCCTGTGGCTCCTGCTGGGCGCTGCCAGCGCAACCATCCTCACGCCGTCGTCAAGGCTCCTGCGCGAGGCGTCCACCGAGGACACCCGGCCCTATGTTTTTGCGGCGCAGTTCTCCCTCTCGCACGCCTGCTACATCCTCACCTATCCGCTGGCCGGGTGGGTGGGCGCTGTGGCGGGCCTGGGCTGGGCTGCGCTGGCACTGACAATTGTTGCGATAATAGCCAGTGCAGGAGCGTTCCTGTCCTGGCCGCGGCACGTGGCCGCACCAGCCACGGAAGCCGCAGGGGAGGAACAGCACGGTGAGCAGCCAGCCCTCCAGCGGACCACACCCCGCGCCTGACGCGCCCTCCCTTGTCCACCCGGTAGACCCCGGCCCGGAACTGCTGGAGACGGCGTCCGCCACACTGCGGATGCTCGCCGAGCCAACGCGCCTGCACCTGCTGTGGCAGCTGGCCGAGGGCCCCAAGACCGTCACGGAACTCACGGCAGCGGCGGCGGTGCCGCGGACAGTGGTGAGCCAGCACCTGGCCAAACTCCGGCTGAGCGGGCTGGTGGACACCCGCAAGGACGGCCGCCACGTGATCTACTCGCTCCACGACGGCCACCTGGTGCGGCTCATCCGCGAAACCATCAACCACGCTGACCACCGCATCACGGGCGAACCCGCCCACGGCTGACGCCCGCGCGTCGTCCCTAGCCTGAACGGAGACCGCAATGGCCGCCACAACCGCCGGGGAAACCCGCGCCTGCACCCCAGAGCAGCTCCAGTCCGTCCGGGAGGCCCTGAAGTCCCCGCGGAGGCTCAAGACCGAGGTCCTGGGCGGGCTGGTCGTCGCACTGGCGCTGATCCCGGAGGCCATCGCGTTCTCCATCATTGCCGGCGTCGATCCCCGCCTGGGACTCTTCGCCTCCTTCACCATGGCCGTGACCATCGCGTTTGTGGGCGGCAGGCCCGCCATGATCTCCGCCGCCACGGGCGCGGTGGCCCTGGTGATTGCCCCGCTGGTGAAGTCCCACGGTGCGGACTACCTGATTGCCACGGTCATCCTGGCCGGAATTTTCCAGATCATCCTGGGCCTCTCCGGCGTGGCCAGGCTGCTGCGCTTCATTCCGCGGTCCGTGATGGTGGGCTTCGTCAACGCGCTGGCCATCCTGGTGTTCATGGCCCAGGTTCCGGAGCTGCTCAACGTGCCGTGGCTGGTGTATCCGCTGCTGGCGCTTGCCCTGCTGATCGTGTTCGGCCTGCCCAGGCTCACCAGCGCCGTGCCCGCCCCGCTGGTGGCAATCGTGGTCCTCACCCTGGTCACAGTGTTCGCGTCCATCGCCGTCCCCACGGTGGGGGACAAGGGCGAGTTGCCCGACTCGCTGCCGTCGCTGTTCCTCCCCAACGTTCCGTTCAGCCTCGAAACCCTTCAGGTCACCTTCCCGTTCGCCCTCGCCATGGCGTTCGTGGGGCTCCTCGAATCCCTGATGACCGCCAAACTCGTGGACGACATCACGGACACCCGCTCGGACAAGACCCGGGAGGCCTGGGGCCAGGGCGTGGCCAACCTCGTCACGGGTTTCACCGGTGGGATGGGCGGCTGCGCGATGATCGGCCAGACCATGATCAACGTCAAGGCCTCCGGCGCACGCACCCGGATCTCCACCTTCCTGGCCGGCGCCTTCCTGCTGGTCCTCGTGGTGGTGCTCGGCGGCGTCGTGTCCCTGATCCCCATGGCGGCGCTGGTGGCCGTGATGATCTTCGTCTCGTGGGCCACCTTCGACTGGCACAGCATCCACCCACGCACCCTGAAGATGATGCCCAAGAGCGAAACCCTGGTGATGCTGGCCACCGTCATCGCTACCGTCGGCACGCACAACCTGGCCATCGGCGTGGGCGTCGGGGTGCTCGTGGCCATGGTGCTGTTCGCCCGCCGCGTGGCCCACTTCGTCACCGTGGAACGGACGCTGTCCACCGTCAACCGCCATCAGACCGCCACCTACGTGGTGGACGGCGAGCTGTTCTTTGCCTCCTCCAACGACCTCTACACCCAGTTCGAGTACGCCCTGGACCCGGCCCACGTAGTGATCGACATGCACGCCTCGCACCTCTGGGACGCTTCCACCATCGCCACCCTGGACGCCATCACCGAGAAGTACCGCGCCCACGGCAAGGACGTGAAAATCATCGGCCTCAATGACGCCAGCACCACCATGCGCGAACGGCTGGGCGGGAAGCTCGGCGCGGGGAACTAGGGGCCACGGGAGGACGTGCCTTCCTGCCCAGTTACTCCGGGGGTCAGCCCGCTCAACCCGTTAAAGCCGGGGACACACCGTGGTTCGCGGCGCGCCGCCCGGTTGCCAGGCAAGCAACTGGGCAGGAACGCACGGCTGCGGCCGGCAACCCCGACCGGGCCGTGTACAACCCGGGTAGCCCCCCCTCGATTCCGGCGTCCGGGGGAGCGCGGTTGTGGCACCTTGACTGCATGTCGGGGGCCGGCGCCATAATCGGGCACGAACCATGGTGCGTGAAAAGCCGGATCATGCCGCCGAAGCAAAGGAGCCCGCGAATGGCGAAGTACCTGATCTCGTTCCCCGGTGAGGCCATGCAGGTCCCCGAGGAGGAGTTCGAGGAGGTGGTGAGAACCTCGCATGCCGTCATCGAGGAGGCCAAGGAGGCGGGCGTCTATGTCTTCGGTGGCGGGATCGCCGAGGACGTGGCCCCGGTGATGGTGGCCGGCGACGGCACAGTCACCGAGGGCACCTACCCGGGCCATACGGTACCCAACGGCGGCTACACCATCCTCGAACTGCCCTCGCGGGAGGCGGCGCTGGAGTGGGCTGCGAAGATCGCCGTCGCCTGCCGCTGCGCGCAGGAAGTCCGGCAGTTCCAGTACGACCCCGCGAGCTGACGACGGCGGCGCGTCACCTCAGTGGGTCGTCAGGCGTTGCGTTTCACCCAGCCCCAGACAGCTGTGGCCACGAACAGCACCAGGCCGATGACCGCCAGCCACACCAAGCCTTTGATGACGAAGCCGAGGATGGACAGGACAAGCCAGATGATAAGCAGTGTGATGATGAGTCCCATCCCGGAATCCTAGCCGGAATCACCAGTTGCCGTGGTGGTCCATGGGGTGGGCCTCCGGATTGCCGGGGGCGCTAAGGCCCGGCCATGTGGCCACCCGGCGGTCGACTTTTCCGCAGTGGGTGCAGTGCCGGCGGAAATTACCGTCCTGGTCCGTGTCGGCCAGCCAGTGGTGCCCCAGATTTACCCTGCATAACAGTGCCTTGAGCATGGCGGTCCGTCCTCAGCAGAGGCCCGGACCTGCGGGAAATTCCGCGCCCGGAACCGCCTTCATTCTACGCGCGGGGTTCCCCGGCGGCCATGCGCATTCCTGCGCCCGGGGGACTCCGCCCGCGTGTCTTGACACGGCACATCCGTCGGCGCAGGCTGATAGCGCTGGGTGCCACTGTTGGCGGTGTTGACTCAGCGTGCGTCGGCCAGCCAACGCCCCCGGAGCGGCCTGGACGCCCCGGACGAACAGTCCATTCCCTGTCTGGAGAAAATGAAATGGCCGGAGTAACTGTCAACGCCCTTGAAGCGAAGTCCTTTGACGAACCCGATGAAAAGCGCCGCCCGCCCAAGACGCAGGTGGACGTGGTGAACCTCGGCGGAACCACGTTGGGAAGGTTCACCTTTGAGCCGGGCTGGCGGTGGTCCGAAACCGTCAAGACCGTGGTCCATACGGATACCTGCCAGGTGAACCATGTGGGGATCTGCACCGCCGGGACGCTCACTGTTGAAATGGAAGACGGAACACGGAGCACGGTGAGCCCCGGCCATGCGTACAGCATTCCGGCCGGCCATGACGCCTGGGTGGAGGGTGATGAGGCATTCGTGGGCTACGAAGTCATGAGTGCCGCGGTCTTCGCAAAGCCCGCCTGATCCGGTGGCTACCCGCCCGCTCCGTGGACGGGGTTCCGGGGAAGCGGCCACAACAGGTGCGGGTCCCCGGAAAAAGCCCCGGCGCTGGTTGCGCCGGACCGGCATCGCCGCGCTGGTTTGGCTCGGGCTGGTCCTGGTGTCGACGGCGGTCAACCTGGTCATGGAGCGGGCGGAGAAGTCGAGCGTTCCCGCCTACGGCGAACGGGTCCGCGTGGGCAGCGAAGCCCTGAACGTGTACCGGAGCGGGGGCGGCGGCCAACCGATCATCCTCCTCGGTGGCCTGGGAACGCCGGCCCCTGCCCTCGACTTTGCGCCGCTGATCCGTGCGCTGGACGGCTTCGACGTCATCGTGGTCGAAGGGATTGGCTACGGCTACAGCGATATGGAAGGCAGCGCGCGCACCAACGAGAACATCAGCACCGAGCTGCACGACGTCGTGGCGAAACTGCAGGTGAGGCAGCCGTACGTCCTGGCAGGGCACTCCATTGCCGGGTTCTACATGCTTGACTACGCCAACCGGTTCCGCAGTGAGGTGTCCGCGGTGGTGGGCATCGACGCCACCATACCGAAACCCGGGCACGGTCAGGTTGAGGAGCCCCAGCCCGGCATCAACATCGAGCGGGTGCTCTCCTTTACCGGGCTGGTCCGGTCCGTCACCGCTATAGCCCCGGGCCTGCTGGACCCGGACAGCGACGCCTACACGGAGGACGAGCTGAAGCGCATGCGCCAGATGATGAGCTGGAACTACGGCAATCCCGCCGTTGCCGACGAATCAGCGCGGATTGCCAACAACGCCGCCGCCCTGAAGGGAGTTGGCTATCCCGATGACCTGCCCGTCCTTGCCTTCATCGCCGATGAAAAGACCGATTCCACAGCCACCAAGACATCGTCAACGCAGGACCTGCTGAAGAACGTCAGGCGCCAGCGGATCGTCCCCCTGGAAGGCGGGCACTACCTGCACTGGACCCAGTCCGAGCAGATGGCCGAGGAAATCCGCTGGGCGGCAACGGCTGAGGAGCCCGGCCGGTCCCCAGCCCTTACCCGGCCGGGTACGGGGCCGTGGCGAGGGACCGGGCCAGGTGCGCAGCGTTGCGCGCGGCACCGGCGGTGGTGGCGGCCACCTTCTCGGGGACGCTGTCCAGATCCTTGTAATCCACTGTCTGCATGGCCTCGCCCACCCAGTAAGTGGCGCCCTGGGCGGGAATGGTGAAGCCGACGTCGTTCAGCGCCTGCTGCGTGTCAGCAACGGTCTTGTGGGCGCCATCCTCGTTGCCCACCACCGCCACGACCGCCACCTTCCCGTACATAACGGGCCTGCCGGCGTCGTCCGTTTCCGCGAGGTCCGCGTCCAGGCGCTCGATGACCCGCTGGGTGATGCTGCTGGGATGGCCCATCCAGATGGGGGTGGCCAGGACCAGGATGTCGGCCGCCAGGATCTTCTCGCGGATCCCGGGCCAGGCATCGCCGGCGCCCATGTCCACCTGCACGCCGGGCATCACGTTGTGGTCCACCACCCGCACGGAGGTTCCGCTGACGCCGTGCGCTGCGAGTTCGTCCAGCACGTGGCGTGCCATGAGTTCGCTGCTGGACGGCTCGGGCGAGGGGGTCAGGGAGCAGATCAGGGCAAATGCGGTGAGGTCAGCCATCGGTCTTCCTTGTCATTCGTGGGGGTGTTCCGTCGTGCCACTCTAGGGTTCGTAGCCAGCGGCACGGCGGACTGCCCACCCCAACTAGGTAGCGCTAAGTGTCGTTTTGACGCCCCAAAAAGACACTTAGCGCTACCTAGTTGGGAGGGGAGGCTGGGAGGCAAGCGTTGCGCGATCAATAGCAAGTGTGCTTAGTATCTAAGTAGTAACCATACTTACTATCTCTACATGCTGGGTTTCAGGGACCAGTTGCCTTCCAACGAAAGCGAGCGATGATGACCGAGTACGGGAACGTTGCCGGGCAGGCGGCCGGTGAGGTCCGAAATGTGGCCCAGGCCGCCAAGCTCGAGGCTGGAAACGTGGCGTCCGAGGCGAAGTCCAGTGCGAAGGACCTCTTGCACCAGGCGAAGTCCGGCGTGAGCAGCCAAGCCGGTGCCCAGCAGCAGAAAGCCGCTGACGGCGTCAAGACCATCTCCACCCAGCTGCGCACCATGGCTGATGCGCCGGACCAGCAGGGCGTAGCCAGCGACCTTGTTCGCCAGGCTGCCGACCGCACGGCCGCGGTGGCGTCCTGGATCGAGGGCAAGGATCCGGGATCACTCCTGAATGACGTGCAGTCCTTCGCCCGCCGCAAGCCGGGCACGTTCCTGCTCCTGGCCGCCGGCGCAGGGCTGCTTGCCGGCCGGGTGGCGCGGAGCCTCCAGGCAGGCGCCCCCGGCCCGGAGGCGCAGGAGGGAATCCCGCCCCGCCCGGGACAGGCGCCGGTTGCCGCAAGCCCTGTTGCGCCCTGGGGCGAGGAATCGCTCTATCGGGAGCCCGTGCCTGTCCAGCCCGCCTACGGCGAAACCATTTACGGGGAACCCGCCCGGCCCGCATACCCCGGCACCGAAGGCGGGGTCCCGCTGAGGGATCCCGATGACCCGTACACCGACATGCCGGGAGGAGGACGCCAACTGTGAAAAGACTGTTCTTATTCTTCCTGCCCACCATCATCAGCAAGGTGCAAAAGGCCCGTAAGGCCAAGCAGCTCCGCGCGGCGCAGGCCAGGCCGCCGCGGAACCGCTACGAAAACTGACCCATGAACTGCTTCATCAGCTAACAACCAACGCAGCATTTGAAGGAGAACACATGATCAGCACTGAGAACCTTTCCGCACTGACCACTGCCGGCGGACACGTCCTGGGCTCCGACGGCAGCAAGATCGGATCCGTCGGACAGATCTACGTGGACGACCAGACGTCCGAGCCCACCTGGGTCACGGTCAAGACCGGGCTCTTTGGCACCCACGAGTCCTTCGCACCTTTGGATTCCGCAACCCAGGACGGCAATGACATCGTCATTGCCCACAGCAAGGACAAGGTCAAGGACGCGCCCCGCGTCGCACCGGACGGCCACCTGGAGCCCGCCGAGGAAGAGCGGCTCTACGCCTACTACGGCGTCGGCGGCCGCGCCGGGTTTGCCGGCACCGACCGCCGCGCCGACCGGGACCACGAAACGCGCGGCACCGTCGGCCATGACACCTCAGGCCCCACCACCGATGACGCAATGACCCGCTCGGAAGAGCAGCTCCAGGTGGGCACCCGCGAGGAGGAAACCGGCCGGGCGCGCCTGCGCAAGTACGTGGTCACCGAAAACGTCACCACCACCGTCCCGGTCCAGCGCGAAGAGGTGCGCCTGGAACGCGAACCCATCACCGACGCCAACCGCGGCAACGCCATGAGCGGCCCCGCCATCAGCGAGGAAGAGCACGAGGTCATCCTCCACGAGGAGCGCCCCGTCGTCGAAAAGGAAGCGGTCCCGGTGGAGCGTGTCCGCCTGGACAAGGAAACGGTCACCGATGAGCACACCGTCACCGAAGAGGTCCGCAAGGAGAACATCGACCTCGACGACGACGGCCGCACCCGCCGCTAGGAACTGGCGCTTAGCGGCCTTCGCCAGTGCATAACGCGCGGTCCGCCCTCCAGCCAGGAGGGCGGACCGCGCGTTTTCGTTCCCAGGCGATGGGCAGTTCCCTTACCGCACGGCTACTTCGGATTCGAGCATGTCGTACGCCGGAGTGGTGAGGAAATCGGTGTACTCCTCGGAAAGGCAGATCCCGGAAATTATCCTGGACGCCGGCTCGTAGTACCTGCTGAACAGGTCTTCGCCCACTTCACCGCGGAGCTTCCGGGTTTCCTCGGCCAGCAGGCGCTCCACCAGTTCCCGGGTCACCGTGTTGCCCGTGTCCGCCAGGGTCACTGCGTTCCGGATCTGCTGCCACACCTGTGACCGGGAGATTTCCGCCGTCGCAGCATCTTCCATCAGGTTGTGGATAGCAACCGCCCCGTTGCCGGACAGCCACACGGCGGTGTAGGCGACGGAGACGTAGAGGTTGCCACGAAGGCCGGCCTCGGTGGCTTCTCCGGGCGCGGATTCGATGTCGAGCAGCTGCTCGGCGGTGACGTGGACCTCGGGCCTCGTCCGCTGCACCTGGTTGGGGGCATCCCCAAGGACCGCATCGAACACCTCCATGCAGATGGGCACCAGGTCCGGATGCGCAACCCAGGAGCCGTCGAAGCCGTCATTGGCCTCGCGCGTCTTGTCCGCACGGACCTTCTCAAACGCAGCCTCCGTGACTTCCGGCTGCCGGCGGTTCGGGATCACCGCGGCCATGCCGCCCATGGCGAAGGCGCCGCGCTGGTGGCAGGTTTTGACCAGGAGCTCGGTGTACGCCCGCATGAACGGCACCGTCATGGATACGGCCGCACGGTCAGGAAGCGTGAATTTCGGGCCGGAATCGCGGAAGTACTTGATGATGCTGAACAGGTAATCCCAGCGCCCGGCGTTGAGCCCGGAGGCGTGGTTGCGGAGTTCGTACAGGATCTCGTCCATCTCGAAGGCGGCGGGAATGGTTTCTACGAGCACGGTAGCCCGGATGGTTCCCTGCGGGATGCCGAGGGTGTCCTGGGCAAAGACAAAGATGTCGTTCCACAGGCGGGCCTCCAGGTGGCTTTCCATCTTGGGCAGGTAGTAGTAGGGGCCGTGGCCGTTTTCGAGGAGCTGCTTCGCGTTGTGGAAGAAGTGCAGGCCAAAGTCCACCAGGGCTCCGACGGCGGGCCGCCCGTCGAATTCCAGGTTCCGCTCCTCCATGTGCCAACCGCGGGGACGCATTATGACGACGGCGGTGGGCGCGTCGGTGCGCAGGGCGTAGGTCTTGCCCTCGGGCGAGGTGTAGGCCAGGGTTCCGCGTGCTGCGTCATACAGCGAGAGCTGGCCGTCGACGACGTTGAACCACGTGGGGCAGCTGGCATCTTCAAGGTCTGCCAGCCACACCTTGGCTCCCGAGTTAAGGGCATTGATCGCCATCTTTGCGGGAGAGCAGGGGCCGGTGATTTCAACCCGGCGGTCCTGCAGGGCAGCCGGAGCCGGGGCAACCGTCCAGTCACCCTCGCGCACTGCTGCTGTCTCCGGCAGGAAGTCCAGGGTTCCGGTCCGGCTCGCTTCTGCCCGGCGGACCTGCCGCGATTCCAGGCGGGCGTCACGTTCGGCGGCAAAACGGCTGTGGAGTTCAGCCAGGAACTCCAGGGCTTCCGGCGTCAGGATCTCGGAGGCGCGTTCAAAGGGCGGGTTGGAGATACGGGTCAGGGGCATTGCTGGTCCTTTCAACAAGTTTTCGCATTATGGACAATATGTTCTGTCTGATGAAAAAACAACGTTTGAAAGTAAATCGGTCAGACCGTTGACTAATGGTCTGACCGCTACGTAGTCTCAGATCCATCTGAAGAAATCTCCCTCTCACATCGTGGAATTTTGCTGGCGCTTCACCCCTGTACCGCGTTCCATCACCTCCCCCTGCTCCAAACACAAAGGAGTTTTTTGTGAGCACTTATCAGCAAGTCGTGGACCCCCTCTGGGGTTCGCTGGGCCTCTCGGCCCTGTGTGCGGCGCTGCCGTTGATCCTCTTGTTCGTCCTGTTGGGCGTTTTCCGCGTGAAAGCCGCAAAAGCTGCGTTGACCAGCCTGCTGCTGTCCATCGTCCTGGCAGCCGTCGTGTGGCAGATGCCCCTGGACCAGGTATTCAGTGCCACGGCCGCAGGCGCCTTCTACGGCTTCTTCCCCATCCTCTGGATCCTCATCAACGCCCTCTGGGTCTACAAACTCACCGTCGCCACGCCCTGGTTCGACGCCCTTGGCCGGACCATCCGGTCCATCTCCAATGACCTGCGCATCCTCTCGATCCTGATCGCATTCTGCTTCGGCGCGCTGCTGGAATCCCTGGCCGGATTCGGCGCGCCGGTGGCCATTACTGCCGCCATGCTGATGGCCGCCGGCATGAAGCCCTTCAAGTCAGCCGTTGTGTCATTGCTGGCCAACACGGCACCTGTGGCCTTCGGTGCCATGGCCGCACCCATCATTGCCCTCAACGGCGTCACCGGCCTGCCGCTGCACGACCTGTCCTCGATGGCCGGGCGCCAGACGCCCTTCATTGCCCTCATCGTGCCCCTGCTGCTCGTCTTCATCGTGGACGGCAAGCGCGGTTTGAAGCAGACGTGGCCCGTGGCACTGGTGGCCGGCGCCGTATTCGGCATCTTCCAGTTCATTACCTCGAACTACTTCGCCGTGGAACTGACGGACGTTGTGGCCGCCGTAGCCACCGTGGCCGCGGTGCTGCTGATGCTGCGCGTCTGGCAGCCCCGGGAGATCATCGAAATGTCCGGCCAGGCCAGCGGCCCGGACCAGCCCGGGGAGGAGGAACCGCCGTCGGGCCCGTCCACGGACGGCCGCCGCCCCGCCTCGGGGAGGATTCCGGCGTCTGCCTCCGTTACCGAGGCCGTCTCCGCCGCTGCGACCACCCGGGTCTTGGCACCGGCCGGCAGTTCCGCCCAGCGGCCGGGGCCGCGGGAAATCTGGATGGCCATAGCCCCGTACCTGATCATTATGGCCATTTTCTCCATCGCCCAGATCCCGGTGGTCAAGACCTGGCTCAGCGCGGCCGGAAGCGTGAGCTTCTCCTGGCCCGGCCTGGACGTTGTGGACGCGGACGGCAAGCACGTGGCCGCGCAAAAGTTCAAGTTCGACCACCTCAAGGCCACCGGCACGCTCCTCCTCATCTCCGGGATCATCACCATGGCCCTGTACCGCATCCCGGCCGCAGCAGGCCTGCGCATTTACGGGGAGACACTCAAGCAATTGCGGTGGACCATCGTGACCGTGATGTCCGTCCTGGCCCTGTCCTTCGTCATGAACCTGTCCGGCCAGACCACCTCCCTGGGCCTGGCACTCGCCTCGGCCGGCGGATTCTTCGCCGTCCTCTCCCCGGTGATCGGCTGGCTGGGCGTCGCCCTCACCGGCTCTGACACCTCGTCCAACTCCCTCTTCGGCCAGCTCCAGGTTTCCGCAGCCGAACAGACGGGCCTGCCTCCCGTCCTCATGGCCGCGGCAAACTCGTCCGCCGGTGTGATGGGCAAGATGCTGTCCCTGCAGAACCTCGCCGTGGCAGCCGCCGCCGTGGGCATGGAGGGATCAGAAGGCACGCTCTTCAGGAAGCTCCTGGGCTGGAGCCTTGGGCTCCTGGCCGTCATGATCCTCCTGGTCCTGCTCCAGTCGACGCCGGTGCTTGGCTGGATGGTTCCCTAAACGCCGCGCCGCCCTTACAAATGAAACAGGGCCGGGGGAGTGCTTCAGCCCCCGGCCCCATGCCCCAAGAAACAAAGAGGTTTCCTTTCCATGAGTACATCTGCAGTTGCAACAGCATCATCGGCGCTTCTCTCCGCAAGCGCACACGCTTCCACGGACCTGGACGAACGCGTCCGGGTGAGCACGGACCGTTCCGGCTACATTCCTCCCAGCCTCCCGGACGGCGTTGTGTACGCCACCAGCACGGAGGAGGTGGTGGCCACCATGAAACTGGCCGCGGCCCACAACGTGCCGGTTGTTCCCCGCGGTGCCGGAACAGGCCTGGCAGCCGGAGCATCAGCCCGGGCAGGTGAAGTGGTCCTCGACCTGGCCCGCATGAACCGGATCCTCCACATCGACCCCGTGGAGCAGCTGGCGGTGGTTGAACCCGGCGTCCTCAATGCGGAGGTCAACGCCGCCGCCCGGGAGCACGGACTGTTCTACGCCCCGGATCCGGCCAGCACGGCCATCTGTTCAATCGGCGGCAACATCGCCACCAACGCCGGCGGCATGTGGTGCGCAAAGTACGGCGTCACCCGGGAATCCGTCCTGGCGCTCAAGGTTGTCCTTCCCGATGGCCGGGTGCTGCGCACGGGACGGGAGACCATCAAGGGCGTGACCGGGTATGACCTGAATGCCCTGATGATCGGTTCCGAAGGGACGCTGGGCGTGGTGGTGGAGGCCACCCTGCGGCTGCGGCCGCGGCCGGTCCAGACCGCCACCGTTGCCGCGTATTTCCCGAACGTGGACGCCGCCGCCCTGGCCGCCTCTGCCATCATCGCCGCGCGGCTGCAGCCCTCGGTGCTGGAACTCATGGACGGCCCCACCCTGGAAGCCGTTGATGCAGCGCACGGCACCAGCCACCGGTCAAAGGGCGGGGCCTTCCTGCTGGCGCAGACCGACGGCTACGGTGCATTCCTCGAACAGGACGTCCTCCTCCAGGCCATCAAGCCGTTTGCCAGCTCCATCGAGAAGGCCGTGGACCCGGCAGCAGCGGATGCGCTCGTGGCCACAAGGCGGGAGGCCATCCCGTCCCTCGAGAAGCTGGGCCGGGTGTCCATCTGCGACATCGGCGTCCCGCGGAACCGGCTGGCGGCAGTTTTCGCCGGCCTGGACGACATTTCCCGGAAGACCGGCGTCCGGATCTTCAACGTGGCGCACGCAGCTGACGGCAACCTCCACCCGATGATCGTCGTCGAGCCCGAAGAATCCATCACCGAAGGACCCGCGAAAAAGGCCCTCGGCGACATGTTCTACCTGGCGCAGCGCCTTGGCGGCACGCTGACCGGGGAACACGGCGTCGGCCTGCTCAAGCGCGACTGGCTCGAGGATGAGCTTGGCGG
The DNA here is from genome assembly GCF_020809045.1 of Pseudarthrobacter sp. L1SW. Classification (NCBI taxonomy): domain Bacteria; kingdom Bacillati; phylum Actinomycetota; class Actinomycetes; order Micrococcales; family Micrococcaceae; genus Pseudarthrobacter; species Pseudarthrobacter sp. L1SW. The sequence continues at coordinate 3,168,558 of NZ_CP078079.1, read as the reverse complement.
CCTCTCACTCGAACTCCAGCGCTCAATCCGCAGGGTCTTCGACCCCCAGGGAATCCTCAACCCCGGCAAAGCGATCTAGCAGGCCGGGCCGCCGCGGCGGCGGAGGAAAGGGGCGGCGGGAGCGGGTTTCCGTTGCCCCTTTCCCTCGCCTCCTCCGCCGCGGCCGGAACGCGGTGCAGGACGGTCCCGTAGGGCAGGATGGAAGCATGGCCGAATCAGCAGCGGAATCCTCACCGAAGCGGACCTATGATGTCCTGCTGGACGACGTCGAGGCGGGCCTCCGCTCCGGGCGCTTCAAGGCAGGGGACCAGCTTCCGGGAGAACGCATCCTGGCGGAAACCTATGGCATCTCCCGCGCCTCAGTGCGTGAAGCCATGCGCCTCCTCGATGCAATGGGGATTCTCCGCAGCTCGAACAAGGCCGGCCCCAAATCGGGCGCCGTCATCGTGTCAGAGCCATCAGCGGGACTGTCCTCCACCCTCCGGCTGCACATCGCCAGCAGCCGGCTTCCGGTGGCGGACATCGTCGAAACCCGTATCCTCCTGGAGACCTGGGCGGCCCGGACCGCGGCCGAACGTCACGATCCTGAGGGCATCCAGCGGGCCAGGGAGCTGCTCCTGGCGATGGACGCCCCGGACATGGATCCGGAAACATTCCACGCCCTGGACGCGCAGTTCCACATGGCGCTCAGCGCACTGGCCGGCAATACGGTGATTGAAACCATCATGGATTCCCTCAGCGGCTCCATCCGCGGCTACATCAAGGACGCCTTGGCGGCCCTGGGCCAATGGCCGGTTGTGCTCGGTGAGCTGAGGGCGCACCACCATGCGATCTTCGACGCCGTTGAGGCGAAGAATGCCGATCTTGCCGCGGACCTTCTTCGGAACCATGTGGCGTGGCTCTATGAGCAGACGGCACGGGCCCGCTCCTGAGCATTAACGGCCAGTGACGTTCCGGACGGTTCCGCCGGGACGGTGCGGCTAGCCGGCAATAACGCCCGACGGCGGCAGGTCGGCTTCCGGCCCCGGCTCGCCGCCCATTGCGGCCACCAGCCGTTCGCGGGCACGCCCGAGGTGGATGTCCAGCAGCTGGGCGGCTTCTTCTCCCCGGCCTTCCTCAATCAGTTCCAGGAGCTTCTGGTGCTCGGCCTGGATGAGGGCCGTATCCAGGAGGTGCAGGGACTGCACTCGGGACATGCACAGGCGGACTTCCCCCACCAGGGACAGGTACATCCTGCTGATGCGCTGGTTTCCCACCGCATCAATCAGGCTGGTGTGGAACCGCATGTCCGGTTCCACAACGTCAAGCGGGGCGCCGGTTTTCAGGGCCGCAATGTCCCTGTTGGCCTTCACGGCGCCGGCCGGCACCGTCCGGCCGGACGCCAGCCGGCGGAGCACTTCGCTTTCCAGGTACGCCCTGGCCACGTATATGTCCCGGACGGATTCCGGCCCCAGATCCACCACCCGTGCCGTTTTGTGGGCGCCCCGGTCCAGCAGCCCCTCGGCGACGAGTTTTTCAATCGAGGCCTTGGCGGTAGGCCGGGCCACCTCGTAGGACGATGCCACGTCCGTCTCGGTGAGCGCCTCGCCGGAATGGAGCTCGCCGGAGAAGACGCGGTTCCGCAGATCCGCGGCGATCGCATCCACGATCGAGACTGCTGCAACACGTCCGGCCACTGGCGTTCCTCCCAAAACTTTCCCCGTTGCCTTATTTTGCCAGACAAGTCAGCATCAGCACTTGACCTACATGTGTACTTGTTAGACAATTTGAGGGCGCCACGGAGTTGTGACGCTTCACACACATCTGGAGACACATGTTTCAGCAGATCCTCGATCCCATTGCCGGGTCCCTACTGATATCCGCCCTCTGCGCGGCCCTTCCGCTCATCCTGCTCTTCGTCCTCCTGGGCGTCTTCAGGGTCAAGGCACCCGTGGCTGCCCTTTCCAGCCTTGCGCTGTCGCTCGTGCTGGCAGTTGTCGGCTGGCGGATGCCCGTCAGCCAGGCCCTGGGCGCCACCGCGGCCGGCATCTTCTACGGCCTGTTCCCCATCCTTTGGATCCTGGTCAACGCGCTGTGGATCTACCGGCTCACCGTGGCCACCCCCTGGTTTGAAGTGCTGGGACGGACCATCCGCTCCATCTCCAACGACCTGCGCATCCTCTCGATCCTGATCGCCTTCTGTTTCGGCGCGCTGCTTGAGTCCCTGGCCGGATTCGGCGCCCCCGTGGCCATCTCGGCGGCCATGCTGATGGCCGCCGGCATGAAGCCGCTGAAATCGGCCGTGGTCTCGCTGCTGGCCAACACGGCACCTGTTGCCTTCGGTGCCATGGCTGCCCCGATCATTGCCCTGAACGGCGTCACCGGCCTGCCGCTTCACGACCTGTCCTCGATGGCCGGGCGCCAGACGCCCTTCATCGCCCTGATCGTGCCGCTGCTGCTCGTCTTCATCGTGGACGGCAAGCGCGGACTGAGGCAGACCTGGCCCGTAGCCCTGGTGGCCGGCGCCGCGTTCGCAGCCGCCCAGTTCGTCACCTCCAACTACCTCGCCGTGGAACTGACGGACGTTGTGGCCGCCGTCGTCACCGTTGCCGCTGTCCTGCTGATGCTGAAGGTCTGGCAGCCGGCGGAAAATGTTGGCGTCGGAGGCGCCGTGCAGGCGGCTGCGGTCCCCGCCGTCGTCCGCCCCGCCGTCGTCAGCGCCAGCGGAACGGGTCACACCGGCGGCACCGCGCCGAAGGAAGACACGACGGCGGTGCACGGCAGCGGCGGCACTGGAGCGGACGCGGTCCCCGCAGACAACTCCCGGCCCGCACCGCGCCAGATCTGGCTCGCGATTGCCCCCTACCTGATCATCATCGCCGTGTTCTCGGTGGCCCAGATCCCGTCCGTCAAGGCGTGGCTGAGCCAGGTTGGCAGCGTAACGTTCGCCTGGCCCGGGCTGGACATCACCGATTCGGCCGGCAAGCCGGTGGCGGCAACCAAGTTCAAGCTGGACCACATCAAGGCCACCGGCACCCTGCTGCTGCTCTCCGGCATCATCACCATGGCGCTCTACAAAATCACCGCGTCGCAGGGCCTGCGCATCTACCGGGACACCCTGGTGCAGCTGCGCTGGACCATCGTCACCGTGACCGCCGTCCTGGGGCTGTCCTTCGTGATGAACCTGTCCGGCCAGACCACCACACTGGGGTTCGCCCTGGCCTCGGCCGGCGGCTTCTTCGCCGTCCTCTCGCCCCTGATCGGCTGGATCGGTGTCGCCCTGACCGGCTCGGACACCTCCTCCAACTCGCTGTTCGGGCAAATGCAGGCCACCGCCGCCCAGCAGACCGGACTGTCGCCGGTGCTGATGGCAGCGTCCAACTCCTCCGCGGGCGTGATGGGCAAGATGCTCTCGCTGCAGAACCTGGCCGTCGCCTCGGCTGCGGTGGGCCTTGACGGCGCCGAAGGGACCCTGTTCCGCAAGCTCGTCGGCTGGAGCCTGGGCCTCCTTGCCCTCATCACGCTGCTGATCTTCCTGCAGTCCACCCCCGTCCTGGGCTGGATGGTCCCCTGATGGCGTCCCTGGACCTCGCCGGCCTCCGCTCGGCAGTCAACGATCCTGCCCAGGTCAAGACCCGGGCCATCGACCTGCACGCCAACGCCCACGACGCCTCCCACTTCCTGCTCATCCCGCAGGCCGTGGTGACGGCCGGAAGCGCGGCGGACGTGGGCGGGCTCCTGCGCGCCAGCGCCGAACAGGGCGTCCCGCTGACCTTCCGCTCCGGCGGCACCAGCCTCAGCGGCCAGGCGGTCACCGACGGCGTGCTGGTGGACGTGCGGCGCAACTTCCGGGACGTTGAAGTGCTCGACGGCGGCGCCCGGGTCCGCGTGCAGCCGGGCGTCACCGTGCGCGCGCTGAATGCGCGGCTGGCCCCGTACGGGCGCAAGTTCGGCCCCGATCCTGCCAGCGAGGCGGCCTGCACGGTGGGCGGGGTGGTGGCCAACAACTCCTCCGGGATGAACTGCGGCACCGTGGACAACGCCTACCAGACGTTGGAGTCCCTCACCGTGGTGCTGCCCTCGGGCACGGTCATCGACACCGGGGCGCCGGACGCGGACCACAAACTGCGGACGCTGGAACCGGAACTGTACGAAGGCCTGGCGCAGCTTGCCGCGCGGGTGCGCGGCAACAGCGAGTCCGTGCGCCGGATCCGGCAGCAGTTCTCCATGAAGAACACCATGGGCTACGGCCTGAACTCCCTGCTGGACCACAGCAGCCCGGTGGACATCATGGCCCACCTGATCGTGGGCAGCGAGGGCACGCTGGGCTTCGTGGCGGAGGCGGTGTTCCGCACCATCCCGCGGCTCCCGCACGCTGCCACCGGCCTGCTGGTTTTCCCGGACCTGCAGGCGGCCAACGCGGCGCTGCCGGAGCTGGTGGGTTCCGGCGCGGCCACGGTGGAACTCATGGACGCCCTGTCCCTGAAGGTGGGCCAGGGGCTGAAGGGGACTCCCGCCATCGTACGCGATCTTGCGGTGCGGGACCATGCCGCGCTGCTGGTCGAATACTCGGCCGAAGGGCAGGATGAGCTGGCGGCCCTCCAGCACGGCGGCGAGGCCCTCCTGGCGGGGCTGAACCTTTCGGCCGAGGCCCGGTTCACCGGCGATGCCTCGGCGCGGGCCGGGCTCTGGCACCTCCGCAAGGGCCTGTACGCCTCGGTGGCCGGCGCCCGGCCGCAGGGGACCACGGCACTGCTGGAAGACATTGTGGTGCCGGTGCCCGTCCTGGGCCGGACATGCCGGGAGCTGATCGGGCTGTTCGACAAGTACAGCTACAGCAACAGCGTGATCTTCGGCCACGCGAAGGACGGCAATGTCCACTTCATGCTCACGGACGGGTTCACCACGGACGAGGAGCTGGAGAGGTACAGCTCGTTCACGGAGGACATGGTGGACCTGGTCCTGGGCGAGGGCGGCTCGCTCAAGGCCGAGCACGGCACCGGCCGGGTCATGGCGCCCTACGTGCGGCGGCAGTACGGGGACGAACTGTACGGCGTGATGCGCAGGATCAAGGAGCTGTTCGATCCCGCCGGGATGCTGAACCCCGGCGTGCTCATGGACGACGACCCCCAGGCGCACCTGCGCCACATCAAGACGGCCCCGCCGGTGGCCGAGGAGGTGGACCGCTGCGTTTCCTGCGGCTACTGCGAGCCGGTGTGCCCCAGCAAGGACCTCACCCTCACGCCGCGGCAGCGGATCGTCACCCTGCGCGCCATCGAGTCCGCCCGCCTGGCCGGGGACACGGCGCTGGTGCAGCAGCTGGAAAAGGACTACGACTACGAGTCCGTGCAGACCTGCGCCGTGGACGGCATGTGCCAGACGGCCTGCCCCGTGGACATTAACACCGGACTGCTGGTCAAGCGGCTCCGGCGTTCCGATGCCGGGCCCGTGGCCAACGGCGCCTGGAACGCCGCCGCGAAGCACTGGGAGGGCGTCACCCGCGGCGCCTCGCTGGCCCTGACCGTGGTGGACAAGCTGCCCGCCGCGGCGGTGGCGGCGCCGAACAAGGCGGCCCGAGCTGTGCTGGGGACGGACACGGTGCCGCTGTACTCGCCGGAGCTGCCCGGCGGCGGTTCCGTGCGGAAACGTCCGACGCCGGTCGGGGCGCCGGACGCGGTCTACTTCCCTGCGTGCGTGGGGACGATGTTCGGGCCGGCTGGGGCGGGTTCGTCTCCTGATGGGCCGGCTTCGGGGCGGGGCGTGCAGTACAGCTTTGAGCAGCTGTGCGCGCGGGCAGGCATCACCCTGCTGGTGCCGCCGGGGATCGACGGGCTCTGCTGCGGAACCCCGTGGTCCTCCAAGGGCATGGCGGCCGGCCAGGAGACGATGCGCCGGAAGACCCTGGCGGCGCTCCGGGAGGCCACCCGCGACGGCGAACTTGCCATCATCTGCGATGCGTCCTCCTGCACGGAGGGACTGCGCCAGGCGGTGGAATCTGACGAACCGCTGGTGGGCCAGCGGCCGCTGCGGATCGTGGATGCCGTGGACTTCGCCGCCGAGCACATCCTGCCCAAGCTGCCGGACCACGCAAAGCTCGAGTCGCTGGCCCTGCACCCCACCTGCTCCTCCACGCGCATGGGGATCAACGGTTCCCTTGATGCCGTGGCCGCTGCAGTAGCAGAGAAGGTGGATATCCCGGTGAACTGGGGCTGCTGCGCATTCGCGGGGGACCGTGGCATGCTCCACCCCGAGCTCACGGCGTCCGCCACCCGGAAACAGGGCGAGGAGGTTGCCGAGCTGGGGGCGTCGGCCCATGCGTCGTGCAACCGCACCTGCGAGCTGGGCATGACCCGGGCAACCGGAGCCGACTACCGCCACGTCCTCGAGCTGCTGGAGGAGGTAACCCGCTAACCCCCACCGACGCTCTCTCACTTGACGTGTGTTTTCAGGCGACGCTCTCGCACTTGACGTGGGTTTCCGGGCGACGCTCTCTCACTTGACGTGGGTTTTCGGGCGACGCTCTCTCACTTGCCAAGCAGGAAGCGATCGAGCGTCTGGCTGCCCGGCGTGCGTTCCCGCCCAGTTGCTTTCGGGGAGACACCCTGCAAAGGCGGGACACGCCGTCGTCCGCGGCGCGCCCCCCAGGTGGCAGGAACAGTACCTGGGCAGGAACGCACGACGGCGGCCCGCGCCTGGGCGAACAACCGAGACAAAGCGCTGGAGGCGATTGTCCGCACGGGTGGACCCGGGATGAGTGCCGCCGGCTGCAAACCACCCCTCATCCACACGGCCGGGACCGGGTCCCATCCCCAACTAAGTAGCGCTAAGTGTCGTTTTGAGGGTTCAAAATGACACTTAGCGCTACCTAGTTGGGCCGGGAGACGACGGCGGTGCGCGCCTGGGCGGTGATGTTGCGGCAGGCGCGCCCGGCTCAGGCGCCGGTCCAGCGGCGCAGCGTGCTGTTGATGAGGCCGATGAGCACCGCAGTCCACCAGCAGGTCTGGGAGATGGTCAGTGCGATCAGAAGCCGGAGACGCAGCCTGCGGGTTAACTCGCTGAAGCGTGTGCGGGCCGGGAGCGCGAGTAGTCGGTGCATGGCCGGTGCGATGCTGAGGCCGTTGAGCATCAGCACCAGGACGGCGACGAGCTTGACCACTGTGACCATGTTGGCCAGATCGGGGCTGATCAGTGCGCCGGAAACCAGCAGGAGGGCCAGGCCGCCCCAAATGAGCGGCTTTGCTGCGGCCTCAAGCTTCCCGGACTCGTGCATCTCCATCTTGCCGAGCAGCCACAGCAGACCCAGCCAGTCGACCACCAGGATGGTGCCAAAGGACAGGACCAGGGCAAGGATATGAACGGCAAGCCCGATCCGGTGGAGTTCCGGCCCGCAGTCCACAAAATGCCCCACCAGCACCGAAGCCAGCCATCCGGCCGTGCACAGCACCCCGAGGAGGACCAGCCGCTGCATTTGCCGGCGTGACATCGGTGCCGGCGGGCGCGCCGTCTCCGGCGGGGCAGGCCGATGCGTTGCCATGCCTGTCATCGCGGAACCCCGCTGCGCTGTTCCCCGCGGCGCTGTACGGCGCAGCGCCGCGGAGGGGTGGAAAGCGACATGTGGAACCTAGCTCAGCTCGACGTCTTTGAACTCCACGGTGGCGCCCTTGGCCAGGGCCGGGGTCTCAGACTCTTCCCCGTGGCGGTTGAAAGTGGGGACACCCAGGGTTGCACGCAGCGTGTAGGTCCCGGCTTCGGGAACCGTGAAGTTGTTGGCGTAGTGGTAGAAGGTGGAGTAGTAGAAGTTCAGGTCCAGCTCCTCCACCACCTTGTCCTGGGCGTTCACTACCTCGAGCTTTATGGGCACGTCCGGGACGATCCTGCCGGTGGACGTCTCAACCGGGATGATCTCGATGTGATGAGTCTCGCCGGCCTCCGGAGCACGGAAATGCGTGCCGTGCTCGTCAAACCACGGCTCGGCGGCCTCGGTGATCAGGTTAACCGTCCATTCTCCGGAGTCGACCGTTTTGCCCTTCTCGGCAAGCTCATCGGCCAGCACCTGGTACTGCTCCTGAACGCCGGCCGGAACAGCGAACGCCTCTTCCTTTGCGGAGGCTTGGGTGTTTGCGGCGGCTTGGGTGCCGCAACCGCTAAGTGCGAGGACGGCAAGGGGGGTGGCCAGTGCGGCAAGGGCGGCGCGAAGCATCGTAATTTCCTTTGGTTGGGGTGCTTGAACAACTGCGGTGTGGCGGGACTGAAAGCCCACGCTGGGGAGGGTGAAACAGAGGCAGTGCAGCCTTGCCTAAGCGCCAAGGTTAGCCTTACCTAAACCGGAAGATTACCTGTGCCGGGGAATTATGCAAACTTTTCATGCGCTAATTCGACGACTGTTACGGGGCGGGCTGAAGCGATCGACAGAGGATCCCCATAGGCCGCGCCGCGTTGCTTCGGTTGCGGCTCAGGAAGCCCCGAACCTGGATCTGCAAAAGCTTCCTCGGGCGGTTCGAGTCCACCTTCCGCGCGCTGCGTCAAGGGTGGCTGGCTTTCAGGCTCCTCTTGGTCCCGCTTAGACGCACGCGAAGCCGGTCACCTCTTCGAGCACCCTGGCTGACTACCGGGAGCTGGTTCGCTGCGCTGATTCCTCCTCGACGCGCAGGTTCCTTGTCGACGCGGGGATTACGGGGGCGCCAGGGATTATGCGCGTCACGGACGCGTTCGCGAGTCGATTACGGCAGAGCGTGTACGACGGCGGGGCACGCCGGCCGCTGCCAGCTTCCGTTCCAGCGCCCCGGCTTCCATGAGGTCGGCCCAATGCCAGCGCACAACCTTCAGTCCAAGAGCCCGCATCCGGTCCTCGCGCTTCTTTTCCGCTATGACGGCCTGCGACGCGGTCCATCCCTTGAGGTATTCCGGCTTGACGTACTTTTCCTCGCCATCGAATTCGCCGACAACTTTGCACTGCTTCCAATAGAAGTCCGCGTAGCCCACCATGCCGGCTGCGTCCACAAACTCATGTTGGAGAACCGGAGCTTCGAGGCCGGCCAGATGAATCAGGGCCCGGCTTAAGGATTCTCCCGCCGACCCCGAGGCGGGATCGGCAAACTCAAGAACCGCGCGGATCCTCCGCCCAGCTGCGGCGGAGTAGTTCGGTTCGATGTCACCCTCCAGTTCCCCCTTGGTGATGGCAGCCAGCCCCCGGATCCTGTCCGGGCGAAGCACATGGTCCATAGGTACAACGGCCTCGGCGAAGGGAGTATGCGCTGCCAGGTCCAGGACGGTGCGGATGCGGTCCGTGACAAGGAGGCCCTCCCGCCTGACTACATGAAGCCCCGACGGCGCCGCGTAGTGGCGGCGGACGCCAGCCCGCGACCGGCCGCCGTCGTTCTTCATAGTGAGGGCCTCCACCGGATGGTGCAGGCCCACCGTGGGGACTCCCCAGACGCTGGCTGCGGAGTGCCGCGCGAAGACCGTGGGTTTTTCGAACGTTTCGGCGGCGGCCTGGACGCGGAGGCGGTACTGCTCCCATGGCTTCAGATTCCGCCAGGCCACTCCCTCCGTGTACACGCCGTGCCGGAGGCGCACCAAAGTGCCGGCCTTCACGCGCTTGGCGAGCTCATTCGGGGTGATCCCAAGCAGGATGCGTTCCCGGGACAAGATGAGCGGTGGAATATCCGGCATGGACCGACGATCCCAGCTGCGCGGCGCCCGTGGGAGGGGTTCCTGCTGCTATGTGGACAAGGGCATTCGACGCGCTTGTTCCGTTTCGACCCTCCCTTGACCTGGCGCACCCGATATATGGGCTGCGCAGGGGAGCATCCGCGTCGAAACTGAATGTGCGAGTCGAGCACCTCAGCAGGGCGTACTGCCTCCAAACGCGAAACACGACGCCGGTGCCGCCGCGGGTGCCGTCAGTTGGCCACCGTGAAGGGAACCACAGTCACGCCGGAGTTGGTTGAACCCAGCGTGTTGTCGCGGCATGACGTCCGCAGGTGCAGCTTGTGCACGCCGTTGGCCAGGGTCCGGGTGTCAATGGAAAGGGGAGCGGCTCCAAAAGGTTCGGGACCATAGGGGCCGGCGGCGTCCCACAGTACGGTTCCGCGGTTTGGCGGGGAAGCATGGAAGTCCGGGTCGACCGCGATGAATGAGCGGGTGGCCGGGAGTGAGCCGTCGGGGTGGGTGGTCAGCCCCACTACTGGCGTCCAGATACCTGAAACCGGGCCATCGGGAAGAGGCGCGCTGCGGAGCGAGGCCTCGCAGTACAGGGCGTGCGTGTACCACCCCTTGCCGCGGAGGAACGAGTACCTCGAGACGTTTGATGGGGACTTTCCGTTTTGGATGCCCACCTGCCAGTTGAAGCTCGCGACCATTTGCTGGCTGTCCGGCTCGGGGACGAACGCGCGGAAGCGGACCTCCTGCAAGCCGGAATGGTTGAATGCAGAGATCGGCTGCGAGAACGTCAGCCACCGCTCGCAGGTACCGGAGCACACAAAATCACCCTTGCCGTTGCTTGCAGGCCCGGGGCAACTGAAGTTGGATGCAGTGGCCCGCAGATAGCATTTTTGGACGGTTGTTTCGCTGTCTGAGGTTTTGAACACCATGGAGACGTAGTTCGCCTTGCCGGGGTTGTCGTGGAGAACCACCCTCACTTTCACGGTGAGGTTGCCCGAGCTGATCGTTTCGCGCTCGGGTATGCACGCCCCCAGATGCACGTGGCCCGAGTTGGTGGTGGAGTTATTCGCTTGGTCCACATCCGGCACCCACCATGCCTGGGTGTCAACGAACTGCCGCGTTTCTGCGTAGTTCGTCCCGTCGGCTGCAGGTGCGCCAATGCAGGGCCCCGCCGCAGCCTGGGCAGTACCAGGAACCAGCACCGGCATGCCAAGGCAGGCCAGCGCAACAGCACTCATCAATACCAGGAACCGTCTCATGACCATCCATTCTTAGAAGTCGACTCTGACGTCCGTGCAAACACCGGTTTCATGAAGGCCCGGCGTCAGGCATGCAGGAAAAATGTGTGGGGGCTGGGTGCTGTCGGCGGTGCCCAAACGCCGACTTGAGGAGACCTATGGCTGTTATTACGCCCGATTCGGCGTGGCCGCCAGTATATGTCCGCGGTCCAAGGCGGGCGGGAAATTTCTTGGACATTACGACGGCGGCGCGCACTTTTCGCACGTGGAGGCGGGCTGCGGGAGCGGCCGGAAGCGGAGAGCCAGGGGCTGCTTTGGCATCCGCCCGAGTGGATGACGCTGGGGGTGGGGAAGTGTGGTGGGGCGCTTGACGGCCCCTCACGCTTCCGCATATCCTGAACGAACGGTCGGTAAATAATTCTGGCCGCCCCCGAAGGTCTTTGCATAGGAGCAACCATGGCAGCGCAGAACTTGCAGTCAGTGCCGGCTGAGCGAACCGCTGGAACCAGCGAAACGGAAGAGGCGGCGGGCCAGGCCAACTTCGACCGCGTCATTGCCGAGGACTCCCGCATCGAGCCCAAGGACTGGATGCCGCCGGCCTACCGCAAGACCCTCCTGCGCCAGATCTCCCAGCACGCACACTCCGAGATCATCGGCATGCAGCCGGAGGCCAACTGGATTTCACGGGCACCGAGCCTGAAGCGCAAGGCCATCCTCATGGCCAAGGTCCAGGACGAGGCCGGCCACGGGCTGTACCTCTACTCCGCCGCCGAGACCCTGGGCCAGAACCGGGACGAGATGACGGATGCGCTGATCGCCGGCAAGGCCCGCTACTCGAGCATCTTCAACTACCCGGCGCTGACCTGGGCGGACATGGGCGCCATCGGCTGGCTGGTGGACGGCGCCGCCATCTGCAACCAGGTGCCGCTGTGCCGCGCCTCCTACGGCCCCTACGGCCGCGCCATGGTCCGCATCTGCAAGGAAGAGAGCTTCCACCAGCGCCAGGGCTTCGAGATCCTGCTGGAACTCTCCAACGGCACCCCTGCACAGAAGCAGATGGCCCAGGACGCCGTGAACCGCTGGTACGCGCCGGCTTTGATGATGTTCGGCCCGCCGGACGACGATTCGCCCAACTCCAAGCAGTCCATGGCATGGAACATCAAGCGCTTCAGCAATGACGAGCTCCGCAGCCGCTTCGTGGGCATGATGGTGGAGCAGGTCCGGGTCCTGGGCCTCACCCTCCCGGATGACCAGGTCCGCTTCAACGAGGACACCAAAAAGTGGGAGCACGGCCCGCTGGACTGGCACGAGTTCCACGAGGTGCTGGCCGGCCGCGGCCCTTGCAACTCCCAGCGCCTTGAGCGCCGCAGGCAAGCGCACGACGACGGCGCGTGGGTCCGCGAGGCAGCGGCCGCCTATGCAGCCAAGCAGGTTAACAAGCAGAAGGAATACGCAGCATGAGCCCCCACGGCAACCCCGAAGCCCCCGCCAGCTCGGCCACGGAGATCAACCGTGAGGCCCCCAAAGCCAGCCCGGCACCCAAGGAACACACTGACCACGCCTGGGGCCTGTGGGAGGTCTTCGTCCGGTCCAGCCGCGGCCTGAGCCACGTCCACGCCGGCTCCCTGCACGCACCCGATGCCGCCATGGCACTGCGCAACGCCCGCGACCTCTACACCCGCCGCAACGAGGGCGTCTCCATCTGGGTTGTCCCCGCGGACGCCATCGCCGCCAGCGACCCGGACGCCAAGGGCTCGTTCTTCGAGTCGCCCCAGGGCAAGGACTACCGGCACGCCACGTACTACACCAAGAGCGAAGGGGTAAAGCACCTGTGAGCACACCCCCAACAAACACCGAAGCAGCCGGCCACGGCGACATCTCCACCGGCGTCGCAGTCCCGTCCGGCAGCGGCGACTCCAACGCCAGCGCAACCCGCATCACCCCCGGCAACGCTCTGCGCCCGGAGGACATCGCCCTCGAAGTCAAAACCGGCCTGGCCAAGCCCAGCGAAGACACCGCCGAGTACGCACTGAGGCTGGGCGATGACGCCCTGATCCTCGCCCAGCGCCTGGGCCACTGGATCTCCCGCGCCCCCGAGCTGGAGGAGGACATCGCCCTGGGCAACATCGCCCTGGACCAGCTGGGCCACGCCCGGAGTTTCCTCAGCTACGCCGGCGGCGCCCTCACCAAAGAGGACGGCTCGCCGAAAACAGAGGACGACCTGGCCTACTTCCGCCGCGAGCACGAGTTCCGCAGCGTCCAGCTGTTCGAGCAGCCCAACGGCGACTTCGCGGCCACCATCGCCCGGCAGTTCGTGGTGAGCTACTACCAGTTCCTGCTCTACAGCGGGCTCACGGAGTCGAAGGACGCCACCCTGGCCGCCATCGCCGCCAAGGCCGTGAAGGAAGTGGATTACCACCGGGACCACGCCGCGCAGTGGGTCCTCCGCCTGGCCGGCGGCACGGACGAGTCGCGCACCAGGATGATCCACGGCTTCCGCATCATGTGGCCTTATGTGGAGGAACTCTTCCGCGACGACGAGCTGACGAGCCGCCTCGCTGAGGCGGGGATCGCCGTCGCGCCTTCGTCCCTGAAAGAGGACTTTGACCGGCTCACCGGTGAAGTCCTCACCGAGGCCGGGCTGGAGGTGCCGGACGTTCCGGCAGCCCCGGGCGGCGGCCGGCAGGGCAGGCACTCGGAGTACCTGGGCTACATCCTGGCCGAGATGCAGGTGCTGGCCCGCGAGCACCCCGGGGCAAGCTGGTGAGTGCCGTGGCCATCTACGTCAGTGACTTTGAGAGCAAGAGTACGACGCCGGAGCAGCGCGCCTGGGACATCGCCGCCACCGTGGTGGACCCGGAGATTCCGGTACTCACCATCGCGGACCTGGGGATCCTGCGGAAGGTGGAGGTGGGACAGGACGGACACGTCAAGGTCACCATCACCCCCACATACTCGGGCTGCCCGGCCATGGACGCCATCCGGGACGACCTCACGACCGCCTTCGAAAAGGAGGGCTACCAGGACGTCGAGGTTGACCTGGTGCTCGCCCCGGCCTGGACCACGGACTGGATGACCGAAGAGGGCAAAGCGAAGCTGCAGGAGTACGGCATCGCCCCGCCCACCGGCCACTCAAAAGCAGCACGGCACGCCGGCCCCATCCGCCTGAGCATGGCCGTCAAGTGCCCGCAGTGCGCCAGCCTGAACACTAAAGAGCTCACCCGCTTCGGCTCCACCTCCTGCAAGGCGCTGTACGTCTGCCAGGACTGCAAGGAACCGTTCGATTACTTCAAAGTGCTGTAAGGAAGCCCCATGCCTGTTGTCCGCCAGACCGCCGCCGAAGAGGCGCAGGCCACCGGCCGCCGTCGTCCGTCCTTCCACACCCTCGCCGTGAAGGAGGTGCGCCGGCTCACCGAGGACGCCATCGAGGTCTCCTTCCACGTGCCCGCGGAGCTCGCCGGCCAGTTCGACTACCTGCCCGGCCAGTACGTCGCCCTGCGCACCACGCTGCCGGACGAGACGGGTGAGCCCAAGGAAATCCGCCGCAGCTACTCCATCTGCGCCGAGCCGCGCAGCTTCGCGGATGGCACCAGCGAAATCCGCGTGGCCATCAAGAAGGACCTGGGCGGGCTGTTCTCCACCTGGGCCAACGCCGAGCTGAAGGCCGGGGACACCCTGGACGTCATGAGCCCCATGGGCGCGTTCGTTTCCAAGTTCGGCCGCGACGGCCAGGCCATGGAGCAGAACCGGATGAACTCCATGAACAACCCGGAGGAGCTGGCGGGGGACGTCGCCTCCCAGGGGGAAGCGAGCTTCGTGGCAATAGCCGCCGGCTCAGGGATCACCCCGGTGATCGCGATCGCACGCACACTGCTGGCCAAGAACCCGGAGTGCCGGTTCGACCTGATTTACGCAAACAAGGCCGCCATGGACGTGATGTTCCTGGAGGAGCTCGCGGACCTGAAGGACAAGTACCCGCAGCGGCTGGCCATCCACCACGTGCTGTCCCGCGAGCAGCGGATCGCGCCGCTGCTGAGCGGAAGGATCGATTCGGAGAAGCTCCGGCAGCTGCTGGGCACCGCCATCCACGCGGACGATGTGGACGAGTGGTTCCTGTGCGGGCCGTTCGAGCTGGTGCAGCTGTGCCGGGACACCCTGGCCGAGCGCGGCGTGAAGCCGGAGAACATCCGGTTCGAGCTGTTCACGTCCGGCAAGCCGGACAAGCCGGAGGGCAACGCCGGCCGGCCCGTGCTGGTGGACGAGTCCAAGGAGACGTACAAGATCACGTTCAAGCTGGACGGCCTGCAGGGCGAGGTGGCCAGCCCCACCTACGCCCGCGAGTCCATCCTCAACGCCGCGCTGCGGGTCCGCCCGGACGTGCCGTTCGCGTGCGCCGGGGGAGTGTGCGGCACCTGCCGGGCCAAGGTGGTCACCGGCAGCGTGACCATGGACGAAAACTACGCCCTGGAGCAGGATGAGCTGGACAAGGGCTACGTGCTGACCTGCCAGAGCCACCCCACCAGCAAGGAAGTCACGGTCGACTTCGACGTCTAAGTCCCCGGTCCACCACGTCCCCGGTCCCACCAAAGGAGCCCCATGATTTCCCTCTCCATCACCAACGGCGTTGCCGAGGTTGTGCTGGACGCGCCGTACAAGCTGAACTCGCTGGACGAGCAGGCGCTGGCGGAGCTGTCCCAGGCGTACGACGACGCTGCTGCCGCCGCCTCACGCGGTGAGGTGCGGGCGCTGCTGCTGAGGGGAGAAGGCAGGGCCTTCTGCGCGGGCCGGGACATCCAGAACGTGACGCCGGAGAGTGACGACGCCGCCGCGTACCTGGGCGGGCTGGTGGAGCCGCTGCTGAAGAAGATGGCTGCCTTCCCGGCTCCGACGTTTGCTGCAGCCCATGGCGCCTGCCTGGGCGTGGGGCTGGGGCTGCTGCTGGCCACGGACGTGGTGTACGTGGCGGAGAACGCGAAGTTCGGGTCGCCGTTCGCCAAACTGGGCGCAACGCTGGACTCGGGCGGGCACTGGTACTTCACGGAGCGGCTGGGCATGCACCGTACCCTGGACCTGATCTACACCGCGGACCTGATCTCCGGGGCCGAGGCCGTGGCGCAGGGGATGTTCAGCCGCGCCATGCCCGCGGAGTCTTTGCTGGAGATCACGCGGGGGATCGTGGGCCGCGTTGCCCAAGGTGCCACCGGTGCTTTCGTGGCCAGCAAGGAACTGGTGGCGCACATCCGGGACCAGCGCCTGGGCCTCTGGGAGGCCATGCAGGAGGAGAACACCGAGCAGGCTCGGCTCTGCAAAACCGAGGATTACGCTGAAGGTTTCCGGGCATTCCAGGAGAAGCGCGCGCCGGTGTTCAAAGGATAACCGCTTGCCCTGCCCGTTGTGCTGTTTAGGCGAAGGCTTCGGCCCTATCCACGGACTCTTCTTCTGTTGTTCCCATCGTGATGCTGCGGTGGGTCACGGCGCTGGCAGGGTGCTGTCGTGGCTGACGAGTACCAGGGCGCCCTGGCATTCGACCTGTTCCATGAGGGCAGACCCTGGTTTCCTCCTGGGTGATAAGCCGGATGAGGTTGCCGAAGGAATCATTGAGGGCCACGCGCGGTTGAAAGGCCAGGGCGGGGTCCTGGTGGCCAGCCGTTCCCGGGAATGAATGGCCACGTCGAGGCCTGCGAAGAGCTGCTGTTTCCCGAAGGCCGTGGCAAACCCTTCGCCGCGAATCAGGGCGGACCCCGGGGCCAGAGCTCCAGCGGCACCACGGAAATAGGTAGTCGCGGCCCCAAAGACAGGTAACAACTACTGCTGACCGTTTGTCTGCCTGGTCGATAGGCTCCGGGTCCAGCTGTTGTATCGGGCAATGTGATCCCGGGTGCCTGCACGCACCGGAGCACGAACGCGATGCAACAGTTTCCGCTCGGAAAATGCAGGAGGAACTGATGGCGTTCAGAACAACATTGGCCCGGCGACACCAGGAACGGCGCTCCTCCCCGAGCATGGAACATCCTGGTGCAGGCGAAGGCCGGCTCCGCGGGAGTACATCCGCTTCCCTCCTGTCCCGACGGCGTGCCGCCATCATCAGCACTGTCCTCGCTGCCCTTATGCTGGCCGGTAATTTCCCGGCAACTGCCGCGGGTACGGTGACGTCCACGATCCCGGTTGGGACGCTTCCGGTTGGTGTTGCGCTCACGCCGGACGGCACGGCAGCCTACGTCACCAACAGCGGCTCCAACACAGTGTCAGTCATCGATGTGGCATCGGGGACAACGCTCTCCGCGATCCCGGTGGGGCCGGGCCCGAACGATGTCGCATTCACGCCCGACGGCTCGGAAGCCTACGTCACCAACTGGGGTTCTGACACGATTTCGGTCATCGATGTGACTTCGGGGACCGTGACCTCCACGGTCACGCTGGAGTCGAATCCGGTCAACGTTGCTTTCGTCCCGGACGGGTCGGCAGCCTATGTCACCCATGCCTCTTCCGGCGCGGTATCGGTTATCGATGTGGCGTTGGGCACCGTGACATCTACGATCACGGTCGGCTTGGGCTCGGTGGGTGTTGCGTTCACCCCGGACGGGTCGGCAGCCTATGTTACCCACCCCGCTTCCGACGCGGTGTCGGTCATAGATGTGGGGTCGGGCTCGGTGACCAAAACGATCACGGGCGGGTCGGAGCCGGCAGGCGTTGCATTCACCCCGGACGGGGCGACAGCCTATGTCACCAACAACGGATTCAACACAGTGTCGGTGATTGATGTGGAGTCTGGCACCGTGACCTCCACGATTACAGTCGGGTCACATCCGCTTGGTGTTGCGTTCACCCCTGACGGGGCGGCAGCCTACGTCGCCAATGACGGTTCCAACACAGTGTCGGTCATCGATGTGGCGTCGGGTACGGTGGCCTCGACGGTCCCGGTCGGGTCGGGCCCAACCGATGTTGCGTTCACCCCTGACGGGTCCACGGCCTACGTCACCAACTACGGTTCCAACACGGTGTCGGTCATCGATGTTAGCTCGGCACCCCCGGTGTTCACCTCGGCCACACCTCCGACCAAAGCGACAACGCGTGCCGCCTACAGCTACACGTTCACCGCCACTGGTGACCCTGCCCCGACCTTCTACGTGTCCTCAGGTGCAGTGCCCGTGGGCCTGACCTTGAACACCACCACGGGGGTCCTTTCCGGGACCCCGACCAAGGGCGGCAAGGCAACGTTTACGGTCACCGCTACCAACGGGGTCGGCCCCGACGCGACCACGGGCCCTATCACGATCACCGTGACCAAAGCCAAGGTTCGCTGAATATGACGATGTCTGGATGCCGTACGTTTGGCGCCATCCGCCAGGGCAAAGTCTGAGGCACGGATCAGGAGATTAGGGCCGCCGGCCGTTCGGGCTGGTGCACCATGCCGAGGGTGTCCGGGCTTTCCAGGAGAAGCGCGAGCCGCAGTTTCGGGGTTAGGCGCCTGTGGGGCCAAGCCCGGTGGGGGCTTAGGTAGGGAGCGGTTCCCTGGACGTGGGTAAGTACGGTTGGCCCGTTGGAAACGGGTATCACCTACTCGTGTAACCCGCGTGGCCTGGTTGTTCAATGGAAGTGCCGGCGAGGCGAGGGGCTTAGTGGCCACGGCTCCCGCCGCAGCATTCGCCGGCACCACCCTCGCGGCGGTTGGACGAATGAGTCTCCTGGTGACCCGGGACGATTCAGGAACGGCGGGAACCATGCGAACCAGAATGTCCACCGGGGATGGAATCAAACTCGAGGCCTGCCCCCACCAGTTTGTTGGCCGGTGCGATGACTGTTCCGCGTCGGCTGCGCTCACGGAATCGGACCAGATGGTGACGGATGAAGGCGGAACCACTTTCTCGGCCGAGTCCGGGCCCTACCCGTCCACATAGGTGGTCCGCCCGGCTCTGCAAGAAGCGGGAGCCCAGGTTCTCCGGCCTCGGCAACTGACCTGGTGCCAAGGCCGGAGAGGACTGCAAAGGCCGCAACGTCGTCGGACATAACCCCAGCGAACTGTCAGGGCCTGCCCAATCTCAACTGCCGGTTATCGCCACCAACATCGTGGCGCCCTTGGATGTTGAAATATAGGCGTTCTCGAAGGAGAGGGTCCCGGTAACTGTTGCCTGCTGCGTTGTGCCCCGGACCGCGGTCCGCTGCACATACTGACCGGGCAGGACACTCCTGGACGTCGTGCCGCCGCGTTCCACCACTCCGGTGCCCTGCCAGGTGAGGTCCAGGTAGATCTGGGACCCGTCAGAGAGCGGCACTGTGGCTACGGCATGCGCGGAATTCCGGTCCACGGTGAAGGTTTCGGTAGGTGCTTCGCCATAGGCTGAGGAGCCCTCCCAGGTGCACTGGTTGAAGGTAGAGGAAAAGTAGAACACGGTAGTGCCGCCGTCCGCGGCGGTTCCGGCGCCGGCAGACGTGCTGCTGTAGGTGCACCCGTCGGCAGACACAGAGTTGGTGTAGGCCTGGGCGTACTCGGAGCTGTACTGCACCCTGAAGACCGTTGCGGCCGACGCGGGCGGCGCCGCAAGGAGGGCACCGCCCAACGAGGCGAGCAAACCGGCGACGGTCGCGGTGATGCGGGTTCTTTGGCGTAAGTCTGTTGAATGCATGGGGGCCTCTTCCTTTTCGCCGGCTTCCCGGGGCGGGGGCCGGTTCCCGAAATGTACTACCGCGTAGGGAACGCAAACAGGGTCTTTTGGCCGCCTGCTTCTTGACACGTGGCCAGGCGGACCTACACTAGGCCATGCCCGTGACAGGCCGAGCCGTCTCTGCCGCGGTGCTGCTCGTTATTGGGGCGGTGCTGGCTGTGCTGGTCCACTACGGTTTCATGGCAATGTACAGCGGCGTGAGTGAGGAAAATTCCCGCCACGAAGAGGAGGCACGCCCTAGCTCCCGGTGAGCTCCGCGTACAGCTTCTGGACCCGGTTCCGGATGTCGTCACGGACCAGGCGCATGCGTTCCATGCCTTCGATACCGCGCTCAGAGGGTTCGTCCGTTTCCCACACCTCCAAGCGGGTGCCCTCGGGGGCGTCAAGCTCCGCCTCGGTGCCCAGGACGATGACGGCGTCCACCGTGTCCAGGACCTCGTCGGTGACGGGTTTGGGGTGTTCGCCGGTGATGTCGATCCCCAGTTCGGTCAGGGATTCAACGGCCTGCGGGTTGAGGGACGTGCCGGGCTTGGTGCCCGCGGAGTAGACGTCGACGGCGTCTCCCGCGGCTTCGCGCATGAGGCCGGCGGCGAGCTGGGACTTGCCGCCGTTCTTGCTGCAGACGAAGAGCACGGACGGGGTCTTCTGCGTGCCGGTGGGTTCGGTGGTCATGGCTGCGTTGTTTCCTTTGTGAGTGAGGCGGCCAGGCTCTTGACCCTGCCGTGGATCTGGTCGCGGATCTCCCGCACGGTTTCAAGCGGCTGGCCTGCCGGGTCCGGCAGTTCCCAGTCCTCGTAGCGTTTGCCGGGATAGATGGGGCACGAATCGCCGCAGCCCATGGTGACCACCACGTCCGAGGCACGGACCACGTCGTCGGTCAGGGGCTTGGGGTAGGTCCGTGCCAGGTCCAGGCCCATCTCGGACAGGACTGCCACGACGGCGGGATCCAGCTGGGCCGCCGGCAGGGAACCTGCGGAGCGGACGTTGATCCGGCCTTTGGCCTCGACGGTCAGCAGCGCCGCGGCCATCTGGGACCGGCCAGCATTCTGCACGCAGACGAACAAAACCTCCGGAACCTCGGAGGCGATCGCTCCCTTGGACTTGGCCAGGGCGGCAAGCCGGTCACCGGCGAAGTGCTCGGTGGTGGCGGGCAGGTGGCTGGTGATCTTCGCCGTCCGCGCCAGCGCGGCGTAGGACTCGAAGACGTACCGCTCCACGGTTTCGGTCGCGAAGATCCCGGAGAATCGCTCGCCGAGGCGGGCGCTGATGCGGTGCAGGAGTTCGGTGTTGTCCTGCAGCCCCAGGCTGGTGTCACGGTTTTCGCTGTTGCTGCTCACGGGTATCACTCCTGGTCCGGGACGGGCTACTTGGCAGCGGGGATGAGGGATTCGATCAGGTTCTCGACGCGTGCTTTGATCTGGTCGCGGATGGGCCGGACGGATTCCACGCCCTTGCCGGCGGGGTCTTCCAGGACCCAGTCCTCGTAGCGCTTGCCCGGGAAGTACGGGCATTCGTCGCCGCAGCCCATGGTGATCACCACGTCGGATTCCTTCACTGCCTCCGTGGTGAGGACTTTCGGGACCTCGGCGGACATGTCGATGCCCACCTCCGCCATGGCTTCCACCGCGGACGGGTTGATCTTGTCCGCGGGCTGGGAGCCGGCGGACCGCACCTCGATGGAACCCTTGCCGAGCGTGGTGAGGAAGGCCGCGGCCATCTGGGAGCGGCCGGCGTTGTGGACGCAGACGAACAGAACGGAAGGCTTCTTTGTGGTTTCGGTACTCATTGGTTTCTCCTGGAGTCACTGAGGTGGAACAGCCTGCTTGGGACGCGGCGGGGGACAGGGCCGCCCTCAGGCGGCGTGCAGCCGCGGCGCGAGGCCGTTGATGCGGTGGGAGATGTCCTCGAAGGCGTATTCGAAGGCTTCCTTGGTGTTGATCCGCAGGGGGTCCGGCACGGACCAGTGGGTGGCGCCGAGGCTGGTGAGTTCCTCATGGGCGTTATCGCAGACGGTGACCACGAAGTCGCCACCGGCGATCCTGCCCAGTTTCCTGGGTGGAACCTCCGGCAGGGCTACTCCGTGATGGCGGGCGACGTCGATGGCGCCTTGGGCGATGCGCTCCGCCGGGTGCGTCCCGGCCGAGGTGGAGGGAATGTCGCTGACCTGGCGCCAGAGGGCGGCAGCCAGTTGGGAGCGGGCGCTGTTCCGAGTGCAGACAAACAGGATGCGGGCGGCACCGTGCTCCACCCCGGGCGCGAGTCCCTCCAGCGCGCCCGGGGCGAGCCGGATGTAGCTGCGGCGCCTGTCCGCCTCGGAGCGGTGCCGGGTGGCCAGGGCGGCTCCTTCCAGGACGCGCAGGTGGTGGGACAGCAGGTTTGAGGGCATGCCCAGCTCGGCCTGGAGTTCCGTGGGTGAGAAGTCCCCGAGGGTCAGCAGATCAACAATGCGCAGCCGCGCCGGATCGGCCAGGGCCGCATGCTTGGCCACCCGCGACTGGAACGCATCTGCTGGTTCAGTATTCATTGACTCAATTTTGACTGAGGTAATCTCGTCGGTCAAGCTTGGTGCCATGACTACTAACCAGCCGCCGCTGTGGCGCCGCGCCCTTGCTGAATTTCTTGGCACCAGCCTGCTTGTGATGGTCGTTGTGGGCTCCGGGATTATGGCCCAGCAGCTATCTTCCGGCGATGTTGGCCTCCAGCTTCTGCAGAACAGCACTGCCACCATGCTGGGCCTGACCGTCCTGATCCTCGTATTCGGGCCGGTCAGCGGCGCGCACTTCAATCCCGTCGTCTCGCTCGTGGACTTGATCCTGGGCCGGCGCAGCGGCACGGGCCTTGCCCTGCCCGAGCTCGGGGCCTACGTGGCCGCGCAGACCCTCGGTGCGATCAGCGGCAGCGTGGTGGCGAATGCCATGTTTGAGGTGGGGACCTCCATCTCGGTCAAGGACCGGGCCACTGGCGGGCATCTGCTCGGAGAAGTCGTTGCAACGGCCGGACTTATCCTGCTGATCTTCACTCTCGCCGCCACCAAGCGGGGAGTGCTGGCCGCGCCCGCGGTCGGCGCCTACATCGGGGCCGCGTACTGGTTCACATCCTCCACCTCCTTCGCGAACCCCGCGGTGACTGTCGGCCGCATCTTCAGTGACACCTTCGCCGGCATCGCACCCGCCTCCGTGCCCGCGTTCGTCATCGCCCAGCTCGTGGGCGCGGCTGCAGGCCTGGGCCTCCTGCTCCTCCTGTTTCCCTCTGCCGGGGGCGCCGCCGACGATGTGGTCCTCCCGCACCAGGCGGGCGGGGCCAAGGCCTGACCAGGAACCCCAGAACCCTTATCACTGCAGGTCAAGCGCATTTTCCTGCGGCATTTTCCCTGATCTTGACCGAACCTTGCAGGTTGGTTGCAGGAATCTTTCGCCAGCTTCGAAAGAGTAGGCGAAGCCGGGGAATCCCGGCCAAAGTTCGCGGCCCGTCTTCAAGGACCGGCCGGGCTGGAAAACATACTTGGGAGCAGACTTGTCTGAGGTTCTGAACGCGAAGGTCAGTGGCGGCAAAGCACACGGCGTCAGCCGGCGCAGGGTAATTGCTGGAGTGGCATGGACAGTGCCGGTGATCGCCACCGCCATTGCTGCCCCCGCAGCGGCGGCATCCGGCCTTAGTACCACAGCAGCACTGGTGGGCGCCGGCTCGGCCATCACCTTCACCAGTTCAACGGCTACCGGATCCGGCACGAACCACACAGGTACCGGTCCGACGGGCTTCCAGATCGTCAATAGCGGTGCTGCCTTTACCGGTGCTATCACCGGCACCATCAACATCAAGCCAACAGGAACAGTGACCGCGGGAGTCGGCGTCCAGTCCATCACCTCCGCCACCCTGACATCGCCGTCATACACTGCCGCCCACGACTTCAACGCCACCTTCACCTATGCAGGCGGTTTGACCGCTGGCCAGACTTTGAATTTCCCTGTCTCCTTCCAGTACGAGCGCGTCACTCCCGCACCCTCGAAGGTCACCTGCAGCTACACGTTGACCATCACCCTCCGGCTGCCGGACGGGACGGACCGGATCCTGACCGGCACCCTGACTGTGGCGTACTGACCATGGTCTGGAAACGCGGTGGCCTCGTGGCGGAAGCGCGGGCGGAGGGGCAGGGACGCGTCGCCCTGCTGCACCTCGACGCAACGCAGCCCGTGGTCCTTGAAGGCCCGGCTGCAGCCATCTGGGACCTAATCGACGGCCAGCGGACGCAGCAGGATCTCCTGGCTGAGCTTGAGGCCACCTTCGAGGACCAGTCGGGCCAGATGCAGGCCCAGGTGGAAAGCTTCCTGGCTGGCCTTGAGGCCCAGTCCCTGATCGAGGCTGCCAGCGGCGAGTCCCGGTGACGGCATGAGGGCCGCAGGAGTCCTGGGGAACACTCGTTTGGCGTGGCAGGACCGCTTGGTCGAGGAACTGGCAAAGGGCAGCGATCTGCTGTCCCTGGACATCCTGGGAACCCAGTTCGCGGTCAGCTGGGGCCGTGCGGTGACGTGGCAGCAGCGGGATTCCATGCGCTCGGCATGGGCACGGTGTGCCGGCGGCCGCAGGCCCCTGCTTCCGCCGCGGCCGCTGGAACCCACCGCGGACCAGCCGTTCACGGCGTCGGTCGCCTATCGGTCACGGAAGTACGACGCCGGCACGTTCCAGCTGCGGTCCGCCTCCTTCGCGGAGCTGGCTGAGCACCTCACGTCCCGGCTCACAGTGGAGGTCATCCTGGCCAATGCGGGCCGCCTGACGATGCTCCACGCATGCGGAGTGGCGGATCCCGCCACGGGTGCGGTGGTGGCGCTTGTGGCCAGGTCGGGAACGGGCAAAACCACCGCGGCCTCGGTGCTGGCCGGGACCTACGGGTATGTCACGGACGAGACCGTGGCCATCGCCCGGGACGGCTCGGTGGTTCCATACCCCAAGCCGCTGTCCGTCAAGCAGGGACCCGTACTTCCCAAGCGGCAGGTGGGGCCGGATGAGCTCGGTCTTCAGCCGGCGCCTGAAGAACCCTTTATCCAGTCCGTCGTGCTGCTCAACCGGGTCCCCAGCGGCCGCCCTGCCGCGCCAGTGCTCGAAAGGGTCCCGCTGGCTGACGCGGTGCTCGCCCTGATCCCGGATTCGTCCTCGCAGGGGGAGATGGTGGAGCCGCTGCAGTCGCTGTGCCGCCTGGTCGACGGCATAGGGGGAGTGTGGCAGGTGACCTACTCTGAAGCCGCTGATCTTCCGGCCGCCCTGGAGCCGCTGTTCCGGTCGCAGACCGGGAGCGCAGGCGAGTGGGAAGCCCCCGCAGCAGACGACGCCCACGCCGGACCCGTCCCGGAGGGCTTCATCCGGCGTGCAGCACCCAAGGACGCCGTGGTTATCGGCGGCGACCTCCTCGTGATGCTGGACAACGAGATTGTGCGGCTCAGCGGGATCGGCCCGGCCATCTGGGAAGCATCCGCCAACCCAATACAGCCGGACAGGCTCGCCGAAGAAGTCGGCAAGGTGCACGGCACCCCAGAAGGCTACCGGGACGCCGTCGCCGCAGCCACAGAACAACTGGTCGCCAAGTCGGTCCTGGAACAGGGCCGCAAGTAGGTTTGAGTGGAAGGAACCACCATGAGCACAGCAGCACCCCCGGCGGAAGCGCCCGCAGGCATGGACCTGGCGGACTACCTCCGGGTCCTTCGGGTCTACTGGAAGGCCATTGTCGCCTTCACCCTCCTGGCCACGCTGGCGGCGTTCGGCTGGACCGTCCTCCAGCCCAAGATCTACTCCTCCGATTCCAGCGGCATTGTGGTCACGCCGGGCTCGGACAACGTAAGCCTGTCACTGGCCGGCGACAGCCTGGCGAAGGCCAAGGTCAAGAACTACGAGTCCGTGGCAAAGTCGCGGCTCGTGGCGGACCGGGTCATCGCCTCCCTTGAGCTGAACACCACAGCGGACGCCCTTCTCGGCAGCATCAGCGTGAAGGTCCCGCTGGACACCGCAGAGATCCGGGTGACCGCCCTCTCCACGGACCCCGCCACAGCACAACGCGTGGCCGACGCCTGGGTCAACGGCCTCGCCGCCCAGGTGGAAGCGATCGAAACGGCACCTCCCGCCGAAACTACCGGTGAGCCCGGAACAGCAACGGCGGACGCCGTGACGCCCGTGACTCCCACGGCAACGGCCGTGCGTGTGCTTCCCTTGGGCAAGGCAGTCCTTCCCACCAGCCCCACGTCGCCCAACACCAAGCTCAACCTGCTGTTGGGCGCGGTTGTCGGCCTGGCCCTCGGCGTGGCCTACGCGCTGATCCGCCGGCACCTGGACCGGCGCATCCGCAAGGCTGCCGACGTCGAACGCCTCTTCGGTGTCCCCGTGGTCGGCACCCTGCCGCTGGACCACCGCCTGGACCAGAAAAGCACCATCCTGGACGCGGACACCGAGGCGGAGGTCCACGACGCCGGCGGAGCCATGGCGGAGGCCCTCCGGGAGCTGCGGACCAACCTCAGCTTCCTGGACGTGGACCAGCCGCCGCGGATCATTGTGGTCACCAGCTCCGTGCAGGCGGAAGGCAAGTCCACGGTCACGGCAAACCTGGCGGTCACCATGGCGGCCGCCGGCGAGAACGTCGTGGTGGTCGACGGCGACCTCCGCCGGCCCACGCTGGTGGACGTTTTCAACCTTGTTCCGGGAGTGGGCGTCACCGACGTCCTCACCGGTACCGCCGAGTTGGCGGACGTCCTCCAGCCGTGGGGTGCCCTGCCGAATCTGTCAGTCCTCGGCTCAGGCCGCATCCCGCCCAACCCCAGTGAACTGCTGGGGTCCCAGGCCATGAGGAATATGCTCAACCGCCTGGCGGAAGACGCAATTGTCCTGATCGACGCCCCGCCGCTGCTGCCGGTGACGGATGCCGCGGTCCTCTCCCGGGCGGCGGACGGAGCCATCGTGGTGATCCGGACGGGCAGGACAACGCAGGAGCAGCTTGCACAGTCCCTGGGGAACCTGGACAAGGTCAAGGGCCGGATCCTCGGCGCCGTCCTCAATTACGTGCCCACCAAGGGAACCGACGCCTACTCCTACTACGGAACGTATACGTCCGCGCCCAGCCCGAAGCCTGCCGCCGCATCCCGGCGCCCTGGCGCAGAACCGGACAGGGATGTCCAAGTCCCAATGGAAGCCGCGCTCAGCGGCCGCAGGGCAAGGGACTAGGCGGTTCCCGTGGCGGACAACGGCAGTGCAACGCAGCTCAGCATCTCCGAGGCCGTCCTCCTGGGCCACACCCTGGTGGCGAGGGTGGCGGACTGCCTGGACATTCGGGCCTTCTTCATCAAGGGGCCGGCGAGTGTGGCACAGGGCCTGCGCCAGCCCAAAACGTCAGCGGACGTGGACGTCTACGTGGAACCCTCCAGCGTCGAACGGATGCTGCAAGGCCTGCGGGAACGCGGCTGGCGGGAACGCCCCGTGGATCCTGACAGCAGAACGTTTCCCAAGCATTCCTTTACCCTCGACCATCCAGAATGGCCGTGCTGCATCGACGTCCACTTCCGCTTTCCGGGGATGGAGATGGCCGCCGAGGAGTGTTTTGAGGTGATGTGGGCCAGCACCGAAACCCTTGAGCTGGCCGGACAGCAGGTGCGCGTCCCCTCCAAGGCGCTGGGAATCCTGATCCTGGCACTGCATGCCCTGAGATCGCCCCAGCTGCCTGCGTGCCGGAAGGAACTCGAATTTCTGGCTGACATCACGAAGCGTTACTCCCACGCGCCAGCCATCTTTGAGATCGCGACGGCGACTGGCTCATTGGCGGCGATGCGCACCTTCCTTGAGGACCTCTTGCCCGACACCACCGTACCTGAGTGGCCTGAGCCGTCAATGGAGTGGCGCAACCGGCTGATGGCCAGGGAACCGGGGAGCGCCCGGCTCGTGGCGATCGTCCGGGCGCCGTGGCGGGAGAAGCCTGGGATGCTGTGGCGCGCTATGTTCCCGCCTCCTGAGGTCCTCCTGAGTCAAAACATCTACGCTGACATGTCGCTCCGGGGCCAGCTCGCGCAGTATCGGGCCAGATGGGCAAGATTCCTCCGTTCAGCTCCGCGGCTCGTGCGCGATCTCCGCGGACTTCGGTAAGCCCTTTAGGCGGAGAAATTGCCTTTGTCTACACCTGATTTGTAAGGTTCAGCTATGACTACGGGGAAAGCTATCACCAAAGCCGTCATTCCTGCTGCCGGATTGGGGACTCGCTTCCTGCCCGCAACCAAGGCAATGCCGAAGGAAATGCTGCCGGTCGTGGACCGGCCGGCCATCCAGTACGTCGTTGAGGAAGCCGTGAAGTCCGGCCTTACCGACCTCCTGATGATTACGGGGCGCAACAAGCGCTCCTTGGAGGACCACTTCGACCGCGAGCCGGGTCTCGAGCGTGCACTGGAGCTAAAGGGCGACAAGGACCGCTTGGAGTCCGTGCAGTACGCCTCGGAACTTGGCCCCATCCACTACGTCCGCCAGGGCGAGGCCAAGGGCCTGGGCCACGCGGTGCTGTGCGCCAGCCAGCACGTGGGCAACGAACCTTTTGCGGTCCTGCTCGGCGACGACCTCATTGACGAGGCCGAGGACCTGCTCACCACCATGATGGATGTGCAGCAGAAGACCGGCGGCTCCGTCATCGCCCTGATCGAGGTTGATCCGTCCCAGATCAGCGCTTACGGCTGTGCGGACATCACAGCGGTCGACGGCGAGGATTACGTCCGCGTCAACAGTCTCGTTGAAAAGCCTGCCGTAGGGGAGGCGCCGTCCAACCTTGCGGTGATCGGCCGGTACGTGCTGCACCCGTCCGTGTTCGGCGTCCTGGAGAACACCGAGCCGGGCCGCGGCGGTGAGATCCAGCTGACCGACGCATTGCAGACCCTGGCCGCCGTTGAGGGCGAAGGCTCCGGCGTCTACGGTGTTGTCTTCAAGGGCCGCCGCTTCGACACCGGCGACAAGCTGAGCTACCTCAAGGCCGTAATTACGCTGGCGTCAGAGCGCGTTGAGTTCGGCGAGGACCTGAAGACCTGGATGAAGGGCTTCGTCAGCTAGTTTCGCGTTCCACTGACTTCTAGAGGTCCGCTGCCGAAAGGTGGCGGGCCTCTAGTTTTCTGAGCGCCCACCCGGTCAGGAGCGCGCCTGTGACTGCTCCTGACGTGTTTGTCACGAGGTCTTGCGGGGTCGAAAAGCGGTCGTGAAGAAATAGCAGCTGGCCCAGCTCCATGCAGCCGGAAATCAGCAGGCCAAATGCTCCAACCTGCCACCAGCATTTATCAGGAAAGGCCAGCGAGCTCACTATTCCTAGCGGCACGAAGAGCGCTACATTTGCCGATGCCTCAACAAATTTGTAGTTGAACCAAGCTGGAATTCCGTGAAGATGAAGGAAATCCATCGCAGCAGCCAGTTGACCTTGTACAGGCTGATCAACGGGGCTTGGCCAAAACGCAATGACGGATAGGGCAATCAGCATGGCGGCGAGGAGGACCTGCCAAAGCCTGTGGTCGCGGAGGTGCCACAAGCTGGGCCTCAGGGGGTCCGTAGAAGGGCTAATGCCGTAGTCGCGGTGGCGAATGCGGCCAGAAGTAAAAGAAGGGCGTAACGGAGCACCTGTGGGCGGGGGAGTGGTATGGAGAAGTCGAACTCTCTCGGTGTTCTGCTCCAATGTCTCCCCATAGCTCATATTGATACCACAGTCCGGCCGCCAGCCTTCGTTGCTTAGCTCGTTAATCCTTAAAGAAGGAAGGTGGGTGTTCCCCATTTCTGGAGTACACCCACCTTCTTCGGTGGATTGCCTGTCGCTGTTAGGCAGCAGCCTCAGCCTTGGCGCGGCGGCGAACAACAACAACCGAAGTTGCG
Organism: Pseudarthrobacter sp. L1SW; assembly: GCF_020809045.1. NCBI lineage: Bacteria > Bacillati > Actinomycetota > Actinomycetes > Micrococcales > Micrococcaceae > Pseudarthrobacter > Pseudarthrobacter sp. L1SW. The sequence continues at coordinate 3,139,154 of NZ_CP078079.1, read as the reverse complement.
CCGGCAGCCAGTGCTCCTGCCCCAACGAGGGTCCAGAGGATCAGACCGGAATCAGCGCCGGTGTTGGCCAGGCCACTGCCGGTGTTAGCCAGCGGGGCGCCGCCCGTGTTGGCGAGTGAAGCGGCGACCTTAACCGTCACTGGACCGACTGTTACGCCTGAGGTGTTGCCGGTTGCCGTGATGGAGTAGGTGCCGGCTTCGCTGATGGAAATGGGAAGCGAGAACCGACCCTGCGCGTCAGCCGTCGTGCTGAGAGTGCTCGGGGCCAAGTAAAGGTTGATTTTCGCAGCTACAGCTGCACCACCGGCGATGCTTGCGCCGTCCGAGGCCGGAGCGTCACCCGGAGTCACTGTGATCGTGAGAGTTTCACCGGCAAGGAACCCCTGGCCACTGAAAATGAAGTCTTCGCCCGGGCCTACGACGCCGTCAGAAACTGCGGCCTGCGGCGGAAGGGCGGGGTAGGTGGCTGCCATGGAAGGAGCCGCCCCTACAAGGGCAATAGAACCGGCAAGCGCGAGTGCTGCGAGTGTTTTTTTCATGTGTCCCCCCGGAGACGTATAAGTTTTTTGATTACCCGATATCGGGGTGTTCCCCTCCGCACGAGACCTGTGTGCAGAACTACGGATAGATATCCCAAGTAAGAAGCTACCATCTGCTCTTGCGTGTGAGCAATCTCAATCCAGTCGGTTTACATAGTGTTAACGAGTTATCCATTGTCTACCCGCAGGCCGCGTTTTCCATCGGCAACTTTACGTCCTTTACATCTTGGACGGTAGGTGTGACAACTACGTTAGGTTCCGTATGCTGCACAATCTTTCCAAACGTGAAGTCGACCGTTCTGCTTTCGCCTGGTGCTAGTCGGACGGCCAGCACCCCTACGGGTCTGTTGCTATGTAGATAGGGTGCAAACCCGGTCTTCTGCCCGTCCAGCCGTGCGGTCTCCACGGTGGCTTGGGCTGGGCCGTAGGCAACGATGTTAGTCTGAACCGATCCTGGCGGCACTCCGAAGACTCCAGCCCCAGTCACGTAGGCCGGCAAGGACGTCGCTGCGTCGGCTGGAGCATTATTCGTACTAGTGACGCGTACGGTCGTGTTCTCATATCCATCTTTTGGACATTCCCTAATCAGTTGGACTGTGCGCTCTACGTAATAGTCCATCTTGGCGCCGGTACCGTCGTTAAAGTAGACGCCGAACTGGGCCGCTGGAACGCTTGACCCTGCGATAGAACCGCTAAGTGGATATGTACCGATGATCGACTGTTCCCATTCCGTCGCAGACCAAAGAGAGATGCGACCCTCGGTTACCCCACGCGAAAGACCAGAAATGAGGTCTTTCGGATCAGTCTGTTCGCTCGAAAGGGCGCGAAAGATTTCCTGGGCCACCCCAGCGAAGTAGGCGTCTTGCAGCTTGGGTTCTTCAATTCTTGCGTAAACCTCCGAAAGGAGAGTTGGCACGACGTTTTGGCCGTTCAGTTCCGTGGGTAGCCCAAGGCTCGTCACCTGTGAAAGCTCATTTCCGCTGATGCGGACCGGGCCCGTGGCATTGAGAAGATAACTCAGCGCAACTGGGTCAACCGAAACCACACCATCGAGGCGTTGACCGGTCTTACGCTCCCACATGGCCGCGGCCGTTCTGGCCGCAGTAGGGAAATCAGGTGTTAGATTTACGTCCTGCATGAATTTGCCCAAGCGTCTTGAGTAGATCTGTTGCTGGACTTCATCCAGAGCGATAACAGGGGACATCGTGCCTATCTCACCCGCGCTGCTTTGTGCTCCCAGTGAGAGCTTCCCGCTGTGAAGCTCTAGAACGGCCAGTGCTCCAGGAATACCGCCCGACGCGCGAGACTCGGCGTTGTTTTGCACCATGAGCAAATAGTTCCTAGGGGTTCCAGCTCCCATCATATTGGGCAGCAGTCGTGCAGCGTCCGCAGATGCATCGAGAGCGCCCGTCACCTCTCGTAGCTGGTCCCTAACCTCCACGAGCGGTCTGGCAACCTGAGGCCAGAGGCCGTCAGCATCAATTCCATCCAGTCGTTCGGACGAAGCCCGAACAGCATGAGCAGCTGAACTAACAGAGGGAGAAGCAGCCTTCAAGGACCCCAGGTTTGAAGCCGTTCCGCTAGGTACCAAGGTCTTCCAGTCCAGCGAATGGAAGACTTTTGCAAGGGGCGCCAGTCCTAAGTTAGCCACGTCGTCTGCCGATTGCGTGACCTCAGTAACGGCAGCAAAATTGGCTCCGATTCCTGGAACAGCGGAGGCCAGGGTCCAGATAGGATCTTCCGCAGATTGCTTGGCTGCTGTCGTATGGACGCGCAACTGGTCAACTGTCGAAATAGCACCTTCAGTGTCCTGGCTGGCTACCTCACTCTTTAAAGGCGCGATCAACACGCTTGCCGCGTTTAGCTCGTCCCTTATGGTCGCTGCCTTGGTCGCCAACCAAGCTGCTGCCGCGACAGCGACAACGACAACGGTTCCACAAAGTGCTAGCACTATGAGCGAACGATTCCTCCGGCGCCCAAGCTGTCTACGTGATTTGGTCCCAAAAGTGCGTGCGTCGCGGGTCTGAGATGTAATGCGAGAGTTTGCCACTCAGGGCCTCCCAAGGCCCCGGTAGACCCAACCCGCTGCCCGCCATTTGGCTGGATCAAGTATGTTGCGACCGTCAAGGATCCGTGTCGACGCGACGATGCCAGCCACTTCGTACGGGTCGAGGTCCCGGTAGTGCTGCCATTCAGTCAGTAGGAGAAGCGCGTCGGCAGACTCAAGTGCCTTGCTGAAGTCCGCCTCATAGTGAAGCTCCGGAAAACGGCGGGCGGCGTTGCTCAATGCTTTGGGGTCCGTGACAGTCACGACTGCCCCTTGGAGTTGTAGCTGGGCAGCAATGCTCAGTGCGGGAGAATCACGAACATCATCGCTCTCCGGTTTGAACGCTGCGCCGAGCACCGTAATCTTCTTGCCCAGCAGGGAGCCTCCGCACAGCTCGCGGGACAGCTCAACCACCTTGGTCCGCCGGCGCATGTTGATTGCGTCGACTTCACGGAGGAACGTAAGAGCTTGGTCGGCGCCGAGTTCACCTGCCCTAGCCATGAACGCGCGGATGTCCTTTGGCAAGCAACCGCCGCCGAATCCAATCCCCGCGTTCAAGAACTTTCGTCCTATTCGATCGTCCATGCCGATTGCATCCGCAAGTTGCGTAACGTCGGCCCCGGCTGCCTCGCAGAGCTCCGCCATAGCGTTGATGAATGAGATTTTCGTTGCCAGGAAAGAGTTTGCAGCGGTCTTCACGAGCTCAGCCGTGGGATGGTCTGTGACCAGGCGTGGAGTACCGGCCGAAAGCGGCACTCTGTACACATCGTCGAGGACCCCCACAGCAGCGTGCTCCTCTGAACCAGTCAGCACGCCATACACGAGGCGATCGGGCTGGAGCGTATCAGCAACGGCATGCCCTTCGCGGAGGAACTCTGGGTTCCAAACGAGGTGCGCCGAGGGCTGATCATTCTCGAGCAAACCCGCGAGCCGCGCCGCTGTGCCGACAGGAACTGTCGATTTTCCAACGACCACGTCACCCGGCATTACGTGAGGCATCAGGGTTAGCATTGCTGCGTCGACAAAAGTAAGATCGGCTCCGTTTTCGCCCTTTTTTTGCGGAGTTCCTACACAAATGAAATGGACCGCACTACCGGCGACAGCTGAGACGTCCGTGGTGAACTTCAATCTGCCCGTTTCTTGTACCTCTTGAAGGAGCGTTTCAAGTCCTGGCTCATAGAAGGGAGCCCTTGCCGCGGAGAGCTCAGCGATCTTGCGCTCGTCGACATCTACTCCTACTACGTCGTGGCCTAATTTAGCCATGCAAGCCGCGTGGACGGCTCCCAAGTATCCGCAACCGATGACAGATATTTTCATGTGTAGTTGTCCTTCCCCCGAAGGGCGGTTTTCGTACGAGGCATCGTTTAGTAGGCTCCGGAGCCGCGGAAGACGGCACGGAAAGTTTTGATGAGAATCAGAAGATCGCCAGCCAAGGACCAGTTCTCCACGTAATAGAGGTCCAACCTCACCGAATCCTGCCACGATAGGTTAGAGCGACCGCTAACCTGCCAAAGACCCGTGAGCCCGGGCTTAACTAGCAATCTACGGCGGACGTCTTTCTCGTAGGCAGCAACTTCAGAAGGAAGTGGAGGACGCGGGCCAACAAGACTCATCGACCCCACGAAGATGTTGAAGAGCTGAGGTAACTCATCGAGGCTGAATTTCCGGAGGAAACGTCCAACTGGCGTAATCCTAGGGTCATTCTTCATCTTGAAGAGCAGCCCGTTACCATCGCTTTGGTATCTCAGTTCGGCTAGTCGCCGCTCCGCATCAACAATCATCGAACGAAACTTCAACATCTGAAATGGCTTTCCTTCAATTCCCACACGGTCTTGCCGGAAAATCACCGGTCCCTTGTCATGGAACTTGATCAGCAACGCAACGGCCGCCATGACAGGCAAAGAAACGATAATGAGAACGCCGGAAACGATGACATCGAACAGCCGTTTGGCCACGCGCTGCCCCCCTTCAAGCGTTGGGGTGGTGACGTGAATAAGAGGGAGGCCAGCAACCTGCTGAGTGTGAATCCTCGGTCCGGCTATGTCTGTGAGTGCCGGCGCCATGATGAGCCCGATATTTCGGGAAGCCAATTCCCAACCAAGGTGACGGAGTGTCTGCGGGTGCAATTGGACCCCTGCTGAAACTGCTACGGCATCCGCATTGCAGGCCTCGATGGCTTCAACTATGGATTTGGCATCGGCTTTACTCCCAAGGACAGGTAGCCCGGACTCGGGCTCGACAACCAGGCCTTCGGCGTTACCCGGTGTGTACACGGCAACGGGCAGATAACCGGCATGCTTCGCAGTATCCAAAGAACGTGCAAGATGCGCCACCGCGCTGGGGCCGCCCAGCAGGAGGAGACGGGACATACTCTCTCCCAGTTGGCGGTTGACGCTTAGGTGCTGCCGAATGAGCCAGCGCGCCAGAAGCAATCCCAATAAGCCGGACGGAAGTGCGACCCCGACGTAGCCTCGAGCTGTATCAATTCTTAGGACATACGACACAATGGCAATGAGCCCAAAAAGCCACAGTGACGCCGCAGCTACTCGCTTGTATTCGTCAGGTCCAGCACCCAAGATCCTGCTTTGTCTGCTGTTCCATGCGCCCAACATCAGCCACCACACGATGGCTAGAGCGACTGACAGCCAGGCGTAGTTAAACTCTTGACCTGTCACTATCGCGTCCGTTTCGAAACCGAAGCGTATGACGTAGGCCCCGACGACAGCCCAAACTACAACGAACGCGTCAACTACTCGCAACTGGCGGGCGGATCTTGCCCGCCAATCGTCGCCCGCATTCATTACATTTCCCCCAATTCAGAGTCACTAACGAAATCAGTCGCTCTTGACTAGTTGCGAATATGCGCGAGGTTGGATCTATACCAATCAACCGTCGAGCGAATTCCCGCTTCAAGCCCAATAGTCGATCGCCAACCAGCTGCTGCAAGCTTGGAGACATCGAGGAGTTTGCGGGGTGTTCCGTCGGGCTTGGTCGTGTCCCATGCAATTTCTCCGGTGTATCCCACAGCATCGGCCACAAGAGTTGCCAGTTCTTTGATCGATACGTCGGTGCCCGTTCCTACGTTCACCTGGGATGGCCCGTCGTAGTTTTCCAACAAATGTAGGCAAGCCGCCGCCATGTCATCTACGTGGAGGAATTCCCGCCTAGGAGTACCAGAACCCCAATTGCTTACTATAGGTGTGCCGGCACGAGCAGCCTCATCGTAACGACGGATCAGTGCTGGAAGGACATGCGATCCCTCCGGAGAGAAATTGTCCCCAGGACCGTACAAGTTAGTTGGCATAGCAGAAATCCATGGCAGACCGTACTGCCGCCGAATCGCCTGAATCTGCATGATCCCAGCGATTTTCGCGATGGCGTACGCATCATTGGTCGGTTCCAGATGACCGGTCAACAACGAATCTTCGCGTATGGGCTGCTCCGCGAACTTGGGGTAGATGCAAGAAGAACCTAGGAAGAGGAGCCGCTCAACGCCGAACTCTCTGGCCGCGTCAAGGACGTTGACTTGAATTCTAAGGTTGTCACTCAAGAAATCGACGGGATAGGTGCTGTTGGCCAGGATGCCACCCACTTTTGCGGCTGCCAGAACCACGTACCGGGGCTTCGCATCTGCGAAAAATCGGAGGACCGCGTCCCGGTCCTTGAGATCAAGTTCTGCGGAGGTAAGGCCAACGAGGTCGGAAAAACCGTCCTGCTCAAGTCTGCGCCAGATCGCTGAACCCACCAGTCCTCGATGTCCCGCTACGTAGAACGTAGACGAGCGGTCGAGTTTGGTGGGAACGAAATTCAGTTCCTCAGCCACTAGTTCTTCCAGCTTTCAAGAGACACCTTGTCGATCCAGTGGTTTCCCGCATGCTTCAGAGCTTCGATATCTGCGTCTACCATTATTCGAGCAAGCTCCGGGGTGTGCACTGACGCCTTCCACCCGAGCTTCTCTTGAGCCTTGGAAGCGTCGCCCACGAGAGCATCAACTTCTGTCGGCCGAAGGTAGCGGTCATCGAAGCGAACGTGGTCTTCCCAGTTGAGGCCTGCGTGCTCGAAGGAGATCTGAAGGAAGTCGCGCACTGTGTAATTGCCCCCCGTAGCCAGCACGAAGTCATCCGGCTCGTCGGCCTGCAACATGCGCCACATGCCCTCAACATATTCTGCTGCATAGCCCCAGTCGCGGACCGCGTCCAGGTTGCCCATGTACAAAAGATCCTGTTTGCCGGCCTTGATGGCCGCGACGGCTCGTGTAATTTTTCGGGTGACAAACGTTTCGCCGCGGCGAGGTGACTCATGGTTGAAGAGGATCCCGTTAACGGCGAACATTCCGTACGCCTCACGATAGTTCTTCGTAATCCAATAGCTGTAGACCTTTGCTGCGCCATAGGGGGAACGGGGATAGAAAGGGGTTTCTTCGTTCTGAGGAGGAGGGGTGGCACCAAACATCTCGGAGGACGATGCTTGATAAAACCTAGTTTTGATCCCCGACATGCGAACGGCTTCCAGAAGGCGAATGGTACCGACACCAGTTGTGTCTCCCGTGTGCTCGGGCTCGTCGAAAGAAACACGGACATGAGACTGCGCAGCGAGGTTATAGACCTCATCCGGTTGGATCTCGGCCAGGAGCGTGACTAGCCGGGCCCCATCGCTGAGATCCCCATAGTGGAGAAACAGCTTTGCGTTGGCGTCATGCGGGTCGACGTACAAGTGGTCAACTCGTGCTGTATTAAAGGTCGAAGCCCTACGAATTAGTCCGTGGACTTCGTAGCCCTTTCCCAGCAATAGCTCAGCAAGATAGGAGCCGTCCTGGCCCGTTATACCAGTGATCAGTGCTCTCATGGTCATAGGATTCCCCCCATTGTTGTGGTCCGCGGCAGAATCTGACTACAGGGTCGGTGCCTTTGCCGCAGAAACTATGTCGCGAGACAGAATATCCCATAGCTGGATCGTCACACGGCCGAGATTGCCGGTCCTCGAAAAGTGTGATAGCCCGCGTGCCACTGCCAGCAACCCACTGAGGTTGGGATTGCTAGGCCAGCCCGGCCAGCAAACTGCAGCGTCCGAAGCCTAGCGTTTGGAGTGCGGAATTGAGCGATTCCTATCCGTAGTAGCGAAACTACAGCCCTCCTGCGAGGGCAACATCCAGTAGCGGCCATGGAGTATGCCAGACTAGAGCGGGTGTGGGTCAATGCGAGCCGTCAGAGGTATCGCCAACCGGGATCGCTCCTGATTTGTGAAGCCGAGCAAAGTATGCCCGAAGAATCTTTGCAAGTCAGTTATCGTCAACTTTGCAGGAGGATCGCTTGTCTAGCGGCCTAAATCAGGCAGGGAGTTCGCCTCTGCGCGTCTTGACCATGCATGCCAAATACCGAGTTTTGGGCGGCGAAGACGTAAGCCACAAAACCGAAGGGGCTTTTCTCAAGGCGAGTGGATACCAGGTCAGGGACTATACCGTCAGGAATAGCGATGTCGCCGCGAACCGTCCGCTTAGAACGCTGACGGACATGACATTCAATCGCGCCGTCTATAAGGACGTAAAGCAACTTGTAGCGTCATTTCGGCCCGATGTCGTCTACGTTAACAATACTTTTCCCGCGCTTTCGCCAAGTGCGATCCTTGCCGCGAAATCGATGGATATTCCTGTGGTGCAGGTCTTGAGAAATTATCGTATAGGCTGCATCGCTGGAACAACTTTCAGGGAGGGTAAGGACTGCCAATTATGTGTAGGGCGCGCAATCCCCCTGAGCGGCATTCGTCATGCGTGCTACAGAGACTCTAGAGCAGCCTCGACCGCAACTACATTAGCCAAGATGATGCAAAGTGGTTTGGGATTACTTAACGTTGCTGACGCTTTCATAGCTGTCTCTGAGTACGTTAAAGCAATCGCTGTTGCATCCGGTTTGGAATCAGATCGAATAGTTGTTAGACCCAACCTTGTCTGGCCTGATCCACTCAAATCCACTCAACAAAATGGAGGCGAACGATCGTCCTTCGTGTTTGTCGGGAGGGACTCCCCTGAAAAGGGCTTGCACGTCTTGCTCGCTGCTGCGGCACTCGTGCCTGATCCGGCCTTGAGAATCGATGTTTACGGTTGTGCACAACCGGCAGGGCTTTTGGACGACCGTGTAGTTTTTCATGGGGCGGTGGAACCCGCAGCGATTGCGCCTGCCATGGCCAAGGCCCTGGCAGTTGTCGTTCCGTCTATATGGCCAGAACCTTTTGGCAGAGTAGTGATTGAGGCGTTGTCCTGCGGATCCCCAGTAATAGCTTCGAATGTAGGCGGGATGGCTGATTTCGTAGGCCCAGGGGTGACGCTAGTGAAGCCCAACGATCCCCGCCAACTGGCACTAGCAATTGTGGGCGTGTTGCGTAGTACGCCTCCAGAGCGTCTTGAGCTTTCTGCCGGTGCTCGGCGGTACTACGATCAAGCGTTCGCTCCCGATTGTTGGCTCAATGCGACAGAGGAAGTCTTCGGCGGGTTACTTGCCAGTCGATAAAGTTGCTATGGGCACGGCAAAATTAGCACCTTCACTAACCCGACTATAGAAGTGAATAGCCAGTTCACCGGTCCTGGTCGCGCGCCTATGCACAAACACTCTAAACAAGTAGCTAACAGACTCAGAAAGTGACCGAATGCTAGTAGATAAAACTTCTCCGGCTAACAATCTCGTCTTCTCAGCCTACGCGTGTGATCCTACCCAGGGAAGTGAGTCGGGTGCTGGGTGGTCCCTCCTGCAGGCTGCTGCCGAGTTAGTAGATGGCATCACTGTTGTTACTCGTACCGGGAACGCGCCGACATTGGAGTCCGAGGTGCTCAAACTTCCATGTTCAGTACGCATTGTTCGCGTTCGGACTCCTTTTGACGGAAAAAAGTCAACATACTGTAGATATCTTTCGTGGATCATATTTGCCTCAGCTGTAGTAAGGCGTGAATCCAAAAACTCGACGGTTTTTCACCATGCTACTTTTGCCTCCGACTGGATGATTCCTCCTGTACTTTTCGGTCTGCCTGAGGGAACGAGATTTGTGTGGGGTCCCGCCGGGGGAAACACTTATCCACCGCTCGCCTTGTTGAGGGGATTAGCGAAGAAGTTTGCCTTCAAGGAGGCGCTACGGACGGTGGCCACTAAGACGTCTCGCGCGCTTGTCAGACTGGCCCTTCGGGGAAGAGTGGACGTCTTCATATCGCTGAATGAAGATTCCGTTAGGAGTTCGCCGGCAGGAGCAGAACTTTTATTGCATTCCAATTGCGTTTTACCTTACGAAGACTACGAGACGCGGCAGTACGTCCCCGGGCGTAAGGTCGTATTGTTCGTAGGAAGACTCATAGACCTAAAAGGATTGTTTTTGGTTAAGTCGGCCTTCGAGCAACTTGATGATGATTGGCGATTAGTTGTGATAGGAGATGGTCCCTTACGTGCTGGGTTAGAGGCATGGGCGACGGGTTTCGAAGATAGGATTTCTCTGTTGGGGCAAATCGAGCACTCAGAGATTGCGAACCATCTCGTTAAGGCCGACGTTTTGCTTTTTCCCGGCCTTCATGACACGGCCCCTTGGGCATCCGCCGAAGCGGCGGCAGCGGGTTTGCCTGTCGTCTGCCTGAATCTTGGCGGAGTTGCTCAGATGGCGGGTGATAACGCCGTGGTAGTTGACGTTGAGCCCGTGCAGGATTTGGGAATTAGACTGGCACGAGCGGTGGAAGGTGCCTACAAGCAGGATTACATGCCGCAAAGGAACTGGACAAAGAACAGCATGACCTCTTTGCTGAAGGCTGCCTACTCCTAGCGTCTGGCTCCGTGGTGCCCGAATGCCCAGTAAAGCTGCAGGGCGATGCCTCATAACATCCAGCAAGGTGAAGCTGGAAACGACTGAAGAAAGGCGCCATATTTTGGAGCTGCGTGACTACCTTAGAATGCTGCGGCGAAACTGGACCATCGTGGTATCAGCCCTACTCTTAGGGATACTCGTCGCGGGCGCCGCTTCCCTGGCAGTGTCTCCTCAGTACACAGCTCGGACGCAGCTATTTGTTTCGATACAAAGTGCGGGGTCGATAACTGAGCTGCAGCAGGGAAATACATTCAGTCAGGCGAGGGTTCAATCCTACGTTGAAACTGTTAGAACTCCGGCCGTGCTGCAGCCAGTGATCGACGCTTTGGGGCTAGAAGTTTCGCCGCAGGAACTCGCCAAGAGCGTTGAAGCCAGCGCGGGTCTTAATACAGTTTTGATAACCATAAGTGTCTCCAACGGGTCACCTGTACAAGCTGCCTCCATAGCTCAAGCCGTAGGAGACAGCCTCGTACGTACGATTGACAACTTGGAGAAGCCATCCCAGGGCGGGTTGTCGCCGGTGAAGATCTCCACTGTTTCGCCTGCCGTGGCTCCCACCGCACCCGCCTCACCAAACATTCGTCTCAACCTCCTAGTAGGCGGGGCCGTCGGACTGATACTCGGTGCGATCATCGGGATTACACGCTCCACGTTGGACACGAAAGTCCGAGGAGAAGTTGAGGTGCGATCGATCACGGAGGCCCCGATACTCGGAGGCATTTCGTTTGACGCGGATGCAGCTAAGAAGCCCCTTCTTACCCAAACGCGGCCCCAAAGTCCACGCGCGGAGTCCTTTCGCCAGATCAGGACCAATCTTCAGTTCTCGCATGTGAATCGCAACTCGAAGGCTGTTCTGATCACATCTTCACTTCCGGGCGAAGGAAAGAGCACGACGGCTACCAACCTTGCTATCGCTATGGCCCAGGCCGGGCAGTCAGTCGTTCTGGTGGATGCAGATCTTCGCCGACCTCGCGTTGACGATTACTTGGGGTTGGAACGGAACGCTGGCTTAACTACAGCGCTCATTGGCGAAGCTGAGGTCAACGACCTCCTGCAGCCGTGGGGTGATGACCAGTTATGGGTTCTAACTTCCGGACGCATTCCGCCGAATCCGAGCGAACTCCTGGGTTCTCAGGCTATGAGAGAGCTCATCGAACGCTTGGAAGAAGCCTTTGACGCTGTGGTGATTGATGCGCCGCCACTTCTCCCGGTCACGGATGCTGTTGTCCTAGCCCAACAAGTGGGTGGTGTCGTGCTGGTAGTTGGGTCTTCGAAAGTCAAGTCCAAAGATCTGCAGAAGTCATTGTCCTCACTGGAATTGGTGGAAGCCGAACTTCTGGGTTTGGTTTTGAACCATATGCCTACGAAGGGGCAGGATGCGTACACGTATAGCTACTATTCCACGACGGAAAGAGTGGGTTAGCTGGCTGCTCGGAAGCCGAGGACTCGGTCTCCCAAACACCTATGTCAAGGGCTTGTGTCGCCGATTCCATGCTCCACTGAGCATGCCATCGGCTGGTGGGTGAGACCATGGCCAGCGTCTTAAAACACTCGTTCTAGATTGCATACCTATCGAAATGGGAACCGAATTGGAAGCTGACGTCACACCCATTGCCGTGGTTGGTGGTGTACCTTTCGCCGTCACGACACTGGACGAAGCAGCCCTCAGCACACTGGCGATGGCATCAGGCAAGATAAAGCCACAATGCATAAGGCTCGCGAATGCCTACAGCGTTGTCTTGGCAAATTCCGATCCAGCATATTCTGACCTCCTAATGAGGACGGGCCGGAATTATCCTGACGGTGCACCCATCGTTTCATGTATGAAATGGTTTGCTGGCTACACACACGCTGGAAGAGTCCGCGGACCATCCTTCTTTAGAAGGACCATTGAATTCGGCTTGCCGCAGAACACAAGGCACTTTTTTCTTGGTACCACCGCGGACACTTTAAGAAAACTTGAAGAACGACTCAGGGAGCAGTATCCAAGCATCCAGATAGCCGGCTCATATGCGCCGTCGTTCTCACCACTTAATTCGACCCTAATCGCGGAATGTGTTCAGGCTCTCGGCAATAAGGACATAGATATTGTGTGGGTCGGTCTAGGTACACCGAAGCAGGACTTCATTGCACGAGAAATTGTTGCATCGCTCGGCATTCCGGCCGCGGGTGTCGGAGCAGCCTTTGATTTTGCGGCTGGAACCGTCAGAGAAGCGCCGAGTTGGGTGCAGAGAATTGGTGCGGAATGGTTTTTTAGGCTGTTATCTGACCCTAAACGTCTATGGAAGAGATACTTTTTCGGAAATACGGAATTTGTGTGGGTTATCTCGCGGACCGTCGTGTCTGCGATGGTACGAAAAGCAATCGAGGGCGGCTTCAGTCCTAGAAGTAAGAGCGGTAACCCTTGAAACGAAACCTTAACCGCATGCGTATTATTCAGCATCAGGCGACGCAGGGCTCCGTTGGTAGCACCCCCAGACTCCTTATGCCTTTGACGACCGCGGTTGCTTTGACGCTTGTCTCCCTTGACTTTTTCGGATGGACAACAGGCGGGCCAAGTTGGCGTTACGGTCCCGTGCTTCTAGGCCTGGTCCTCGCAGTTGGCTTCGATTTACAGGGCAGTTTGTCCCTGCGCGCTCCGCGGGCTTATTTCCTAGCGCTGCTTTCGATTACTTATAGTGCATGGCTTCTCGTGCTGGTTTGCGCTGCGGCTGTAGAGGGTGCATGGTCAACTGACACCCTGGTCGTTGCGGCCGTACCCCTGTTGATTGGGGCGATGGGTGTCATGCAACTCCTTAGACTGGGCGACGGTAAAAGGGTTTCCAGCATAGGTGCTGAGACAGTTGCGTACATCGGAGCTGGTCTTTTTGCTTTGCTCTGCCTAATTGAGGTTTTAATGACCAATAAAACGGGGCCCTTGGTGCTGCTCAGTCACGAGAAAGCGTTTATTGCAATTTTCATTTTTTGCATGCCTAGAAGAAAGGGCGCCTCCGGTGTGAAGTTTCTAATGGCGGCGGCTATGGTCGGGTCACTTATAGCGTATCCCTCTGCCACAACTGTGGCCACCTTGTTCTCGGCGGCTCTCATTTTCCTCCTCGTACGAAAAAGGCGTAGCGGCTTTGAAGTTAGCGTAGTGGTGTTTGGCGTGCCGCTAATTGCCTTTGCCCTAATGGAACCCCTTGAAAGGGCCCTTTCGGGCTTTTACTCTGCGGTGGGACGCACCGATAACACCCAGACCAGGCTATTCCTCTGGAAGCAAGCTGTACCATACATTCAGGAGGATCCGCTCGTTGGGGGTGCAGCCAGAGTTAGTATTACTGCCCTTGCCAACATTAACGGTGTCTTTCGGCCCACCCCATTACACAATTCCTTCCTAACGCTAGGATTAGTCGGAGGGGCTATCTCCGTGGTGCTTTTGTGCGTTCTTCTGGTGACAATGGTGGGTACTGCCATGCAACTCTCAGATCCCACTTCCCAAGTCTTTGTGCAGCAATGGATGCCGGCGCTTGTGGCCGGACTTACCACCTTCGCGGTGAATCCGGTTATTGACAGCCTTGGTTCTGCTCTTTTCTTCTATGCAATTATTTGTGTAGGGCTTGCTAATACAACGCGAACTACTTTTCGCCCGGTAGCCAGTGGGATAGCGACTGTTGCCCCGAATGATGGGGGAGCAGCTGTGGCGAGCACATTTTCTAGAAACACAAAAGTTTCACCGAGGCGACGTAGACAGTGAGAAAAGGTGCTTTATCTCTCTTGTATACAGCGGCTAGTCAGGTCCTTCAGTCGGGTACAAGCTTTTTGGTTACATTAGGTTTTGCCCAGTTGCTACCGCCCGATGACTTCGGGCACCTTGCGGGTGTTTGGCTCGTTTGGATGTTAATTTTGTCATTCAATCGTTCGGTATTCGCGGAACAGCTTCTCTCGCAAGGACTGGCTGATAAACGGTCAGTGGGCTACGGGGCCTTTTTTATCGTATGGATAAGCGGCCTTACATGCTTGACCGTCGCCTTCTTGGTCGGAGTTCAAATGCCGCAGCTCTTGCCAGGCGCTCTCTATATGGCAGGATTTGTAGGTTCGGACGCCATAAGGTACTGGTTCTTCGCAGGAGAACAGGTAGGTCGTGCAGTTGTTCTCTTAGTCGAGGCGACCCGGTTCGCCTTTGCAGCACTATTCATCACTCTGGCAATGACCGGGTTTGAACATACTCCAAATATGTGGCTAAGTGCCGTTATTGCTCTAGTTTGGCCGACTGCCGGCTTTATGACAAGGCGAAATGTTGCCATGTCAGGAGCTATGGCTTTTATTCGCGGCAAGAGTAGGTTTGAGTTCCTGCTAGCTCTACAGTACTTTTTCGCGACCGGTATCTCGCAATTGCTACCATTGATGGCTCTGCCTATGTATGGATCCTCGTCGTTTGGCGGTATGCGATTGACCCAGAGTTCGCTGTCTCCGCTAGCGCTATTAGGTACGGCATTCCAGCCCGGAATGATCAAAGTCTTTGGTGCTGGAAGAGACCGTAAGACTCTAATCCGGAACCTCGTTATAGGCGTCTCTGCATGCAGTGTCGTTGCTTGCCTTATGGGAGTGGCAGCATTTTGGGCCGTCCGGGTGACAGGACAGCATTGGCTACCTAAGCAGCAACTACAGGTGGTGCAAGAACTTTCACTTCCTGTGATAGTGGCTCTGACTTTCGTACTCATTGGTCAGCCAGGCGGGGCAGTGATTCGGGTACTACGGCTGGGCGGACTTTCCCTCGCCGGTCAGGTAATAGGGATTGCAGCGTCGGCTATAGCGTTCTATATGGTCCTTATAAACAACGGCAACCTGCAGGACTTTGTCTGGGCTGTTTCAATTGGAACCATCGGAACTGTGGTGAGTACTTACATTTTGTTGGGTGTTCACCTTGGCAGGTCTGGCTTTGGCCGGCATGCCCACGGCTAGAGAATCGCACTCGATACTTTCCAGTAGCAATGCATGCGCTGCAACCAACGAGCCGGCTCCGACCGTAACGGGGCCTAGCACACTGGCCCCGGTTCCAAGCGTCACATCGTCTCCGATTGTCGGATACATTCCCTTGTCCGGTCCACCCAGCACGTCCCGTCGACCCAATACGACGGCACTCATCAAGGTGGCGTTGGCTCCGATGCGACAATCCCCGCCGATAACTGTCCCCACGGGATGTGCAAACAGGATGCCAGGTCCAATTCGCGCTCGGTAATCAATGTCAATGCCGTGTAGGATCAAATTGGCCTTAGCGAGCAGCCGAGCTGTTCCAGGGCTGGAGTCCCGTAACGCCGAAGACAAGCGGAAGACAGTAGCAGCAGCAAAAGAACTGTTAGTCACGAAAAGTTTTACAAGACTCGTGAGGGATGTGCTGCTGGCGTGGAGCCGACGCGCGTCGGCCCTGAGTGTGTCGATGAAGGCCATAGATGCACTGTACCCGATCGTAATCTTTTTGCCCGGCATTCCGAATACAAGTCCTTAGGAAGGTAGCAATTGAGGATTTCTATCCTTACTCCATCGTACAACTATGCACGATACATAGATACTGCCATAAAGTCAGTAATGGCCAACCACATATCGGTTGAGCATGTGATTATGGACGGTAGTTCTACCGATGGCACTCAGAATAAACTGGCCGCCTATGGCGATAAGATCGCTTGGTGTAGCGAGGATGACAATGGGCAATCTGATGCTCTTAATAAGGCACTAGATCGAGCTGCGGGAGAAGTGGTTGGTTGGCTTAATGCCGATGATTTTTACTTACCTGGAGCCTTGGACCGTGTTGCTCAGGAGTTTTCCGCAGACCCATCGTTGGATGTACTCTATGGTGATACGGTCTTGGTTGACGGCAAGGGTAAAGTTATGCGCCTTTACAAGTGCTACGACGTTCCGGATAGCGTTTTGCGGTGGCGTGGGTGCACTTTGATGAGTACTTCGACTTTCTTCCGTAAGAGCGTTTTAGGTTCTGCTCCATTCGATAGTCAATTGCGCATGCGGATGGACTGGGATTTATTCCTACGCCTGCGCCAGGATTCTGCAATCAGTTTCAAGTATGTCTCCGAACCATTTGCGGCGTTCCGTTTTCATGAAGAGCAGGTGACGCATAACCAGGTGGCATATAATACCTCTGAGCACCTGTTAATTCGGAGCCGCTATAACATTCGCCAGTCTTATGTACCGGTCACGCGACGCTTAGGGATCACCATCCACAGAGTTCTCAAAGCAGTAAAGGGTTCATGGTTCGCGGAGAGAAAATCTGCAAAGTTGGCGGGCCTTTCATTGCTAGACGGCGAAGGTCTGGTTGATCAAACTACGCTTGCCAAGTTGCGCAGTCTTTGTTACCCGTAAAGATCGGCACTTGAGGGCGTTGTCCCGCTTTCGGTAGGAAGAATGGGGAAGTAACATCAAAAACGAAGATCCGGCTTCGTGAGATGGAGTTCCATGCAGCTAATTGGGGATTATCCGACGCAACCTAGCCTGACTCTATTGCTGCCTACTAGACTTGACTCATGAGAATATTGGTGACCGGTGGTGCCGGATACATAGGTTCACACACGACCTTGAGCCTTTTGGAAGCTGGCCACGAAGTCGTGGTTGTTGACAACTTGGCAAACTCCAGCTCCGAGTCTTTGGTGCGGGTAGGTCATCTCACCGGTAAAAACGTTGACCTTCGGATTGTTGATCTATTGGACTCGGCGGCAGTGGACGAATTACTAGGCGCTGGTGCCTTCGATGCTGTAATGCACTTTGCCGGGCTTAAAGCCGTTGGCGAATCTGTGCAGAAGCCTCTTATGTACTACCACAATAATGTGGTTGGAACAATCAATCTGCTACGGTCTATGGATAAACATGATGTTCGGACACTAGTGTTCAGCTCGTCCGCCACTGTCTATGGGGACAACGACCGTGTTCCCCTTACTGAAGGGTGCGAGTTGAATGCATCTAATCCATATGGTCGGACGAAGGAGCACATCGAAGACATTCTCACTGATTTGGGCAGCGCTGATAGTCGCTGGAGCATTGCGCTCTTACGCTATTTTAATCCCGCTGGCGCTCATGAGTCCGGTCTTATTGGTGAGGATCCGCTAGGCACACCGAACAACTTGTTGCCCTTTGTTGCTCAGGTGGCGGCGGGGCGACATGAATACGTCAAGGTGTTCGGTAATGATTATCCCACGACTGACGGGACAGGCGTTCGAGATTACGTTCATGTCGTCGACCTCGCGCTTGGACACCTCGCTGCCCTGAGTTATCTAGAAGGGGTTCAGGGTACGTTCAGTTGGAACCTAGGGACCGGTAGTGGATCGTCCGTGTTGGAGGTTCTGGACGCATTCAGTGCTGCTGTGGGAAAAGAAGTCCCCTACGAATTCTCCCCGCGTCGGTCCGGTGACTCAGCGGTGAGTTATGCGGATCCATCTCAAGCTATGGCTGACTTGGGCTGGTCAGCGAAGCGATCCCTTGCCCGAATGTGTGAAGATCACTGGCGGTGGCAGAGGTCCAACCCTATGGGTTATAGTTCAGACCCGGCTTCCCAACATCGTGGCCCCCAGTAACACTTCGTGCGGATGTGGTGCCACTCCTGACCTCAAACCGGATCTTCGTGGTTGGTGGTGAACCAGGTTCCGTATGCTGATAGCTGATGGGATCGTAGCCCTGCAAGGATTCAAAGGCTGCCCCTCAAGCTCGCGCAGTCGAGCTTAATAGTTCTGGCGGTGCAACCGAGGCCATTCTCGTGCTGGTCCTGGGGCCGGAGCGGTCGCGGTGGTCCAAAACGGGCTCTTCGTGGTTCGTGGTCAAACGGATTCCGTGTCTTGAAAGCTGAAGGGTTCGTAGCCCTGCTGTGATGGATGTTCTCTACGCATTCATCAAGTCAGGAGCTACGAGCCTTGATCGAGCCTTATTCGCCGCGCCCCGATGCTGCCACCGCGATTTTCAACCTGCCCGACTACCGCGTCACCGATACCGAGATCCCCGCATTCGGCCAGCGGCGGATCCGTGGCGTGGCCACCGCCGAGGTCGGCTGCCCGTCCTGCGGCGTGATCAGCAACCGCGTGCGTTCCCGCCGCCCACAACGCCTGCGCGACATCCCCGTCGCAGGGCCGATCGAAGTGGTCTGGGCCATGCGGAGATTCTTCTGCGATGAGTACCTGTGCCCGCGCCAGACATTCACCGAGGAAACAACCCAGGTCCCGCGCCGGGCCCGGTCCACCCGCCGGCTCCGCGACGCCCTCGTGTCCGCCGTCATCGGATCCGGCAGGGGCCGCGGCCGAGGCCGCGCTTTCGTTCGGTGTCTCGTGGTGGCTGGTCCAGCGGGCCTTGGATTCCGCGGCGCTGACGCTGCCCGATGTCGACGCCCTGGCACCGCGGATGCTCGGCATCGATGAACACCGCTACCGGTCCGTACGGTTCTTCTGCGACCCCGCCACCAAGGCCTGGAAACGCTACGAACCCTGGATGACCACCATTGTCGATCTGGACACCGGACAAGTCCTGGGAATCTTGGACGGCCGCGACAGTGAGGGTCTCGGGGACTGGCTGTTCGCCCGCCCGCTCGAATGGCGCCTGGGCGTGCAGGTCGCTGCCATCGACCCATCCGCCGCGTTCCGCAAGGCATTGCGGATGTGGCTGCCACGCACTGCTGTCTCAGTCGACGCGTTCCACCTGGTCAAGCTCGGCAACGACATGCTCACCGAAGTCCGGCAACGACCCACCAGCAGGTCCATGGCCGGCGGGGGCGTTCCATTGATCCGGTCTGGGCCAACCGGAGGCTGCTCCTTCGCGCCGGGAACACACTCTCGGACCGGGCACGGGACAGGCTCAGCACCGTGTTCACAACCGACGATGCCACCGGGAAACTGCGGACGGCCTGGCTGGTCAAAGAACAGCTCCGGGCCCTGCTGGCCACCGGGTCCCTCGCCGACGCGGCTGCCGCGAAAGACCGGCTTCATGCACTGGTGGTTCAGGCCGCGCAGCCCGAAACCAACCGGCTCTGCGGACGGTCTGCTGGTCGTGGAAGGAGATCGAAGTGCTCACTGTCACGGGTGCCACAACCGCGAAAGTGGAAGCCAACAACACCGCGATAAAGCACATAAAGAGGACTGGCGCGGGGATCCACCAACGCGCGCAACTACAAAACGCGTATCCTGTTGCGCAGTGCCGCGAGAACAGCAAGCATGAACTTCCTTCGGCAGAACATTCACCACGAACCGTGAAGAGCCTTCAAAACGCTTCTGCAGTAGAAGCCCGTGGAAGTGCTAGGCCGTAAGAACGGCATGAACAGCCTAGCCTGCGACGTAGCAGTAGGTTGTCAACTTGATTAAAACCTTGAGCTTCATAACATCGGGGCATGGGGAGATATGGGGGCTATGTATGCCCGACGGTCACGGCGGGAGCTGAGACGCCAAGTTGTAGCTACTTTCCCATTTCCTGCTGTCAATGCTGGCTGTAGCAACGATGGCGGTGGTGCTCCTGGTTCTCCACCGCTGATTCATTACCGACTCTTGGTGGCGAGGACAACTTGACTTGTCAATCGAACTGTCACGTGGTTAGGTCATGGGCGATGGGGATCACTGTGACCGATGGAGGCTTTTGTGGCTATATCCGATTACGCCCTTGCGCTCTGCGCACTGCTGGGCACCCTGCTGGTTCCCTTCTTCGTCCTGTACCAAATGCTAAGGCTCAAGCGCCGCGCCATCCGGGTAACCGCTCCCGCCGCATCCCGAGGTGACCGCCCCTAGCCATGCCGTACGTCGACATCAACCCCCATAAAGGCCGCCCCAAGTGGCAGGCCTACGCCATTCTGGTGGTCCTCGTGATCCTCACCGCGGCCGTAGTTGCCGCCGCACTGACCCACCGCTAGGTCCGGGCTGACCCTCCAAAGCATCGTAGACTTACTGTTTGAACTAGTGCTGCCGAACTTTTTGCCGAACGTCCTGGGGGACAGACATGCCCGATCCGGCGGATCAGAACGCACGCGCCCATGCAGAGGATGCAGGGCAGCCGCCGCTGCGCCGACGACGCGACCTTCGTCGCGCTGATGGCGAGCCCAAGGATGCCCGGACAGGAACCATGCCAGCCGTACCGCCCACCCCTTCCAGCCAGCCTGACGCCGCGCAGCCGGTGACGCACCGGACCTCCTGGGCGGAGGCAGCCGCCGCAGCTGACGCCGCACAGCCTTCCACGCAGGTCCCGGCTCCCACCCGGCCGCCGGCCTCCTCTCGGCCAGCGTTGCCGGACACCATCACCTCCATCCCGGATGCGCCCGCTGCGGAAGTCGTGCCCGCGCCGCCGGCCCCGCCTACCGAGACCCCCGCCTTCCGCCGCGTCCGGCCCACCGTTGCCGACAGCATCGCCGAGAGCCCCATGCCTGACTTCATCAGCTCACCCGGGCTGTTCGTGAAGGAACAGAAGCCGCGCCCAGTGGGCGGCATCCGCGGCGCGCTCTACAGCATGACCGGCGGCGCCTGGAACCTGGGCCCCAGCGCCAAGCAACGCCAGGAGGATGAGCTGGCCCGCCGCATCTCGCGCCAGCTCCAGGGCAGCTACAACACCGCGATCTTGAGCCTTAAGGGCGGGATCGGCAAGACGTCCACCACGGTGGGCGTGGGCCTTACCCTCGCCGAGTACCGCGGGGACGCCCCTTGCGCCATCGATGCCAACCCGGATTCCGGGGACCTGGTGGAACGCGCGTTGGGTGAAGGCATTTATCAGCAGTCCACTCCGCGGACCATCACCGACCTGTTGAAGAACATCGAATCCATCGACTCGCTCACGGCGCTGGCGAGGTACATGCACCACGCCGGCCGGCTGCACCTGATCGCGGGGGAGCAGGACCCGGAGGTCTCGGATTCTCTTACGGCTGCTGAGTACCTGCGGATCCGCAAGCTCATCTCCAGCTACTACTCCGTGGCGCTGACCGACTGCGGTACAGGCGTGACCCACAACGCCATGAGCGGCATCCTGCAGTCTGCGGACAACCTGGTGATCGCCGCCGGTTACGCAGTGAGCGGCGCCAAACGCGCCCGAAGCACGCTGCAGTGGCTGGCCGGGCACGGGTATGAGGACCTGGCACGGAACGCCATCGTGGTGATCACGGACAAGGACGAGGTCTCCTCCCGCGTTGACAAGGATGCGATCGAGGAGCACCTCTCTGGCATCTGCCGCGAGCTGATTGCCGTCCCGCACGACCGCGGCGTTGCAGACGGTGACTTGGTCACCCTGAACGTGCTCAAACCGGAGACCCGCCGTGCCTACAAGGAGATCGCTGCGGCGATTATGGATGGGTACCGGTAACGCCCATTCGAAACTTGTCCCCTTGCCCCGGCGATGGGCCAAGTTGTGGCTCCTGTTACGAGCTCCGCCGAGAAGGGGCATCCTCGCTTGGGTACGCTAAAAGACGAGGAGTCACCGACTCGCAGGCCCCACGTTCCGGCGGAACAAGGGGCCGGTTGGACCTGGCCAGTACATTTGTCCCGTCGGAGTCGTGGCACTTATTCGGTCTTATTGGCCCCTTATGATTGGGGCAGTCTCGATAACTTCTTGGGGGAACAATGCTGGTGGCTCAGACGCGCCGTGTTCATCTGCGCAGCCTGACGGGTCTGAGGTTTTACGCCGCAGCCCTTGTGGTTCTTTACCATTTCTCTCGTTACTTCGAACCTATGGAAGTCACGGCCCCATTGGTGGGGTTTGGCTATACCGGCGTCAGCTTCTTCTTCGTCCTGTCCGGCTTTGTGCTGGCGTGGTCAGCTAGGCCCGGAGACACCAAGAGGCAGTTCTACTGGCACCGGTTCGCCCGGGTCTGGCCACTGCACGCACTGACCACTGGCATTGCCGCGGTTGTCGCAGTGATCATCGGGTTGCCTATTGTGTGGTCGGCGTTGCCGTACGTGGCGACCCTCACCCAGGCATGGTTGCTGCCCGGTGACTACCGTTATGCCTTCAACGGTGTTTCCTGGTCCCTCGCTTGCGAGGCGTTCTTTTACCTGCTGTTCCCCTTCCTCCTGCCCACCGTCAGACGATTCCAGCGCGTGCTGGTTATGGCCGGCCTGGTGTTCGCCGTGACCGCGATCGTTGGAGCGGGAGGCATCATTGTTGCCCCGGAACGGGCGCTGGGCTACCTGTTCTACACGATGCCGGCCTTCCGGCTGGGCGAATTCATTATCGGCATCTGCCTGGCCGTGGCGCTTCAGCGCAACTGGCGTCCACGCTTTACGGTGCGGCAGGCCCTGCTCGTCGCAGGCGGACTCTATGTGCTTCTGATGGCGGGAACGTTCCTTGCCGTAGGGTCTGCCGAGAACCTTCCGTATGTGGTTGCCAACACGGTTATGCTGCCCGGGTTTGTCGCGGTTATTGCAGCCTCCGCTGCTGCCGATATGGACGGGCGCGCTGGCCACTTTAGCAGTCACCGCCTCGTGAAACTGGGCCAGTGGTCCTTCGCGCTGTACCTCGTGCACGAGATGTTCATCAAACTTGCTGACCGGTGGATTGACCCGCTTCCGCTCGAGTGGGCGCTGATCGGATGCTTGGCGATCGGTTCACTCTGCGTCGCCGTATCAGGCCTCCTATATGAGTGGTTCGAGCGGCCGATCGAAAGGGGCCTGCGCTTGAAGTCTACGGCCCTGCAGCATCCACTTTGAACACAGGTGGAGGCTGGAAAGCCAAGAGTTGAAGGCCGAACCACAACGACGTTTAAGGCTGCGAGGTCGAGGCCGGTCTACTCAGACCGCTAAAATAGTGGCTTGATGCCATTTGCTCGGGTGAGCATCACAGACTTGGGGGAATCAAGATGTTCGGTCTTGTCAAAGGTGCGCCCATCAAGGGCATTCAGGGGCTTCAATTCGTCCGCGCAAATGCGGTACTGCTTGTCGTGATGACGCATGCAGCGGCGATACTTGCCTTTCCTGAAAACTTCCACCGGCTATTTCTGGGCGGGCTCTTCGCGAAAGGCGCCGTCGGCGTTGATATCTTCTTCGTGCTGAGCGGATTCATCATCATCCATGTAGCTCTGCAGAAAAGAACGCTCCAGGCCCGGGCCGGGCTCGCTGATTTCCTTGCGAAGAGATTTATCCGGATCGTTCCGTTCCTTTGGGTAGCAGTCGCCGCCTATGCCGCTATCCGCTACGTTGGCACGCAGGAGTTCGAATGGGGCCCGTATCTGAACTCGCTGTTCCTAGTCCCCGTGGGTGAGGTCCGACCGAACGTCGTCTGGTCACTGCGGCATGAGGCCCTCTTCTACATCGTCTTTGCCGCTTCGTTCCTTCTGCGAAAGAAGGCACCCTACGTCCTCTACATCTGGTCCGTCTCGCCGCTGGCCCTTTGGCTGCTGCGCGACATCGGAGGAATGCACTTCGAGGCTGGCGAGCTCTTCGATTTCGTCTTCAACCGCGCCAACGCCATGTTTGGTTGCGGCGTCACCATTGGATTGATCTGTCAAAAGTATGAGCTGCCGCGGAGACCGCTGAGCGAGAACCCGTTCCTGCCTTGGCTTCTAATTATTGGCACGTCCGTCCTGGCATTCTTCGTGAGGGACAGTCTCAATTCCGCCGCTGTCGCCCTTGCAGCATGTGCAACCGTAGTTAGCGGCTTGCTGACGCCAAACTCGGGAACCTTATTCGCCCGTACCTGGCAGCTGTTGGGCGATGCTTCCTACGCCATCTATTTAACTCACAACATCATTCTCTTGATCGGCGCAACGCTGTGGGTGAAGATACTGGGAGGTGGCAACTTCGCGGCTGCTTTCCTCGTACTGTGTATCTTCGCTGTTGCCGGTGGCGTGTTTGTGCACATTCTTGTAGAGAGGCCCGTTATTGCCATTTCCAAGAGGGCCCTGGATAAGTTGCGGGGCAGCCGGGCACCGGGTAGGCGCGTCCGCTCAGAAGTGTCCTAGAATCTCTACCTCACAACTGCTCTTTTGAGGAAACTTGCGCCTTGCTCGATGGCTAGCCGCTGCCATCTTGGCGGCTTCGGTTTCTCCACAACAGCGCTACACACGAGCTGCCGACCCTGTCTCAAAAGGCCAGGATTACTACGACAAGAACGTGACCAATAATCCTGGTTCTACGGCTCCTGCTGCTCCTGAGTCACTGACTGTAGGTGACTTTTGATGCTGCAGCTGCCCGGCTAGGCACCATTGACGAGTCCATGACGACCACGATCATTGGCGTCTCCACGTGTCTTCCGTAGCAGGGCATTGGCGTTCAGCTTTTTAGGTACTCGCCGCTTGGACGGCGCTTTGTCTAAACCGTCAGCGTTCCAGCCGATCCCAGGAATTGCCGGACCGGCGAGTCGCCCGGGTGGAAGCCCTTGCGCGTTTTGTCAGCAGCGACGTGGCCGACGCGACCCGTTTCCGGGAAGCTGAAGCGGAGCGCTTGGCACCGAGTTGGAGATAGCGGCTCTGCAGTGGCGATAGCGGGCAGTACGGGCAACTACCGCGTATCCAGGTCCTCGAACACCAGGAACGTCTGGGTATCCAGCACGCCCGGCATGGACTGCAGCTGGTCGAAGATGACCCGCCGCAGGTCGATGTTGTCCACGGCGCGGACCAGGAGGATCACGTCGAAGTCGCCGCCCACCAGGGCCACGTGGTGCACCTCGGGGATCACCGCGAGCTGGTCGCGCAGCTCCCGCCAGGCGTCCTGCTTCAGTTTCAGCGTCACGTACGCGGACGAGCGCAGCCCCGCCTTGATGGGGTCCACCAGCGCGGTGAACTTCGACAGCACCCCCTCGGACGTGAGCCGGCCGATCCGGGTGTACGCATGCGCGCGCGAAATGTGGACGTTCTCCGCCACCTGCGTCACGGACATCCGGCCGTCCCGCGTCAGCTCCGAAATGATCTTGCGGTCGATGTCGTCCAACGGGACAGGTTCAGTCCCGCCATCCCTTGCTGCCACGTTGCCCAAGGCCCCCGTCAGTAAGCTGGCTCACAATTGCAATTCGTCTCCCAGTGTAGGACGAATTGTCCAGCGTTTGAGCCGCCCGGGCAGGTGCTGAATACGGAATCCTGCTGGGTGCGCGGCTACGAAGACTTGTGGAAGTGCGCGTCCTGCAGTTCGGCCGCGGAGCGGATGAAGTCGCAGTCCTCGGGGGAGAGGAGAGTTTCACCGTGCCGGTCCTGCTCCAGCTGGGCTCCCGTGGACTTTGCTATCGCCGCCACCACGGTCCGGGGAAGGATCCTGCACCCAGGATTGTCCACCAGCCACTGCCGCGTTTCTGGCTCAAGCCGGTCCCACAAGTTCTCAATGCCCATTACAGCTACCCCACCCTTTGTAATTTTCGTTGCATGCATGACGCCGCAGGCCCCGAAGGACTGATGGCGTATTTCTTTCTGGTCCGCGCCGGCGACAGGAAGACTGATGCCGGTAAGTGATTGACGGGCGGAGGGAACCACGCTGTCCCCACCGCGTCCATCGCCGCACCACGCGCCCCCATCAAGGGAAATCCCTGCCGCCTGGTACGGAGTCTTCTCCCTGTTTCACGAGGGAGAAGGACCTTCTCGATTCAGCGCATTGACGTTTCCGTCAAACGCATCCCCCTGAGTGTGGTCCTCACGCGGGTAAGGATCAAGGGACTTCAGTCCCTTGCTTCCCGCCAATTTGTCCACGCGCCAGCCCGTAACCCGGCTCACACTTGCCATGTCCCAGCTTTGCAACCAGCTTTTAGCGGAGCTGATCCTGAAGCGAGCGGGAGGCTCCCGCCGCTGGCGGCTGTGCCCGCCTTTCAGGTCCCTCCGCGGTGAGGGGTGCCGGTGATAGGGAAGCAAGCAAAGCCCTGTTCAACTTCCCCGCGAAGCGGCGCTCAATGAACCTGTGGATCAACCACGCCATGAGAAGGCTGGATCCCAGCGCCACGGCAACGGAGGGCCACGCTCCCACGGCGCCGTGCAGGCTCCTGATAATCCACCACCCCCACATTTCGTGGACCAGGTACAGGGGGTAAGTGAGCGCGCCTGCGATGCTCATCCACTTCCACCCAGCGTGGCGCAGGGGCGTAGTAGTGACAAGCGCAACAACGGCGACGAAGCCGAGAATAACCAGCCACGTCACCTCAGGGGAAAGCTGGTGGCCCGTACTTTGGGACATCCCGGGCAGGAACCTGTCCGCTGTCTGATGAGAAGCGAGGACCGCGTTGACGCCAACGGCCAACCACCGGACGAGGTCGTGCCCGTGGGAGTGGATCAGGTAGAGACCCATCCCAACCGCGAAAAGTGGGGAGAAGTCAGGCATGAGCAGCGTCTGCAGCAACTTCGAATCCCCCTGGAGGGACAGCATTCCAAGGAGCGGCCAAAGGAAAACAAAGGCAAGCAGCCTCTGGTAGGTCATACCCCGCCAGAGGAACAGCGCAACAGTCAGGTAGAACAACAGCTCAACCCAAAGCGTCCAGAAGACACCGTCCAGGGAACGGACTCCAAGGGACTGCTGCAGCATGGTGAGGTTTACCACCGCATCGGTCCACGTCACTTTATTCATCTCTCCGTCGGTAACCACCAGCAGGAGAAAAGCGGCGAGGATGCATGCGGCCCAGTAGGCCGGGAACAGCCGTGAAATCCGTGACGCGGCAAACTGGCCCACCGTCCGCCCATAGGCGGACATCAAGATAACAAAGCCGCTGATGATGAAGAAGAGCTGGACCCCCAGCGCGCCGTAGGCAGTGACTCCCGAGAGCCTGGGAAAGACCTCCCGCGCGGGAACGCCCCAAAACAGGGACCCGAAAACCGATGTGTAGTGGTAGGCCACGACGCTAAGGGCTGCCGCCAGGCGCAGACAATCAAGGAGCAGCAGCCGTGGGCGGACCGGCCCCGATACTGAGGGGGCAGGGCGCGATGATGCCATTTGGGCTACTTTCCTGGGGGCGTGTATCAGAGCCCTGCGATATTATCAGCCGCCACGTCCGCCCCGGCTCATGTCAGGACCGCTGGCAGCGCACCTCCTTGCGCCGCCAATTTGTCCACACACCGGCCCGTA
Source organism: Pseudarthrobacter sp. L1SW (assembly GCF_020809045.1). Lineage (NCBI taxonomy): Bacteria > Bacillati > Actinomycetota > Actinomycetes > Micrococcales > Micrococcaceae > Pseudarthrobacter > Pseudarthrobacter sp. L1SW. The sequence goes on along the minus strand of NZ_CP078079.1, from coordinate 3,111,774 downwards.
ACCCAGCTCACAGTTACGATTCGTCTTCCGGAGCAGGAGGAATCGTGCAGCTTCTCCACGATTCCGTAAGGTGCTGGATACGAAACACGGCCTAGGCGGATACTGGGAAGGAATAGTGGCAACAGAAGGACGGAACAATGACGATCTCCGCAGACCACACCGCGCCGGACACAACAACCGCCGGCCAGGCAGGCGCAGCCCCCGCCGGAACTGACCTCTCGGAAACCGCCAAGAAGTTCGGCATCACCGCCGAGGACTACATGCTCCCGGCCCGGCACCAGATCCAGATGGTGGCCCCGGACGGCCGGCTCATCCCGGAAGGTGAGCAGGGCACCGAACCCGGCCACGAATACCCCCTGCCCGGCGACGAGGAACTGCTGGCAGCATACGAACAGCTCGTCGTCGGCCGCCGCGTCAACGACCAGAACTCCGCCCTGGTCCGGCAGGGCCGCATGGCCGTGTACCCGTCCAGCCACGGCCAGGAAGCCTGCCAGGTGGCCGCCGCGCTGTGCCTCTCCGGCGGCGACTGGATGTTCCCCACCTACCGCGACGCCGTCGCCGTCATGACCCGCGGCGTGGACCCCGTGCAGGTGATGACCATCTTCCGCGGCGACTGGCACGGCGGGTTCGATCCCGTGAAGCACAAGGTGGGCATCCAGTGCACCCCGCTCACCACCCAGCTGCTGCACGCCGTGGGCGTGGCCCACGCCGCCAAGCTCCGCGGCGAGGACACCGTGGTGCTGGCCATGTGCGGCGACGGCGCCACCAGCGAAGGCGACTTCCACGAGGCCCTGAACTTCGCCGCCGTCTTCCACCTGCCGGTTGTCTTCTTCGTCCAGAACAACAAGTACGCCATCTCGGTGCCGCTGGCACACCAGTCCGTGGCGCCGTCGCTCGCGCACAAGGCCGTGGGCTACGGCATGGCCGGCGAACGCGTGGACGGCAACGACGTCGTGGCCCTCCTCGCCGTCCTGGACCGCGCCGTGAAACTCGCCCGCGAAGGCTCCGGCCCCCTGCTGGTGGAGGCCAACACCTACCGCATGCAGGCCCACACCAACGCCGACGACGACACGCGCTACCGCGAAAGCAGCGAGGTTGCGGAGTGGCGGGCCAAGGACCCGGTGAACCGGATGCGGACCTACCTCACGGACCGCGGCCTGCTGGACGACTCCGTTGAAGCGCGGATCGCCGAGCACGCCGAGGCCGTGGCCGCCCAGCTCCGCGAGGGCCTCAGCGAGGACGTTCCCGTGGACCCGCAGGAACTCTTCCGCCACGTCTTCGCAAAGACCACACCGCAGCTGAAGGAACAGTCCGCCCTGCTCGCCGACGAACTCGCCCGCGACGCAGCATCCCAGAACTCCGAAGCCAAGGAGGCCGGCAAGTGAGCCCCACCATCACCACCTCATCCGAGGCCAACGGCAACGTTTCCGCCGCCACCGCCCGGGCCGCCGCGTCCGCCGCTGCATCAGCCGAGGCCGCCGGCCCGCAGCCGGTCACCATGGCCAAGGCCCTGAATACGGCGCTGGCCGACGCCATGCACTCGGACCCGTCCGTCCTGGTGTTCGGCGAGGACGTGGGCATGCTGGGCGGCGTCTTCCGTATCACCGACGGGCTCACCAAAACCTTCGGCGAACAGCGCTGCTTCGACACCCCGCTGGCCGAGTCCGGCATCGTGGGCATGGCCGTGGGCATGGCCATCAACGGGATGCGCCCCGTGATCGAGATGCAGTTCGACGCGTTCGCCTACCCGGCGTTCGAGCAGATCGTCAGCCACGTGGCCAAGATGCACAACCGCACCAAGGGCGCCGTGAAGCTGCCCATGGTGATCCGGGTCCCCTACGGCGGGGGCATCGGGGGAGTGGAGCACCACTGCGACTCCTCCGAGTCCTACTACGCCCACACCGCCGGCCTGAAGGTCTACACCCCCGCCACCGTGGCGGACGGCTACCGGATGCTCCGCGAGGCCATCGACTCGGACGATCCCGTCATCTTCATGGAGCCCAAGAAGCTCTACTGGTCCAAGGATCTGGTGGACCTTGACGAGCTGCGGCGCCTTCACACGGAAGGCACGACGGCGGGACGCACCACCGAAGGCCGCGCCGCCGTCGCGCGTCCCGGCACCGACGCCACGCTGATCGCCTACGGCCCGTCCGTCCCCACCGCTCTCGCCGCCGCCGAGGCGGCAGCGCTGGAAGGGCGCTCGCTGGAGGTCATCGACGTGCGCACCATTGTGCCGTTCGACGACGAGACGGTGTGTGAGTCGGTGCGGAAGACCGGGCGGGCGGTGGTGATCGCCGAGGCGCACGGCTTCGCGTCCGTGTCCTCCGAGATCGTGGCCCGGGTGCAGGAGCGCTGCTTCCACTACCTGGCCGCCCCCATCCGCCGCGTCACCGGGTTCGACATCCCGTACCCGGCGCCCAAGCTTGAGAAGTACTACCTGCCCGGCGTGGACCGCATCCTCGACGCCGTCGACGACCTTCAGTGGGAGAACTGACCATGAGTGAAACACGCATATTCCTGCTGCCGGACCTGGGTGAGGGGCTGACCGAAGCCGAGCTGGTGTCCTGGCACGTTGCCGTGGGCGACACGATTTCTGTTGACCAGCCGATCGCCGAGGTGGAGACCGCCAAGTCCACGGTTGAGGTGCCGTCTCCGTACGCCGGGATTGTGGCGGAGCTGCACGGGCAGCCGGGCGAGACGCTCGACGTTGGAAAGCCGCTGATCTCGGTGACGCCTGTTGGGGCTTCGGAACCAGCAGAGCCTGTGACCGCACCCACCGAGACCGAATTGGGCGAACCCGTCGAAACCCACCCCGAGGCGGAGGCCTACCGGGAAGAAGAAAAGGCCGGTTCCGGGAATGTCCTGATCGGGTACGGCACTCCCGGCGGGCACGGTGTTGCCCGGCGGACCCGCGCGCCCAAGACCTCAGTCTCCGTGCTCGAGCCGCAGGAAACCAAGCCCACCGACGACGACCTCACCCTGCTGCGCACCCGCGTCCCCGGCAAGCTCGGTGCGGTGATCTCCCCGCTGGTCCGGCGGATGGCCCGGGAGCACGGCGTGGACCTCGGCGAGCTCCCCGGCTCAGGCGAGGGCGGCCTGATCATGCGCCGCGACGTGGAGAAGGCCATCCATGCTCCGGTGGCAGAGCCTGCTAAAACCAAGCCCGTTGAGACCAGGCCTGCAGAAACCCGGCCTGTCGAGACCGCTGGGGCTCCGGAGGGCGTCGATACCCGCACCGGCCTGCCCATCGCTGCCCGCACGCCGGTCAGGGGAGTCCGCAAAGCCGTTGCCGCGAACATGGCCCGCAGCCGTTCCGAGATCCCGGAAGCTACGGTCTGGGTGGACGTCGACGCCACGGCGCTGCTCGAGCTCCGCGAAGGACTCAAAGCCGGCGGCTCCCAGGTGCCGGGCCTGCTCGCGTTCATCGCTCGTTTTGTCACAGCCGGGTTAAAAAGGTATCCGGAGCTGAACACCAGGATCGAAACCGCTTCAGACGGGTCCCAGGAGATTGTCTCGTTCGACGGCATCAACCTCGGCATCGCCGCCCAGACCGACCGCGGACTGGTGGTCCCGTCCGTCCGAGCCGCGGAGAAGCTGACCGCCCGCGAACTGGACACTGAGATCCGCCGGCTCACCGACGTCGCACGCCAAGGCAAGGCGACCCCCACCGAGCTGGGCAGCGGCACCTTCACGCTCAACAACTACGGGGTGTTCGGCGTGGACGGATCGGCGGCGATCATCAACCACCCCGAGGTGGCCATCCTCGGCGTGGGCCGGATCATCGACAAGCCCTGGGTGGTCAACGGCGAGCTGGCCGTCCGGAAAGTCACCGAACTCACCCTTACCTTCGACCACCGCGTCTGCGACGGCGGCACCGCGGCAGGCTTCCTCCGCTTCGTAGCCGACGCAATAGAAAACCCAACCACCCTCCTAGCAGACCTCTAAACCCGTCCACCCCAACCCCAACCCACCCCAGACGCTCTCTCACTTAACGTCGGTTTTATCCACGCCCTCTCTCACTCGATGTCGGTTTAGCCCAAACCCTCTCTCAGTCGGTGCCCGGACCACCCGCGGAAAGGCTAGGCGCACGACGGCGGCCGCGTGCCGCCGTCGTACGCCATAAAGAACATGGCACCCGGCTTAGCCGGGTGCCATGTGGCCATAGCGGGGGCGGACTACACCGAATGCCGCCGCCAGGACGGCACTGTACGGCGTTGGCAGCTGGATCTAGGCTGAAGTCATGCCCAGGGTGCGCGTCAACGGCGTCGACCTCTACTTCGAAGAACAAGGCGAAGGGGTGCCTGTTCTTGGCATACATGGCACCCCGAGTTCCGCGCTGGCGTGGGTTGCTGCCGCCCGCGAATTGGCGAAGCACGGCCGAAGCATCATCTACGACCGCAGGGGCTTTTTCCGCAGCGCGCCCGCCACTCCTTTCACGAGCCTGGATCTGCTTGAGCACGTGGACGACGCAGCAGCACTCCTGGCCGCCTTGCACGCCGGGCCTGCGGTGGTAATCGGACGCAGCACTGGCGGCCAAATTGCTTTGGAGCTCGCCCGGCACTTCCCGGACAAAGTGAAGGGCCTGGTCCTCTTGGAACCTGCGCTGTTCACGATTGACCCGAAAGCGAATGCTTGGGCAGCCGACCTGCGCAAGCGGGTGCTTCGGCGGGCGGCTGAAAACCCCGCAGCGGCGGCGGAGGCATTGCTTCGGGACATACTCGGGGATGACGTCTGGGAATCCCTCCCGGACAAGCTCAAGGGCATGTTTTTGGACACGGGCCCTGCCCTGCTGGCGGAGATGAAAGGCCGCGGGCTGGACCTTTCCCAGGAACCAGCCACGTGGACGGAGGCGGAACTCGCCGCGATAAGCTGTCCTGCCCTCATCGTTTCCGGCGAAGATTCGCTGGAAGCCTGCCGGCTGGTAAACGTGCGGTTGGCTGCAGCCCTGCCACAAGCAGAGGCCGTTCTGGTACGCGGAGGCCACCTGATCGATCCGTCCCACCCTGACGTGCTGTCCTTCATCGACAGGATTTCGGCCTAGGCGCCACGTGAGGATACCACCGCGGTCAGGGCACGTGGCGCGGGAGCCGGCGGCTTCTTTGCGGATCGACGCTGATCCGCCGCCTCCGCCGTCGGCCCCAGTCTGTTTCCAGCATTCTGAACCCGGCAGCTCAAGAACAAGCCCGGATTGCATCAAGAATTCCTCAAGACTGCAGCAGCCACCCGGTTCCGAGCGGGATGACATGCCGGCGGCCCTCGATTGGTTCGCATACCACGTGCGCGTCAAGGCCGAACGCCTCCAGCAGGCGCTCGGGCTTGATCACCTCTGCAGGGGTGCCCTGTGCCATGATGGCGCCGTCCTTATGGCAACAATGTGGTCCGAGTACCGTCCCGCGAGCGGGACGTCGTGCAGGACCATCACCACTGTGCGCTGGTGTTCGCGGTTCAGCCTGCGGACGAGTTCCAGCACGTCCACCCGGTGCGGCAGGTTGGTACCAGGTTTGGCTTCGGCAGGAGCGGCCGGGCCCGGGGCAGCCGGTATGTATGGTTCGTTGGACCAGACGCCGCCGCGGTCACCACCGCCACACCCCTCCCGGAGGCCGGCATTAACTGGAAACCGGGCGACGCGCGGCACGTGCTGCTCGCCGGGACGAAACCCCGTCCCGGCCATCAGTTCAATCCTGGAGGCACTCTTCGAACACCCCAGCGGAACCGCATACCTGGAAGTGCCCGACGCTGATGACGTTCGTCCCCTGGCCTCTAGAACCCCGCTCGAACTCCCGCCACCGTTTTCGACGCGCGTCCGGATTTTCGATGGGGAAATTCCCTGGCGCTACCCACATTTTGGTAGCGCCAGGGAATTGCCGCATCGAAAACGAGTTTGCGCGTCGCAAAGCCCAACTACCACCACAAGGCAGGCCGACGACGGCGGCCGCGGGGCGCAGTCGTACTCTCACCTCTGCCAGCTCCGCCTAAGGGAAACCGCGCAGGCGTCACAGCGCCGCTTCAACCGCCCCCAGCGCCTCCAGGACCGGGCGCAGGGCCGTGGCCGAATCGGAAGGGAGCTGGACCTGGGTGCGCAGCGGGATGTCCGCAGGCTCGCCGGGTAGGCTCGCCTGGGCGTTGGCGGGCTCGTCCGCGGGGACGGCGATGCGGCGCACGGCGTCACCGTCGCGCACGGTGATGATCGCAACCATGCTGTCCGGCAGCACCTCGCCCTCCACCTGCTGCTGCGGCACCGAGGGGGCGCTGTCATTGAGCAAGCCTGCGTCGGCGGCGGCCTGGAACACCCGGCCCGCCAGCTCCCGGTCCACCGCATGGCTGGTCTCCTCATCCCCGCCCTGCTGCAGCTCATCAACCACGCTCCGCTGGGCGGCCCCGTCACCGTGCACGCCCAGCCGGTACACGTAGCGCTCACCCGGTGCGCCGCCGCTGACCTCGAAGGACACTTCGGTGTCCTCCGCGCGCTCCGGGGCGGCGCCGCCGCCGCCCATGCCGCGCAGCCTGCCCAGGACGGCGGCCCGCGGTTCCGGCCTCAGGTTGTCAATGTTCTTCAGCGTCATGGCGGCCTCCTCGGGGACCTCGGCCGGCTCCGATGGGCCTGCCACCGGGTTGTGGCCCGAGCCGTGGAATCCGGTGATCCGATTGTAGTGACGGGCCACGGTCTCGGTGTTGTCCGCCATGACCGTGCCCGTGTCCACCGGGCTCCTGGCGGGGCACGCCGCGTCCGAGTATTCATCCGGGTGCCCCAGCATGTGCCCGAACTCGTGCGAGGCCACATCGCCGGTGTCGCTGGTGTCCCACAGCCCCATGTTCGAGCGGGCGGGCCCCGGCTGGACGCGGACCACATGGTGCGCTCCGGAACTGACCCACTGCACGTCAAAGGTAATGGACTGGCGGCCGCCGTTGGGGGCCAGGCAACTGAACCGGTCCGACCATTTATTGATGATGCCATTCCGCCAGGTGGTCCGCAGGCTGTCCATGGTGGCGGTGCTGATGCCCGCGTCGGGGTTCAGCTGGATCCGCACCGTGACCCGCGTCCCGGACTGGTGGTAGCGGGCCGTCCAGCCATAGACGCATTCGCTCACCGCGAAGGACACCTCGCCTGCCGGTTCCACCTCATGGACCCAGTATTTCTGCCAGACGTTGTTGTCCGTGCCGCGGACGAAGACGTGCTCGTGGTTCGGTCCCATGGAGCCCAGCGCAGGCTCCGAAGCCAGGACGCCGCCGTCGTTGTGCCGTCCCCAGGGGTGCCAGCTGTTGGCGTAGTAGGCACGCTGCCACAGCGCGTTATCGTTGCCGCGGACGTAGACGTTGCAGACGTCCTTGTTCCGGGAGATGGTGGCGGGCCCGCCGCTGAACCCGCCGGCCGGGGCGCCGATGTTGAACCAGCCCTGCCACCCGCCCCCGCCTGTCCAGTACTTCTGCCACACATTGCCGTCGGTCCCGCGGACAAAGACGTGTTCATGGTCCGGGCCCATGGAGCCGAGCGCGGGCTCCGACGCCAGGACGCCGCCGTCGTTGTGCCGAGCCCAGGGGTGCCAGCTGTTGGCGTAGTAGGCGCGCTGCCACAGCGCATTGTCATTGCCGCGGACGTACACGTTGCAGACGTCCTTGTTCCGCGAGATCGTTGCCGGCCCGCCGCTGAACCCGCCGGCCGGGGCGCCGATGTTGAACCAGCCGCTCCACCCGCCGCCGCCCGTCCAGTACTTCTGCCACACATTGCCGTCGGTCCCGCGCACGAACACGTGTTCATGGTCCGGGCCCATGGAGCCGAGCGCGGGCTCCGAAGCCAGGACGCCGCCGTCGTTGTGCCTGCCCCAGGGGTGCCAGCTGTTGGCGAACCAGGCGCGCTGCCACAGGGCGTTGTCATTGCCGCGGACGTAGATGTTGCAGACGTCCTTGTTGCGGGAGATGGTAGCCGGGCCACCGTTGAACCCGCCCCCAGGGCCACCCAGATTGAACCAGCCGCTCCATCCCATGTTTTCTCTCCGCTCCCTCGTAAACGCCGCTCCGGCACTGCCCAGTGGACCCTGCCGCGCGTTACTGGGGCGTTACCGTGTGCGTTTCCACAGCTTCAACCACCGACAAGGCGGCACTCGAGGAGCTCGGATACCCCGTCATCCGCTTTTCAGGCTCGCCGGGGATAACCGTGCGGCAACGCGCATGGCCATAAGCGCTGGCCAGGTGGTGTGCTGCTTGGGGCATGGCTGAACCCTCGGCTATTGTCCAAGGGGTGGCGAGCGAAGATTTTGAAGCAAAGGGAAACGATACGGCCGGCAGCGGGACCCGGTGGACATTCCTGACCAATCATGCCCACGTGCTGCTGACCATCGCCCGTGACCCGCAGGTACGGCTCCGCGAGCTGGCCGCCACGGTGGGAATCACCGAGCGAGCCGCCCAGAAGATCGCCGCCGACCTCGCGGAGGCAGGCTACATCACCAGGACACGGCAAGGCCGGCGGAACATCTATTCAGTGGTGTCCGGCCGCCCGTTCCGGCACCCTATCGATTCCGGCCACCAGCTGGACGAGCTCCTGGCCGTCCTCGTCCCTGAAAGGGGGCTGCCCGCGGAGGGCACGCAGGCCTAAAACTTGGCCGGCCGCAGGACCTCGACGTCGCTCAGGAACAGGATCATGGCGTAGTCCGCGTAGTAGTGCTCGCGAAGGTGGGCAGCAAGTCCTTCCGCTGTCCCAGCGTCGCACACCACCTCGATCCGGATGTTGCTGGTTGCCTCCCACCCTGCTCCCCGGACGCCCCGGCTGCCCTTCCCGCGCGCGTCGGTGATGGTATACCCGTGGGCGTTGTGCTGCTCGATGTCGCGGACGAGCGTTGACTCGAGGACGGCCTCGGTGACGATGGTCAGGAGCTTGCGTTGATGGCTTTCCACGGCGTTATCCCCTCGCGAAGGTATGGATCCAGATGGACAGGGCGTGGTAGATGGGAATGCCCAGCACCACGTTGAACGGAAAGGTGATCCCCAGGGATGCCGCCAGCGACAGAGTGGGGTTGGCCTCCGGTACGGAAATCCGCATGGCCGCCGGCGCCGCAATGTAGGAGGCACTGGCCGCCAGTGTTGCCAGAATAGCTGTTCCGCCCACCGATAGTCCCAGCGCCCAGCCCAGCCCTGCGCCGATGACGGAGGATAACAGCGGCATGATGATGGCGAAGGCCACGAGGAACACGCCGTACTTGCGCAGGCCTCCCAGCTGCGTTGCCGTCAGCAGCCCCATTTCCAGCAGGAACAGGGCCAGGATGCCTTTGAACATGTCGACGAACAGGGGTTCGATGGAGGACAGGCCCTCCGGCCCGGCGATCCAGCCGATGAGCAGGCCGCCCAGCAGCAGTACGATGCCTTTCCCGAGGAAGACTTCATGGGCCACTGATTTCCACCGGGTTTCCTTGGAAATTCCCCGGGCCAGAACGATGCCCACGATAATGGCCGGCACTTCCAGCATCACCAGAAGCAGCGGCATATGCTCCTCGAAGACCACCTGCCGTGTGCCCAGGTAGGCGATGGCCACAGCAAAGGTACCCACACTGACGGATCCGTAGTGGGCGGCAATGGAAGCTGCGTCGGCGCGCTTGAAGCGGCCCAGGTAGCGCAGCACCGGGAAGGCCAGGAGGGACAGGAAGAAGCCCATCGCCACGACAGCCAGCATCTGCGGCAGCAGTTCTCCAAAAGGCTGCTTGGCCAGCTCCACGCCTCCTTTGAGGCCGATGGCCAGCAGCAACACGATGGTCACGAACTCATAGATCGCCGCGGGGAGGCGCAGCTCGGAGCGGAGCAGCCCGGCAAGCGCGCCAAGAATGAAGAAAAGGATGATGGGGTCTACCATGCTCGGACTCTCTGGTTGTTTCCCGGCGGATGGACGGAAGCGGTAACAGACCCTGCAGGGCCCCTTGGCCGCTTCGCTGCACCAGCATTCCACGAATGCATCGTAAACATGCAATTCAATTCACGAAACGTAATTCATGTATCGTGGAGGCTGCGCGAGGTTGTACTTCCAGCCGTGCTGCTTGTTGAAAGGTGAGCCGTGACCAAACCTGACGATCCGGTGCCGCGTTCGGTGTATGCCGGTGAACGCGCTGCCCTCCTTACCCAGCATGGAAAGGAGCGGGTGTTGGGTCCCGTGCTGGAGCAAGCCCTTGGGTGCCGGGTTGAACGCGTCACGGGTTATGACACGGACCTGCTGGGTACGTTCACCCGCGACGTTCCCCGTGCAGGAACCCAACTGGAAGCTGCCCGCAAGAAGGCAACAGTGGGCATGGAGCTCTCGGGCCTGCTGCTGGGGATCGCCAGTGAGGGGTCTTTTGGGCCGAATCCATCCTTCCCGATGTTTCCGTGGAACATCGAACTGATCGTCTGGAGGGATGCCGGGCGCAACCTTGAGGTTGTGGGCATGGGGCAGGGGGCCAGCAATTTCAGTCATATGCTCACTGGCGAGTGGGTGGCAGCCCAGGCGTTCGCCCGTGGCGCACAGTTTCCCGGGCACCACCTGGTGGTCCGCCCTGACGGCGGCCACGGACCGTCCATCTGCAAGGGAATCGCAAGCTGGCCGGACCTGGAACGCGCCTTTTCGAGGGCGCTGGCCCGATCCGCCAGCGGCAAGGTCCTGATCGAGACTGACATGCGTGCCAGCGCCAACTCAACACGCATGGAGGTGATCGCTCTCGCGGCCAAAGACCTCGCGCGGAAGCTTTCCTCGCTGTGCCCGGCGTGCGGCACTCCAGGGTTTTGCCGCATCGCCCGGGTACCGGGGCTCCCGTGCAGTGCCTGCGGTACTCCGACCGGCGAGGCACTTGCTGAGACATTTGGATGCCCCGGATGCCCTTTCCAGGACACCCGCGAGCTGACCGACGCACCGTACGCGCGCCCCGCTGTGTGTGGCTACTGCAACCCCTGAAGTTGTTGGCGCCCCGGGGAAGCGGCAGGAACCGGGCTGCGCGTTCCGGCCCGCCTTGGATCCCGGCCATTTACACCCATCACACTTTGGGGGAGAGGGAAAACAGGTATCCGAACGAGAGTTGAATCCGAAATATGAGTACTCGATACTCGTGACGGACAGCGGCGACGCTCTTAGGCTGAACCGAAGGGGATAAGACCGGGGCGCTCCGTTCCTGCCCACAGTCCCCTGTGGACCACGCTGGGAGGACACATGGCAAACAGCCCCCGCAATGCCCTCTTTGCCTGGAGGGCTGCGCTCCGGACGCTGCGGCAGCGTGTCGCCGGGGACGGAACGTCGCCGGCGGAGCCGATCGATTCGCGTGCGCGTACCCGCGGCGCCGTCCTGAAGATAGTACTCTTGGCGATCATAATTGGCTCGCTCAGCATTGCAGCAAATCCCCCCAGGCCCCAGTCCGTGGAAGGCAAGGGCGCAGAGCCAATAACCCCGGTGACCGGCTCAGCGCAGCCCAGCACGGCTGCTGCCTCTCCGGAACCGACTCCTGATCCTGGGCCGCAGCAGCCAAGCGCTGAGGCAAGCACCCCGGAAGCCATTGCGGAGACTGCACCCCCGGAGCCCACAAAAGACGCCGGGTCCGGGCCGGCTTTGAACACCGAGCCTCCGCCGTCCCTTGAAGCTGTGCCGGTGGGCGACCTGCCCGGCTGGAAGCAGGTCTTTGTCGAGGACTTCACGGACGGGGACGTGCCCCTTGGCGGTTTTCCCGGCATCTACGGTTCGAGATGGCACGAGACCTACAGTGACGGCGCACCGGACACCCATGCCAAGACGCAGGCGAAGGACCAGAGAACGTCCGGCTACTATCCGTCCAAGGTTCTGAGCGTCCATGGTGGCGTCCTGGACATGTTCCTGCACTCGGAAAACGGCGTTTCCATGGGAGCCGCACCTTCCCCGCGCTTCGCAGGAGCCAATCAGCCGCCGTACAACAGCCAGCTGTACGGGCGTTACTCCGTGCGCTTCAAGGCCGATTCCCTGCCGGGCTTCAAGGTGGCCTGGCTGCTCTGGCCCGTCAGCAAGCAGTGGCCGCAGGACGGGGAGGTCGATTTCCCGGAAGGGGATCTGTCCAAAGTCATATACGCCGCCCTGCACGGCATCGGCCCGGATGGGCACAGATTCGACGTCTTTCGTCCCAACGTTCCCTTTACGGACTGGCACGTGGCAACCACCGAGTGGAGCCCCGGCCGCATCGAGTTCTTCCTTGACGGCAATTCCATAGGCGTTGCTACGTCGATGGTTCCGGATACGCCAATGCGCTACATCCTGCAGACCGAGTCCTGCCTGACAGGTTGCCCGGCGCCCGAGACCAGCGGCCATGTCTACGTTGACTGGGTAGCGATCTGGGCCAAGGAATAGATACGGTCCGCCCGTATCCGGGTTGCCCGGCCACCGGCATGCGTGCGCGTCCCGGGAACTTCACCGGCATGCTGGGTACAATCGACGCCTAGACGAACGAACACAGACGAACGCACACTGCTTTGCCGGAGGTACGGAGAAACAATGTCGGAATGGCTCGAAGTCGGCGCGAACAACTACGTGCTGGTCACCGAAGGATCGCTGCTGAACACCGGACTGGTGGTGGGATCCGAGCGGGCCATGGTGATCGATACCGGCTGCGGGCCCCGGCAGGGGCGGGAAATCCTGGACGCGGTGCGGGAGAAGACCCAGCTGCCGCTCGTCGTCGTCAACACCCACGCGCATTACGACCATTTCTTCGGCAACGCTGTGTTCGCGGAAGCCGGCGCCACCGAGTTCTGGGCGCACCAGAACTGCGCCACCGAAATCGAGGAGCGGGGGGACCTGCAGCGCCGGTTTGTCGGGACGATCGAACCGGAGATGTCCGCCGGCGAGGGCCAGGACGTGGAGCTCGTGGTCCCCAACGCCATCGTCAAGGACCAGCCTGTGCTGGTGGACCTGGGCGGGCTGACAGCCACCCTGTTCTACCTGGGCCGCGGCCACACCGACGGCGACCTGCTGGTGGGCACCCCCACCACCCTCTACGTGGGGGACCTGGTGGAGCAGGGCGCGCACCCGTCCTTTGAGGACTCGTACCCGGAGGAGTGGGCGGACGTGCTCCGCCACATCTCGGCGCTCCGCCACCGCTACGAGTTCCTGATCCCCGGGCACGGGAAGCCGTGCAGCGACCAGTTCGTCAAGACCATGGCCAACACGCTGACCACGGCTGTCCGCCAGGCGCGCCAGTCCATCCGCGACACCCCCAGCGACGCCACCAAGGCCATCCCCGTCCTGCCCTACGGGCCGGAACAGTCCCGCTGGTTCATCAAGCGGCTCCAGGAGACCCGCCGCGAGCACTGAACGGCGGCAAGGCCTCATAGCCGGCCACGACCAGGAGCGGGCCGGCCGCCAGTAGTATCCGGAGGACTCTACGCCCGCACGACTGCTGGCGGCTCATCCCTGCCGTTTGCAGCCAACAGGGCATCCAGCTGGGCGGACTGATGCGCCTGTAAAGCCTTGTCCGCGTTGAGGTTGGTGCTGGCAAGTATCGGTATGTTGAGGCTGGCATTGCATCCCCGGCAGCGGATCTCGTCCGTCCATACCCAGCTATATGCTGCGTGCTGTGCCCGTACCTGTTGCATCGCTGTGGTGATTGCTTCCGTCTCGGCTGCAAAGTGTGCTGCGTCCTCATTGCTGAGCCTGCTGCCAATCTCGATGTCGATGCTCATCGTGCCTCTTCCGTTGTGCCCCGGATAGTGCACCTGACAGTAATGCGCGTTTCACGGCTAAGGAACAACCCCATGGTCACGGTTCCCTAACCCTTTCGCCGGTCGTCAAAAGGAAGCGTACGACGGCGGGCGCGTGCCGCCGTCGCACGCCTTGCGTTGCCTGGTGCGCACCTTCCTCCTTGCGGCTCAGGGATTTCCCCGCCCGCCCAGCCTAGGATGGTCCCCATGAAGCTTGCCCGAGAGGCGCACTCCGCTGCCGTGGTGATCAACGCCGGGGCACGCCGGGGCGCGGCGGGGCCGGACCTGGCGGCGGACTCGCTGCAAAGGGCAGGCCTGCCCGTCGCCGCCGTGCACCATGTGCTCTCCGGCGCCGAACTGGCCGGAACCCTGGACCGGGTGGTGGCCGACGGGCACGACCTGGTGGTTGTTGGCGGCGGTGATGGAACGGTGTCCTGCGCCGCCGGCCGGCTCGCCGGGACCGGGATTGTGCTCGGCGTCCTGCCGCTGGGAACAGCGAACGATCTTGCCCGCACGCTCGAGATACCGAACGACCTCGCCGGGGCCTGCGCCGCGCTGGCCGGCGGGAAGGTGGTGGACATCGACCTGGGGCGGGCGAACGGCCAGCCCTTCCTGAACGTGGCCTCCGTTGGACTTTCGGTCGGCGTCACCGAAACCCTCAGCCCCCGCCTAAAGCGGTACCTCGGGCCGGTGGCCTATGGGGTTGCCGCAGTGCGCGCCTACGCCCGGCACAAGCCTTTCCGCGCCCGGCTCGAGTTCCCGGAGGGGGACCACGAACCGCTGGAGCTCGAGGACATGCTGCAGGTGGCCGTGGGCAACGGCCGGCACTACGGTGGGGGCAACACGGTCTCCCCGACGGCCGGGATTGATGACCACCTCCTTGATGTCTACGCCATTCCCGGGGCGCCGCTCCGCGAGCACGTGCGGATCGCCAGGCTGCTGAAGGACGGCAGCTTTGTGGAGCACCGCGGGGTGTACCACCTGACCAGCCGGCGGGTCCGGCTGGTCACCGAGCCGCCCGTGCCGGTGAACCTCGACGGCGAGATCGCCACCGTGACGCCCGCCGACTTCACCATCGAGCGCAACGCCGTGCACGTTGTGGTGCCGGAGAGCAGCAACAGTGCGCGGTTCGATGGATAGCGCGACGCCGGGACGCCGGCTGGGTGCCTTCGCGTCCAGGCAGGACTGGCTCAAGTACGGCGGGCTTCTGGTGCTGGCGATTGTGGCGTTCGGCGTGGCGGCCATTGCCCTGATGGGACCGCGACCGCCGGAGGAAACCGCACCCGTGCCGGTGAGCCCTTCCGGGAGTCCTTCGGCAAGCGCTTCCGCGCCCCCGTCGGCGGCCGCGCCGCCGGCTACCGGGGCGCCGTCACCCACCGGTACCGCAACACCCCAGCCGCCGGGCATTCAGCTGCCCGCCGAGCCCGTCCTGCTGATTCTTGGCGATTCGTACACCGCCGGGGTTGGAGCCGACCAGCCGGACCAGGGGTGGGCGTACCTGGTGGCCGAGGAGCTGGGATACCCCGCCGACGTGGACGGCGTGGGCGGGACCGGATTCGCGTGGGGCGGCGGGGCTCAGGACGAGCGGGGTGAAGAGTACGAGGTCCGGCTGCGGAGGATCGCTGGCAACCCCGCCTTTGTGCCCAACGTACTGGTGCTTCAAGGCGGGCAGAACGACTCCCAGAGCCCCGACGTGAAGGAAGTGGAAGCTGCCACGACGCAGACCATCGAGGCGGCCCGCAGGTTCTGGCCGGGAATCCAGGTGGTGGTGCTCGGGCCGTCGGCGCCGCAGCCCCTCGCGGAGGAACTGCGCGGGGTGAACAGCGCCGTGCGTGCCGGTGCTGCGGCCGCCAACGCTCCGTTTATTGACGCCGTCGAGGGCAACTGGTTCACGAGTGCCAACAGCCCGGGCTTCGACGCCGACGGCGCCCACCCCAACACCGCCGGCCACGCCTACCTCGCCCGGAAGTTCCTGGAGTCCTGGGCCGGCCTGACCCGGTGAGCGGGCCGCCCGGCGTGCGCTGACACTGCCGGGAACCACGTGGTGGAAATTTGTAAAACGAGTAGGCAATACGCGGGCGCCGACGTTTAAGGGTGCATAGAGTCGGCGCATGGCGAATGCAATTGAACGAAAGCACGGGCGCCGCCGCGGACCGGGGCCAGCCACAGGAGGCCGCCGCCCCGTCGTTATCCTGGCTGCCGTCCTGGTGCTGGCCGCGGCGCTGGCTGCCTACTTCCTGTTTTCCGTTTTGTAATTCTTCTGGAATCAGCCTGCCTTGTTATCCGATGGAATCTTATGCATAGCGGAATTGAGAGTACATTCTTGGTTATCCGCCGCCCGGAATTCCGCTGCATTTACATTCACGTGTTTTGAGTGAATCTTGAGCTAAAGCAGCAGCGGTTTTTGAGTCTCGGCCTGAAGAATCATTCGTGCGACTCGGGCCCCCGGGCTAGAGCCATGCAGACGCGATGCATGAGACGTCGTTTAGAACGATTGCGCATCCACTGTCATCTCACCTTGGTCTGTGAGACCCCCTGATGAGGAAGAAAAGTATGAAACAGAGCCCAGCTAAGCCGCGCCCTCGCGAGTACGGTCCTGCTTATTACCGCTATTACGAACGCGAAATTAATCGTGCGCGCCGGCTCCGGGCGTTATCCTATATCTTCCTTTCCCTGCTCGCAATTGCCACCGCTTTTGTTGTGCATATGGCACTGACCAAGTAGCTCTTCTGTTATTGCCAAGGTGCCGTAACTGCGCAGGCAGAATGGGTCTCAAGAGAGCTGATGCTCCGGAAAGGGAAAGACCGGTTTCGGATGTGAATTGATCCTCGGCCGTCACAACTTAGCGGACGGACACCGTGCCCAGGCTGTTTCGTGCTTGCTTCAGCAGATCCGGGGCCGCGCAGAAGAGGCGCTCAAGCTTCGGTCCGAGCTCCGAGGCTTCCGTCCGGGCTTTGGCAAACCACCCGGCATGCACAAACGATTCCAACTGCCGGCAGTGGCCTTCGGCCTCCAGTGCGCCCGTCATGGACGAGGTGATCCTCAAGCTGACCAGGGCGTCCAGGGCCACTTCTGTGTCATCGTCCTCCAGGGCCAGGAGGATGCGGGTCCAGCGGCCAGGCAGCATGCCCAGATAATCAGACAGGAACCTGAGCGCTGCGTCCGGGCTGAGATCCTCGGCGAGTTTCCTGATCAGCACGAAGTCCAGTGCAGGCGCCGGTCCGGCCGTTCGTGCCCAGCCACGTGAGCTGTCTGCGTCAACAGTCCCGGGAGCCTGAGCTGCACCGGACACTCTGTTCACGCCGAATCCCATGAGGTGTACCCCGTTCAAAAAGACGGGCCCAACCCCAGCGGCTCGGCCCAACCCCACAATTTTGGCGATCCACTCTCAAGAAGGCGCAGTACGTAGCATCAACGTTCCATCAATTTCCCTCCCGACTGCCACAGAGCGGGCGGGCTGGTGCTGCCCAATCAGCCATAGCCTCAGGTGTGCCGCTGGTTCTTGCGGCCGGCCCACCCATCCCCGGCCCTTGGTGCTGCGAATCACAGAAGGCCGCCAAGCCTCCTCGGCGGCCGCTTGATGGGAGGCAACGGCACTTACAACTTCAGCGACCCTGAGGGTGCAAGCGAACTGAATGGTGACCTGCCTGCCGAGGCCACGGACCTGGCGGTGTGCGGCGTCCTGGGCTGATCCCCGTCCTGCGCTGACCCAGTAGCCGGAGCGATTCCCTGACCGGACTGGCCGCTGTTGGGGGCGGCCAGTCCTGCCACGAATCAGTTGCTCAGGGCTGGGATTTTCGCTTCGCGGATGGTGGCGTCCGCATAGCCCTCGGCGTAGCCGGTGGCAGTCGGGTGGAAGTTCATGCCGGCAAAGGGGTCGGTCGGGTCGAAATAGAACCAGGAACCGGGCAGTCCGATGCCGTGCCCTGCGAACTCGTCCGTGACATTGACGTAGACGGTTCCGGCCGAGTTTGCGGCCGCCTCACGGATGACCTTGTTCAGGGTGTCCGTTCCCTTGTTGAAGATCTGGGCTGCGTCGGCGGTGATGATGGGGGTGTCCCCGAACTCCGGCGAGAACAGATGCGGATATCCCAGTGCCACGATTTTGGCGTTGGGCGCCTGCGCGCGGATGGCCGCGTACGCCGCCATCAGGGCCGGTAGGACCTGGGTTTTGGCAACGGCTTCGCCTGCCCTGACTGCTGTCTTGCAGTCCTTCAACGCCTGGAGCATGCAGGTTGCGAGCAGGTTCGTGAAACCAACGTCGTTTCCGCCGGCGGTGATGGTCACCAGGTCCGTTTCTGCGTTCAGCACGCCGGTGGCGGAGGCCACCTGGACCTGGTAGGGCACGGCCGCGGCGGTCCAGCCTGCGCAGGCGGCGTTGCCCGTGAGCTGCACGCCGTCCTGGGCGTCCAGCACGTCGGCGTAGCCCGGTGATGCCTGGTAGCACGGCTGCAGCTCTGCGGGGTAGAGCGGGGAGGCGGTGACATATGGCGAGGAACCGATGCCCGAGGAATAGGAATCCCCCAGGGCAACGTAGTCCAGCGGTCCGGAGTCCTGCGCGGTTGCCGGCGCGGCCACGGAGCCGGCCACCAGTCCCGTGGCGACGGCGGCCATCAACCCCATGCGCCGGGCGCCACCCCTCAGGGTGCCGGTCTGGGCAGTTGCCCTGAACGCTGCTTTTCGAGGTAATGATTTCATTACGGTTCTTCTCCGTCCTGGAAGCGAGCCCCAGTAGTACCTGCCGAGGCGTTACCACAGCGTTACAGCTTTTCCGCAGTACATCCCTCGATGTACTTTGGCTCCATGGAAGCCCTCACTCGTGCGCCTGTTCTGGCCAGGTTCGGCTATGCGGCGTCCGACCCGGCCCGGGCCCGGATTCTGATGGCATCCGCGGACGCGCCGTCCTATGCGTCGGGGGTGGCATGACCCCACGGCCCCCTTCACCTGGCACTGACCGGCGGGCGGTGCTGAGCCGGAGAATCCGATTGCTCGCGGCCGCGACCATCACCTATAACGTCATCGAAGCCGCCGTGGCACTCTGGGCCGGGGGAGTGGCGGACTCCGCGGCGCTGATCGGATTCGGCCTTGACTCCGTCATCGAGGTGGCATCCGCTCTCGCATTGTCCTGGCAGTTCGCCGCCAAGGACCCGGAACGGCGTGAGTACCTTACCTTGCGGATCATCGCCGTCTCCTTCTTCGCCCTTGCCGCGTTTGTGAGCGTGGACGCCATCCGGTCACTGGGCGGGGCCGGGGAAGCCCGGCACTCGACACCAGGCATAGTCATCGCAGCCCTGAGCCTGGCAATCATGCCCGTGCTGTCCTGGGCACAACGACGCGCCGGACGCGAACTCGGCTCAAAGAGCGCCGTCGCCGATTCCAAGCAGACGCTGCTCTGCACGTACCTTTCGGCCGTACTGCTGCTTGGCCTGGTCCTGAACAGCACCTTGGGCTGGTGGTGGGCCGACGCCGTCGCGGCACTGGTCATTGCGGGTATCGCCGTCCGGGAAGGCCTTGATGCCTGGCGGGGTGACGCGTGCTGCGAGGGGGTCCCGCTTGGCGGCGCCGCCCCTGACACCGCCAAGCGCTGAGACCCATCGGTTTCCCGACTCAAGGCTGCGGTACTACTGGACCCAGTTCCAGCCGCACCCCCATGCGCCGCTGCCTTTCACGGACTACTGTGGGCTTTCATCCTCAAGGGCGGCGGCAGATACCGTCAAGAACCACCCAAGACTTCCTCAAATTATCCAGGGCCGCCAGCTGGGTGCCCGGCTGGTGTCCGGGCGGACTACGTGCCGGACTGTTCCACCGGCAGTCCTGCGGCCTTCCACTCAGGGAAGCCCTCCTCGAGCCTTGCAGCGGGGCGCCCTTCGTCCGCGAGCAGCCGGACGGCCTCATCCGCAAACAGGCAGTACGCGCCCCGGCAGTAGGCAACGATTTCACCCCCTTGGGGAACCTCCCGCAGCCGGGACTTGACGTCGGAGAGGGGCAGGGACAGCGCGCCGGGGATATGTCCGGCGTCGTATTCCGGCCGTGGCCGCACGTCCAGCACCACCACGCCGCCCTGCCGCAGCCGCAGCAGCAGATCGTCGCGCGTGATCATGCTCAGGTCGGTGCGGTCGCCGACGTAGGCGCGGACCAGTTCGCCAAGCTCCCCGGCGTGCGCCTCGGCCGTCTCCCGGAGTGCCCGCCACAGCCGTTCCACTGCGGGGCTGGCAAGGGAGTAGTAGATCCGCGTCCCGGAGCGCCGCGAGGAGGCGAGGCCGGCGCGCAGCAGGCGCTGCAGGTGCTGGGATGTGTTGGCCGTACTCTGATGGATCTCCGCAGCCAGCTCTTCAACCGAGCGCTCACCCTGGCCGAGGACATCGATCAGCTGCGCCCTCCGGCCGTTCCCCAACGCCTTGGCGGCTTCTACGAGGACGTCGTAAAGCGCGTCCTTGTCCTGCTGGTCGCCCACCCGCTCCTCCTATTCAAGAGATCTCTTGACAATCCTACCGTCGCGGGGTTCTTATTCAAGTATCTACTTGAATAGAAAGGAAGTGGTGGCCATGTCCACCATCCAATCTCCACACCAGCAACAGTCCCGCCTCCGGACAGGAGCGGCACTCATGACATTCGCCGGGCTGGCATTCGTGGGGTACGCCTTGATCTTCCTGGTCATGAACTTCACGGACGCCTTCCTTGAGCTGGGCATCGGACCGGATCAGGTGGACAAGGGGAAGGCGGAGATCGAGGCATTCAGTCCGCAGCTGTACCACTACATAAGCCACCTGCACATCGCGGTCAGCGGCTTCATCGCGGCCACTGGCCTGGCTGTCGCGGGCCTGTCCTGGTACGGGGTGCGCCGGGGGGAGCGGTGGGCCTTCGCCACCGCGGTTGTCGTCCCGGTGGTTGGGCTCGCTGTGGCCCTTCCCGCGCACTACCCGTGGGGCCTGGCAACGCTGGGGCACCTCGGCCTGATCTACCTCGCCGTCCTCATCTTCCTGGTGGGGGTAGCGGCAGCGTACAGCGGCATGCGGAGCCCTGCGGCAACACACCACTGACGCGCCGGCAGGTGTTAGCTCCACCCCTCTGCCGGGAGCGGCTCACATGGAACGGACGACGGCGGCCGCGTGCCGCCGTCGTCCGTTTCAGCCCGTTCCGCCCGCTTGTGCAACCTGCCCTCACACAGCCAACGTCCAGCCTGCGTTCAGCGCAGTTATGGAAACGTTATATATGCTTGCTTGGTGGTTTTTAGGTCAAGCAGCGGAAATTTGTCAGCACCCGGACGCAGCGCGGTACCCGGGACAAGCCTCGTCGCCGGGCGCAAGCATGCCCTGGACGGGCTCCGGACGCTTGCCGTGGCGGGGGTGTTTCTCTTCCACACGGCAACTGCCCTGATGCCGGGCGGATCCATTGGGGTGGACGTCTTTTTCACGCTCAGCGGCTTCGTGATCACCCTCCTAATCATGAAGGAGTATCTGGCTGCCGGCCGCCTGCGGCTGGGGGTCTTCTACGCCAAGCGAATGGCCAGGCTATGGCCGGCGCTGCTGGCCCTGTGCGGCGTGATTGTCGTGGTGGGCGTGGCCTTCCCGGCGTCGAAATGGGCGGGACAGGAAGGATTTGTCCTGCCGGCCGCCGGGTACGTGATGAACCTGGCCCGCTTCGGAATGTTCGGCGACTCCATAGCCGGTGAAACGCTTGGCCCCACCTGGACACTGGCCGTCGAGGAGCAGTTCTACCTGGTGTGGCCGCTGCTCCTGCTGATGCTGCTCCGGTACTGGAAGGTCCGCACCGTCACGTGGATCACCGGAGGGCTGGCCGCGGCGTTCCTCCTGGAGCGGTTTGTCCTGGTCCTGTTCGGGGCGCCGCTGAACCGCCTGTACAACGGGCCGGACATGCGGGCCGACGAGCTGCTGATCGGGTGTGCCCTGGCCCTCGCCTTCACCGCTGTCACCCCGGGCTCCCGGCTACACGCAACACTCCGGGCAGCGGCCCGCTGGGCCGGGCCCGCCGCCGGGTTCATCCTGCTGGCGGCCCTGTTCCTGCTGAAGGAACCGGACACCCCTGGCCTCTGGTTCAGCGCCTTCTGGACCGCCGGGCCCACGGTGCTGTCCCTGCTGGCGGCCGTGCTGATCGGATCGCTTGTGCTGCAGCCGGCCGGATTTCCCGCACGGGTCCTCAGCCATCCCTGGCTTGCCGGGCCCGGCCGCGACCTCTCGTATGCCTTCTACCTCTGGCACTTGCCCGTCTACCTGCTGCTGATGCCGCTGGTCCCCTCGCTGTGGCTGCTCGTGCCGCTGGCTGCAGCGGGGACCGCACTGCTGGCCTATGCCTCCCACCGCCTGGTGGAAACGCCCGTCCGCCGCTGGGCAAACACCAGGCTGGAGCCCGCCGTCGTGCGTTCCGCTCCGGAGGCGGCGCGAAAACCTGCGCCGGACCGCAGCCCTGAACTGGTGGCCGCCGGCCGCGGGTCCTAGCCGGCGGCGCCGGTGCGGGCGTCGATGTTGTTCTGCACGATGGTGGCGAGTGTACGGAGTACCTGCTCATCGGAGTCGCTGAACGCCCGGGGGTTGTGGTCAATGACGCACAGCGTTCCGATGTTCCAGCCGCGGGGTCCGTGCAGGGGATAACCGGCGTAGAAGCGGATAAAGGGCTCCCCGAGGACCAGGGGATTGGTGGCAAACCGGTTGTCGGTGAGGGTGTCGTTGACTACGAGCATCCTGTTCAGCCGGACGGTATGCGTACACAGCGCGATCTCCCGGGGTGTCTCCACGCTAAGGGGGCCGACCACGGACTTGAGGAACTGGGCGTTTTCAGCGATCAGGGACAGGGACGCGGCGCCAACGCCGAAATAGTCCTTGGCGGTTTCCACCACCCGGTCAAAGATGTCCACCGTCCCGGTGTGGAGCAGATTGGTCTCCCGAAGGGACTGTATCCGTTCCTCTTCTGCCCTTTCAGGCGTCAGGAGAAACCTGCCCGCGGCTCCCAAGGACGCCAGCGCATCCTCGCTGGTGCTTCCACTCCCGTGCTGGTGTCCCCGGCCCCGCTGCTGCGCAGGTGCGGGAACTGTGCCGGCGCTGTAGCCCTGTTCAAATTCGGGCAATGCCAGGGCGCCGTGAAGGTAGGCACGCAGCTCAAAATCGGAAAAGCGGGCGCCGCCAAAGTAGGCCGGCCAGATGTGCGCCGGGTCCAAACCGGCAACCATCATGGCAGCAAGCTCAAGCCGCCGCTCTGACTCGTCGCTCATGCTTTCCGCCGGGGCATGGGATGCGCATCCAGCCCATGCCTCTGTGCTGATTTACAAGCCATGCTAATCAGTCTACTTACTAATTCCGCATGCCCCTAAACCAGTGGAGGGTAATGTCCGCGCGTGCTGCCGCCCGGGAGCGCCGTTCCCAGAGCGGGGGCGTGGCAACCGCGCCGCCCGAAGGGCCGTGGGGAAGGTCAGGCTGCGGGCTCCTCTGCCGGTGCCAGCCGCACAGCCTGGTACTGCTCACTGCGGACCTGCGCCTCGTGGTGCTCAGCACACTGGACCTGGGCAATCAACGAACCGCCGACGTCGTCCTTTACATAGTGCGTCACGTGGTTGGTGTTCCTGCCACACGTGACACACAGAGCCTGGTGCTGTTTAGTCCACATGCATGAATAATACGGCCGGGCCTGTTTCGCGCAAGTAAAAATCCCGAATCATGTGGAAATCCGCGGGGGGAGCGCGGGAACTTTTAATTAGCTGTTTACTTCCGGGGCACAGGTTATTAAAGTCAGTTCTTGTCATAGTCCAGATGGGCGCCGGGGGGCGTCTGGGAAGGGGTAGCGCATCACCACCACTGACCGTAGCCAGAAGACAATTGACCACTACGTTGAAAGCCCCTCCTAGGAGGGGCTTTCCCCTTGCCCGGACAGTCCGGCTGCGCCAGCTGATACTGCGGACCCCTTCAGAATTCGAACCGTGCAGCCGGAGCGCCGCTGGGCAGCGCCTTGAGGATGTTCTCGGCAACACTGCGGACCTTCAGGTTCCGCTGCCGGGACGCGCTGGCCAACTTGATGAACGCCTCGGGGTACGTGCAGCGGTTCTGCGCCATGATCACACCGCAGGCCACATCGATGGAGGTGCGGCTTTCCAGCACGGATTTCAGGTTGTCCCCGGCGGACCGGACGTTCCGCACCTCAAGGGCCAGCCGCATGCTGTGGGTTGCCACCCCGGCGAACCATTTCGCCTCCGCCAGGAGGTCTTCCGGGAACCCGGTGCCGGTCCGCCCCAGGAACACCAGGGCGCAGGACGTGCCGCCGGCCAGCCCCAGCGGAACCGCCACCGCGCGGCCATACCCGCTGGCCACCAGCCGCCGCCGGTACGCCCGCCACCGCACTGACGTGTCGCCGTCGACCGTCACTGCACCCGCGGTACTCAGTGCCTGCATCAGTGGACCGTCCCCGTACCGGTCCTCCGAAGCGGCCAGTTCGGCGGCCGCGCTGCTGCTGCCGGCGGTGGCCAGCGTAGTCCCTCCGCGCGCCAGCACGGCGGCGCAGTCCATCCCGGACCCGGCCTGGCCGTTGACCGCCTTCGCAGCGGCCTCGGTGAGCCGCTGGAGCGAGTCCAGTTCCGTCTCGGTCCCGGTGATCAGGTCCAACAGGAACCCGGGCCGGTCCTGGCGCCTGCCGTCAGTCGCCGGATGTGCTGCCACGCTTTGCCCCCGTCCAGTCCGGCCCGTGCCTCGCTGCGCGGGCTTTCCCTGAATCTAGCGGGACCGCCGGGGAAGGGCACGAGTAGCAGGTACTCTACTTTTCCTGCCCGGCGGAGGGACTACTTGCTTGGAGTACTGGAGTGCGTTGGCAGTCAGGGAAAGCCGGTTATCCGGCGCTGGAGGTGCTGGCTTCCAGCCACTGCTGGAACGTTTGGCGTCCGACGGCGGCACCAGGCGCCGGGACCAGCGCACCGCTGCGCATGGCTTTGCCCATGCGGCCGGGCAGCACAGCCTCCAGGACCTTCTTGCGCTCGCCGGTCTTGGCGAGATAGGTGCGGACCAGGTTTGCGAGTTCCTCGGTCCGCGGCCCGCCAAGGTCGGTGATCCGTCCCCGGGGTCCTGCCTCCGCGGCGTCCACCAGGGCCTCGGCCACCTCGCGGGCAGCGATGGGTTGGGTGACCATTTTTGGAACGGCCACCAGCGGGCCCACAGATCCGATCTTCACCGTCAGCGGCACGAACTCGTGGAACTGGGTGGAGCGCAGCAGGGTCCACGGGATGCCGCCGTGCCGGACCTCGTCCTCCTGCACCAGCTTCCCCGCGTAGAGGCCGGATGTGGCGCCGTCGATGCCCACAATGGAGAGCGCCACGTGGTGCTGCACGCCCGCGTCCTTTTCCGCTGCCAGCAGGTTTTGGGTGGCGTTGGTGAAGAAGTCCACGGCCTGCTTGGTGGAGGTGGTCTGGATGCCGGAGACGTCTATCACGGTGTCCATGCCCGCGAGGGCCCGGGCCAGGCCGCGCCCGTTCACCAGGTCCACACCCTCGGCACGGCTCAGGCTCACAACGTCGTGGCCGCGCTCCTTCGCTACGGCTACAACGTGGCGTCCCACGGTACCGGTTCCCCCCGCGACGGCAATCCTCATAGAGAAATCCTACGTAAATACTGGAAGATGGTGTGCTTGGCGGTGCCGGTTTCCTGACACCGCCAAGCACTGAGACCTTCGGCCGTAACCGAGTTGGGGGCTTTGGCGCGCTGGGCCCAGATCCCAGCTGCTACTTTTGTACGCTTCAGGCCTTACGAGAGCCAGTGTGCACGGGCCACCTCAAGGATCGGCGAGGATCGGATCAAGAATTTCCAAATTGGCCTTGCGGCCGTCCCGGACCGGAAGGATATTGCCGGTTCTGGTCAGAGGAGGCCCTCGCCGCCCGTCCCATCTCCTTTTCTGCAATATCTTGCGGTTTTGTGGTTTCTGGTGGATGGTGGCAGGAAGAAGGATGCCAATCAGCAATATCTTGCAGAAAGGGAACCATGGAAGACGTGGCCGCGATCGGCGAGATGATCCGGCGGGCCCGGAAGGAAGCCGGCATCACCCAAGGTACGCTGGCGGACCTGGCCGGTACCTCCGCCCGCACCATCCATGCCATTGAAACGGGGACGGGCAATCCGTCCCTGGGAACGGTGGCCGCCGCCGCCAACGCTGTGGGGCTCCGCCTCCGGGCCACCGATGACTGAGGACCTCCGGCGGCTCAAGTTCGTCCGCGGCGCCGACGTGTACAAGGCAGGCATCCTGGCCGGGCACTTGGCGCGCACGGACCGCGGCAGCGTGGCCTTTTCCTACGCCGAGCACTACCTCCGTGCCGGCGCGCGGCCCGTGGCAACAACCCTGCCGGTCACCGCCGATCCCGTGGAATCACCCAGCGGCGCGCTGCCGGCCTTCTTCTCCGGCCTCTTGCCGGAAGGCCACCGGCTCACCGTGCTCAAAGATGCCGTGAAGACGAGTCTGAGCGATGAGCTCAGCCTGCTCCTGGCCGTCGGCGCGGACGTGCCCGGAGATGTGCAGGTTGTCCCCGCCGGCGAACCCCTGGTGGAGCAGCAGCCGCTGGCGGATACCTCCCGGCCCGAAGACCTGGACTTCGCCTACCTGGCGGACGCGGTGGACCCGCACGGGCTGCCCGGGGTGCAGCACAAGGCCAGCGCCTCGATGATGACCACCCCTCTGGCGCTTGCCGGCCGGCGCTACCTGCTCAAGCTGGACCCTCCCCAGTACCCGCACCTTGTGGTGAACGAGGCCGCCCATCTCGCCGGGGCCAAGGCCCTCAAGATCCCCGTGGCCCAGCACAGCGTGGTCACTGACAGGAAGGGCCGGCCGGGGCTCCTCGTGGAGCGGTTCGACCGCGCCCACGTTGACGGGCCGGTGCGCTTGGCGCTCGAAGACGGGGCGCAGGTCCTGAACCTTCCGCCGGCGTCGAAATACGCAGTCAGCTCGGAGGAACTGGTCCTGGCGCTGGCCGGGCTGTGCAAGGCCAAGGCCGTGGCGGCCAGGAACCTGTACCTTCAGTTCGCCTTCGCCTGGCTCACCGGCAACGGGGACCTCCACGCCAAGAACGCCGCCGTCCTTGCAGGCCGGAACGGCGGCTGGGCCGTTTCGCCGATCTATGACATCCCCTGCACCCTGCTCTATGGCGACGACACCATGGCGCTGCCCCTCGCCGGCAAGGTCAAGGGGCTCAAAGCCAGGCACTGGCAGGAGTTCGCGGCCGCCATCGCCCTGCCGCCGCGGGCCGCGGCAGCGGCCAACATCATTGCCCTCAAAGCTGCCGAGGGCATCGACCTGGACGCCTTGCCCTTCACGGGATCGCCGCTCAACGGCGCCCGGCGGGAGCTCCGGTACCGCCGGGCCCAGCTGCTTCCCTGACCCGGCATTCCCCTCCCGCCGCGCGGCGGTCCCCTGGCTGTCGATTGACTTTCGATAGGTAGTAGCTGAAACTCGATACATGCAAATAACCCGCCTGGCCGTCCCTGCCCTGAGGATCGTGCTCGTTGCCGCCTTCCTCCTCCTGGTCCTGTTCCAGGTCATGTCCATCCCGGGCCAGTTCGCCCATATGGCGCAGGAGAATCCGGAGCGGGCGTCCCTGCAGTGGCCGCTGACCATCTTCTTCATCCTGGAAGTGGCGTGCGTCCAGGTGGTGATCGTCGGCACCTGGAAACTGCTGACCCTGGTCAAGCAGGACAGGATCTTCACCCGCGGTGCCCTGGTGTGGGTGGATGCGATTGTGTGGGCCATTGCAAGCGGCTGGACGATGCTCGCCGCCCTCGCCGCCGTCGTGGTCCTCAACGCCGACGATCCCGGACTGCCGCTCCTGCTGCTCCTGGTCCTGGTGGCCGGCGCCGCCCTGGGCCTGGTGGTGGTAGTGCTGCGCGCCCTGCTGCGGCAGGCCGCGGACCTCCGCGCGGACATGGAAGCGGTGATTTGATGCCGATCGTGGTGCGCATCGACGTCGAACTGGCCAAGCGGAAAATGAGCGTGGGGGAGTTTGCCGAACGCGTGGGCCTCACGCCCGCCAACGTGGCGGTCCTGAAAAACGGCCGGGCCAAGGCCGTCCGCTTCAGCACGCTGGAGGCCATGTGCCGGGTTCTGGACTGCCAGCCGGGCGACCTGCTGGAGTTCGTGGCTGACTAGTCGGGCCTCACAAGGCCGCGACGAACCCTAGGATTCTGCCGGTTCCCGCCGCTAGTATCTGTGCAAAGGAAAAGTCAGCTTACTTACGGGTTGGTGGGGAATGGGCGACGCAGCAACCGCAGCCGTCTCATCGGTCATACGCCGGAACAACGTCACTGTTTCCGGCCGGGCGGACGGACCTGTGATGCTTTTCGCCCACGGATTTGGCTGCGACCAGGACATGTGGCGCAGGCTGCTGCCGCACTTCGCCGGCAGCTACCGGTTGGTGCTGTTTGACCACGTCGGCGCCGGCCGCTCCGACGCCAGTGCCTATGACCGCGCGAAGTACGGGTCCTTGGAAGGCTATGCGGCGGATCTCCTGGAAATCTGCGCCTCCCTTGACCTGGATGATGTCATCCTGGTTGCCCACAGCGTCAGTGCGATGATTGCGGTGATCGCGGCGGCGCAGGAACCGGAGCGGTTCTCGCGGCTGGTCCTCGTGGCGCCCTCTCCCCGCTACACCGATGACACTGCCAGCGGCTATGTTGGAGGCTTTTCGCGCGAGGACATCGAGGGCCTGCTGGTATCCCTGGACAGCAACTACTTCGCTTGGGCAGAGGCCCTGGCGCCGATGGCAATGGGGAATCCGGAGGAGCCGGGCCTCGCGGAGGAACTGCACACCAGCCTCTGCCGGACCAACCCCTCCATCGCCCGGCACTTTGCCCGAGTCACTTTCCTCTCCGACACCCGGCACGTGCTGGAGAAAGTCCGCACGGAAAGCCTGGTCCTGCAATGCTCCGACGATCTCCTCGCCCCGCTGGAGGTAGGCGCGTACGTGCACCGGCAGTTGCGCGGGAGCGCCTTCGTCCAGCTGCAGGCGACGGGGCACTGTCCGCATGTCAGCGCGCCGGAGGCAACAGCCGCTGCTATCCAGCAGTATCTGGCTGCCGGACTGTGAGTGGCAGCCCCGGCCCGGACCCGGGCCACTTTGAAGCGCTGTTCCACCAGGCCCCCTGCGGCTACCTGGTAACGGACGACGACGGCCGCATCACAGCGGTCAACGACACCTTTGTGCGCTGGTCCGGCCACAGCCGTTCCCACCTGCTGGGGCAAAAGCTGCAGGCCTTCATGCCCGTGGGCGACCAGATCCTGTATTCAACCCACTGCATTCCGCAGTTGGGCATCAACGGCGCTGTGTCCGAGGTAGCCGTTGAAATCATCGGCGCCGACGGGGGACGCCGCGCTGTCCTGCTCTCGGCATCCCGGTCGGCGGCCACCGGGGAGGAGCCCCGCAGCGTCCGGGTCATCATTTTCAGCGCGCACGAACGCCGGATGTACGAGCAGGAACTGGTGTCAGCCCTCCGTGCCGCGGAGGAATCCGAAGCCCGCAGGGCCCTGGCGGAAAAGGAACTGCACCGACTCGCCCTGCACGATGCGCTGACCGGCCTGCCCAACAGGACGGGGCTGAAGGCAAAGCTGGACGCGGTCCGGGCGAACCGTGCTCCAGGGAAGGACGTGTTGGCTGTCCTTTTCATAGACCTCGACCACTTCAAGGCTGTCAATGACAGCCTTGGGCACGCGGCCGGGGACGAACTGTTGATCGCTGTCACGCAGCGCTTGTTCCCGGCGGGCCAGGGGACACGCATCGTGGCCCGGCTCTCCGGAGACGAGTTTGTTGTGGTGGACACCTTCGCGGATCCGCAGGAGGCGACCTCGCTCGCCGCGGGGCTTCTGGACGTGCTGAAGGCCCCGATGAGGATCGAGGGCCTGGAGATTGTTACGTCAGCCAGCATCGGCGTGGCCATTGCCAGTGACGGGGACGAAACCATTGATGATCTTGTCCGCCGTGCAGACATCGCCATGTACCGGGCGAAGGAGCTGGGACGCGGCCGCTGGGAACTGCACCGGCCGGCGGATTCAGATCCCACCGTGGACCGGCTCCGCGCACTTGGCGAACTGCGGCACGGAATCAGCGACGGCGCGCTCCGTGTTCACTACCAGCCCCGTGTGGACCTCCGCACCGGGCTGGCCAGCGGGGTGGAAGCGCTGGTCAGGTGGCAGCACCCGACGCGCGGCCTGCTGCCGCCGTCGGAATTCATCACCATGGCGGAGGAATCGGGCCTGGTGCTGCCACTTGGCGCTTGGGTCCTGGACGAAACCCTCAAACAGGCTGCCAGCTGGCGCAGTGAAGGTCGCTGCGGTGCGGAGCTCGAAGTTGCGGTCAACCTGTCAGCCCGCCAGCTGAACGATCCCGGCCTGGTGGCTACGGTGGACGACGCCCTCAGGCTACGGAAGGTCGACCCCGCGGTGCTGCTCCTGGAAATCACCGAAACAGCATTGATGGCGGACCCCTCCGCTGCGCTCGAATCACTGACCGCCCTCAAGGACCTGGGGGTAGGCCTTGCCGTTGACGACTTCGGCACGGGCTACTCCAGCCTTACCTACCTGAAGAGATTCCCTATCGACGAGTTGAAGATCGACCGCTCTTTCATCAGCGGCCTGGACTCGGACAAAGGAGACGCCGCCATTGTGGGCAGCTGCATCGATCTGGCGCACGCGGTTGGCCTGCGGGCTGTTGCCGAAGGTGTGGAAACCGCCGGCCAACTGCGAACCCTCAAAGTGATGGGCTGCGACCTCGCCCAGGGCTTCCACTTTGCCCGCCCGCTTCCGGCCCCGCTCCTCAAGGAGTGGCTGGACGCACGCCCCTGCGGTTAACCCTTCCGGGGTCCAAAGACTCTGTGGGCGGGGGAGCCCCGGCCGGACACTGGGGGTATGGGAGCTGATGCGATGGTGCAGCTGGCGGACCTCCGGAAGAGCTTCGGGAAGACCACCGCGCTGGACGGCGTGAGCTTCACCATTGGCGAGGGCGAAGCTTTTGGCTACCTGGGGCCCAACGGAGCGGGGAAGACGACGACGATCCGCGTCCTGATGGGCCTGCTGCGGCCAAGCGCGGGGCGGGCAGAGATCCTGGGACGGGACGCGTGGCGGCAGTCCGTGGAGGTGCGCAAGCTGGTGGGGTATGTCCCCGGCGAACCGGCGCTCTATGACCGGCTCACCGGCCGGGACCACATTGCCTTCTGCTCCCACCTCCGCCGCCACGATGCCTCACCGCGCGCCGCTGACCTGGCCGCCGGGCTGGACCTGGACCTGGACCGCCCCGCCAAAACACTCTCACGCGGGAACCGGCAAAAGCTCGCCGTGGTGCTCGCCATGATGTCCGGCCCCCGGCTGCTGGTGCTCGACGAACCCACCAGCGGCATGGACCCGTTGGTGCAGCAGGTTTTCCATTCCCTCCTCCGCGAGCACACCGCGGGCGGCGGTTCCGTGCTGCTGTCCTCCCACGTGCTCGGCGAAGTGGAAAGGGTGGCGGACCGGATCGGCGTGGTGCGTGAAGGGCGCCTGGTTGCGGTGGAGCGCCTCCAGGAGCTCGCCGCCCGGTCCCTGCACAGGGTGCGTGCGAGTTTCGCCGAAGACATTGCCCACGCCGACTACGACGACCTGCCCGGGCTCCGGGACCTCGTGGTTAACAAACGGACCTTGACCTGCAATGCACCCCAGGCTTCCCTCGACGCCTTGCTGAAACGGGTCAGCGCCCGCAGGGTGGTGGACTTCGAGTGCGCGGAAGCGCCGCTTGAGGAAACCTTCCTTACCTATTACGGACCCCACCACGCGGGGAAGGAAGGCCTCGATGCTCACTAGTGTCCTGACCAAGACACTCCGGGACCAGAGGCGCGCGCTCCTGGGCTGGTGCATTTCGGTTGCGCTGCTCATCGCCATGTACGTGGCGTTCTGGCCAACGGTGCGGGACCAGCCCTCCATGAGCGACCTCCTGGACCAGATGCCCGAGGCGTTCAGGGCGCTGTTCGCCTCCTCCGGGGCGGACATGTCCACCCCCACCGGCTACGTCCAGGTGGAACTGCTCGCCTTTATGGGACCGGCCGCCGTCTTGACGTACGCCGTCAGCTCGGGCGCCGGGGCGATCGGCGGCGAGGAGGACCGCCACACCCTGGACCTGCTGCTCTCCAACCCGGTCAGCAGGAGCCGCGTGGTCCTGGACAAGTTCCTGGCCATGGCCGCGGGGACCTTCCTGATCGCCGCCGTCATGGGCGTGGGAATGGTGGCTGAAGGCAACCTCGTGGACCTCAACCTGCCTCCCGGCAAGGTGGCCGCCGCCATGCTGCACCTGGCCCTGCTGGGCGTGGTCTTTGGAACCCTGGCCCTGATGCTGTCCGCCGCGACGGGCCGGACCGGCCTCAGCAAGGGAGTACCCGCGCTGGTGGCCGTGGTGGCCTACATCGTCAACGGACTGGCCTCCTTGGTGGACTGGCTGGCGGACATCCAGGAGCTTTCGCCGTTTTACCAGTACATTGGGCACGATCCCTTACGGAACGGACTCGACGGCGGAAGCGTGGCAATTTCGGTTGCGACCGCCGTCGTACTCCTTGCGTTGGCCGTGCTGGGATTCCGGCGGCGCGACGTCGGCGCCTGAGTGGCGCCTGGCTGGGAGTGCAGCTACCCGTCTATTCGGATACAGCTGCGCTCGCCGGCCGTGGAAACCACGGAGTAAAGGGTGCGGCTGGCGGCCCTGGCCCGATGAATGGGCGCTGCGGGTGCCGTTGCCTTGGGACGCCTATGCGGCCATGAGCGCCGGCGAATGGGCGCGGCGGACGGCAGCGGCGTCTGTGCGAGGTGCCAGGACGCTGATGGTACAGGGGGCCTGGTCCGGATCGATCCGGGCCGGCAGGTGGTGTGTTGCGGAGGAGTCGTGGAGCATTTCCAGCGCTTCCCGGTCCACCCGGGCGTGGGAAATGTCCAGCTCCACGCCAAGGCCCTTCCGCAAGGAATTGGCGCGCTTGACTACTACATAAAGTGCGTTGACGCTGTGGACGGTGATATGCCCCTTTGCAATCACCTGGGCCCTGGCGTGGTCGAGATCTACACGGACAACAATGTTCAGCTTGGAATTCAAGTTGTAAAGCCTTCCCCGGCATTGGCTGCGACGCTGCAGCTTCTTGCTATGGCCCGTTTCTTAAGCCTCAATCAGAGTAGGGGCTGATTGTGATGCACGCAACATGGGGACATTTATTACATCGGTTAGGGTTTCCCTGTTGCCGGCAGCCTGGTGCTGTCCTGGAGCCCGGCGAGGCCCAGGGCCGCTTCCTTCAGGGCGCGCGGCAGGAACGGCTTGGTGACGTAGGCGGCGGCTCCGGACGCCATTCCGGAAAGGACGTCCTCTTCCTCGGACCTGGCCGTGAGGAACAGCAGCGGCGCCTGGCTCAGGTCCCGGAGCGTACGGGCAACGTCATGTCCGTCCATGTCCGGCAGGCCCAGGTCCAGGGTGATCAGTGACAGGGACGCGCCGGCAGCGGTGCACGCGGCAATGCCCTCGGCTCCGGTCTCTACCGCCAGCACATTAAACCCTGCACGGCCCAGGACGGCAGTAATCAATCCACGGATGTCCGGGTCATCTTCTATGACCAGGCAAACGTTCTGTTCTTCCACTTGGCCCCCCGGCTCTTGCAACTGCGAAAAGTCTAAAGCTGGAGTGCCCGTCAGGCGCAAAAAGAAGACATATTTCTTTCCAGGATCTGCGAGGCAAGTATCAGCCTCCGAGTCCGATCCCTTGCTCGGGCTGAGCGTCAGCCGATGATGGGCCGTTCTTCCGGCAGCCGGTAGAGGCGAGGCCGGGCCGCGAGGGCCAGCGCGGACGCCACGGCCACAGTCCCGATGCGGCCGGTGAACATGAGCGCCATGAGGACCCACTCCGCCGCCGGCGGAAGGTTGTAGGTGATGCCGGTGCTCATGCCCACCGTGGCGAAGGCGGAGATGGATTCGAAGAGGACCTTCTCCAGGCTGTAGTCGGTGAACATCAGCAGGAGCATGGTTCCGGTGACGACGGCGGCGATCCCCAGGAGTGCCACGGACAGGGCCTGGCGCTGGGAGGAGGAGCTGATGGAGCGGTGGGCGATGGTCACCTGGTCGCGGCCGCGGACTTCGTTCCAGATGGCGAAGCCGAGCACCAGGAACGTGGTGATCTTGATGCCGCCGGCGGTGCCGGCGCTGCCGCCGCCAATGAACATCAGGATGTTGGTGACCATGAGTGTTTCCGGTGCCGCAGCGCCGTAATCGATGCTGTTGAAGCCGGCAGTGCGGGGAAAGACGCTGCCGGCGAAGGAGCCCAGGATCTTGCCGGTGAGGGAGAGCGGGCCCAGGGTTTCGTTCCGGTTCCACTCGAAGGCCGCGAACGGTGCCATCCCGGCGGCCAGCAGCAGCAGCGTTCCGTAGATGGTCAGGCGGAGGTGGATGGTCCAGTTCTTCGGTGCGATTTCACCGCGGGTGAGCTGGATGATGACCGGGAAGCCGAGCCCGCCGGCGATGATGGCCAGGCAGATGGGAGTGATGATCCAGGGGTCTTCGGCGAAGCCGATCAGGTTGCTGCTGTACACGGAGAACCCGGCGTTGTTGAACGCGGAGACGGCGTGGAAGATCCCGTGCCACAGGGCGGTCCCAAGGTTCTGGTCGTAGGCGATCCAGAACCGGACAGTCAGGATCAGCGCTGTTGCGGCTTCGAACGAGAGCATGATCCTCGCAACCCGGAGCAGCACCGCCCGGACGTCGCCGAGGTTCAGGGTGTGCGTCTCGGACTGGGCAACGAGCTGGCCGCGCAGGCCGATGCTCTTGCGGACCAGCAGCGCCAGCAGCGTTGCCAGGGTCATGATCCCGAACCCGCCCACCTGGATGAGGCCCAGGATGATGCCCTGCCCCAGCGGGGTCCAGAACGTTGCCGTGTCCACGGTGATGAGTCCGGTGACGCACACGGCCGAGACGGACGTGAAAGCGGCGGGCATAAAGGCTTCGGAGCCGCCGTCCGTCCGGGCCGCCGGGAGCATCAGCAGCGCGGTGCCCAGCATGATGACCATCAGGAACGCCACCGGGACTGCCCTGACCGGGTGGGACATCAGCCGGCGGAGGAAGTTCTCCCTGCCGGTGCCCTTTCCGTTCCTGGCGTCGCGGAGCATCTTCTGGATTGCCGCAACACTGGCAGTGTCCTGGCCGGTCTTCGAGGTGTTCGACGGCGGCGGGCCGCTCCGGCGCAGGCTCATCCCACGTGGATGCCCGGGCGGCGGTCCGGGTCGGGTTCGTTCTCGCGGATGATTTCGCGGACCACCGGGGCAGTGTCGCCGCGGCCCAGGAGGAGGTAGCGCATCAGGTGGGCCAGGGGGTTTCCTTCGGACCACTCGAAGTAGGCGTGCGGCCGGACGCCCGTGCCGTCCCGCAGGGCCAGGAGGATCGCGGCGATGGCGTTGGGAGCGGCCGGGCTGTTGGCCCGCAGGATCCGGTGGCCGTCCACTTCCACGCCACGGACCTTCAGGATGTCGCTGAACTCGGAGGGATCGGTGATGTCGATCTCCAGGAAGATGACGTCCGCGGTGCCGGGCACGGGGTTGTTCTCCCGCTGCACGGCTTCCTTGTCCCTGTATTCGGCGCCGTTCCGGTCCTGCGGACGGTTGGCGATCAGGTTGATCCGGCCGTCGAATTCCAACGTGTCGCTGATGAAGCGGCGCGCGCCGTCGTCGAACTCTATTTTGTCCACGCGCAGCTCTGTGGTGCGGCTGATGCGGGAGACGAGGGAGACGGCAATGATGCCAAGGATGAAGAACGCGGAGATGGTGATGCCGTCCGGTTTCTCGATCACGTTGGCGGCCAGGGCGTAGAGCATCACCAGGGTGAGCACGGTGAAACCGATGGACGCGGCGCGCTGCTTCTTCCGGATGGCGGAGATGGTGACGGCGATGGCGCCGGAGACCATCATGGCCAGGATTCCGGTGGCGTAGGCGCCGGCCTGGGCGTTGACGTCCGCGTTGAAGCCGATGGTGATCAGGACGCTGATGGCCGTGTAGACCAGGACCACGGGGCGGACGGCGCGGGACCAGTCCGGGGCCATGCCGTAGGAGGGCAGGTAGCGCGGAACGATGTTGATCAGGCCGGCCATCGCGGAGGCGCCGGCGAACCAGAGGATGAGGATGCTGCTGATGTCATAGACGGAGCCGAAGCCGTTGCCGAGGTGTTCGTGGGCAAGGTATGCCAGGGCGCGGCCGTTGGCCTCGCCGCCGGCCTGGAACTGCTCCGCGGGGATCAGCACGGTGGTGACGAAACTGCTGCCGATCAGGTAGACGCTCATGATCATGGCGGCTGCGGTGAGGAGCTTGCGGGTGTTCCTGATCCGGCCGGCGAGCTTCTCCTCCGGAGTGGCGCCCTTGGAGGCGACCAGGGGCATCATGCTGACGCCGGTCTCGAAGCCTGACAGCCCCAGGACCAGCAGGGGGAAAGCCATCAGGGCCGGGCCGATGACCCCGCCCGGTCCGCCGCCGGAGGATGTCAGTGCATCGGTCCAGCCGTTCAGGGCGCCCGGGGTGGTGAAGATCTCGACCATGCCGGCCCCGATGATCACGGCGTTCATCAGCAGGAAGACCGCCACCAGCGGAATCGCCACGGCAACGGCTTCGGAGAAGCCCATCAGGAACACCCCGCCCAGGATCAGGAGCAGGACAACGGTGATGGTGACGGCCTGGCCCTCCAGGAAGCGGGGCAGGTACGGGTTTTCGAGCAGGTGCACGGTGGCATCGGCTGCTGACAGGGTGATGGTGATGATCCAGGAGGTGGCCACGAAGCCGAGCAGGATCAGCACGAAGACCTTCCCGCGCCAGAACGGCAGGAGCCGCTCGAGCATGGCCACGGAACCCTGCCCGTGGGGGCTTTCCTTGGCCACCCGCCGGTACATCGGCAGCATTCCGAGCAGTGTCAGGGCCACGATCAGCAGGGTGGCGAGCGGGGACAGCGCACCAGCGGCCAGGGCGGCGATGCCTGGCAGGTAGGACAGGGTGGAGAAGTAGTCCACCCCGGTGAGGCACATAACCTTCCACCAGCTCTGCTGCGGGGCGTGGGCTTCTGCTGCTTCCGGCCCGACG
Organism: Pseudarthrobacter sp. L1SW; assembly: GCF_020809045.1. Lineage (NCBI taxonomy): Bacteria > Bacillati > Actinomycetota > Actinomycetes > Micrococcales > Micrococcaceae > Pseudarthrobacter > Pseudarthrobacter sp. L1SW. The sequence continues at coordinate 3,075,043 of NZ_CP078079.1, read as the reverse complement.
GGCTGGTGCACCCGGTGTTCAAGGAGCCACCGGACAAACGCGCTGCCGGGTTCTATCTCGCGTTCAGGGTTGGGAACGGTGGCGGGAAGGGAGAACTGGGCGGGAGCCGTCAAGGGACGTGTCTTTCTATATTGCCTGTTGAGGGCACACCGGTCCCCGTTTCCAGGCGCGGCACTGTGCTGATAACCACCGGAGCGTAGCACCGGCCAGGCGCTGCCCAGCGGGCGATTCCGGGGATCTTAATGCTTTCTTAACGCCTCCGCCGGAGCATGGCAGGGCCGTGGCGGCGCGGGCGGTCCGCCGTGGCCGGGCGGTCACTCCTGGAAGCGGTACCCCAGGCCGGTTTCGGTGAGCAGGTGCCGGGGGTTGGCCGGGTCCAGTTCAAGCTTCCGCCGCAGCTGTGCGAGGTAGACGCGCAGGTAGGCAGTCTCGCCTGCGTAGCCGGGGCCCCACACCTGGGTGAGGATCTCCTCGTGGCTGACCAGGGCGCCGCTGTTCCTGACCAGCAGTTCCAGGATGTTCCACTCCGTGGGCGTCAGGCGCACGGGCACCCCGCGGCGGGTCACCTGTTTCGCGGGCAGATTAACGGTGAAGTCCTCGGTTTTCACCACCGGGGCGTCCCCCGGGGCGCCGCGGCGCAGGGCGGCCCGGAGCCGGGCGAGGAGTTCGTCCATCCCGAACGGCTTGGTCACGTAGTCGTCCGCCCCGGCGTCCAAGGCCTGGATCTTGTCATCGGAGCCGTGCCGTGCGGAAAGGACCAGGATGGGTACCTCGTTCCAGCGCCTGAGGCGGCGGATGACCTCGACGCCGTCCAGGTCCGGAAGCCCCAGGTCCAGGATGATGATGTCCACGGGGTGCTGCGCCGCCTGTTCCAGTGCGCTCTGCCCGGTAAACGCGGTGACGGTGGAGTAACCCCTGGCATTCAGGTTGATCTGGAGCGCGCGGAGGATCTGGACCTCGTCGTCAACGATCAGGACTGCTGCCATGATGCACCCCTTATGCCGGGTTCCGGCGCGGCGCCGGTGGAGAGCGGCAGCCGGACCACCATGGTCAGGCCCCCGCCCGGTGTGGGTTCAGCCAAAAGGACCCCGCCCATGGCCTCGGTGAACCCTTTCGCGACGGCCAGGCCCAGGCCGATCCCCGTCCCCGGCGTAGTGTCATCCGCGCGCTGGAAAGGCCGGAACATGGCCAGGACCTCATCGGCGGGAATGCCGGAGCCGTGGTCAACCACGGTGAGCTCACTGGCAGGAACATCCCCAATTCTTGCACTGCCCGCGCCTCCCACCGCGCCGGCAATCACCACGTCGGATTCCGGGGCGTATTTGAGCGCGTTCTCCACCAGGTTGGCGATGACCCGCTCCAGCATCCCCGGGTCCGCATCAACCGGGGGCATGTTGTCCGGCAACAGCACCCGGAGCCGGTCCGAGTCCGTTCCCCGCAGCGCCTCGCCCACCACATCCACCCAGTAGACCGGGCGGATCAGCGGCGCCACCGAGTCGGCCGTGATCCGCGACATGTCCAGGAGGTTGCTGACCAGCCGGTCCAGCCTGTCCGCGCCGTACTCGATGGTGGCCAGGAGTTCCTCCTGCTCTTCGGGCCCAAAGGTGATGGTCTTGTCCCGCAGGCTGCTGGCGGCCAGCTTGATGCCGGCCAGGGGGGTGCGCAGGTCATGGGACACCGCCCGCAGGATGGAGGTCCGCATGGTGTTTCCCTCCGCCAGGCGCAGGTTTTCACGCTGGCTCGCGGAGAGTTCCTCGCGCTGCACCATGGCCAGCAGGTGCGCGCCGAAGGCGGCCAGCAGCCGCCTTTCGTCCTGCGAGAGTTCCCTGCCCGCCAGGGTGAGCATCCTCCCGCCGTCCAGCTGTTCTACCGTGTCCGCCTCCGATACTTCGGTGGGGCGCGGTTCGCCGGAGAATTCCTGGAGCTCCCATGCCGCGGCCCTGCCGGTCCCGCGCCTGGCCCACAGCCCCGTCCCCTTCACCTGGAAATGTTCCCGGACCTGGTCAAGGAAGGCGGGGATGCTGTTCCCTTCGGCGACGGCCCGGCGGCTCAGCTCACCCAGTACGGCGGCTTCCGCGCCGGCAATATGTGCTTCCTTGCTGAGCTTGGCCGACCGGTCCACCACCAGCGAGACGGCCACCGCCACCAGGACAAAGATCAGCAGCGCCAGGACGTTTTCCGGATCGATCACCGACAGGGACCCCACCGGCCGGACACTGAAGTAATTAACGATGAGCCCCGCCACGATGGCCGCAGCCACCGCCGGCCAGAGCCCCCCGAGCAGCGCCACCCCCACAATGCCGGTCAGGTGCACCAGCATGTCCGTTGACAGCTGGTTGTGGGGGAGCAGGTCCAGGACGAACTGCAGGACAGGGGGAAGCCCCACCGCCAGGGCGAAGGCGGGGATCTCCCGGCGCCGCCCCAGCCGGGGCGGCGTGCGCCTCTGGCCGCCGGACGGGCCTGGAAGGTGGTTGATGAGGTGCACATCCATGGTGCCTGCGTCCCTCAGCACGCCGGCTGCCACACCGCCCCGGCCACGGAAGGGGGACCGGCGGGAGGGGGCCCCCACCAGGATCTGGGTGGCGTTGATGCTCCGGGCGAAGTCCACCAGGGCCTGCCCCACGTCCCGTCCGCCTATGGCGTGGAACACGCCGCCGAGTTCCGCCGTGAGCCTGCGCAGCAGTTCCAGGTCCTTGCCGGACTCCGCAGATCCCTCCGTGCCGGTGCGGACATGGACCACGTGCAGCTCCCCGCCGGAAGCCGCGGCGATCATCCGTGCGGCCCGGCGCACCAGGGCCTGGTCACGGCTTTTCCCGTCCACCCCGACGGCGATCTTTTCCCGGGCCGGCCAGCTCTCCCTGACCCTCTTTAACTCCTTGTAATCGGACAGGTCCGCGTCCACGCGCTCAGCCAGCCACAACAGTGCAAGCTCCCGCAGGGCGGCGAGCGTGCCGATGCGGAAAACGCCCGCCAGCGCGGCGTCGGCCTCTTCCCGGCTGCCGTAGATCTTCCCGTCCGCCAGCCGCTGGCGCAGCAGCTCAGGTGAGGCGTCCACCAGTTCAATCTGGTCCGCACCGCGCACCACGGCGTCCGGGACGGTGGCGGATTCCTGCGCCCCGGTGACCTCCCGGACCGCGTCGGAGAGCGATTCCAGGTTCCTGATGTCCAGTGTGGAGATGACGTTGATCCCTGCCTCGAGCAGGGCGTCCACCTGCTCCCACCGGCGCACGCCGTCGACAGCAGCGGCGTAGTCGTCCACCAGGACGATGTCCGGGGACCTGTCCTTGAGCGCCTGGACGTCCAGCCCGCTGTCCAGCCCGCCGTCGAGCCCGCTGTCCAGCCCGCGGCTCCCCGGTTCCGGGCATAGTTCCAGGCCCGCCAGCATCTCCTCATTGTCGGCGCGGCCTTTGGCGGAGACCGCGCCCACCACAACGTCGAAGCCCTCCCCGGCCAGCCTGCGGCCTTCTTCCAGCAGCGCAAACGTCTTGCCCGCCCCGGGCGCAGCCCCAAGAAAGATGCGCAGATTACCTCGTGCCATGGCTCTATTGTTCCCCCTGCGCGATTGTTCCCCCTGCGTGCAGGATGGCTTGGCTAGAGTGATGGGTGGACTGAAGGCAGGGAGCGGCATGACGGAAGAAACGCAGACGGGCATGGCCGGGACGGTCCTGGGCGAGCGCTACAGGGTTGGCAAGGTAATTGGCGACGGCGGCATGGGGAGCGTCTACCGGGGCACGGACGTGGTGCTGGGCAGGGAAGTGGCGCTGAAGGTGTTCCGCGCCGACGTCACCGACCCGGACGAACTGCGCCGGCAGCAGGCGGAAGCCCGGATGCTGGCCGGGCTGAACCACCCCGGCCTGGTGACTCTCTTCGATACCGGAACCCTGCTGAGCGGCGGGCGGGAGGTGCCCTTCCTGGTGATGGAACTGGTCAGCGGAACGGACCTGCGCAACCACCTGGCGTCCGGACCGCTGCCCGGCGCCGAGGTGGCCCGGCTGGGCGCCGAGCTCGCCGGGGCGCTGCAGTACATCCACCACCGGGGCGTGGTGCACCGCGACATCAAACCCGCCAACATCCTGCTCACCCGCTACACGGCGGATTCCCCTTTGCGCCCCAAACTGGCGGACTTCGGCATCGCACGCATGCTCGATGGCGCCCGGGTCACCGCCACCAACATGGTTCCGGGGACAGCGGCCTACTTGAGTCCGGAGCAGGCCAGCGGAGGGCAGGTTGGGCCGCCGGCGGACATCTATTCACTGGGGCTGGTGCTGCTGGAGGCTCTTACCGGGAAGGTGGCATTTCCCGGGCCGCCGCTCGAGGCCGCAGTGGCCCGGCTCTCCCAGGACCCCGACATTCCTGGCGTCCTGGGCCCGCGCTGGACGCGGCTGCTCGCCGCCATGACTGCACGGGACCCCCGGGACCGGCCGGAGGCGTCGGCCATCTCCGAAGAACTCGGCACGGCTGGAAACTGGGGCGGAATGCTCCACGAAGCCGGCGGGGCAACGGCCGCCACCGAAGCCCTGCCGCAGCCCACCCGCGTCCTTGCCCCCGAAAAGCCCGGAGGGAACCCCGAAAGGCCCGGAAGTGTACCCGAACAGGCAGGGGATTCCGGGGCCGCCGGTACTGCAAGTGCCCAGGGGCCGAGGGTTCCTGCCCTTTCCGGCAGCGACGTCACCAACGCGACGTCATGGCTGCAGGCTCCGGGGGCAGGGATCCCTGAGGCGCCGGCCCGCAAGCCGTCCACAACCCAGCGGCCGTCCACAACGCAGCGGCCGCCGAAGGTACAGCGCCCCTGGAGGAGATTCGGCACGCCGGGAGGCCGGCGGCCCTGGATCCTCGGCGCCGTTGTGGTTCTTGCAGTGGTCCTCGCGGCAGTCCTGCTGGCCTCCATCCAGCGGCCCGCGCCAGCGCCGGTGGATGGAGGCCAGCAGCCGGTGATCACGGGGCCGCTGGGCGAGCACTTCAAGGAACTGGAAGAAAGCGTGACGCCATGAACCGCATACAACATGCAGCCCGGATCGGGGCCGCTGGCCTGGCGCTGATGCTCTTCACCTCCTGCGGCGGCGCGCCGGAACTGGATGCAGGAACGGCTGCAGGCCTGCAGGCCCGCGTGGCCTCGGCCAAACAGCTCACCGCGCAGCAGGACTTCCCTGCGGCGCTCGCAGAGCTTCAGCAGCTCAGCCAGGACGTGGCGGCCGCTGGGGAGAAGGGCCTGATGTCTGCGGAGCGGAAGGCCCGGGCCGAGGCTGCGATCAGCAAAATCAGGGCCGAACTCGAGGCGGCGCAGCGGGCGGCGGAGCCGCAGCCTGCCCCCTCCGCTGAACCCACGGCCGACAACGACCAGGAAGACGACGCCCAAAAAGAGGCCGAGAAGCAGCAGGAGGACGCCAAGAAGGAAGCCGAGAAGGGCAAAGGCAAGGGCCAGGGCAACGGGTGAGCGCCGGCAATGGGTGAGCCCGGCAACAGGTGAGTGCCGCCCACAGGTGAGCGCCGCCGTCGGACTTCCGGGCTGAGCCTGGCCCGCAGGACGGGCGAGGGGAGAACCTACCCTTCCCCCTCCGATTGGCGCGGGTGGATCATTAGCCATGGACAAGCGCGCAAGCCCTGGCAGCGATGACATCGCCGAGGGCGGGAAAGCCGCGGACGCCACGGGAGCCGCGGACATGCCAGGACAGCCGGGGCGGCCGGACCACGTGGTGGTGTTCGTCCACGGCATGGGCCGGGCCCTCAAAGGCGGCACCCTGCAGGAGTGGGCCCAACCGCTGATGCTGAGCCTGCACGATCTCTCCCTGGACCTGGTGCCGCAAACCACGCATCCGCACCTGGTAATCACCAAGGCAAACGCCGTGGGTGACGCGCCGGAGGTGCTGGTCAAGGTCCTCCGCGGCGTTGCAGACAACGAGCCGGACTACCTGACAGTGCTCATGACGGAGGCGTCCTGGGGCAGGGACTTCGAGCCGGCGTCGGCCGCGTCCACCTACTCGTGGGCGCTGCGCACGGCCCTGCGCGTGTATATGCGGTCCGTGCAGCTGATCAAGTGGAACCTCCATCCCGGGCGGCGCCGTGCCAGCCCGGCATGGCTCGGCGCCTGGCTGCGGCAGCTGGTCCTCACCTCGCTGGCCGCGTTCGCCGGGTTCTTCATCCTGCTCGCCGTGCTGGTGGTGCTGCTGCTCATCATCGTCCTGGCCTGGATTCCGGGGCCGGGCCGGTGGGTGGGGAAGCTCGTGTCCCTGTTCGCGGACTTCCTGGGCGATCCCCAGGTGTGGAAGCGCAAGCCCCTGCAGGCGGCGGCCATGCGGCAGCGGGTGGTGGACACGCTCCAGCGCTGGGACCAGGGCTCGGGCACGGAGGTGACCGTGGTGGCGCACAGCCAGGGCGCCGCGATCGCCGGGCAGGTCCTGTTTCAGAACCAGGCCCGCGTCACGAACTTCGTCAGCGTTGGCAGTGGGCTGGACCTGCTGGGTTACGCGCAGTGGGGCGGCGGGACGGGGGAGGACCCCGTGACGGACTGGTTGGCCAACCCCCAGCGGCCCCGGTGGATCAATGTGTGGGGGAAGTTCGACTTTGTGCCCGCCGGGCCCATCTCCACGCACGCCAACGGGCCGCTTCCCGTCTTTGGGAAGATCTACGCCCGGGACACGGAGGGCGACGGCGGCCCGGGCCCCGAGGAACATCCCGTGTACAACCGCTCCGCCCTGATCTACGACCACATTGTCTATTCCAGGAACCGCGTTGAGGTGCTGGACCCGCTGGCGCGGCTGGTCCTGGACCCGCCGCCTGCGGATCCTGCCGGGCTGGCGTTCAGGATGCTCGACGGCGACAGGCGGCTCCGCCCGCACCGCGTCATGGTGAAGAGCCTGGGCGTGACGCGGCTTCTCGCCGTCATCACCTCGGCGCTGAGCGCGCCGGCTGCGCTGGCGTGGCTGGGTTCCCTGGACGGGACGCGGAACCTGGTCCAGTGCGGCCCGCCCGGGGCAGGCCGGGACCCGTGGTGGTCCGCCTGGCTGTGCTCCGGCCCGACGTACCACTGGGCCCACTGGCAGGACCTGGGCGTGCTGGCCGTGACAACCGCCGTGTTCGCCGGCGTGCTGGTGGGTCTCCTGAACGGGCCGGTGTGGGGAGTGCTGCATGACCGGCTGCAACGGATGCGCAAGCCGTCCTTCCGGCAATCCAGCGATCCCACCCGGAACCTGCCGGCCAGCCCGTGGTGGTACGTCGCGTGGTACCTCCTGATCGTCACCGCGGTGGCCGTGGCCGTGCCGTTTATGCTGGCGTGGCCGGACCTGCCCTGGGTGGCCGTGGTGGTGCTGGTGGTTGCGCTTTGGGCGCTGTGCTTTACGCGCACGAGCATTACCGGCCTGCCGGCGCGCACGGGATCCGTGCCGGTGGCGGGAGCTGTGCCGGCGCAGGCGCCAGGGGCTGCGGCACCCCCGGCGGAACCGCGGCGGGCGGCACCCCAGCCGCCGCCCGCCGTCGTGCGCGGCGGACGGCAACACGCTCAGCCCACCGGCTCGGCAAGCCTCCCGGCTAACACCGTGACCGGCGCGGAGGACCAGCGCTCGCGCTCGGGCTCATAGGAGATGACGACGGCGGCGTCGCTGTCCCGTGCCTCGTCCATGGCGAGGAGCAGGGCGTCCTCCACGTGCCGGGCGTACTCCAGCCGCTCGGCCAGCGTGCCCTGCAGGTCGGCGTCGTCAATCAGCACATGGCCCTTGCCGTCCACAATGACTTTTAGTGAATACCCTTGGTCCTCATGCAAGGACCCCCTGGTGGATGAAATTTCGGTGACTCTGTCTGCCCGGACCAGCCCGTTGCCGAGCGTGCGGATCCACACTTCACCCATCGAATGACCTCCCCGTTTGTGTGGGCGTGGAAAAGCGCCCCATAAAGCGAACGCTACTCCTCCGCGGGGCGTTTGTGACCCCCGAATTTGCTTCATTTGCGGGCCTTTCGGCACTTCCGGCCTGGACGGCCCGCGGGCACGATGTTGGCAGGCGGCGGGTCCAGTCATTCCGCCCGTCCACACGCTTTGGGAGTCTGTATGGCGGATAAGACGGTACCCACCCGCGGCGGCAATCTTGGCTCTGTCCTGGTTAACGCCGTGATGCTGTGGGGGATCAATGTCTGGCCGGGCTGGAAGGTGGTGCCCTTCCTGACGGCGGACATGGACCGCGTGCTCGGCTTGATCAACGCCTCCCTGACCGCGGGCATCATCGCGAACCTCGTCTTCGTGGTGATCCGCAACAGGGGCGTCATGGCTTTGGGGAACCTGGTGGTCCTGGGCATCGGGCTCGCTGCCGTGCTCCGGCTGCTGGAGGTTTTCCCCTTCGACTTCGGGGACAGCTGGTCCGGCTGGCCCGTGGTGGTGCGGATATTGCTGGTGCTGGGCATCGTGGGCTCGATCATCGGTGCCGTGGTGGAAGTCGTGGCGCTGTTCAGGTCCCTGGCAGGCTTCGGGCAGCGGGCGCGCCAGTAGCTGGCCGGCGCCGGGGGGGGGGGGGGGGGGGGGGCGGGGGCGGCCATAGGATAAATCTGATGACTTCCCCGGACGACCCCCAGCCCTTCAGCCTGCGCGGCATGGCAGTGGCTGCTTTCGGGCCCACGCTGCTCTACGGGATCGGCACGGGAGCCATCCTGCCGGTGGTGGCCCTCACCGCCCGGGATCTTGGCGCTTCGGTGGCCGTCGCTGCCCTGATTGTCACGCTGATCGGGCTGGGGTCCTGGTTCTTCAACCTGCCCGCATCCTTGGTGACCCTTAAATTTGGTGAGCGCTGGTCCATCGTGGGTGCCGCCGTCGCCGCCGGACTGGCGCTCGCGGCGGCGGGGCTGACCTCCGTGATACCTGACGGGCTGTGGCTGCTCGCGGCGGCGATGGCCGTCGTCGGGATGTCCGGGGCCGTGTTCGGGCTGGCCCGGCAGAAGTACCTCACCGAGGCCGTGCCCGTGGAGTTCCGGGCACGGGCGCTCTCCACGCTGGGGGGCGTGAACCGCATCGGCGTGTTCATCGGCCCGTTCCTGGGCGCGGCGGTGATGCAGTTCGCCGGGATCAGCGGTGCCTACTGGGTGGGCGTGGTGGCCATGGCGGGAGCCGCGTTGCTGTCCCTCACCATCCCGGACCTGGCCGTTCCGCCGGCGCCCGACGGCGGCCACGAGGGTCCGGAGCCCACCCTCCGGAGCGTCGCGGTGTCCCACGCGGGCGTGTTCCTTTCGCTGGGTGTGGGGATCCTGCTGCTCAGCGCCCTCCGCTCTTCCCGCCAGGTGGTTATCCCGCTCTGGGCGGACAACCTGGGCATGGACGCCACCTCAGCCTCCCTGGTTTACGGGCTCTCCGGGGCGATCGACATGCTGGTGTTCTATCCCGCGGGCAAGCTGATGGATCGGAAGGGCCGGCAGTTCGTGGCGGTTCCTTCCACGCTGCTGATGGGGACGGCCCTGCTGCTGATTCCGCTGACAGGGTCCTTTGCGGGGTTGCTGCTGGCGGCGCTGCTGATCGGGTTCGGCAACGGAATCAGTTCGGGACTGGTGATGACGTTGGGTGCCGACTTCTCGCCGGACCGCGGCCGCGGGCAGTTCCTGGGCCTGTGGCGGTTCATGGCCGACGCCGGGTCCACCGCCGGGCCCGTGCTGCTCTCCGCGGTGACCGCCCTTGCCACCCTGGGCGCGGGGATCTCAGCTACGGGCGTACTGGGGTTCGCGGCGGCGGTCGTGTTCGCCGTCGTAATTCCACGCCTGAAGCACCGCCGCAACTACTGACCCGGGGGTAGGGGATATCCTCGACAGATGAGTGAACGGGGCACGCCCACCCGGATCAGTGTGCTGCAAAAAGGTGCCTGGTGGCTGCAGGACTACCTTTACGCCGCGGGATGGCAGGTCCGCGGCATGTTGTCGCGCGTCCAGCCCGGGTCCTTCCACCAGGGCCACCGGCGGCCGGTGCTGATCATTCCCGGAGTGTACGAAAACTGGCAGTTCATGATGCCGCTGATCCAGGCCATCCACGACGCTGGCCATCCCGTGCACGTGGTCACGGTGCTGCAGCGGAACCAGCTGGATGTGCCGGTGGCCGCCCGGATGGTGGCGCAACACCTGGAGGAAGCGGGCCTGCGGGACGCCGCGATCGTGGCGCACAGCAAGGGCGGGCTGATCGGGAAGTACGCCATGCTGATGCTGGACCCCGAGCAGCGGATCGACCGGATGGTCACTGTATGCACGCCGTTCTCCGGGTCCCGCTATGCCAGGTACATGCTGCTGCCGAGCCTGCGCATCTTTTCGCCCCGTCATCCGCTGACCCTCGAGCTGGCCCGCGAGGAGGCGATCAACAGCCGGATCACCTCCATCTACGGCCCGTTCGATCCCCACATTCCCGAGGGCAGCGTCCTTCCCGGCGCCACCAATATCGAGCTGCCCACCGCCGGGCACTTCCGGATTCTGGGTGATCCTGAGACGGCGCGGATCATCGTTGAGCAGCTGAACCCCGACGAGCCGTGACGCCTGGGTTGGACGATCCGGAGGTGGGGGACGCGGATATGGGGGACTCGGCTATGGGTGAATCGCGCGTGGGGGACTCGCGGGCGGATTCGCGGCCTGCCCCGGACGAGCCGGACCACTCACGCTCAAGCAGCGCCGTGGAGCGGCGGCAGAGCAGGTGGGCCACTGTCCTGGCGGTGCTGCAGCGGCTGCTGTACCTGGTGGTGACTGTCGCCGTCGGCTGGGCTGTGTACTATTTCCTGCTCTCCAGGCTCTCCCGCGGCCCCGAGCAGGCGTGGGTGTTCCTGCCCGTGTGGCTGATCCTGGCCTACGCCCTGCTGCCGCGCATCCACAAGATCCTGAGCAGCCTGTACATCCCGGACTACTTCATCGGGCGGGCAAGGACGGGCGACGGCGTGCTGGGCGATCCCGTCAACCTCGCCGTGGTGGGGACGGAGGAAGAGCTGCGGCGGGCCATGCTCTCCGCCGGCTGGGTGGAAGCGGATCCCATCACCCCGGCGACCGCCTGGCACACCCTGGCGTCCACCGTCCTGGGCCGCAGCTATCCCGCCGCCCCGGTCAGTTCCCTGTACGTGTTCGGCAATAAACAGGACCTGGCGTTCCAGCGCGAGATCGACGGGAACCCGCGCAAGCGCCACCATGTCCGGTTCTGGAAGTGCCCGCCCGGGTGGATGCTGCCGGGGGGCCTGTCCGTGGATTGGGTGGGGGCCGGCACATACGACAGAAGCGTGGGACTGTCCCTGTTCACGTTCCAGATCACGCACAAGATCGCCGACCGCACGGACGAGGAACGCGACTTCATCATTGCCACGCTGCAGGCAGCCGAGGCCGTGCAGTCTGTGCACGTCATCCTCAACTACTCCAGCGGCTACCACCACCGCAACGGTGGCGGCGATGCCATCCGCACGGACGGGCACCTGCCGATCATTGACCTGTACGAGCCGGGGCGGCCGGTTGGTTCTGCCTGACTGCGGGTGTGCCGTGCCCGAACCTTGCATACGCGCCGAGTCCTATCGACACCAGGATGAAGGTAGTGCCTGTGGCCTCAGGCCCGGCCAGCAGCCCCACGGCCAGGACCCCGCTGTCCGTTGCCAGTGCGAGGATGTGAAACTTGGGTAGCATCCTCATCGGACGGCTCCCGGCCCGCTTGGCTTGGCCCGCGGATCAGTCGCGTTCCGGCGCGCCCGTGCGCAGGACCTGGAAGTCTGCCCCCAGTTCAACGTCGACTTCCGAACCGTCGTCAAGAATGACTTCCGCCTCGTAGGCGGCGCCGCCCTCATTCTCCCGTTCCACGTCCCCTATCCGGCCCTTGCCCACGTTCGCCAGCGCGGCCTGCCCTGCCCTGTCGCGGTCCGCAGCGCTCAGCGGCGGCCCTGATTCGCCGTCGTCCTGCCCCTCCGACACCACCTGGAACGAGCTGTCCAGCTCCACTTCCACGCGCGTGCCGTTGTTCAACTGGACGTTCACTTCATAAGGGGTGTTGGGGTCGTTCTCAGACTCGGCACTGATGACGGTGCCGGGACCTGTGCGGGCAATGGCGGCATCGCTGGCCTGCTGAAGGGCGGTTCCGTTCAACGGCTGGTCATCGCCCGGGGTGGTGCTGGCCGTGGCAATGGACGCTCCGCTGATGGCGGCTGCCGCGGCAGCAACGCCTGTGATCAAAAGAATTTTCCTGCCCATGACGGTCTCCTGTTGTATGGCCCCCAGCAGATCCTGATAGTGAAACCAGTGTGCTCCCAACGCTTCTCCGCCCACAAATTCCGGCCCGCAAATCTCAGCCAGGGCTCAGTTTGCCTCAGCCGGGGCACAGCATGGACAAAAGAATCAAAAACAGTTGGCAGGAGGGTTTGTCACAGGCGGCAACGGGACGCATCCTTGGTTCATGGAGGCCGAAAAGCGGCGCCCGCGCTTCGGGAAAATGCGCACCCCCTTCGGGAAGACGCGCACCCGCCGCTGGGGTGTGCGCAAGCGGGCAACGGCCACTGCGGTCGCCTTTGTGGCGGCTGCCCTGCTGGTTGGCGGGCTGACCCTCCTGCTGCTGCTCCAGAGGGCCCTGGTGTCATCCACCGAGCGGCTCACCAGGCTCCAGGCCGAGGACGTGGTTGCCCACATCGCGGAACAGGACCTTGAGGAAGCCGCCAATTACGTCAGGTCCGCGGCGCGGCCCGGCCAGTACATCCAGATCCTGGACCCCAAGGGGGCCGTCTTGGCCGCGTCCGTACCGGCCGCAGCCACGGAGCCCATCACGGCGCTGCGGCCGGCAGCCAAGCAGACGCTGTTCGAGCGCGTCTCGGTGCAGCAGAGCCTGTTCGACGACGAGCTGCTCGTTGCGGCCACGGGCGTCGGCGAGGACGATAAGGTCTACACCGTCGCCGTTGCCGCCACCGTTTCAGTGCAGTCCGAGACGGTGGCCACCGTGGCATGGTTCGTCCTGGGCGCCGCGCCGCTCCTCCTGGCAGGGGTCGGCGTCGGGGTCTGGATGCTCGTGGGACGGTCCCTGCGCCAGGTTGAGCAGATCCGGGACCAGGTTGCGGGCATTAACGCCAAGAGCCTGGACGGCCGGGTGGGGGTGCCCCAGACATCGGACGAGATCCAGGCCCTGGCGCAGACGATGAACATGATGCTGGACCGGCTGGAGGCCTCGGACCAGGAACAGCGGCGATTCGTCTCCGATGCAAGCCACGAACTGCGCAGCCCCCTGGCAACGCTCAGCGCAGCGGTGGAGATCGCGGCCGCCGATCCGTCCGGGGTCACGTGGGAGGAGTCAAAGGAGGTTGTGGCCGGGGAAACGGCTCGGATGCGCTACCTGGTCCAGGACCTGCTGACCCTGGCCAAGGCCGACGACCAGGGCCTGCGCCTGGACGCCGCCGACGTGGACCTGGACGATGTCCTCAATGACGAGGTCGGCCGCCTCCGCTGCACCAGCAGGCACGAGATCCAGGCGGAGCTTGAACCGGCGCGGATTACCGGCGACGTCCGGAGCCTTGGCCGGGCCATCCGGAACGTCCTGGACAACGCGGAGCGGTACGCCCGCACGCGGATCAGCATCCGGGTGCGCAACTCGCTCGACGACGTTCTGCTCACCATCGACGATGACGGGCCGCCCGTGCCTGCCGCCGACCGGGAGCGGATTTTTGAACGGTTTGTCCGGCTTGACGAAAGCAGGTCGCGCGACAGCGGCGGCAGCGGCCTGGGGCTGGCCATCACGTCCGCGATCGTCAGCGCCCACGGCGGCCGGATCCGGTGCACGGAAGCCCCGGGCGGCGGCTGCCGGTTTGAGCTGGCATTCCCCGCCCAGGCCGCCCCGGCAGAGTCTGCCGCGGCAGCGTCCGCACCGGCGCCACCGGCACCACCGGCAGCGCCGGGAGAGTCGGGCCCTGCAGAGTCCGCCGGGAAGGCTCGGGTGCAGCCGCTTACTCCGCCGCCGGTGCCGGGGAAGCCGGTGCGCCAGGGCGGTCGGGGGTGAGCATGTACCCCATGCCCCGGACGGTGGTCAGGGTGTGGAGCCCGAAAGGCGTGTCGATTTTCCGCCTCAGGTAACCCATGTACACCTCGACCACGTTGCCCCCTCCCTCGAAGTCGGAGCCCCAGACGTTGTCCAGGATTTCGGACTTGGAAACCACCTGCTCGTGCCTGCGCATCAGGTAGTACAGCAGAGCGTATTCCTTGGCGGTGAGCCCGATGGGGGTGTCCCCGCGGCGGACGCTGCGGCTCACAGAATCCAGATGCAGGCTTCCGAGGGCCAGGACCACCGGACGCTCCGGTGCACCGCGGCGCGCCAGGGCCCGGATCCGGGCCACCAGCACCAGGAAGCTGAAGGGCTTGGTGAGGTAGTCGTCGGCGCCAAGGTCGAAGGCGTCGGTCTGGTCGTATTCTCCGTCTTTTGCCGTCAGCATCAGGACCGGCGTCCAGATCCGGTGCTCCCGGATTCCCTTGAGCACGTCGTAGCCGTTCTTCAGGGGCAGCATCAGGTCCAGGAGGATCACGTCATAGGGGTTCTCCACCGCGGCCCGCATGCCGCTGACGCCGTCGTGGGCCAGGTCCACAACGAATCCCTCGTTGCGCAGCCCGCGGCGGACCGTTTCGGCCAGCACGACCTCGTCGTCGACCATCAAAACCCTCATGACCGCGCCTCACGGTTCATACCGACAGTATCCCTGACCGCGGTTGGGCTGCACCACACCCGGTGCTCCTTTTGGAAGTCCCGGCGCCGCCGTGGGGGGATGGGCGGCGCCGGGACGCAGGATACCTGGCGGCGCCCACTTCAAAACGCCGCCAGGAGACTGGTGGGCGGGGTCAGCGAACATCAGTTCGGTCAAAGCCCCGGCCAAGCACCAGCAAGTATTCACGGGCTGTATCAAAATACGGGGCGGTAATGCCTCAAGAAACGATCAACCTTCAGCAAGGTCCGCGCCATGGACCAGGCCACGCCGGGTGGCAGCCAAGCCGGGTGGGTGGGGGGCCCGGACAGGAGGCTGGCGGCGGCCCTCCCGCTCCCCTCCCAACTAGGTAGCGCTAAGTGTCGTTTTGAGGCTCCAAAACGACACTTGGCGCTACCTAGTTGGGCGGGCGGGGGCCAAGGTGACCGTCAGCGCCTGGGTGAGTCCCGCCGTCGTGCGGCGAATGCGAACAGTGAGGTGGTGGCGACGGTGGCGAGGTACCCGGCGATCACGATCAGCGCGATCCCCGCCCAGAAATAGTTCGTGGTGCTGGCCTCCTGCCACGGACCCGGAGCGATCCGGGCCAGCGAATACACCGCCACCGCCGCGGACACCAGCCCGATCACAACCGGCAGCGTCAGCCAGATCCGCGCCGAACCGATGTGCCCGCCGAACCCCTCCCACTCATTCCAGGACCCGCGCCGGATGATGAGCCAGCCCGCGGGAATCATGAAGGCGCCCACCAGGAGGAACGCGGCAACCACGTCGGCCGGCCGGTGCCACTGGTTGATCAGGGTGGAGACGCCGGACGCGATGGCGAAGGAGCCGCCCACAAAACCCGCCATCGGACGCCACCGGGGGGAGGCCATCAGGAAGACCGCGGCCGCAGCCGACGCCGCCAGCGTGGTGTGCCCGGACGGCAGCGAGTTCAGCTCCAGCGTCACCACACCTTTGTCCGGGCGGGCCGGGAGCAGGTCCTTCAGCACCTGGGTGGCTATGTTTGCCCCGACGCACGCGGCCACCGCAATCCCGGCCTCCGTCCAGTGCTTCCGGATCACCGTGACAAACAAAACCACGACGGCGGCCATCACCAGTGAGATGGTGGGCAGCAGATCCAGGAACTTTGTGGTCGCCTTGCCCGCCGGCCCGTGGATGTCCACGGCCTCCACCAGCGCCGACTCGTCGATGAACTGGCCGGTGGTGGTCTGCACGAAGTAGTAGTAGGTGGCGATCAGTCCGGCCACGCAGGCCAGGGTGGCAAGCACGAACAGGAAGCCCGACCCCGGTGCGGGTCGGGCTGCTGTCCTGCTGGGTGCCTGCCGTTGGAAAGTCATCGGTTTAAGGGTGTCACAGAAAGCTGGGAGCCCGGTTCACCCAACTGGGTAGCGCTAAGTGTCGTTTCCAGGGTTCATAACGACACTTGGCGCTACCTAGTTGGGCGGGTGTGGGTTGACCGGGGCGAGGCGGGGAATGCTGGCCGCCGCTATCAGCAACGCCAGGGCTCCGAGGCCTAACGGCAGGGCGGTCAGGGTGGCCACGCCACCTACCAGCAGCGGCCCGCCGGCATCCCCAAGTTCGCGCCCGAGTTCGGCGGAGCCCATGGTGCGGCCCATGCGCTCGGGCGGGGTGGTGTCTGCAAGGTGGGCGAAACCGAGGGGTGTTGCCACGCCTATGCCGGTGCCGATGGCGGCCGCCGCGACGAATATGGTGACCGGCCCGGGGGCGAGCGCCAGCAACCCCACGCCTGCGGCAATAAGGAGGAGTCCCGCCGTCGTGCCCTGGTTGTCCGTGACGCGGTTCCGGTCCCTCAGCCTGCCGGCCCGCGGCTGGGCCAGCACCGAGCCCAGGGCCAGGAGGCTCACGGCGGCCGTGCCGGCGAAGGCGTCCAGGCCGTGCCTGGTGGCCAGTGCGGGGAGGAATCCGACGGCGGCCCCGAGCGCCGCCGTCGATGCCGCCAGGACCAGCGTGGGGACGAGGAAGCGCCGCTCGCCCACCTGGCGGGCGAGGTCCACCACCGTGTAGCGCTGGCGGGGGAGTGGCTCAAGGTGCGGCACCGCCAGCGCAACCCATACGGCCGTGGCCGCCGCGAGCACCGAGAGGGTGCCAAAAAGCAGGGCGAAGCCGCCGGTCAGGATCAGGCCCGCGCCCAGCAGCGGCCCAATAATGTAGCCCAGGCTTTTCCACGAGCCGTACCTGCCGAAGTACATGCCGGCTTTGCCGCCGCGCGCCAGCCGGGCCACCATGGCGGACGACGCCGGCGAGAACGCGGATGCCGCCGCGCCCTGGCCGAGCCGCGCCAGGGCCAACATCAGCGGGTCCGCCGCCCAGAGCCCGATCAGGGACAGTGCGGCAAAAGCGAGCAGCCCGCCGACGACGACGGGTTTAGCGCCGACGCGGTCGCTGAGGGCGCCGAAGACCGGTTTGAGGAACACCTCGGAGACGTCGTACAGGGCGAGCAGGATGCCCAGGTTAAGCAGTGACAGGCCAATGTTCCCGCTCTGCGCGCCCAGGCCCGCCGCGATGCTGTGGGCGCCAAATGCGGTAACGAACCCGGCGGCGTACAGGGGAGCGGAGACGGCGGTGGCGCGGGATGCGGTGCGGGCAGTCACGAGTGCACCTCGCTGTAGACGAGGGCGGCAAAACCATCCAGCGCGGCTGCGCAGCCGGCGAGCTTCTGCTCGGCACCTGTCGACGCCGGGCTGCCGAAAACGTCCTTGGTCCGGAGGGCGCGGAACCAGCGGCGCAGCCGGTCCAGGCTCTGCTCCTCTTCCTCGAGTTCGGCCAGGGTGAACTTCCGCTTGGCGGTTTCCTTGGCGATTTCGTCGGTGAACTTGCCGCAGTCGGCCATGAATTCGGCCCACTCGTCCGCACGTGCAGCGGTGAACAGTTCACGCAGCCTGGCGGCGTCGTCGGCCGGAGCGGTGGTGAGCAGGAGTACTTCGCCGCTTCCGGCGCGGGCCAGCTCCTTGGCCTTCCCGGCGCCCTCGCGGCAGGCGGGAACGTCCGGCGCGGTCCAGGCGCCCTGCCCGACGGGGACCGCGCCGAAGCGCCGGAGCTCACGCCACACCGCCACCCGGTGCCGCGAAGGCTCCGAGGGCACCTGCACGAGCATCACCAGCCAGGGCACCTGTTCAAGAGAAGTCACATATTGAAGTGTAACAAATGTTACATGGCTAGAAGTGCGAGTTTCCCTCCCAACTAGGTAGCGCTAAGTGTCGTTATAAGGCTCCAGAACGACACTTAGCGCTACCTAGTTGGGGGGAGGGGCGGGGGTGCAGACGGGCAGCCCGGCCCCTAAACTGCCCGGACTTTCGCCGACTTTCGTCCCTTCACAAACCACCGAATCTGAGTAGTGTCCGGGATATGGAAACCATCATCCAGACTGTTGACCTGCACAAGCACTTTGGCCGGGTGCGGGCCCTCGACGGACTCAATCTGGAGGTCCGGCGCGGCGAAATCCACGGGTTCCTTGGCCCCAACGGCGCGGGCAAGTCAACCACCCTCCGCATCCTGCTGGGCCTGGCCAAGGCCACTTCCGGCACGGCCACCGTCCTGGGCCTCAACCCGTGGACCCAGTCGGTGCAGCTGCACCGGCGCCTCGCCTACGTCCCCGGCGACGTGCGCCTTTGGCCCAACCTGTCCGGCGGCGAAACCATCGACCTCCTCTCACGCCTCCGCGGCGGCACCTCCGACGCCCACGCCTACCGGCAGCGCAAGGACAACCTGTGCGAAGCCTTCGATTTCGACCCCGGCAAGAAGGGCCGCGCCTACTCCAAGGGCAACCGGCAAAAGGTGGCGCTGATCGCAGCCCTGGCCACGGACGCCGAGCTGTACCTCTTCGACGAGCCCACGAGCGGCCTTGACCCGCTCATGGAGGCGGTCTTCCGGCGTGAGGCGCTGGCCGCCGTCGGACGCGGTGCAACGGTGCTCCTGTCCAGCCACATCCTCTCCGAGGTGGAAGTCCTCTGCCACCGCGTCAGCATCATCCGCGCGGGACGAATCGTGGACGGCGGCACGCTGGACTCGCTGCGCCACCTCACGCGCACCGAGGTTTCCTTCGCGGCGGACGGGGTGGACACCGCTTCCTTGGCGCAGTTGGGCGCCGTCCATGACCTGACGGCCGACGGCGGCAGGGTCAGGTTTGGCACGGATTCGGACCGGATCGCGGAGGTGCTTCCGGCCCTGGGAGCCCTGGGCGTGCAGGGCCTGACCATCACGCCGCCGTCCCTGGAAGAGCTGTTCCTGCGCCACTACGGCGACACCTCCGCGGGCACCGCTTCCGGACGTGGTGCAGGGGCGGACGACGGCGAGGCTGCCGGCGGCGGGCACGCGCACCGGCGGCACCTGCTGGGCGCGAGGGGGCGAGGCTAAGTGGGCGCGCTCGGCGTCCTGTGGCGCCAGCGGCTGCTGCGCGACCGCTGGCAGCTCGCCGTCTGGGTGCTGGGCATCGGTGCCCTTGCACTGTTCGCCGCCGCCGCCATCAACCAGACGTACGGGGAGGAAGCCAGCCGCGCGGAGATCCTCCAGATAGCCGTTGCCACGCCCGCCATCCTCATGCTCCGCGGCCTGGCGCGCGGGGCGAGTCTGGGCGCCTTCACGTTCTTCCAGATCTACGCCTTCCTTGCCCTGCTGGCGGGCCTGATGAGCACCTTCCTGGCCGTGCGGCACTCGCGGGCGGACGAGGAAACCGGCGCCGCCGAGCTGGTGGCATCCACTCCCGCCGGACGACTGGTCCCGGCCCTGGCCACCCTCCTCCACGGCACCGCGGCCAACGTACTCGTGGCGTTGGCTGTATTCGCCGGCTTCACGGTGCAGGGGCTCGACGCGCCGGGTTCGCTGCTGGCCGGGGCTGCGGTGGGCGGCGTGGGGCTGGCCTTCCTGGGTGTTGCCTTCCTGGTGGCCCAGCTGATGGGGACCTCCCGTGGTGCCAACGGGATCTCGGCGGCGCTGGTGGTCCTGGCCTACATCCTGCGGGGCATCGGTGACGCCACCGGCACGCCCAGCGCCGATGGAACGGTGGTGGCAGCCGGTCCCGCCAGCTGGGTTTCCCCGATCGGCTGGGGCCAGCAGACGTACGCGTACACAGGTGACCGGTGGTGGCCGCTGCTCCTGCCGGTGGCGCTCGCCGTCGCCTGCGGGGGTGCCGCCTGGCTCATCCTGGACCGGCGCGACAGCGGCGCGAGCGTGTGGGGCGCGCTGCCCGGCCGGACGGCAGCGCGCCCTGGCCTGAGGAGCCCTGCCGCGCTGGCGCTGCGGCTGCAGGCAGGGTCCATCGTCGGCTGGAGCATCGGCGGGCTGACGATGGGGCTGCTCGCCGGCTCCCTCGGCAGCGCCATCGCCGCCGCGGACACCATCAACAGCAGCGTCACCTCCGCACTGCGGGCCATGATCCAGGCGCAGGGTGTGTCCCTGACCCAGCTGATGGTTTCGGCCATGTTCTCGATCGCCGGAATCCTGGCCGCCGCCTGCGCGCTGCAGGCCATCATCCGGATGCGGCAGGAAGAGGCCGCCGGCACGGCTGAACTCCTGCTGTCCGCCCCGGTCAGCCGGATGCGGTGGCTGGGCAGCTACCTCCTGCTGGGCACGGCGTCGGTGGTGCTGGTGATGTTCCTGACGGCGTTCGGGGCCTGGGCATCGCTGGCGGCGGCCGGTGATTCCTCGATGGAAGCGGGGGCCATTTGGGAGACCGCTGTGGCCCAGCTTCCCGCGGCGTTGATTTACCTCGCCCTGCCCGCGCTCGTGTTCGTCCTCTGGCCGTCGGCCGCCGTCGCCCTGGGCTGGGGACTCCTGGGCGCCGGAGTGGTGCTGGGCATCTTCGGCGGCATGCTGGGGTTGGACCAGGCCATCCGCGACCTCTCGCCGTTCTCCCACACCCCCGTTCCCAGCGGTCCGACGACGGACTGGAGCGGCGCGTGGTGGATGCTCGCCATCGCCGTGGCCACCGCCGCTCTGGCCGCGGCAGCGATGCGGCGCCGCGAAACCGGAACGGCCTGAAACCGGAACGGCCTGACGGCGGGACGCACACACACAGGGACGCACCCACCCAGGGACGCACGCACAGACAGGAGGCCGGCCGTGACCATCATCGACAACGCCGTATACGTCGACGGGCTCCGGACAGAGGATCCCGGCAGCCTGGACGAGACCTATTTTGTGCTCCGGCAGCGCGAGGGAATGGCATGGATCGGCCTCTACCGGCCGGACGCCGAGGAACTGCAGTCCGTGGCCGAGGAGTTCGACCTCAACGCGCTCGCCGTCGAGGACGCCCTGGCCGGACACCAGCGGGCCAAACTGGAGCACTACGGCGAGTGCGTCTTCCTGGTGCTGCGGCCGGCCCGCTACCTGGACGACGTGGAAAAGGTGGACTTCGGCGAGATCCACGTCTTTGTCGGCGCCGACTACGTGGTGACGGTCCGGCATGCCGAGGCCCCGGACCTGGCCAAGGTGCGCCGGCGGATGGAAGGCATGCCGGAGTTCCTGGCGCTCGGCCCCGATGCTGTGCTCTACGGCATCCTGGACCAGGTGGTGGACGAGTACGAGCCCGTGGCGGCGGGGCTCGAAAACGACATCGACGAGATCGAGGACGACCTTTTCGGGGCGGACCCGGAAGTTTCCCGGCGCATCTACGAGCTTTCCCGCCAGGTCATCACGTTCCAGCGCGCCATCAGCCCGCTGGTGGGGATCCTGCAGGTCCTGATGGCCGGGACGCCGGAGCGGGAGCCCGATCCGGAACTCCAGGACCACTTCCGGGACGTGCTGGACCATGTGCTTCGGCTCAATGAACGCGTGGCGTCCTTCCGGGCGCTGCTGCAGAACGCACTGGCCGTGAACGCCGCGCTCGTGGCCCAGCGGCAGAACGACGAGATGCGGCGCCTCACCGAATCCAGCATTGCGCAGAGCGAGCAGGTCAAGCGGATCTCGTCCTGGGCTGCCATCCTGTTTGCCCCCACGCTGGTGGGCACCATCTACGGCATGAACTTCCGTTCCATGCCCGAGCTCGACTGGGTGTTCGGCTACCCGTTTGCCCTCGGCCTGATGATTGCCATGGGCTTGGGGCTCTACTGGACGTTCCGCCACAACAAGTGGATCTAGCGCCCGCCTGTACAGAGCGCCCACGTACAGTGGGTCCATGCCCACGCCGCAGCCCACTGTGCCCCCGATTGAGGAACTCCTGGCCGGCGCGCACGTGGTGAGCCTGCCCATGCGGGTGAAGTTCCGCGGCATCATGGAGCGCGAGTCGCTGCTGCTGCACGGCCCCGCCGGCTGGGGCGAGTTCTGCCCGTTCCCCGAGTACGGCGACGCGGAGGCTTCCCGCTGGCTCTCTTCCGCCGTGGAGGCCGCCTGGCACGGCTTCCCTGCTCCGCTGCGGTCCGTGGTCCCCGTCAATGCCACGGTGCCCGCCGTTCCCGCGGACCGCGTGCCGGAAGTGTTGGCGCGCTTCGGCCGGGTGGACGCAGTGAAGGTCAAGGTGGCGGAACAGGGACAAACGCTGGACGACGACGCCGCCCGCCTCGCTGCTGTCCGTTCCGCCCTCCCGGAGGCCGCCGTCCGGGTGGACGCCAACGGCGGCTGGGACGTTCCCACGGCCATCGAGGCACTCACCCGGCTCGCCGGCGTCGGGCTTGAATACGCCGAGCAGCCGGTGCCCACCATTGACGGCCTGGCCGAGGTGCGGCGCGCCCTCCGCGAGGCGGGCACCCCGGTGCTGATCGCCGCGGACGAGAGCGTCCGCAAGGAATCCGACCCCCTGCGGGTTGCCCGCGCCGGCGCGGCGGACCTCATCGTGGTCAAGGTGGCGCCGCTCGGGGGAGTGCGGCGCGCCCTGGACATCGTGGCGCAGGCGGGACTGCCCGCCGTCGTCAGTTCCGCGCTGGACACCTCGGTGGGCATCCGCGCGGGCCTCGCCCTGGCGGCCGCGCTGCCGGACCTGCCCTATGCGTGCGGTCTGGGGACGGTGTCCCTGTTCGAATCGGACATCACCACGGATCCCCTGGTGGCCGACGACGGCGCCATCCGCCTGCGTGACGCCGCCGCCGACGCCGGGCTGCTGGAGCGGTACGCGGCTTCCGCGGAACGGCGGGACTGGTGGCTGGCCCGGCTCCGCCGCGTCCACGCCCTCCTCACCCCCCAGCCACCCTCTCTCACTTAACGTCGCTTTTCGGGCCACCCTCGCTCACTTAACGTGCCTTCCGAACGAACGCCCTTGCATATCTGCGCAGGTCATCGGGGGTTACCGGCGGGTTTACCTGCGGTTCACCTCGCTGACGGCTGCGCGTAGGAACCGGCTGAAAGGGTGGGGGCACCGCATCGATTTTTTGGAAGGCACCCATGTCTGAAACGACTGCCCGCAAGTTCACCCTGCTGCCGATGCTCGGCCACACCAAGGGCAAGCGCAGCGCCGTCACCTGCGCCCTGAAGTGCGACAATGCCTGCGCCGGCGACGTCTGCAACACCAGCTCCAACAGCTACTTCCGCGACATCGCCTCCGCCACCATCTCCCGCCGAGCCGCCCTGGGCTTTGGCGCCGCCGGTGCCCTCGCCGTCGTCCTCGGCAGCGCGGTAACCTCCCCTGATTCCGCAAGCGCAGCCGGTCTGTCCAAGGCCGCCAAGGAGGGTTTCGGCAAGTCCAAGCTGCAGTTCACAGCCATCCCGTCGATTGACGCCATGGTGGATGCCGTCACGGTTCCGGAAGGCTTCACCTGGAAGCCGGTCATCCGCTGGGGCGACCCCATCTTCAACGACGCGCCGGAGCTGGACCTGAACAACCAGACGGTTGCAGCCCAGGAAAAGCAGTTCGGCTACAACAACGACTACACGGACATCCTGGAGATTCCGGGCAGCAAGGGCCGCCGCGCCGTTTTGTTCTCCAACCACGAGTACACCAACGACGCCATCATGTTCCCGCCAACCATGCCGGCTGAGCAGCAGCGCAAAGTGGGAGCAGCCGCACACGGGCTGACCGTGGTGGAGCTGGAGCGCCACAACAAGAACCAGCCGTGGACCTACGTCAAGGGCGCAGGCCTGAACCGCCGCTACCTGAACAGCACGGTCTATGAACTGACCGGCCCCGCTGCAGGATCTGCGCTGGTCAAGACCGTTGAGGACAAGGACGGCCGCTTCATCAAGGGCACGCTGGGCAACTGCTCCGGCGGAACCACCCCGTGGGGCACCATCCTCTCCGGTGAGGAGAACTTCCAGGGCTACTTCGTCGGCAATGGCACTTCCGCCGGAGACAAGCGCTACGGCATTACCAGCAAGCCAACCGCCCGCAAGTGGGAACTGGACGAGGACCGCTGGGACACCCGTAAGCCCGGCTACGAGAACGAGGCCAACCGCTTCGGCTGGATCGTGGAAGTGGACCCCTTCGACCCCACTTCCACCCCGAAGAAGCACTCTTCCCTGGGCCGCTTCAAGCACGAGGGCGCCAATGTCATCATCGCCGGGTCCGGCCACGTGGTGGCTTACTCCGGCGACGACGAGCGGTTCGACTACCTGTACAAGTTCGTTTCCAAGGACAAGTACGTCGAGGGCGACCGTAAGCACAACATGACCCTCCTCTCCGCCGGCAACCTGTACGTCGCCAAGTTCACTGGCAACTCACCGGCTGCTGAGATCACCGGCACCGGGGCCGTTCCCGCCGACGGAGCGTTCGACGGTATCGGCGAATGGCTGCCCCTGGTGGTGGACGGCAAGTCCGCCGTGAAGGATATGACCGTCGAAGAGGTCCTGGTGTACACCCGCCTCGCGGCCGACAAGGTTGGCCCCACCAAGATGGACCGCGCCGAGGACGTACAGCCCAGCCTCCACACGGGCAAGGTTTACGTGGCGTGCACCAACAACTCCAACCGCGGCACCGGGACGAACGAAGGCGCCACCGAGGTCAACCCCCGCAACCAGAACCGTGACGGCCACATCGTGGAAATCACCGAGACCGGCGACCAGACTTCCACTACCTTCACCTGGAACCTGCTCATGGTCTGCGGCGATCCCAAGCAGGGCGATGTCACCTACTTCTCCGGCTTCCCGGTGGACCAGGTCTCGCCCATTTCCTGCCCGGACAACCTCGCGTTCGACTCCGTGGGCAACCTCTGGATCTCCACCGACGGCGCCCCCTCCGGCATCGGCCGTGCGGACGGGCTCTTCAAGGTCACCCTGGAAGGCGCGGAGCGCGGCAAGGTGGAGCAGTTCCTGGCTGTTCCGCGCGACGCCGAGACCTGCGGCCCCATCATCCACGATGAGGAGCGCACCGTGTTCGTTGCCGTGCAGCACCCGGGCGAGGACGGTACGTTTGAGAACCAGCTCTCCTTCTTCCCGGACTACGTCGCGCCAGGCACCGCCCCGGCTCCCGGCCAGGTGCGCGCACCGCGCCCGTCCGTGATCCAGGTGTTCCGCACCGACGCCTGACCTTCCACCCCAGCCTGCGACCCTCTCTCACTTCCTGCGGGTTTCGGGTCAACGCTCTCTCACCTTGGTCCTTCACCGGCCGGTAGGTGAGAGAGCGTTTGGGTTTAAAGCACGGTAGGTGAGAGAGCGTTTGGGTTTAAGGCACGGTAGGTGAGAGAGCGTTTGGGTTTAAGGCACGTTAAGTGGGAGAGCGTTTGGGGGTGGCAGACTGGTTTGGTGACTTCGTTGAACGAGCCTGCCCCCGACGCCTCCCACACTGCTCCTTCCCCTTCAGAGGCTTCCGACGCCGCCCCTTCCCTCAGCGCCTTGGCCGCGGCGAGGATCGCCGTCGGGGTTTTGGTCGACGGCGGCGTGCAGCACGTGGTGGTTTCGCCCGGTTCCCGTTCCGCCCCCATGGCATACGCTCTGGCCGAAGCCTCGGCTGAAGGCCGCGTGGAACTGCTGGTGCGGATCGACGAGCGTTCGGCCGGGTTCACGGCGCTGGGCCTGGCACTGTCCACAGGCTCGCCGGCGGCCGTACTGACCACGTCCGGGACCGCCGTCGGAAACCTGCTGCCGGCGGTGATGGAGGCGAACCACGCCGCCGTCCCGCTGGTGGTCCTGTCCGCCGACCGCCCGGACGAGCTCCGCGGCACCGGCGCCAACCAGACCACCGTCCAGCCGGACCTCTTCGGCGAGCAGGTGCGCTTCGCGGCCGACGTCCCTGCCGGGGCGGACCCTGCGCGCGCCATCCGGACAGGGCTTTCGGCCGCCACGGGCGCGTTCCCGGACCTCCCGCCCGGCCCCGTCCAGCTCAATCTGGCTTTCCGCGATCCGCTGGTCCCGTCACCGGGAGAGGAGCTCCCGGCGACTGCCGTCCGGCAGCGCTACCGGATCGGCACCGAGCCGCTCATCATGAACCTGCCGCCCGCTTCAGCCGGGCTGCCCGAGCGGCGGACGGTGGTCCTGGCAGGGCACGACGCCGGGCCGGTCGCCGAAGCGTTCGCCCGCGCCCACGGCCTGCCACTGCTGGCAGAGCCGTCATCCAATGCGCGTTTCGGTCCGAACGCCGTGGGGCCGTACCGGCTGATGCTGGAGCACTTCGGGCTGGGTTCCGCCATGCCGGTCGAGCGCGTGGTGCTGTTTGGCCGGCCCACACTCTCCCGTCCTGTGGCGGCCCTGCTGGCCCGCACAGATGTTCCGTCCGCCCTGTACCAGCCCGTTCCCGTGGCCTGGTTCGAGCCGGGCCGCCGCACCGAACTGCCGCTGGAAAACCTTGCAGACCTCGCGGAATTCGCTGGCCGCGGGGCGCCGGATTGGCTGGATACCTGGCTGCTGGCGGGCTCGGCCGCCCAACATGCCCTGGACGGAATACTTTCCGCTGACCCCGCAGCCACCGGCCCATCCGTGGCCTCGCTGGTGTGGAAGCACAGCGGCGGCCAGCTGCTCCTGGGCTCCTCCAACGGAATCCGGGACGTGGACCTGGCCGGGCTGCCTGCCCCCGAGCCGGTCGCCACCGTGTACGCCAACCGCGGGCTTGCGGGCATCGACGGCACCATCTCCACGGCCACGGGCCTGGCGATCGGCGGCCGGCAGGAAACCACCGTCCTGCTGGGCGACGTCACTTTCCTGCACGATGCCGGCGGGCTGTTCCTCGGTTCCGGGGAGGAGCAGCCGCAGCTCCGGATCGTGGTCCTCAACGACTCGGGCGGCGCCATCTTCGACCTGCTGGAGCACGGGGCGGTGCGCGAGGCCGGTACGTACGGTGACGCCGTCGAACGCCTCTTCGGCACCCCCCACATAGTGGACCTTTCGGCACTCGCCGCAGCGTACGGCGTCGGGCATTCAGCGGTCAGTACGACGGCGGGGCTCGCCGAGGCGCTTGCCAGGCCGATCGAAGGCCGCACCATCGTGGAGGTCCGCACGGACCGGCACAACCTGCGCGCCCTGCATGGGCGGATCAAGGAAGCTGTGGCCGCCGCCGTCGGGGGAGTACTGGCCCCGTAGGACCGCTCACCTGGACGTCGGCCTGAACTGACAGTGAACGCTCCGCCGGTGGGCGTCGCCTCACGGCAGCGCTCCTTCCCGGGTCACGCGCTGCTTTCCTTGATTGCGGCTTGAAAGGCCGGGAGGCTGCGTTCAATCATGTCCTCGTTGGCCGTCAGGGAGATCCGGAAGAACCCCGGCGTTTCGAACAGCACGCCCGGGAACACGAAGACGTCCCGCCGGGCCAGCGACTCGGTGAACGCTTCGTCATCCGGGACGGGGGACGTGACATACAGGTAGAACGTGCCCTCCGGCGGCTGGAGGCGGTAACCCATGCCGCCCAGGGCATCAACCAGGCGGTCCCGGCGTCGCTGCAACTGCCCGACGTTGATGGAAAACTGCTCCAGTTCGGGCAGCGCATGCTGCAGCAGGGCATTCGGGTACACCCAGCCCATGGCCACCTGCAGCCCGGTGATGGCCGGGCGCATCGCAGCTCGGTCCGGCAGGGTGGGCGGCAGTGCAAGGTAGCCAACGCGCTGGCCGGGGGAGAGGTGGGTCTTGCCGTAGGAGTATGCCAGGAGCGTGTGCGCGTAGAACTCCACCGGGCTGTGGAAGCGCAGGCCATCGAACACAATCCGGTTGTACGCCTCGTCCGAAACGAGGTAGATCCGGCGTCCTATTCTCGCGGAGGCAGCCTCCAGCAGTTCGGCCAGCCGAAGCAGGAGCTCGGCGGAGTAGATCCGGCCCGTCGGGTTGTTGGGCGAATTGACGATCACAACCCTGGTGCGCTCCGTGATGGCAGCTCCGATCGCGTCCAGGTCCAGATCGAACGTTGCCATGTTGGCCTTGACCTTGACCGGCACGAGCCCGGCTTCAAGGATCAGGGGCTCGTACAGGAACCACGGCGGAAGGCTGTAGACAACCTCGTCACCGGGATCCGCCACGGTCTTGAGGGCCAGGGCGATGGCGGCGAAACCGCCCGTGGTCAGGTAGATGTCCTCCGCCCGGAACGGCACATCCAGCAGCCGCTGGAGGGATTCCGCTGCCGCTTCCCGGGCGCCGGCACCGTTGGTCTTGTACGCAAACCACTGGTCATTCCGGGGTGTCAGCGCATCCCGCAGCGTATCGACGTAGCGGTCCGGCGGCATCTGGTGGGGGTTGCCGAACGTGAAGTCACAGATGTCCGCCTGCCCTTGCCGGCGGACGTCAGCCTGGGTGATGTAGGCATCCACCCGCTGGAAGGAGGGGATCGACGCCAGCTGCGCAGCGCGGGCAGATACTGCCGACGTGGCCTGGAATGAAGCTGTCGGATCGTTCACGTCAGCACTCCTGGATAGGGCGGCCGGAGGAAACGGCAGCCGGACGGCAGCGCTCTGCTGAGCCAGTGGAGGCTGTGGTGGGGTCCATTGTCGGCTCCGGCATGGACAGAAGTAAAGGCCCTTGGATGCGCAAATGCCCTGGCGCTACCGGAATTCCGGTAGCGCCAGGGCATTCGGGCGTCGGCGCCGCGCGGGGAAGCGCGCGTGGCGCCTCCGGGACTCGCTACTCCTCGAGGCCGATGTGCGTCGGATCGAGGACGCGGCGCAGGAACTCCTTGGTGCGTGGCTGGGTGGGAGCACCAATGACCTGCTCGGCCGCGCCCTCCTCCACCACAACGCCGCCGTCCATGAACACCACACGGTCCGCCACCTCGCGGGCGAAGCCCATTTCGTGGGTCACCACCAGCATGGTCATGCCCTCCTTGGCGAGGTTCCGCATGACGGAGAGGACATCGCCTACGGTTTCGGGGTCCAGCGCGGAGGTGGGCTCGTCGAAGAGCATCAGCTCCGGGTCCATGCTGAGGGCACGGGCGATGGCCACGCGCTGCTGCTGCCCGCCGGAGAGCTGGTCGGGGAAACGGTCCGCGAGGTGTCCCAGGCCTACGCGCTCCAGGTTGTGCAGGGACACCTTGTCCGCCTCGGCCTGGGAGCGCTTGAGGACCTTGGTCTGGGCGATGGAGCAGTTGCGCTTGGCGTCCAGGTGCGGGAACAGGTTGAACTGCTGGAACACCATGCCTACCTTGCGGCGCATTTTGTCGATGTCCACGTCCGGGTCCGTGGCCTCGAAGCCGCCCACGTGGACGCTGCCCTGGTTGGGCTGTTCCAGCAGGTTCACGCAGCGGAGCAGGGTGGACTTGCCGGAGCCGGAGGGGCCGATCAGGCACACCACTTCGCCCGGCGCCACGTCCAGGCTGATGCCCTTGAGGACCTCGTTGGAGCCGTAGGACTTGCGCAGGTCCTTGATGGAGACGCCGGCGGCGTGGATGGTGCCGGTGCCGGCGGAGGAATTTACGACGTCGTTCATGGTCTTCCCTGCCTATCGATTGTTCCGCGCGGTGCGGCTTTCGAACTTCCGGGCCAGGAAGCTCAGGGGGATGGTGATCACCAGGTAGAAGGCGCCGGCCACCAGCAGCGGCGTCAGGCCTGCACCGAGGCTCGAGATGCCGTCGCGGCCGAACTTGGTGAGCTCGTACTGGGAAGCGGTGAGGCCCAGGACATAGATCAGGGAGGAGTCCTTGGTCAGCAGGATGACCTCGTTGGTCAGCGGCGGCAGGACGATCTTGAAGGCCTGCGGGATGACGATGGTGACCATGGCCCGCCACTGCGGCATGCCCAGCGACCGGGCGGCTTCCAGCTGGCCCTTCGGCACTGCCTGCAGGCCGGCGCGGAGGGTTTCTGCGATGTAGGCCGAGGCCACCATGCCCAGGGAGACCATGACGATCACGGTGATGTTCCACGAGACACCGAACGCCAGCGGCACACCGTAGCCGAAGGCGATGAAGACCAGCAGCGCCGGGATGCCGCGGAAGAACTCGATGTAACCGGTGGCGATCCAGCGGTACAGCGGGAAGCTTGAGAGCTTCATCAGGGCCAGCAGCAGGCCGCCGGAAAGGCCCACGATGAAGCCGAGGAACGTGTAGATCAGGGTGTTGACCAGGCCAGTCACAAAGATGCCCGGGAACATCGGCCCGATCTTGGCGAAGTTGAAGACGCTGTTGCCGATGGTCTTCCAGTCGGTGGCCAGGATCAGTGCGGCGATGGCCACAACAAAGATTCCTGCCTGGACATACAGGCTTACTCTGGCTCGTTGACGTGCGGTCATTGCCATGGGGTGCTCACATTCGTTGTGCGTGGCAGAGGCCCCGGACGGACTGCGTACAGCCCGTCCGGGGCCCCAACTGCGGAGTTCTCAAGGCGGCGTAGCTCTCGGGGCCGTGAGGGAACCAGGGGCGGGGCCCTGGACCTGCACGGCGACTACAGCGCCGTGGCTACTTGGCGGTTTCGCCGAACCAGGTGGTCTTGAACTTTGCCAGGGAACCGTCGTCGGCCAGGCGCTTGAGGGTGCCGTTGACCTTCTCCGCCATGGCGGTGTTGCCCTTCTTGATGGAGATGCCCAGCTGCTCGCCGGTGGCGAAGTCCTCAACGCTCTTGAACTTGGGCTGGTCCTTGATGGCGTAGCCCAGGACGGACTGGTTGCCCAGGGCTGCGTCGATGGTGCCGGCTTCGAGGGCCTGCACCAGGAGGCCGGTGTCCTCGAACTGCTGCGCGTCGATGCCCTTTTCCTGGGCGTAGTCGGCGCCGGTGGTTGCCTGCTGGACACCCACCTTCTTGCCCTTGGCGTCGTCCAGGCCCTTGATGCCGGAGTCCTCGCTGGCAACCAGGGCCAGGTCGTCATCCAGGTATGGGGTGGAGAAGTCCATGACGGACTTGCGGGTGTCGGTGATGGAGATCGAGGAGATTCCCAGGTCGCACTGGGTCAGCGCGGTGCCGGTTTCGATGGCCTCGAAGGAGCTGTCCACGATGCTCAGTTCGGCGCCGAGGTCCTTGGCGACCTCCTTGGCAATGTCGATGTCGAAGCCGACGGTCTGGCCGTCCTTCTCGAATTCGAACGGCTCGTAGGGGATGTCCGAGCAGACCGTGAGCTTGCCGGCGTTGATGAGCTGGATGCCGCCTTCGGACGCTGCCGGGGTGGAGCTTCCGCCGCCGCAGGCCGTGAGGGTGAGGGCGCCGACGGCGAAGACTGCTGCTGCCTTGGCGGTCATTTTGGCCGTGGCCAGGGACTTGAGCTGCATGTTTCTTACCTTTTGTTGCGGGGAGTATGCGGTACTAAATCGGTTCATAGTGTAGCGCCGATTATGAGATGTGCATCACAGGAAACTTAGTTTCACTATTGGATAACTAAATCACAATGGAAATCAAGCGCGTCGGAGGTGCGCATGTCTCCTATCCCGGACAGGGGGAGTCAGCTGCTGATGCCAAGGGACTCCAGCATCGGCCGGAACTTCGCCCACGTCTCGGCGAGCTCGGCCTCAGGCTGCGAGCCGTCCACTATTCCGCAGCCGGCATACAACCGCACGGTGGTGGGGGACTCGATGACGGCGCCGCGCAGAGCGATGCCCCACTCACCGTTCCCCGCAGCGTCAAGCCAGCCCACCGGTCCGGCGTACGGTCCGCGGTCCAGGTGCTCCAGCTTGCGGATGAGCGCCCCGGCCACCTGCGTGGGGGTTCCGCAGACGGCGGCGGTGGGGTGCAGGGCGTTAATCAGCGCAAGGCAGGTGGGCACATGGCCCTCGATCTCGGCCAGCTCGGCCTTTACGTCGGACGCCAGGTGCCACACGTTGGGCAGTTCCAGGATGAACGGCTCGTCGTGCGCGTTCATGGCTTCGGAGAAGGGTGCCAGCTGCGAGGTCAGCGACTGGATGGCGATATCGTGTTCGTGCCGCTGCTTTTCGGACCCTGCCAGTACCCGGGTGGCGTAGTCCATCGGGAGGCCGTCCTCGCCGTGCGCATCGCGGCGGTCCAGTGTTCCCGCCAGCACGCGGGCCTGGGCGGTGCGGCCCTCAACCTGGATCAGCATCTCGGGAGTCGCCCCCACCAGCCCGTCCACCCCGTACGTCCAGCATTCGCGGTACCGCGCGGCGAGCTCCCGCAGTACCGCGGAGGCATGTACGCCGGAGGGAATAGTGGCCACCACGTCCCTGGCGAGCACCAGTTTTTCCAGCGCCCCGGTCCGGATCTCGGCCACCCCCGCTTCCACGGCGGCCATCCAGGCTTCCTCGCTCAAGGAGCCTGTGTGCAGCGTTGCCGCCGCAGCGAGCGGAAGGGGACGTACGACGGCGCCGCCCGCTTTCGCGGAACCTCCGCCTGGGGTGCCGTCCCCGGCAGGGCCCGCTGCCGCCGTCGTGCCTGCTGCAGCAGATGCGGCCGCGGCAGCTGCGGAACCACCGGCAAGCCAGCGGTCCAGGGCGGCGAGGGCGCCGGCCTCGGTGAGGGGGCCGTCGTCGAACGTGAGGTGGGTGAGCCAAACCTTCCCGTCACGCACGCCCACCACGATCTCCGGCACGATCAGCCGCGATTCGTGCGCGGAGGTCTTGGAGAAGGCAAAGGAACCGAAGGCCACCGGTCCTGTCCCGGGGAGCTCCACGGAATCAGTGACGTCGGCCTCGAGGACCAGGTGCCGCCACCAGATGTCGGCCTCAAGGAACCGCTCGGGACCGGTTGCCGTAAAACGCGCGATTTCGCCGAATCCCGCCAGTCCGGCCTCGCGGCGGGTCCAGCAGAGGACATCGTCCCGGACCAGAAACACAGGAAGCCCCCCAGGGAATTCTTTTCCATCCAGGGGGACTGTCAAGGTGCGGAACGTGCTCGTCATGATGAGACAACACTACTCCCGAGTGTGCAGTGGCCCGGGAGCCCGGGAAGAGGTACCGGCTGGGGCCCGGTGGGAGTAGCCTCCTGCCATGGGCTCCGATGTCCGCCGGCTGTTCCTCAGCACCGGCGTCCACGTGCCGTGCCTGGTCCAGGGGGCCGCCTCGGCGCAGCCGCTGCTGCTGCTCCATGCCTGGGGCGAATCGCGCAGGAGCTTCGACCGGCTGGCCCCGCTATTGGAGGGATTCCGGATCTTCGTGCCGGACCTGCGCGGCCATGGGGAGGCAGACAAGCCTGCCACCGGATACTCGCTCGAGGACCAGGCCCGGGACGTGGCGGCCATCCTCGATGCCCTGGGACTTAAGTCGGCCGCCGTCCTGGGTTCCTCCAGCGGGGGTTATGTGGCCCAGCAGTTGGCGGTGATGCAGCCTGAACGTGTTGACGCCCTGGTTTTGGCGGGTTCGCCTTTGACCCTTCAGGGGCGGCCCGCGTTCGCTGACGAAGTGGAGGCCGTCACCGACCCGCTCGACGAGGACTGGGTGCGGCAGTCGCTGCTGTGGTTTCCCCTGGGCCGGGCAGTGCCACAGTGGTACCTGGATGACCGGGTGGCGGACGGGTTGAAGTTGCCCGCGCACGTGTGGAAGTCCATGCTGGCCGGGCTCTGCCAGGCTGCGCCTCCCACGGAAACCGGAACCATCCGCGCGCCCGCGCTGATCCTGTGGGGAGAGCAGGACGGCCTCCTGCCCCGCAGCCAGCAGGAAACCCTCGCAGCCCGTATTCCCGGTTCAGTCCTGAAGACGTACGCCGGAACCGGCCACGTGGTCCTGTGGGAATGCCCGGAGCTGGTGGCCGCGGACACCAGGGCATTCCTCGCCCAATCCTGAGCCGCGCAGCCCCTTGGTCCGGACCCTCCTGAACATTTGAGACAATGTCAGGGTGAACCGAGCATCCTTGGATAAGCGTCCGGACGAAGTAGCCACGATGTTTGACGACGTCGCACCGAAATACGACGTCGTCAACGATGTCCTGTCCATGGGGCAGACCCGCCGGTGGCGGAAGATCGTGGTGGAAGCCATGGAAGTATCCAAGGGCCAGCGCGTCCTTGACCTGGCCGCCGGCACGGGCACATCCAGCGAGCCGTATGCCGATGCGGGCATAGACGTGGTGGCCTGTGACTTCTCCCTTGGCATGCTCAAGGTGGGCAAGCGCCGCCGCCCGGACATCGACTTTATCGCCGGGGACGCCACCAACCTGCCGTTCGCGGACAACACGTTTGATGCCAGCACCATCTCGTTCGGCCTGCGCAACGTCAACGAGCCCAAGAAGGCGCTGCAGGAGATGCTCCGCGTCACCAAGCCCGGCGGGCGCCTGGTCATCGCCGAGTTCTCCCAGCCCGTGGTTCCGCTCTGGCGCACCATGTACACCGAATACCTCATGCGCGCACTGCCCGCCATCGCCGTCAAGGTCGCCTCCAACCCGGACGCCTACGTCTACCTCGCCGAGTCCATCCGCGCCTGGCCGGACCAGGACCACCTGGCCGCCTGGCTGCAGGATACCGGCTGGGAAAACGTCACCTACCGCAACCTGACCGGCGGCATTGTGGCCGTCCACCGGGCGTTCAAACCTGCCCACCCGGCTCCGTCCAACGGCGGCGCTGCCGCCATTGCTGCGCACAAGGGCCCTGTGGCCAAGCTGCGCCGCAACATCACGCGCTGACCTGTGAAGGTACTGATTGTCGGGGCGGGGCCAGCCGGCTCCACCGCCGCGTACTACCTTGCCAAGGCGGGGATCGACGTCACCGTCCTGGAGAAAACGAGCTTCCCGCGCGAGAAGGTCTGCGGCGACGGCCTGACCCCCCGCGCCGTCCGTGAAATCCAGAAGCTGGGCCTGCCGCACCCTGAGAACGACGGCTGGCGCCGGAACAAGGGGCTTCGCCTGATCGCCGGCGGGCGCACCGTCGAACTGCCCTGGCCCGAGGTGTCCGACTTCCCGCAGTACGGCCTGATCCGCACCCGGCTTGGCTTTGACGAGGAACTGGCCCGGCACGCCCAGGCCGCCGGCGCCGCCATCCTTGAGCGGCACAGCGTCACCGAAGCGCTGCGGAACGCCGACGGCCGCGTCACCGGCGTCCGCGCAGCGCTCCTGGACGAGTCCGGACGCAGGACGGGCGAGACGCTTGAGTTCAGTGCCGACGTCGTCCTCGCCGCCGACGGCAACTCCACGCGCACCGCCGTTTCCCTGGGGATCCAAAAGCGTGACGACCGCCCACTCGGCGTCGCCGTCCGCACCTACTTCAGCTCGCCGCGCACGGACGACGACTGGATGGAAGGCTGGCTGGAGCTTCCCGGCCGCGACGGCAAGCTCCTGCCCGGCTACGGCTGGGTGTTCGGCGTGGGGGACCGCACCTCGAACGTGGGCCTTGGCATCCTGAACTCCTCGAAGGAATTCGGCAAGCTGGACTACAAGCAGGTCCTGCGCGAATGGACCGCCGGAATGCCCGCTGACTGGGGCTTCACACCGGAGAACCAGGTGGGCGAAATCCGGGGCGCCGCCCTGCCCATGGGCTTCAACCGCACCCCGCACTACTCGCCCGGCCTGCTCCTCCTGGGCGACGCCGGCGGCATGGTCTCCCCATTCAACGGCGAGGGCATCTCCTACGCCATGGAGTCCGCGCGCTTCGCCGCCGAGTTCTTGGTCGACGCCTCCTCGCGCTCGGCTTCTTCGGGCGGAACGTACGACGCCGACGCGCACCTTGCGCGGTACGCGGACTATGTGCGGGACCAGTGGGGCTCGCACTTCACGCTCGGCCGGGCCTTTGCCGCGCTGATCGGCAAGCCGGCTGTCATGAAGCTCGCGCTGCGGACAGGCATGCCAATCCCGGTGCTGATGCGGTTCGTGGTGCGGCTCCTTGCCAACCTCACGGACCCGTCCGCGCGCGGTTTTGAGGACCGGGTGATCCGCGTCCTGGAATCGCTGGTTCCGGCAACAACCAATACATCGCCCGCCCCGGCAGACTCCAATCAGCGGTATCCGCTACAAAAAGTTAGGGTTAACCCGTGACCAACGCCGCAGACCACAGCTGGACGCACGCCGGACACGGCCTGCCGGGCTCCGAACCCAGCCTTAACACCACCGCCATCGCGACGGGTTTGCAGCTGCCTGCGGGCTTCGCCGCCATCGCCGGGGACCCCGAGCTGGGCCCGGCCATCACCACCAACCTGGCCCGGGTGGAGAAAAAGCTCCGCGAAGCGATCGCCAACTCGGACCCCCTGGCTGATGCGACGTCGCGGCACCTGGTGGAAGCCGGCGGCAAGCGGATCCGGCCCCTGTTGACCCTGCTGTGCGCCCACCTTGGCGATGCTTCGCTGCCCGCGGTGGTGCAGGCCGCCGTCGTGGTTGAACTGACGCACCTGGCCACCCTGTACCATGACGACGTCATGGACTCCGCCCCATTCCGCCGCGGAGCGCCCACGGCGCACGAGGTGTGGGGCAACTCGGTGGCCGTCCTCACCGGGGACCTGATCTTCGCCCGGGCCTCGATCCTGGTGTCCGAGCTTGGCTCCCGTGCCCTTGGCATTCAGGCGCGCACGTTCGAACGGCTGTGCCTGGGCCAACTGCATGAGACCGTGGGCCCGCGCCCTGACGAAGATCCGATTGAGCACTACCTTTCCGTCATTGCTGACAAGACCGGTTCGCTGGTGGCGGCGTCCGGGCAGCTGGGCGCCATCTTCGCCGAAGCCGATCCCGCCTTCGAGCCCGTCCTGGTGGAGTACGGAGAAAAGGTGGGAGTTGCTTTCCAGCTTGCGGACGATGTTATTGATGTCACCGGCATCAAGGTGAAGTCCGGCAAATCCCCGGGCACTGATCTGCGCGAAGGCGTGCCCACCCTGCCGGTCCTGCTCCTGCGCAAGGCTGCCGCGGACGGTGACCAGTCCGCCGTCGGACTTCTCCAGCTCATTGACGGCGACCTGA
Organism: Pseudarthrobacter sp. L1SW; assembly: GCF_020809045.1. Lineage (NCBI taxonomy): Bacteria > Bacillati > Actinomycetota > Actinomycetes > Micrococcales > Micrococcaceae > Pseudarthrobacter > Pseudarthrobacter sp. L1SW. The sequence goes on along the minus strand of NZ_CP078079.1, from coordinate 3,038,373 downwards.
CCTCCGATGAGGCGCTTGCCGAGGCCGTTGCCGGACTGCGCGAACACCCCGTCACGGCAGAGTCGTGGGTGGTTGCCCGCCGGTGGGCTGATGAAGCCATCGCCGCGCTCGCCCCCCTGCCCGAGGGCGTAGTCAAGGACTCCCTGTCCAACTTCGCGCTGGCCGTGGTGGACCGCGCCAGCTAGCCCTGGATCTTGCACGGAAGCCCGGCCCCACGGTGCCGGGCTTCTTCTTTGCGTCGATTGCTCCGCACCTGCCCTTTTGGCCCGCCATAACGACCGGTGTGGAGCAATCGATGGGTTGGCGTTAAACGGGACAGCCCCGGTTCTCGGCAACGATACGAGTCATACGTTGCTTTGAACCGAGGCTGTCTCTCCGTTCGCATCAGACCCGCCGGAGGCGTTTAGCGGATCCGTGAATAGTCTATGACAGCTTTGTCATAGAGCGCAAGTAGCTTGTTACCTCTTCTGTCACAGACTTTTCGCCGGCTAAGACGGGGGCTGACCGGAATGCGCCACTTATGAGTGTTGGGCTCCGGATGGCCCGGATGACTGCGGGGCAGGCGCAGGCGGCGGTGGTCAAAAATCACGCATTCCGGTGCAGGCCGGGGATCAAACCCGCTGACATGTTGTCCACATAGTCGTAAGTGCGGCTCGCGGAGCGTTCCAGGCGGCAACACGCTGTTCTGGTGGACATCAATGACTACATGATTCGGCACGGAGGAGCTGCCCGTGCACTGCAGCTGAAGAGGGCGGGTTTCTCTCGCACGATGGTCAGCCAGGTTGTTGGGTTGGGCGTACTTGTCAAAGTTCGGCGGGGCGTCTACGGGCTGCCTCGCCAGGACGCCATGGCCACGGCCCTGGCTGCTGGCGGCAGACTGACCTGCCTCTCCGCGGCGCCGGTGTACGGGCTCTGGACGCTCAACAGTGTTACAACCGTTCATGTCTGCCGCAGTCACCCGAGTAAGACGGCAGGGGTAAAGGACCATGGCCGGCCCAGGCATCCAAAGCATGCGTGGCTGCCCGTTGTTGGGCTGGCCGATGTCCTGCTTCACGCCCTTCACTGCCTTCCTGGGCCCGATGCTCTGGTCATGGTGCAGTCGGCCGTGGGCAGCGGAAGTATCTCCCTGGACTTCCTGTTCGCAAAATGCCAGGGTCGCCGGAACGGCAAAGCGCGGTCGGTACTGGATTTGGTGATTCCCAGAGCAGACTCGGTGCTTGAAGTCCTGGCCAACGCTCATTTCGCGAAAGCCGGGCTTCGGGTGCGGAGGCACGTCTTCATTCCCGGAGTGGGCGAAGTGGACTTCCTCGTGGAGGAATGCCTTGTGGTCGAGCGCGACGGGTCCACTCATTTTGAACCGCGTTCCGTGAAGCGGGACCAGCGGCGCAACAACCGGAGCATCGTCGATGGCTATCTCGTCCTGCGTTACTACTATGACGACGTCGTTCACTCGCCGGAAGCAATGGTGGCTGAAGTCCAGGCAGTGCTGAAGCTATGGCAAAGCGGTCAGTTTCGTGGCAATTCCGTCGGCAACTTTGGCCTATTTGCGTAGCTTATGGCTGAGTCAAAGCTGCCTGACCTCGGGAATCCAAGGGCCCGAGGCGGATCCAGCCCTAAAAACTACGCATTCCGGGCAGAAGGAACGAGATGAACAGGGGAACCCTAGTCTTCGTCGTCCTCGAAGGCCCATTCGAACATGTCGAACACGAACTCCGAGAAGGTGCCTTCCTCGGACTTCCACTGGCCGCGGGCGTTGTTGCGCCGGTACACGATGGGGTCCGGGACACTGAGATCGCCTACGCGGAAGCCCCAGGTGTACTCCTCTTCCTCGTCCTCGAGGAACATCAGGAAGCCCTCGTCGTCGACTTCGAGCTCGTCCGGATCCCAGAAGTAGTGGTAGGCCTCCATCAGGTCCTCGCAGCCACCAAGGGCCAGGTAGAACTCGCGGAGGACCAGGGGAATCTGGAACTGGTGGTCGGCCAGGGCCTTGTCCAGCTCTTCGGGGGACAGCCCGTCCTCTTCCTGCCATTCATCCTCGAGATACTTCGGAACAAGCGCACGGAACTTCTCGAGGAACATGTCAGTCATGCTTCATATCCTAGCTAATCGCGGCCCTGCGGTTCGCCGCTGCCAGCCCCGGTCCGGTGCCAGCCGTGGACGGCCAGCGGGATGCGCCAGGACCGCCGCCAGCCCAACACCCGGAAGGCAAACACGACCGCGGCAACGGCGCAGGCGGTGAGCGCATTGAAGGTCCCGGTCACCCAGAGCACGCCGGTCAGCGCGGCTCCACAGAATGCGGGTACGGCGTACAGGTCGGCAGGGTTGAACAGCTGCGGCACCTCGTTGGCCGTGATGTCCCGGAGCAGCCCGCCGCCCACCGCAGTGGTGACGCCCAGCAGGACTGCGGCCAGGGGGTTCACGCCAAAGCTGAGCGCCTTCAGCGTGCCGGTGATGCAGAAGAGGGCCAGCCCGCCGGCGTCGAACAGGACCAGCAGCGACGTGAAGCGCTGGAAAGCCGGGAACAGGAAGTACACCAGGACCGTGGCCAGCACCGGCGGGACCAGGTAGGCGGGGTTGGTGAACGCGGCCGGGATGACGGCGAGGATGATGTCCCTGATCACGCCCCCGCCGAGGGACACCAGCGAGGCAAGCAGGAGCGAGCCCACAATGTCGAACTGCTTCCGGGCCGCCAGCAACGACCCGGACACGGCGAAGAAGAAGACGCCGGCCAGGTCCAGCCATACCAGGGCGATGTCAAAAGGGAATGTCATGGAGCGTCCCGGCGGTTTAAAGAGGGCGGACAGAGCGGCTCCAACGTTACGCTAGCCCCTATGAACAGCCCCATCATGATCGCCTGCGCCCATGGGACGTCCAACACACAAGGTGCCGCGGAGGTCAACGCCCTCCGGGATGCCATTGCCGCGCTGCGCCCGGGCCTCGATGTCCGGGAAGCCTATGTGGACGTCCAGCAGCCGGACCTGGTGGACGTGGTGGCGGGCCTGCCCGAGGGGGAATCCGCCGTCGTGGTTCCGCTGCTGCTCAGCGTGGGCTACCACGTGAAGGTGGACATCGCGAGGGCTGTGAAGAGCCGGCCGGGAAGTGCCGCGGCCGCCCCGCTGGGGCCGGATCCGCGCCTGGCAGAGCTGCTGGACCAGCGGCTGCGGGAAGCCGGCGTCACGGACAATGATGTGATCGTCCTGGCCGCCGCGGGCTCGTCCAATCCCAACGCGGCCAAGAGCGTCGAGGAGCTCCTGGGCCAGTTGCAGCAGCTCCGGTCCAACCGGATGGTGGCCGCCTACGGGGCCTCGGCCAAGCCTTCAGTGCCCGACGCCGTCGCAATGCTTCGCGAGGAACTGGAAGGCGGTGCCGGCGCGGGGGAGTCCGCCGGGGCTGTCGACGTCGGCGGGCGCGTGGTGATTGCCTCCTACCTCCTGGCGCCGGGCCACTTCCACGACCAGCTCGCCAAGGCCGGCGCCGACGTTGTCACCGAACCCCTGCTGCCGTCCCCCGTGCTCGCCGAGATCGCGCTGGAACGGTACGACGCCGCCGTCGCAAAAATGAAGGAAACGCCTGCCAAAGCGCCTGAGGTTGAACGCGCAGCGCCCGCCGCCGCAGCCCCCGCAGGACCGGAGCCCGAAACACAGGAGGGTGGCTTCTTCAAGGCCGTCCGGCGTTTCGTGACGAAATATTTCCCTAGGTGACTTAGCGTTTCCGGGCCTTTGTGACGCTCTTCGGGCGGGACCTACAGTCGATGCATGACTGATACAGCTCTAGCCGGAGCGTCCGCGGACTCCGCTGCCTCCAAGCGCCCGGCCCGCACGTCCCGCCCCGCCGCGAAGCCGCACGGGCAGTGGAAAGTGGACGGCAAAACGCCCCTTAACGCCAACGAAACCTGGAAACAGGAAGACGACGGCCTCAACGTGCGCGAGCGTATCGAGACCATCTACTCCAAGGAAGGCTTCGACGCCATCCCCGGCCAGGACCTCCACGGCCGGTTCCGCTGGTGGGGCCTCTACACCCAGCGCAAGCCCGGGATCGACGGCGGCAAGACCGCAACCCTTGAGCCGCACGAGCTCGAAGACAAGTACTTCATGCTGCGCGTCCGCATCGACGGCGGTGCGCTCACCACGGAGCAGCTGCGCGTCATCGGCCAGATCTCCGTTGACTTCGCCCGCGACTCCGCCGACCTCACCGACCGCCAGAACATCCAGCTCCACTGGATCCGCGTGGAGGACATCCCGGAGATCTGGACCCGCCTGGAAGGTGTTGGCCTGTCCACCACCGAGGCCTGCGGCGACGTTCCCCGCGTGATCCTGGGTTCGCCCGTGGCAGGCATCGCCAAGGACGAGATCATCGACCCCACCCCGCTGATCGAGGAGCTGGGGGAGCGGTTCATCGGCAACCCGCTGCTGTCCAACCTGCCGCGCAAATACAAGACCGCCATCACCGGGCACCCCAGCCAGGACGTGGTCCACGAGATCAACGACTTTGCGCTGGTCGGTGTCCGCCACCCCGAACTCGGCATTGGCTACGACCTCTGGGCCGGCGGTGCGCTGTCCACCAACCCGATGCTCGGCAAGCGCCTGGGCGCCTTCGTGAAGCCGGAACAGGCCGCGGACGTGTGGCTCGGCGTCACCAGCATCTTCCGCGATTACGGCTACCGGCGCATGCGCACCAAGGCCCGCCTGAAGTTCCTGATGGCCGACTGGGGTCCGGAGAAGTTCCGCCAGATCCTCGAGGACGAATACCTCGGCTACAAGCTGGCCGACGGTCCTGCCGCGCCCAAGCCCACCACCCCCGGTGACCACATCGGCGTGCACGAGCAGAAGGACGGGAAGTTCTTCATCGGCGCCACGCCGCTGGCCGGCCGACTGTCCGGCGCCGCGCTGGTGAAGCTCGCGGACACCCTCGAGGCCCGCGGCTCCTACCGGCTGCGCACCACGCCGCACCAGAAGCTCGTTGTGCTGGACGTCGAGAAGGACCAGGTTGAGCCGCTCGTGGCCGAACTGGACGCGCTGGGCCTGTCCGCCCGTCCGTCCGTGTTCCGCCGCGGCACCATCGCCTGCACCGGCATCGAGTACTGCAAGCTGGCCATCGTGGAGACCAAGCACACGGCCGCCACCGCCGTGGCCGAACTGGAACGCCGCCTGGCGGACCTGGCGGAGTCCGGCGAACTGCCGCACGCGCTGTCCCTGCACATCAACGGCTGCCCCAACTCCTGCGCCCGCATCCAGACGGCGGACATCGGCCTGAAGGGCATGATGCTTCCAACGCCCGACGGCGACCCCTCCCCGGGCTTCCAGGTCCACCTGGGCGGCGGGCTGGCTTCCAACGAACGCGAGGAAGCAGGGCTGGGACGCACCGTCCGCGGCCTCAAGGTCTACGTCGATGACCTGCCCGACTACGTTGAGCGCGTCGTCCGCACCTTCGTGGCCCAGCGTGCCGAAGGCCAGACCTTCGCCGAATGGGCCCACGCAGCAGACGAGGAGGCACTGCAGTAATGAGCAAGCATGCACTCGGAGTGGACCCGGTAGTTGCGCCGGCGGAAGCCGCTGCACAGGTGGAGGCCACGGCGGCAACCGCTGTTGCTGAACCTGCAGCCCCCAAACTCCGCTCCAAGGAAGAACTGAAGGCGCTGGCCGAGGCCGGCGCTGCCGAGCTCGGCTGGGACGCCCCGGCCCGCGACGTGATCGCCTGGGTGGAGCGCAACTTCGAGCTCCCCGCCGTCGCCGTCGCCTGCTCCATGGCCGACGCCGTCCTGCCGGCGCTGGTGGCTGACCAGATGCCCGGCGTCGACGTCTTGTTCCTGGAGACCGGCTACCACTTCCCGGAAACCTACGCCACGCGTGACGAGGTGGCCGCGAACCTCCGCGTGAACGTGGTGGACGTGCTCCCGGAGAACACGGTGGAGCAGCAGGACCGGCTGCTGGGCAAGGACCTCTTTGCCCGCGACGCAGCCCAGTGCTGCGCCCTCCGCAAGGTGGCCCCGCTGCAGCGCACCCTTGCCGGCTACGAACTCTGGTTCACCGGCGTCCGCCGCGACGAAGCGCCCACCCGCACCAACACCCCGCTGGTGGGCTGGGACGAGAAGAACGGCCTGGTCAAGGTCAACCCTATGGCCGCGTGGACGTTCGACCAGCTGGTCCAGTACTCCGACGACAACCTCCTGCCCGTCAACCCGCTGCTTTCCCAGGGTTACCCCTCCATCGGCTGCCAGCCCTGCACCCGCAAGGTAGCGCCCGGCGACGACCCCCGAGCCGGCCGCTGGGCAGGCACCGACAAGACAGAATGCGGACTACACGTATGAGCACTTCACTAACCGAGGAGACCCAGGTGACTGAGTCCGCCGTCTCAACCCGACTCTCCAGCCTGGACACCCTCGAGTCCGAGGCCATCCACATCATCCGCGAGGTTGTTGCCGAGTTTGAGAAGCCTGCGCTGCTGTTCTCCGGCGGCAAGGACTCCGTGGTGATGCTGCACCTGGCCACCAAGGCGTTCTGGCCGGGCAAGGTTCCGTTCCCCGTGCTCCACGTGGACACCGGCCACAACTTCCCCGAGGTCATCGACTTCCGCGACCGCACCGTGGAGCGCCTGGGCCTGAAGCTTGTGGTGGGCTCCGTGCAGGAGTTCATCGACCGCGGTGAGCTCGCCGAGCGCGCCGACGGCACCCGCAACCCGCTCCAGACCGTCCCGCTGCTGGACGCCATCCAGCAGAACAAGTTCGACGCCGTCTTCGGCGGCGGACGCCGCGACGAGGACAAGGCCCGCGCCAAGGAGCGCATCCTGAGCCTGCGCGACGAGTTCGGCCAGTGGGACCCGCGCAACCAGCGCCCCGAGCTGTGGAACCTCTACAACGGCCGCCACACCGTGGGCCAGCACGTCCGCGCGTTCCCCATCAGCAACTGGACCGAGCTGGACATCTGGCGCTACATCGAACGCGAGAACATCGAGCTGCCCGGCCTGTACTACGCCCACGAGCGCGAGGTCTTCGCCCGCGACGGCATGTGGCGCGCAGTCGGTGAAGTCTCCCAGCCCCTGCCGCACGAGGACGTCATCACCAAGACCGTCCGCTACCGCACCGTGGGGGACATGTCCTGCACCGGCGCCGTGGAGTCGGACGCATACACCGTGTCCGACGTCGTGGTTGAAGTTGCCGCCTCCACCCTGACCGAGCGTGGCGCCACCCGTGCGGATGACCGCATCTCCGAGGCCGCCATGGAAGACCGCAAGAAGGACGGGTATTTCTAATGACCACCGAAGCAGTTCTCCCGGCGGACCTGGAAACAGCCCTGCCCACCACTTTGTTCCGGTTCGCCACCGCAGGATCGGTCGACGACGGCAAGTCCACTTTGGTGGGCCGCCTCCTTCACGATTCCAAGGCCATCCTGGCTGACACGCTCGACGCCGTTGCGCGGACTTCGGCCGACCGCGGCTTTGGCGGGGAGAAGGGCGGGATCGACCTCGCCCTGCTGACCGACGGCCTGCGTGCCGAGCGCGAGCAGGGCATCACCATCGACGTGGCCTACCGTTACTTCGCCACCGACCGCCGCAGCTTCATCCTGGCCGACTGCCCCGGGCACGTCCAGTACACCAAGAACACGGTGACCGGCGCGTCCACTGCGGACGCCGTCGTCGTCCTCATTGACGCCCGGAAGGGCGTGCTGGAGCAGACCCGCCGCCACCTGTCCGTGCTGCAGCTGCTCCGCGTGGCGCACGTGATCGTGGCCGTGAACAAGATCGACCTCGTTGATTTCAGCGAGTCCGTGTTCCGCGAGATCGAAGCCGACGTGCAGCAGGTGGGCCGCGAATTGGGCCTCGGTTCTGATGGGATTACGGATCTGCTGGTGGTTCCCGTTTCCGCGCTCGACGGCGACAACGTGGTGGAGCGCTCCGAGCGCACCCCTTGGTACACCGGACCTGCGCTCCTCGAGGTCCTCGAAACCCTCCCTGCAGCCGACGAACTGGAAAGCCACCTGGAGAGCTTCCGCTTCCCGGTGCAGCTGGTTATCCGGCCGCAGGGCGCACTGGCTCCGGACGCCGTGGCTGCCGGCCTGGACGTGGAGGCCTACCGTGACTACCGCGCGTACGCCGGCCAGATCACCGAGGGCTCGGTCAAGGTGGGGGACAAGGTCTCCGTCCTGACCCCCGGCCAGGACCCGCGCACCACCACCGTGGTGGGCATCGACTTCGCCGGCGCCTCGCTGGAGGAAGCCGCAGCCCCGCAGTCCGTGGCCATCCGCCTGGCTGAGGAATTCGACGTCGCCCGCGGTGACACCATTGCCGCCGCCGGGACCGTCCGCGAAGCCTCGGCCGACCTCTACGCGGCGCTGTGCTGGCTGTCCCCGAAGCCGCTGCGCGAGGGCCAGAAGGTGCTGGTCAAGCATGGCACCCGCACGGTCCAGGCACTGGTCCGCAACGTGTCCGGCAAGCTGGACCTTGCCTCCTTCAAGCTGGAGCCGGCGTCCACCCTGGAACTGAACGACATCGGCAACGCACAGCTCCGGCTCGCTGCGCCGCTGCCGCTGGAGAACTACCTGCACCACCGCCGGACCGGCGCGTTCCTGGTGATCGACCCGCTGGACGGCAACACACTGGCTGCGGGCCTGGTCAAGGACCACCCGGGCGACCACGAGGACGAGCGCTACAGCATCTAGTTTTCGCCGGAATCGCCGGAACAGCGTGAGGCCGCCGTAGAGATACGGCGTTCCCGCAGCGTTCCGGCGATTTCGTGGTTAACGGCTGCGTTAATGCCCGCCCTCGAGGATCGACTTGAGCTTCCGCAGGTCCTTCCGGGTTTCCCGCCGGATCATCGGCGCCATAAAGATCCCTGCCAGCCGCGAGAAACCTGAGGGGCTCCCGGTGTTGCCGAGGCTCATGCGCGTGCCGCCGTCGTCGTCCGTCCACGTGTAGGTGGTCTGCATGGGGAAGGGGCCCTGGGCTGTCCTCATCACCAGCTTCTCGCCCGGGACGTACTCCACGAACTCATAGGTGTAGCTCAGCTCCCGGCCCAGGAACTTCGCGGTGAAAGCCACCCTGGACCCGGCGGCTACCGGGCCGCTGGTCAGTCGCTGCGAACTGTGGATGTTCACATACCATTGCGGTGCGTTGTCCGGATTGGCGGCGTACTCCGCCACCTCGGCCCGCGGCCTGTTGATGTGGATCTGGGTCTGCACATTCACCATGGTTGCGTCTCCTTGCAGCGGCGGGTTCGTCTGATTGCGGGAGTAGCCTTGAATCCACGTTAGTCCGGATCCGGCAGCGGGAGGGGAAGCATGGAAGCCATCAGCCCGAAGCTCCTGAACTGGGCGTCCATCCTGGATAAGAAGACCCGGGAGCAGGCCGTGATGACCTCGCAGCTCCCCTTCATCTATCCGCATCTCGCCCTGATGCCCGACGCCCACCTGGGCAAGGGCGCAACGGTGGGCTCGGTCATCCCCACGCTGCATGCCATCATCCCGGCGGCGGTGGGGGTGGACATCGGGTGCGGCATGATCGCCGTCCGGACCCAGTACGCCCTCAAGGATCTCCCGAAGGACCGGAAGAAGCTGCGTGAGGACATCGAGCGTGCCATCCCGCTCTCCGCCGGCCACAACAACAGGAACGTCGTTCCCACAGCGGAACCCCGGATCGCCGAGCTGAAGAGGCAGGCCGCGAAGGCCGGCTTCAACCCCGGCCAGTACGTCGAAAAATGGGAGCTGCAGCTGGGTTCCCTGGGCTCTGGCAACCACTTCATCGAGGTCTGCGCCGACGAATCCGACGCAGTCTGGCTCTTCCTGCACTCCGGCTCGCGCGGCGTCGGCAACAAGATCGCCCAGCACCACATCGGCGTCGCCCAGCGCGTGGTGACGAAAAGCAGGATCCACCTCCCTGATCCGGACCTCGCCTACCTTGAAGAGGGCACGCCCCAGTTCGAGAGGTACATTGCGGAGCTGCGCTGGGGCCAGCACTTCGCCCTCCTGAACCGCGAGGAGATGATGGACCGCGTTGCCACCCAGTTCGGCCACTGGGTGGGCGGACGCGTGCGCGAGCTGGAGCGGATCAACTGCCACCACAACTTCACCCAGCGGGAGACGCACTACGGCAAGTCGGTGTGGGTGTCCCGCAAGGGCGCCATCAAAGCCGAGCCCGGCGATCCTGGACTCATTCCGGGGTCCATGGGGACGGCGTCGTACGTTGTGGCAGGCCGCGGCAACCCCGAGTCGCTGAACTCCTCGCCGCACGGTGCCGGCCGCGAGTACTCCCGCAACGCCGCGCGCAAGGCCTTCTCCCTGGAGGAGCTGAAGAAGGCCATGCGCGGGATTGAGTTCCGGGCCTCGGAGGCCTTCATCGACGAGATTCCGGCAGCCTACAAACCGATCGACGTCGTCATGCAGGACGCGGCGGACCTGGTGTCCGTCCGGCACAAACTGCGGCAGCTCATCAACGTCAAGGGCAACTGAGCGGCCCAAGACGGGCTGACGCTTAACAGCAGCATGCGCGCGTTTCGAATATGACGCTAGATGAACCTGCGTGACCCCCCGTTTAGGCTTCATTGAACGGGTTTGGGCCACTCCCTATGGTGAAACAATGACTAGTTCCAAGCCCGGGATGACCCGCATCGTGGCAGGCGAAAGCGCGGCACCCCAGCGCAAGCGTGCCGTCGAGGCTGCCCTGGCCATCGGACTGGTCCTGCTGATCGCCGTCGGGGCGGTGGTGGCGTCCACCGTTTCGCGGAACACAGAGGCCCAGGCCGCTGAACCGAGCCCCGCCGCTGAACTGAAGCTGGGTTACTTCGGCAATGTCACCCACGCCCCGGCGCTGGTGGGCATTAAGCAGGGGTTCCTGGCCGAGGCCCTGGGCAGCACCTCGCTCAGCACCGAAACCTTCAATGCCGGGCCGGCGGCCATCGAGGCGTTGAACGCCGGAGCCATCGACGCCGCCTACATCGGTCCCAACCCGGCCATCAACTCCTTCGTCAAGAGCCGGGGCGAGTCCGTCAGGATCATCGCCGGCGCCGCCGCGGGCGGCGCCCAGCTGGTGGTCAAGCCGGAGATCAACTCCTCCACCGATCTCAAGGGCAAGACCCTCGCCTCCCCGCAGTTGGGCGGCACCCAGGACGTGGCCCTCCGCGCCTGGCTTGCTGACCAGGGCTACAAGACGAACGTGGACGGCAGCGGCGACGTCGCCATCAACCCCACGGAAAACGCGCAGACACTCAAGCTCTTCCAGGACGGAAAGCTGGACGGCGCGTGGTTGCCTGAGCCGTGGGCGTCACGCCTGGTGCTCCAGGCCGGAGCCAAGGTGCTGGTGGACGAGAAGGACCTGTGGGACGGGGCGGGCACCGGGAAGCCGGGCGAGTTCCCCACCACGGTGCTGATCGTGAACCAGAAGTTCGCCGCGGACCACCCGGACACCGTCAAAGCACTCCTGGCCGGCCACGCGAAGTCGGTGGCCTGGCTGAACGAGGCCCCGGCAGCGGAAAAGGCGTCCGTCATCAACTCGGCCCTCCAGGAATCCGCGGGCGCAGCCCTGGCCGAGGACGTCCTGGCCCGGTCCCTGGCCAACATCACCTACACGCTTGACCCGCTGGCCGGAAGCTACCCGCGGCTGCTGCAGGACGGCGTCGAGGCCGGCACCACCAAGCAGGCCGACATCAACGGGCTCTTCGACCTGCGTCCGCTCAACGGGGTCTCAGCAAGCAAGATTTCAGCAGCCGGCCTCGGCCAGGACTGATCCCACCCACCAACCTAAGGACGCACCATGCCAGTCGTACTGGAACACCTGGGCAAGCGCTTTGGCGACGGCGCCCCGGTACTGGACGACGTCAACGCCACCATCGGGAAGGGCGAGTTCGTTGCCCTCCTCGGTGCGTCCGGCTGCGGCAAATCCACCCTGCTGAACATCATCGCGGGACTGGAGCCGCCGTCGTCGGGCGCCCTGGAAGTGCCCAGCGACGGCGCCGCCTTCATGTTCCAGGACGCCGCCCTGTTCCCCTGGCTGACCGCCCGGGAAAACATCGAGCTGGCCCTGAAACTCCGCGGCGTGGGCAAGGCCGAGCGCAAGGCCAAGGCCCAGGAACTCCTGGAACTGGTGCACCTGGGTTCAGCGGGGGACAAGCGCCCCCACGAGCTCTCCGGCGGCATGCGGCAGCGCGTTTCCCTGGCGAGGTCGCTCGCCCAGGACCGGCAGCTGCTGCTCATGGATGAGCCCTTCGCCGCCCTCGACGCCATCACCCGCGACCTGCTGCACGACGAACTGGAGCGGATCTGGAAGGAAACCGGGCGCACCATCGTCTTCGTGACCCACAACGTCCGCGAGGCCGTCCGGCTGGGCCAGCGCGTGCTGCTGCTGTCCTCGCGGCCCGGCCGGGTGGTCCAGGAATGGGCCGTCACCGAGGAACACCGAACCGACGCCGGGCTCGCCGGCCAGCTGACCGGCGTCATCACCGCCCGGCTGCGTGAGGAGATTCGCCGCCATGCCAAATAACCCCACGCCTCTTGCCGAAGCGTCCGCCGAATCGGCCGAGCCGCGCCACATCCACGCCGCCCTGACGAGGACCTCCACCGGCACCGAGGACCTGCGCGAACTCGAGTCGGGGCTGGACTCGCTGCAGTCCGACGCCGCACGCAAGCACCGGATCGACTGGAGCCGGATCCTGCTGCCCATCGCCGCCCTGGTGGTGCTGGTGCTGGCCTGGCAGTTCTACGTCTCGCTCGGCCTGAAACGGCGCGACCTTGTGCCGGGCCCTCTGGACGTCGCCGCGCAGGTGGGCGTCCTCTGGAACGAAGGCAAGCTCCAGGAAGCGGTGTGGACCTCGCTGCAGCGGGGGCTGGTGGGCTTCCTGATTTCCGTGGCCATCGCCACACCGGTGGGCCTGCTGCTGGCCCAGGTGGCCCCGCTCCGCCGCGCGTTCGGCCCGCTGATTTCCGGCCTGCAGGTCCTGCCGTCCGTCGCATGGGTTCCCGCAGCCATCATCTGGTTCGGCCTCACCGACGCCACCGTGTACTTCGTGGTGTTCATGGGCGCCATCCCCTCCATCATCAACGGGCTGATCTCCGGCGTGGACCAGATTCCGCCGCAGTACCGGCGGGTTGGGACTGTTTTGGGCGCCTCCCGCCTGGAGATGGCGCTGCAGATCATCCTTCCCGCCGCCCTTCCCGGATACCTCGGCGGCCTGAAGCAGGGCTGGGCCTTCTCCTGGCGTTCACTCATGGCGGCAGAAATCATCGCCGTGGGAGGCACCATCGGATTCGGCCTGGGCTCGCTGCTGGACCAGGGCCGCATCCTGTCCGACATGACCGTGGTGATGTCCGCAATCCTCCTGATCCTCGCCGTCGGCATCCTGATTGAACTGCTGGTGTTCGGGCCCATCGAGAAGCGCCTGCTCCGCAGCCGCGGACTCCTGGCAGGCAGCACCCGGTAGCCCACACAACTCTTGCTAAGCCCGACGGCGACCTCCCGCCGTCGGGTTTTGCTGTTCCTCGGCGACCCAAAGGCGTAACTTATACCCGCCCGGCGCCACGCACGCCGCGTGATTCCGCTGGCAAGGTCCTGTGCCAGGCTCAAAAGTTACGCAGTTACGCCAGCACCGGGGAACCCAGGCCCCGGAAGCCGGGACTGAGTGAAAGACTGGCCCCATGACCGCCAGCTTCGTGTGCCGCACCCAAAGCACCCTCCCGCCGGAGCGGCTCTTCGACCTGGCGCGGAGCATCGACGTCCATGTGGATTCCCAGAAAGGCTCGCGGGAGCGGGCGGTGGCCGGTGTGACGAGCGGGCTGATCGGCGAGGGCCAGGAGGTCACCTGGCGGGCGCGCCACTTCGCCCTGCCCTTGACCATGACCAGCCGCGTCACTGCCCTCGACTTCCCCCGCAGTTTCACGGATGAGCAAGTCCGCGGCCCGTTCAGGTCCTTCCGCCACGTGCATGAGTTCGAGCCCGCCCCCGGAGGCAGCATCATGACGGACAGGGTGGAGTTCAGCGCGCCGTTCGGGCGCCTTGGCCGCGCCGCAGAGATGCTGGTCCTGCGCCCGTACCTGCAGCGGCTCATCCGGAACCGCGCCCGGTTCCTCGCCAGCATCAGCAGCCGAACCAGGGCACTTTGACACGGACGCGCCGGGGACTGAGGCCGGTCCGGCCTGGAAGCCCGGCAATGTGCCCCACGACGGCGGACGACGGCGGCTTCCCGCCTTTGTGACGCAGCGTTACCTTGCGTGAACTGGTGTTGCTCGGCCTTTGTGGGCGATTGTGACGCGGCCCTACCGTTGATTCATGGCAATTCAGGATATCTACCCCACGGCGCTGCGGCTGCTTGGCCGCCCCGTGCTGGTGGTGGGCGGCGGCCCCGTTGCGGCCCGCCGCGCCAAGGGGCTGCTGGACGCTGGTGCACGGGTCACCGTCGTGGCTCCCGTTGCCTCCGCCGCGCTCAAGGAACTGGCCGACGCCGGCCTCCTCACCTGGGAGCCGCGCCCCTACCGTCCGTCCGACGTCGACGGCGCCTGGTTCGTCCAGACCGCCACCGGCGACTCAACCGTGGACGCCCAAGTCTCAAAGGACGCCGAGGCGCAGCGCATCTGGTGCGTCAACGCCTCCGACCATGAAGCCTCCGCAGCCTGGACCCCCGCAGTTGCCGAGGTGGACGACGTCAAGATCGCCGTGAACGCCGGCGGAGACCCGCGCCGCGCCATGGCAGTGCGCGACGCCGTTGCTACCGCCCTCGAAACGGGCGACCTCCCGTTGCGCCGCCGCCGCGCCCACCGCGGTTCCGTGGCCCTCGTCGGCGGCGGCCCTGGCGATACCGGCCTGATCACCGTCCGTGGCCGCCGCCTCCTGGGCCAGGCCGACGTAGTGGTTGCAGACCGCCTGGGCCCCCGCGAACTCCTCAGCGAGCTGGCTCCGGACGTCCGCGTCATCGAAGTCGGCAAGACCCCCGGCCACCACCCGGTGCCGCAGGCGGAGATCAACCGCATCCTGGTAGAGGAAGCTCAAAACGGCCACCGCGTGGTCCGGCTCAAGGGCGGCGACCCCTACGTCCTGGGCCGCGGCGGCGAGGAAGCCGAGTACTGCCGCCAGCACGGCGTCGAGGTGGAAGTGGTTTCCGGCGTCACGTCGGCGATCTCCGTTCCCGCCGCCGCCGGCATTCCGGTGACGCACCGCGGTTTGGCCAAGGGCTTCAGCGTGGTCACCGGCCACGAGGAACTCTCCGAGGTCCCGGCCCGCCCCGACCATACGATCGTCCTGCTTATGGGTGTGGGACAGTTGCGCGAGTCGGCGTCCGCCCTGGGCAAAGCCGGCCTGCCTGAAAACACTCCAGTTGGTATCGTTGAAAACGGCTATTTGCCGGACCAGCGCGTGACGATTGGCACGCTCGGTTCCATTGCCGACCAGGCGGAAGCTGCCGGCGTCGCAAATCCCGCAGTGATTGTCATCGGTGACGTGGTGCGCGTGAGCCCCTTCGCGCCGTCGCACTTCAAAACCGCTGACTACAGCACCACCACCCCGAACAGCCCCCGCACCAGCAAGCCCCGAGTCCTCACAACCTAGCCCCCACCCAACCAGGTAGCGCCAAGTGTCGTTTTGACCCCTCATAACGACACTTTGTGCTACCTGGTTGGGAGGGAACGAAGAAAAGGAACACAGCCGTGTCATCAAGCACCACCGTAGGTTCTGCCGAACGCCCGCTGCGCGTCGCCGTCGTGGGCTCCGGCCCGGCCGGCGTCTACGCCGCGGACATCCTCACCAAGAGCGAAGCCGTCAAGAACGGCGAGCTGACCGTGAGCATCGACCTCTTTGACCGCTACCCGGCACCCTACGGCCTGATCCGCTACGGCGTGGCCCCGGACCACCCCCGTATCAAGGGCATCGTCAACGCCCTGCACAAGGTCCTGGACCGCGGCGACATCCGCTTCTTCGGCAACGTGGACTACGGCACCGACCTCACCATCGAGGACCTCCGCACCCACTACGACGCCGTCATCTTCGCCACCGGCGCCATCAAGGACGCGGACCTGAACATTCCCGGCATCGAGCTGGAAGGCTCCTTCGGCGGCGCGGACTTCGTGTCCTGGTACGACGGCCACCCGGACGTCCCGCGCGAATGGCCGCTGGACGCCAAGGAAATCGCCGTGATCGGCAACGGCAACGTGGCCCTGGACGTGGCCCGCGTCCTGTCCAAGCACGCCGACGACCTGCTGGTCTCCGAGATCCCGGACAACGTCTATGCCGGCCTGAAGGCCTCGCCCGTCACAGACGTCCACGTCTTCGGCCGCCGCGGTCCCGCGCAGGTCAAGTTCACCCCGCTGGAGCTGCGCGAGCTGTCCCACTCCAAGGACGTGGACATCATCCTGTACCCGGAGGACTTCGAGTTCGACGAGGAATCGGACCGCCAGATCCAGAGCAACAACCAGACCAAGACCATGGTGGGCACGCTCACCAACTGGATCGCCGAGCAGCCCGAGGACCTCTCCGAGCTCAAGGCTTCCCGCCGCCTGCACCTGCACTTCCTGCACAGCCCGGTGGAGATCTATGACGACGCCGAGACGCCGGGCAAGGTTGCCGGCATGCGGTTCGAGCGCACCGAGCTGGACGGTACGGGCAACGCCCGCGGTACCGGCGAGTTCGTGGACTACCCGGTCCAGGCCGTGTACCGCGCCATCGGCTACTTCGGCTCGGCCCTGCCGGAGATCGAGTTCGACCACAAGAAGGGCGTCATCCCGAATGACGGCGGCCGTGTCCTGGACGCATCCGGCGCCCACGTGCCGGGCATCTACGCCACCGGCTGGATCAAGCGCGGCCCTGTCGGCCTGATCGGCCACACTAAGGGCGACGCCCTGGAGACCGTGACCTACCTGCTGGAAGACCGCGAAAACCTTCCCGTGGCGCAGACGCCCCAGGAAGAGGCCGTCGTCGAACTCCTCGACGCCCGCGGCGTGAAGTTCACCAGCTGGGAAGGCTGGCTGGCGCTGGACGCCCACGAACTCGCCCTCGGTGCAGCCGCCACCGAAGCCGGCGGCTCGCACGGTGTCGAGGTCAAGCGTGAGCGCATCAAGGTGGTGCCGCGCGAGGACATGGTGGACATTTCCCGCGACGGCGTGGCCGCGCAGGTCTAAGGCTTCCTCCACTCAACAGCGGGGCCACGCGCCCGTACGATCCCAACAGGGGTGGACGGGCACGTGGCCCTTTTGCTTTAACCCGGCCGTGCTACCTTCCTGCCCCGCCGGCCGCCATGAGTTCCAGCCGCTTGAGGGTTTCGCGGTTGCGGACGGAAATCGCGGGGTCACGCAGCGCCTTGGGCACCCGCTTCCCGGGTCCGCGGATGGCGTCCTCGGCGATGGTCACGAGGCACTGATCGCCCCGGTCCTCAAGCGTTATGGCCACCTTCGCTTCGCCCATGGGCCAGCCGCGGGCCACCAGTTCCAAGGATTTTCCGGGTTCGACGCCGGTCACCTGGGTGCTGTCGTTGATCACCAGCGGCCACGCGCCCACCGAGTGGTGCAGGCGTGAGCCGGCCTGCGGCCAGGTGTCATCCACAGCCCTGATCCGGGAGGCACCTACCACCCAGCCGGAGTACAGCCAGCCGTCGGCAATGACTTTCCAGATATCGGCGGCGGGGGAGTTGAACAGCTGGGACACGGTGGACATGGTGTTCCTTTCTGTGGTGGCGGAGCGGGCAGGAGTTCCCGCCGCAGCGGGGACCGCGGTGGGAGAGGGCACGACGGCGGCAGGAGCCGGCCGCTGTGCCGCCAGGTAGGAGCGTTCCCGGAGGCGGCGCGTCCAGGCGTATGTTTGTGCTCCGGGCGGCCGGTTGGCCAGGGGGTCGAAGCGCAGGGGAGTGTCCCGCGGTTCCGGGGCGGCCCGCAGTCGCAGCTCGCCGCACCGCCGCCACGGCCCCGTTGGCTTGGCCCAGTACAGGCCAAGCACCCATTCCCCGGACGCCAGGGACCCGTCCGGCAGCTGCTTCGTCCGCAGGCCCAGCAGCACCGGCCCTTTCAGGCCGCGGTACGGCATGAGGGTGGTCAGGGTGGCGCTTGCTGCGTCGAGCTTGGGCTGGAGCAGGAACCTGCCGGGCAGCCGCCAGCCGGTGGACGCGAAGAGGACGTCGGCAGGGCCGGTAGCTCCGCCGCCAGGGCGGCCGCCGGGAGTATTGTCGCCGTCAGCACCGCCCGAGGAGGTCACACGCAGCGCTAGCCCCAGGATGTCCGGAAGTCCCTGTGGCAGGCCGGCCGAACGGGAAAACCGTGCCTCGACGGTGTCCGTGCCGGGCGCGTCCAGCCAGTCCAGCCCGCTCGACTCGCCGGGGCTGCCCGGGCTTCCGGGCCGGACCAGGAATCCGGCCAGGCCCACCCCGTCCGGATGGATTGGCCGGTCCGGCCGGGCAAGTTTGAGGAGGCGGAACAGGCCGGCGAACGCGCCGCCCGCCGTCGTGCTTAACGCGCCGCCGGTGGCTGGCTGGTCCTTCAACAGGTGGTCCGTCATGCTTCCTTCCTACCCCGAAAAGGCGGAACTACATGCGTCCGAACCGCGAGCGGACAAGGGCGAAAATCCCATAGGCAATGAATCCGGCGCCGATGGCCACCAGCAGGTAGGGCCCGAACGGATGGTCCTGGAGGGCCTTGAGGCTGCCGTCCAGGCCGGTGGATTCGTCCGGATCGTGCTTGGCGGCGGCGATGACGAAGAGCAGTCCGGTGAGGACCAGGGCTACGCCTTTGGCGATGTGGCCGCCGATGCCCAGGCCGTCGATCAACCTGCCGCGCCGCCTGCCGTCGAAGTAGTACAGCTCTTCCTTGAACCCCCGGCGCACGCCTTTCACCACAAAGTAGATGCCGATCCCGACAATCGTCAGGCCGAGGGCCACCAGCGTCCATAGCCCCAGCGGCGTAGCCATCAGCGAAGCGCTGAAGTCCCGGGTGCTGTCACTGGAATCACCGCGCAAGCCCACCGCGAACCCGGCGAAGCTGAACCCCACGCTGCTGTACGCGATGGCAAGGAAGCCGGACGAAATGAGCTTGGACACCCGTTCCTTGCGGGGAAGCCGGCGGGCCCGCAGGGTTGCCTCGCTGGCCTGCCACAGCCCCAGGCCGAAGCAGGCCAGCACGCATGCCCACATGACGGCCGGGCCCCAGGCGTTGGCGGCGAGCTGCTCGATGGCGCCGGTAGGTTCCGCCTCGCCAGGCTGGCCGAAGGCCACGGCGATGGCAATGGCGCCGATGATCACATGCAGCAGGGCCATCACGGCGAAGCCCGTGCGCGCCAGGACGTCCAGGACTTTGTGGTTTGAGGCCTCCTCGACGGCGTCCGCGGCCTGGCTGATGGTGGATTCCCCGTCAGACATGGCTCAGCCGTTCATAGGTCCTTCGGCCCGCAGCTTTTCGGCGCCCGGCCCCTCGACGTGGACGGTGCAGCGGACCACGAGCTTCCCGGGGGCGTTGTCCAGTTCCACCAGGGAGTCGTCCGCACTCAGGACCGTGAACACCTGCGAGTCCGGCACCACGGACACACCCTTGGCCTTGGCCGTCTCCCGGGCGTTGCCCAGTGCCTCGTTCTGCAGGCCTTTTACGTATGCGTTCTCGTCTTCACGGGCCGGGTCCCCAAATGCCCAGCCGAACAATGTCCCTGTGTTTCCCATGGCGACGATATTACGCGTTCCGCTCTGGAAAGACGGGCTTTCGTAACATTAGTAAGTGTGCTTACCATGGGCGGGCCAAGACCCTGGCGGGACGCGGCAAGCGAAGTCCGCACGAGCGGCATCCCGGAACCATTTCGACGTTAGGAATCCACATCATGGCAGGAAATCTCATTGCCCGGTCAGTTCACGATCTGACGGCAGCGGCCTGGTTTGGCGGGTCGCTCATGGGCGCCATCGGCCTCAACGGTGCAGCGGCTGCGGCAAAGGATCCGTCCGAGCGCACCCGGCTCTCCAGCGCCGGCTGGATGAAGTGGGCGCCGTTCCAGACGGCGGCCTTCGCCTCGCACCTGGTGGCGGACCTGGCCATCGCCTGGGAGAACAAGGAGCGCATCGCCAAGCAGGAGGGCGTGGCCCGGGACACCGTGATCAAGACGGCGGTGACGGTGGCGGGCGCCGCTGTGACCCTGTATTCCGGCATCCTTGGCAAGAAGGTGGAAAAGCTCGCGGGTGAGGGCTCCGAAGGTGCCACGGAGCCCCGGCCGGATGCCTCTGACGAGCTGAAGGCTGCCCAGCAGCAGCTGAAGGTGCTCCAGTGGATCATCCCCGCGTTTGCCGGACTGGTGGTCATTTTGGGCGCGAAGCACGGCGAGATGCAGCGCCCCAAGAACGTCTTCGCCGGCCTGCGGTCCTAGCAGGCGGGATGCCTGCCCGCGGGTAAGGCGGCAACGCACGACGACGGTCCGGCACCTGGGTGCCGAACCGTCGTCGTGCATCCCCTCGGCTGAGTCCTGCGTCCCCATCCCCTTGGAGTTCCTGTCCGGATATGCAGGGCTCCCGGCCCCGGAAGTCCGGATATCCGGACGAAAACTCCACGGGTTAGATGGGTTTGCTGCCTGCGGGCGGCAGGTTCGGGTTCATGTCCTCGAGATTCGGGTCCTCCGCCGTCCATACCTGGATGATGGCCCAGGCGACGGCGGCCAGCGGCACGGAGAGCACGGCACCAACGATGCCGGCCAGGATGGTCCCGGCTGTCAGGGCCATCAGGATCACCAGTGCGTGGAGCTGCAGGGACTTTCCCATGACGATGGGCTGCAGGAGGTCGCCCTCAAGCTGGTTGACGGCGATGACCACGGCCACCACGATCAGGGCAACCACCGGCCCGTTGGCCACCAGGGCCACCAGCGCCGCGAGAATGCCGGCCACTGTGGCGCCCACCAGTGGGACGAAGGCGCCGATGAAGACAATGATGGCCAGCGGGATGGCCAGGGGCACCTGCATGATCAGCAGCGCCGCTCCGATGGCCACCGTGTCCACCAGCGCCACAATGGCGGTACCGCGGACGTAGCCGCCGAGCACCTCGAGGGTGCGGCGGCCCACGCGGCGCAGCTTGGCTTCACGGGCCCCGCTGAACGGGCGGAGGAAGAAGTTCCAGATCTTTTCGCCATCCTTCAGGAAGAAGAACAGGATGACGATCATGAGGCTGGCCCCGGCGATGAACTCGGTGACCACGGACAGCCCGGTGATGGCGCCGGAGCGGACCTGGCTGCTGGCGGCGAAGTCGATGATGCCCTGCCGGGCCTGGTCCAGCTGCTCCTGCTCGAGGGGGACGGGTCCGGTCAGGAGGAACTTTTCCAGCTCATCCAGCCCGGAGGAGGCCTGCTGCGCGAGCTCGCCCCACTGGTTGCGGACCGAGAAATAGATGACGGTGGAAACCCCGCCCAGCACCAGCAAAAGGCCGATGAAGGCGATGCCCGTGGCCAGTCCTCCGCGCAGCCCCCGGCGCCGGAGCATGTTGACGAACGGGCCGATTGCGGCCGCCAGGATCAGGGCTATCAGGATCGGAATGACCAGGAGCTTGATCTGCATCAGAGCATAGACGGACACAACCGCCACGGTGAGGATCAGCAGGACCTGGGCGGCGCGGATGCCCACCCTGCCCAGGCCGTCACCCCAGAGCTCGGCGGGGGACTTGGTTTCCCTGGGCTTCCGGGCAGCCGGCGGGCGCTGGACCTCGCCGCCGGGCTCGGCCTGCGCAGCAGCGGCGGCGGCAGCCGCGGCAGCCGGGGATTGCGCCGCTGCCTCCTGCGGGAGCTCGTGGCTCACGTCGTGTTCAGTCAGGCGTGGTGATCGCGCCACGGGAACTCCTCATCGTCGGCGGGTGCCTGCCGCGCCGGGATGCCGGACAGGCCTTGCTACCTTCTCAGATAGTAAGCCTACTGATGGGTCGGGTCCGGATGAAACCCTGCAGGGACTATCCGGCAAGCCATTCGGCGCAGGAGTTCAGGTTCCGGCTCACGGTGGCAACAGCGGCCTCACCGTCACGGACCTCAATGGCATCAACCAAAACGCCGTGCCCCTCGTGCGGGCGGCCATCGAAACCCGCCCGGCGGTACTGCTTGAGGAGGTCCTGGTGGAAGGCGGCGCCGAAGCTGGCGTACAGCTCGTGCAGGAGGGGGTTGCCGGAGGCCTGGGCCACGCGTTCATGGAACAGCCAGTCTGCGCGCGCCCACGCCTCATAGTCTCCGGCGCTCCAGGCCTGGTCCCGATCGGTGAGCAGGGCACGCAGCGCTGCAACGTCGTCTGCCGTGGCATTCCGCGCTGCCAGCCTGGCCGCCTGGGTGTCCAGGCCCAGCCTGACTTCCAGGATGTGCTCCTCGGTGTGGTCCTTGTACAGCCGGCGCGCGGCGCCGGAAATCTCGCTGGTGGCGCGGACGTAGGTGCCGTCCCCGCGGCGCACCTCCAGCATTCCGCTGTGGGCAAGGGCCTTGACGGCTTCGCGGAGGGTCCCGCGCGAGACGCCGAGGCCGGCCATCAGCTCGGTTTCGGACGGGATGCGCTGGTGCAGTGGCCATTCGCCGGAGTGGACCATGGTGCGCAGCTTGGCGGTGACCTCGTCCGCGAGCGGCGGGCGGGCGGAAGGGCTCAGGGCCATGGCGGGCTACTTCCTTCCGACGGCGTTGGTCATGGCCTTGCCGGTGATCAGGTGCGCCACCACGATCTGGGCCAGCGCGAGGGCAAGGAGCAGCAGGAGCGGCAGGGTCCAGCCGCCGGTGGCGCTGTGCAGGAGCCCCATCCCGAACGGCCCGGCCGTAGCCAGGAGGTAGCCCGTGGACTGGGCCAGCGTGGACAGCGCGGTGGTCTCGGCGGTGCTCGCCCCGCTACGGCTGATCATCACCATCACCAGCGGGAAAATACCCAGGCCGAATCCCAGCAGGGCGGCGGGAACGGCGGCCAGCCCCACCGGCAGGACCAGCAGCAGCACCAGGCCCGCCACCATGGTGATGCTGACCAGGTAGAAGGCGGGCCTCAGCATCCGGGGCCTGGAACCGATGGCTATGAGCACCATGCCGGCCGGCACTGAGACCAGCTGCATCAGCCCGAACATCAGGCCGCTGTCCGATGCGCTCATCCCCATGGTGGTCAGCATGTAGGGGAACCAGCTCAGCAGGGCGTAGGCGAGCAGCGCCTGCAGCGTAAAGATCGCCGTGAGGAGCAGCCCCTTGCGGGTCCGCAGCAGCGGCCACGGGGAGACGCGGGCAGCGGCCCGGCGCGGGCTGTTGCGGTGGGCGTGCAGGGCCACGGGCAGGAACCCCAGGAAGGCCGCGACGGCGGTGATGCCAATGGCCCCGACGGCCGCCGATGGCGAACCCAGGGCGTGGGCCAGCGGAACCACGGCGACGGCGGTCACGGTGGCGCCGGTGGTCATGGTCACGGTGTAGACGGCGGTCATCAGCGAGGTGCGGTGGGCAAAGTGTTCGCGGATGAAGGACGGCATGGCCACGTTGCAGACGGCCAGGCCGGACATGCCCAGGACGCTGCCGGCCACCAGCATGCCCGTTGCCGGAATGCCGCGCAGGAGGAGCCCGCCCGCCAGCATGGCCAGGGCCGCCAGGATCGCCTTTTCCACGCCCAGGCGTCCGGTCAGCCAGGACGTGCCGGCGCCCGCCAGCGCAAAGCACAGCGTGGGAATGGAGGGGATGACCGCAGCCACCAGCACCCCATACCCGAGGACCGCCTGGAGGTCATGCAGCAGGGCGGACGCTCCGGTGATGCCCGCACGCAGGTTGAGCCCGATCAGCACCAGCGCAACAACGCCGAAAACGACGGCGGACCGCGGCTTGGTGCCGGTCCCGGCCGGGCGTTCGGCTGGGACGGCAGGGGCGGCGGCTGGGGCGGTCGGCGCGGTGGCCGCAGGCGCGGCGGCGGTAGGGGGATACGAGTCGGGCATCCACCAAGCCTAAAGGTTAGACGTTTGACGTCTGCGGTTTTGTGGGGAACCTCTCCCGGCAGTTAACCTTCGCGCAATAGAATCCGGTTACGGCACGCCGGGCCAGCCGGGCCCGGATCCGCCGCAGTGACGCGGAAGGACGGCCTGTTGTGGTGAGCCAACAAACGGAGATTGAAAAGAAGTACGACGTCGACGAGGACGCCGCGGTGCCTCCGCTGGAGAGCCTTCCCGGAGTCACCAGGGCCGGGCTTCCCCATACCGCGGTGCTGGAGGCCGTCTACTTCGACACCAAGCGGCACACGCTGGCGTCCCACCG
The DNA here is from genome assembly GCF_020809045.1 of Pseudarthrobacter sp. L1SW. Taxonomy (NCBI): domain Bacteria; kingdom Bacillati; phylum Actinomycetota; class Actinomycetes; order Micrococcales; family Micrococcaceae; genus Pseudarthrobacter; species Pseudarthrobacter sp. L1SW. Next base: position 3,014,229 of record NZ_CP078079.1, on the reverse strand, counting down.
GATCACCCTCCGCCGCCGTACGGGCGGTACCGACGCCGGCTGGCACCTGAAGCTGCCGCCGCTCGAAGACGCCGGCACCAAAGCGGAGCCCCAGCAGCGGCGGGAGCTGCACGCCCCGCTGGGGCAGCCTGACGTGGTGCCTGACAGCCTGCTGGCCCACCTTCAGGCGTACCTCCGGGGAGCGGCAGTCGCTCCGGTGGTCCGGCTGGAAACGAGCCGCACCACCCACGCCCTGTACGGCGAGGACGGCGTGCACCTGGCGGACCTCGCCGATGACCGGGTGACGGCCGAGCGCCTGCCCCACGGACGCAAAGGCGAAGCCGTGGGCAATGGGGAGAAGCAGCACTGGCGTGAATGGGAACTGGAACTCGTCCACGGCGAGCCCGGCCTCTTCGGCCCCGCCGGGGAGCTGCTGGCCAAGGCGGGAGCCCGTCCTGCCGGCCACGCCTCGAAGCTTGCCCGCGCACTGGGCGCCGCCGGCGCACTTCCGGACGCCGGCCCGTCCCAGGACGCGGGACCCTCCCGGAACGGAAGCACCCCCGCCCTGGCTGCCGGCAAAAGGGCCCCCGCAGCCGCCGTCGTCACTGCCTACATCAGCGGGCAGATCGGGGAGATCCTGGCCCAGGACCCGGGAGTCCGCCTGGAGGAGACCGAATCGGTGCACAACATGCGCTCCGCGCTCCGCAGGGTCCGCTCGGTGCTTGCCGCCTACCGGAAGCTGTATGCTGCCGCTCCGGTGCGCCGGCTCCGCAACGAGCTGAAATGGCTGGGCCAGCTGCTTGGCGGGCCGCGGGATGCCGAGGTTCTGCTGGCCAGGCTCAGCGGGCACCTCGACGACCTGCCGCCGGGGGAAGGCGTGGACGATGTCAGGGGCAAAGTGGAGCACAAAGTGGGCGGCGCCTATGACGACGGGTACCGGCAGCTCCAGGAGGCGCTGCGCTCGAACCGCTACTTCCGGCTCCTCGATGACCTGGAGGCGTTCCGGGACAAGCCGCCGGTGCTTCCGGACGCGGTGGCACCCGGCCGGCGGGTGGCTGCGAAAGCCGTGGCCAAGGCGGCCAGGCGGCTGCGGCGCTCGCACAAGGCGGCAAAGCGGTACCGCCGCGGAACAGCCCACGAATCCGCCCTCCACCAGGTGCGCAAGGACGCCAAGCGGCTGCGGCATGTGGCGGAATCGGCCGCCCTGGTCTACGGCAAACGTGCCGGCAAAGTGGCCAAGGCCGCGCACCGGCAGCAAAAGATCCTGGGCGATTTCCACGACGCCGTGATCGCCAGGGACCTGCTGGCCACCGTGGGTTCACGCCAGGAACCGACGGCGGCCGCTGCAGCCTATGCTGCATTGGAGGCGCGGGAGGACGGGCTGATCAGGAGTTCCGAGGCCCAATACCGGAAAGCCCACAAGAAGTCCCGCGACCGGCTGCGCCGCGGGGTGGGGTAAACGGCATTTTCGTTCGGCGCTACTTCCCCTGCCGCGCGGACAGCCGGGCCACGGCCAGCGCCAGCCAGAGCTGCACGCGGTCCGTGGTGACGGCGGGGTCGTACCCGGTCAGCTCCGTGATCTGGGCCAGCCGGTACCGGACCGTGTTCCGGTGCAGGGTGAGTTGCTCGGCCACGGCAGCCACAGAACCGTTGTTGTTGAGGTAGCTCTCCAGCGTGGCCATCAGCTCCGAACCGTGGGCGGCGTCGAAGGTCCGGAGCGGGTCCAGGGACTCGTTGGCCATGTCCGCGAGGGGCACGTCCTCGCTGGCCAGGAGCAGCGATGTCAGGCTGAGGCGCTCCGGCTCGTTAACGGGCAGGCCGTGGCTCGCGGCGTCCCGGGCCTCGAAGTAGCTCCATCGCAGGCCGTTCGGCTTGGTGTACGCCCCGCCGATCCCGATCGTGGCGTGGATGCCGGCCTCTGCCAGGTGGTCGCTCAGCTTCCGGGCCAGGGCAGGTGCGGCGCCGCCGTCGTCATTGATGACCAGCACCAGGTCCTTGCCCACGACGGCGGCCACCGCCTTTTCCAGTTCGCGCGGCACCGAGGTGCTCACCAGGGCCTTGTTGTGTGCGGCCGAGACGGCCAGCAGCACCACGTTCTTCCGCGTGCTGTTGACGCCCACGCCGGCCAGGCGCCGCTGGGCCTCGCTGGTTTCCAGCGCCCCATGGATCACGTCCTCCAGGACCTGGCCGCACAGGGCGCGCTGGGCCTGGCGCTGCTTGACCATGTTGTTCAACTCCACGCTGATCAGGCTCTGGGCGTATCCGATGATGCCCGAGTCCTCGAAGGGCTGCCGGACCCACAGCGTGCAGGCATCGCGCCGGCCGGTAGGGACGGGGTAGGAGGACCAGGTGTCCGCGGAAGGGGAGTCGCCGCTGCTGTTGTAGAGCTGGGCCGTGAACTGGGTCAGGGCAACATCGGTGCGCAGCATGCTGCCCAGATGCTTGAGGAGTTCGCTGAGCCCGCCGCCGGTCAGCAGTGCCCGCGCCAGCACCTGGTGCCCGGCAATCAGCCGCTCGAGTTTGGCGTAGTGGTCCGCCGACTGGGCGTCGGCCACGAGCTTGCCGATGGCGATGAACGGCGTCTCGTAGGGAACCTCCACCACGGGCAGGCCCCACCGGTTCGCTTCCGCCAGGAGGGCCGGGGGAACCGTATCGTGGGACAGCCCCACACCGAAGCCGATGCCCACGGCGCCGGCCCGCTGCACCTGCCGGACAAAGCGCCGCTGCTCGGGGGCTGACCGCAGGCGCAGTCCGGTGGTGAGGATCAGCTCGCCGCCGTTGATGAACCGGTGCGGGTCCTCCAGCTCCGTGACTGCCACCCAGTTGATGTCCTGGTGCCAAGTGGTCTCGGCAACCCCGGCTTTGGACAGCTTCAGGGAGTTCACACCCAGCAGGGCGGCAAGGGAAATGGCCATGGATCAAGGATAAAGGGGCGCTGGGCAACCGCACTAAACAGTTCGGGGAAGGGTGTGCAGGTGGCTATTCACTGCGCAGGGGCGCTGGCATAGGCTCAAGGCAGTTCCATCCATCCGCTCCGGGTTCCGCCCGGACGCGGGTGGACCCTACGAAAGAGGTTGCACACCGTGGTCCAGACCTTGCAGAACTTCATCAACGGGAAGTTCACCACCCCCGCCGGCACCGCCCTGCTGGATATCGTGAACCCCACCAACGGGGAAGTGGTGGCACACGCGCCCGTCTCGGTGCAGGCCGACGTGGACGCCGCCATGACCGCAGCCAAGGACGCCTTCAAGACCTGGAAGCACGTCACCCCGGGGCAGCGCCAGCTGATGCTCCTCAAGCTTGCCGACGCCGTCGAGGCCCACAGCGACGAGCTCGTGGAAGCCCAGCACCGCAACACCGGCCAGGTGCGCTCGCTCATCGCCTCGGAGGAAATTGCCGCCGGTGCCGACCAGCTCCGCTTCTTTGCCGGTGCGGCCCGCATCCTTGAAGGAAAGTCCGCCGGCGAATACTTCGAGGGGCACACCTCCTACGTCCGCCGCGAACCCATCGGGGTGGTGGCCCAGGTTGCCCCCTGGAACTACCCGTTCCTCATGGCCATCTGGAAGATCGGCCCCGCGCTCGCCGCCGGCAACACCGTGGTCCTCAAGCCCTCGGACACCACTCCCGAATCCACCCTGGTCCTGGCGCGCCTCGCCGGGGACATCCTGCCGGCCGGCGTCCTGAACGTGGTGCTGGGAACCGGCGAGACCGGCGCCCTGATGGTGGACCACAAGGTTCCCGGCCTGGTGTCCATCACCGGCTCCGTCCGTGCCGGGATCGCCGTGGCGTCCGGTGCCGCCAAGGGCCTCAAGCGGGCCCACCTGGAGCTTGGCGGCAAGGCGCCGGCCATCGTCTTCAAGGACGCCGACATCAAGAAGAGTGCCGCGGCCATCGCCGAGTTCGCCTTCTTCAACGCGGGCCAGGACTGCACTGCCATCACGCGCGTGCTGGTGGAGGATTCCGTGCACGACGACGTGGTGGCCGCCATGGTGGAACACACCAGGACCCTGCGCACCGGCTCGCAGAACGACGAGGACAACTACTTCGGCCCGCTGAACAACATCAACCACTTCAACGCGGTGACCTCCGTGGTGGAGAACCTGCCCGCCAACTGCCGCATCGAAACCGGTGGCCACCGTGCGGGGGAGAAGGGCTACTTCTTCGAACCCACCATCATCACGGGCGCCAAGCAGACCGACGACATTGTCCAGAAGGAAACTTTTGGTCCCGTCATTACTGTGCAGCGGTTCAGCACCGAGGAAGAAGCTGTGGAACTGGCGAACGACGTGGACTACGCCCTCGCCTCCAGCGTGTGGACCACCAACCACGGGACGGCCATGCGCCTCAGCCGTGACCTGGACTTCGGCGCCGTCTGGATCAACACCCACATCCTCCTCACCGCCGAGATGCCCCACGGCGGCTTCAAGCAGTCCGGCTACGGCAAGGACCTCTCCATGTACGGCGTTGAGGACTACACGCGCATCAAGCACGTAATGAGTGCACTTGATGCATAACCCAGCCGCCCAACCCCCACCGGCGCCCTAACCTCGCTCCGCTTCGGCCAAGGAACCCGGCCGGCGTGGGCCCATACCTCGGTAAGAAAGGCCTTCCCATGACCACCACCGCATCAGACATCACCTTCCGCCTGGAGCAGAAGCGCCGGGTCCAGGCTGACTTCCCGGGCCCCAAATCGGTTGCACTGACCGAGCGCCGCAAGGCCGTTGTTGCCGCCGGCGTCGCCTCCGCCGTTCCCGTCTACGTTGCAGACGCCGACGGCGGCATCATCCACGACGTCGACGGCAACTCCTTCATCGACCTCGGCTCAGGCATAGCGGTGACCAGCGTGGGCGCCTCCGATCCCGCCGTCGTCGGTGCCGTGAAGGAAGCCGTGGAACACTTCACGCACACCTGCTTCATGGTCACCCCGTACGAGGGCTACGTGGCCCTCGCGGAGCAGCTGAACCGCCTCACCCCCGGCGACCACGAGAAGCGCACGGTCCTGTTCAACTCCGGCGCGGAGGCAGTGGAGAACGCCATCAAGGTGGCGCGCCTCGCCACCGGACGCGACGCCGTCGTCGCCTTCGACCATGCCTACCACGGGCGCACCAACCTCACCATGGCGCTCACCGCGAAGGCCATGCCGTACAAGACCAACTTCGGCCCGTTCGCGCCCGAGGTCTACCGCATGCCGATGAGCTACCCGTACCGCGAGGAAAACCCGGAGATCACCGGTGCAGAGGCCGCCAAGCGAGCCATCACCATGATCGAAAAGCAGATCGGCGGCGACCAGGTGGCCGCCATCATCATCGAGCCCATCCAGGGTGAGGGCGGCTTCATCGTCCCGGCCGAAGGTTTCCTGCCGGCACTGGCCGCCTGGGCGAAGGACAAGGGCATCGTCTTCATCGCGGACGAGGTCCAGTCCGGCTTCTGCCGCACCGGTGAGTGGTTCGCCGTCAACCATGAAGGCGTCGTTCCGGACATCATGACCCTGGCCAAGGGCATCGCCGGGGGCATGCCGCTCTCCGCCATCACCGGCCGGGCAGACCTGCTCGACGCCGTCCACCCGGGCGGCCTGGGCGGCACCTACGGCGGCAACCCGGTTGCCTGCGCTGCCGCACTGGCGTCCATCGGCTCCATGGAGGAATACGGCCTCGCTGCCCGGGCCCGCCACATCGAGGACCTGGCCACCGCCCGCCTCCGCGACCTGCAGGCCGAGCTGGCCGGCTCCGGTACCGCCGTGATCGGCGACGTGCGCGGCCGCGGCGCCATGCTCGCCGTCGAACTTGTCCAGGCCGGCTCGAAGGAGCCGAACCCGGAACTGACCAAGGCGGTGGCCGCCGCCTGCCTGAAGGAGGGCGTCATCATCCTCACCTGCGGCACCTACGGAAACGTGATCCGCCTGCTGCCGCCGCTGGTCATCACCGACGAACTGCTGACCGATGGCCTGGACGTCCTCGCGGCTGCCATCAAGGCAAACGCGTAAGGCCTTCTCGGCAGCGGCGCCGCCCCGCAACGGCGCAGGCAGCCGCAGGGCCCCGGAACGTTCCGGGGCCCTGCGTTTTTTGCGGACGCTGGCACGTGTTGGGTGCCGCTACCTCCGGTCTTTGTCCGGTTCGCCGATGACCACCTGCGCGGGGCTGTGCAGGACGTACCCGTTGAGCCAGGAGAACAGGGCGCGGACTTTCTGCTGGAACCCGGACAGCAGGGCAAGGTGCACCAGGAGCCAGGACAGGAAAGCCAGCGGGCCCTGGAGTTGGACGCGCTGGCGGCCGAGTTCAGCCACCGCCGCACCCCGGCCAATCATCGCCATATATCCCTTGTCCACGTAGCGGAACGGCTGCCGGGTCCCACCGTTGAGATCGGCAACGATATTGCGGGCCGCCCACTTCCCGGCCTGCTGGGCCACGGAACCGAGCTGCGGCAGTTTCGCCCCGGTTGAATCGGTGATGTTGGCGGCGTCGCCGATGACATACACGCCATCCGAACCAGGCGCCGTCAGGTCCGGCTGGACGTCGATCCGTCCGCCCTTTCCCTGCGGCAGCCCCGAGCCGGCAATCAGTTCGCCGCCCTTCAGCCCGCCGGCCCAGACAACAATCCCGCCGGGGATGACCGTCCCGTCAGCCAGCGTCACGCCGTCGGCCCTGACCTCCGTGACGCCCACCCCCATATGCATCTGGACGCCTATCTTTGCCAGGCGTTTTCGGGTGTACTCCTGGGACTTGGACGAAAACATGGCGAGCACGCTGGGCACCATGTCCACCAGGTGCACGCGGCACCGTGCGGCCAGTTCCGGGGAGAAGTACTTCGCCACAACGAATTTGATGTTTTCCGCCAGCGCGCCGGCAGTCTCCACTCCGGTGGGACCGCCGCCCACCACCACCATGTCCACCGCGGTTCCGGGCTCGCGGTCCGCCCGGTCCAGCAGCCGGGTCACGCTGGTGCCGAGCCTGGTGGCGTCCGTCACGGAGTACAGCGGGAAGGCATGCTCCTCGGCGCCGGGCGTATTGAAGAAGTTGGGGATGGCGCCGACGGCGATCACCAGGATGTCGGCGCGGAACGTATCACCCTCGGCGGTGGTGACCGTATGGTTTCCAACATCGACCGAGGCCACTTCCGCCGTCAGGACCCGCACGTTGCGGAGCCGCCGGAACACGGACCGGATGGGGCGGGCAATGGCGGACACGCCGATCTGCGAGGTGGCCACCTGGTACAGCAGCGGCTGGAACTGGTGGTAGTTGTTCGAGTCGATAAGCAGGACGCGGACGCCCTTGCGGCCAAGCTCCTTGGCCGCTGCGATGCCGGCGAATCCGGCCCCGGTCACGATGACCTGATATGAGTCCTCCATCCGAGCAACCTACTCCACCGGGGTTCCCGGCAACAGGGGCTAGGAAGATTTGAGGGCCGCTTTGCTCCGCCTCCGGGCGACGGACGCCTTGCGGGCGGTGCGCAGCATGTCCACGGTCAGGACCAGCAGCGCCACCCACACCACGCCGAAGCCGATCCAGCGGTCCAGCGTCATCGCTTCCCTGAACACCACCAGCGCCAGGATGAACTGCAGCACCGGGGCGAAGTACTGCAGCAGGCCGATCGTTGTCAGGGGAAGCCGGCGCGCGGAGGCACCGAAGAAGAGCAGCGGCACGGCCGTGATCACGCCGGACGCCAGCAGGAGCCAGAAATGGCCCGGACCCTGGGTGGTGAGCGTGGCTGATCCGGCGGCGGCCAGGTAGGCCATGGTGGCCGCCGCGAACGGGGCCAGCACCATGCTCTCCACTGTGAGGCTGGTGACGGCGTCCACCCTGGACCCAACCCGCTTCTTGACGAAACCGTAGAGGCCAAAGCTGAAGGCAAGGGTCAGTGCGATCCATGGCAGCTTGCCGTAGGAGTAGGTGAGGACGCCCACCGCCACAAAACCGATACCGACGGCGGTCCACTGCAGCGGCCGCAGCCTCTCCTTCAGGACGAAGACGCCCAGCAGGACAGACACCAGCGGGTTGATGAAGTAGCCAAGGGACGCCTCCACGGCCTGCCCGGTGGTTACGCCGTAGGTGTAGGTCAGCCAGTTGACGGCGATCAGGAAGGCGGCCAGGGCCAGCGAGCCGAACACGGCGCGGTTCCGCAGGGCCTGGACCAGGGCGGGCCAGGAGCGGGTGACCGTGATGAGGAGGGCGCAGAACAGCAGGGACCACACCACACGGTTGGCAACGATTTCGACGGCGCCCGCGGGCATGAGGACGAAGAAGTACAGCGGGAGCAGCCCCCACAGCCCGTACGCGCCGATGCCAAAGAGGATTCCCGCCGTCGTCTCCTTGTCCACGGCCTTGGGGCCTGCTGGCTGGGAGGGACGGGGCGCGGCGGCCGGAGCCGGGGCGCTGGCGGGGGAGGATCCATCGGGAGTGGGCACGGAACCCATAACACCACCCCGGGGGTAGGTATTCCAGCAGGCAGGGCACGCAATCCGCAAATAGTCAGTAGGCTTGCTTTTATGACTTTCGCCAAGCGGCCGGACGCGGCCCCATGAGGCTCCGCCGCAGCAATGCCTCGGGCCGCGGCTACCGCCGTGTTGCTGCCGGTAAAGGCTTCAGCTACCGGGACCTGGACGGCTCCACCTTGCCGCCCGGCCCGGTCCGGGACCGGCTGGAAAGCATCGGCATTCCGCCGGCGTGGACCGACGTTTGGATTGCCCCGTTCGAGAACGGGCACATCCAGGCAACAGGCGTGGATGGGGTTGGCCGGCGCCAGTACATCTACCACCCGGAATGGCGGGAACGGAAGGACCGGGTGAAATTTGACCGGTCCCTGCAGCTGGCGGAGTCGCTGCCGGCGGCCCGCCGCAGGGTCACCATGGACCTGCGCAGTGAGGGTTTTTCGCGTGACCGGGTCCTGGCCGGGGCCTTCCGGATGCTTGACAGCGGGTCGCTGCGCGTGGGGTCGGAGCGGTACACGAACGAGAACGGCAGCCACGGACTGGCCACCCTGCTCTGCGCCCATGTCACGGTGCGCAAGGACCGCATCCTCCTGAGGTTCCCAGCCAAGAGCGGCAAGGACTGGGAGTCGGAAATCCGCGACGCCGACCTCGCCGCCCTGCTGCGGCTGCTCAAGCGGCGCGGCCCCAACGCCCGGCTCCTGGCGTACAAGGAAGGGCGGCAGTGGAAGCCCGTCACCAGTGCCGACATCAACGCCTACGTGAAGGAACGGACCGGGTCCGACTTCACGGCCAAGGACTTCCGGACCCTGCGGGGCACGGTTGCGGCGGCGGCCAGCCTGGCCCGCACGGGCGCCCAGCGGACGGCGGCCAAGCGCAAGAGGGCCATCGCCCGGGCCATGGTGGAGGCGTCCGAGGTGCTGGGGAACACGCCGTCGATCGCGCGTAAGAGCTACGTGGATCCGCGCGTGCTGGACCACTACCACGAGGGCGAAACCATTGATCCCAAACGGCCCGATTCGGCCGAGGCCGAGCTAAGGGCCCTGCTGTACCGCGAGGGTGACGTGGTTCCGCTGGCGAAAAGCGGCTGAGGCCTAGAATAGGGGACTGTGCGCTACCTGTTCGGCGCATTTTCATCAACATGGCCAGTTCAGAAGGGCTTCCGGTGTCCAACCACAGCGAATCCGCCTCCTCCCGTCCCCTCCGCGTCGCCATTGTGGGCGCGGGGCCGGCCGGTGTCTACGCTGCGGACATCCTCACCAAGTCCAGCGGGGTCAAGGACGGCGACTTCGAGGTCAGCATCGACCTCTTCGAGGCCTACCCGGCGCCCTATGGCCTGATCCGGTACGGTGTGGCGCCGGACCATCCGCGGATCAAGGGCATCGTCAACGCCCTGCACAAGGTCCTGGACCGCGGCGACATCCGGTTCCTGGGGAACGTCACGTACGGCCGGGACCTCACCCTGCACGATTTCCGGGCCTTCTATGACGCCGTGATTTTCTCCACCGGCGCGGTCAAGGACGCGGACCTGGACATCCCCGGCATCGACCTCCAGGGCTCGTTCGGCGGCGCGGACTTTGTGTCCTGGTACGACGGCCACCCGGACGTCCCCCGGGCGTGGCCGCTGGAGGCGAAGGAAATCGCTGTGATCGGCAACGGCAACGTGGCACTGGACGTGGCCCGCATGCTGGTCAAGCACCCCGAAGAACTGCTGAGCACCGAGATTCCGGACAACGTGTACCAGGGGCTGAAGGCTTCGCCGGTCACGGACGTGCACGTGTTCGGCCGCCGGGGCCCGGCCCAGGTGAAGTTCACGCCCCTGGAGCTGCGGGAACTGAGCCACATGAACGACGTGGACATCGTGCTCTACCCCGAGGACTTTGAGTTCGACGAAGCCTCCGATGACGCCATCCGCAGCAACAACCAGATCAAAACCATGGTGAATACCCTCACCAACTGGCTGGTGGAGGAGCACACCGAATCCGAGAACCCGTCCTCCCGGCGGCTGCACCTGCATTTCCTGCACAGCCCGGTTGAGCTGTTGGACGACGGCAGCGGCAAGGTGGGTGGGATCAAGTTTGAGCGTATGCAGCTTGACGGCACCGGCAATGCGAAGGGCACGGGGGAGTACGTCGAGTACCCGGTCCAGGCTGTTTACCGGGCCATCGGCTACCACGGCTCCGCCCTGGACGAACTCGAGTACGACGCCAAGCGGGGCGTCATCCCCAATGAAGGCGGCCGGGTCCTGGACGCAGAAGGCAACCCGGTGCCCGGCATTTATGCCACGGGCTGGATCAAGCGTGGGCCGGTGGGCCTGATTGGGCACACCAAGGGCGACGCCCTGGAAACCATCGGTTTCCTCCTTGAGGACCGGCTGACCCTGCCCCCGGCCAAGAACCCTGACCCGCAGGCGATTATCGACCTGCTGGAGGAGCGCGGCATCGAATACACCACGTGGGAGGGCTGGAACAGGCTCGACGCCCATGAGGCCGGACTCGGCGCGGCCTGGAGCGGGCCCGAGGGCCTGGACCACGTGGTCCGCGAACGCATCAAGGTGGTGCCCCGCGAGGAGATGATCCGCATCTCCCGCGGCTGACATCCCGGTTGGCGGCTGACGCAAAACCTGTTTGCGTGACTTTTGCAGGCATCCGGTTCCCGCAGCCGCGCCGTTCCAGGGACCGCCCTGCCACGGGCGCCAAAAGCAACGCATTCCGGCCGCCGTCCAGCTGGCTGAGGGATGTACAATTGCCGGGCTGGCAGAACGAATGCCGCGCACCATCATTGGGAGTTCGATGACGAACCTGATCCAGCCGGCCGCCGAGCCGCACCAGCGGGCAGCCCTTGCCGGGCATGAGTTGCTGGATGGTGCCGCGGCCGGCACCCCGGAAATTCCAGGCCTGCGCAAGCTCATCAGGGAGTCCTGGCAGCGGTCGGCCCATTTCAAGGCGAATCCGGACAGCCCCGCAGCTCCGCTCGCCATGGACCGCGACGTGCTGGAGGACTACCGCAGCCAGCACCCACTGGCCGCCATCATGCCGGTCATCAACAAGCTCCTGGTCCAGCCCAGCCACGACAGCGGACTGCTGGTGGCAGTGGGTGACGAGGTAGGCCGGCTCCTGTGGGTGGACGGGGACCCCGTGCTGCAGCGCCGCGCCGAGGGCATGATGTTTGTTCCGGGTGCCGACTGGTCCGAGGCCACCGTGGGCACCAGCGCGCCCGGAACAGCCCTGGCCCTGGGCCGGGGAATCCAGATTGCCGGGGCCGAGCACTACCAGCGCACCGTCCATCCCTGGAGCTGCACCGCCGTTCCCTTCCACGATCCCGATTCCGGTGCCGTCCTGGGCGTAGTGGACATCACCGGCACGGCCACCGCAGTGGCACCCCACACGTTGTCCCTCGTGGAGGCGACCGTGGCTGCCGCCCAGGCGCAGCTGCGCGTTGAACGGCTGCAGCTGGCGGCCACGCTGGCCAGCAGGCCAGTACGACGGCGGAGCGCGGGCAGCGCTTCCAGGTCACCGGGGGCAGGGGCGAAGGAAGGCAGCCTGTACCGCAACAGCCTCCAGCTGTTGGGCCGCGACCAGGCCCTGCTCAGCATCGAAGGGAAGACGGCGGTGCTGTCCGCCCGCCACAGCGAAATCCTCGCCCTGCTGAGCTCACACCCGGACGGCCTGAGCGCCGAGGAACTCAGCGCCCTCCTGTACCCGGGTGACGGCTCCACCATGACCCTGCGCGCCGAAATGGTCAGGCTGCGCAAGGTCCTGCAGCAGCTCAACCCCGCGGCCGTGCCCGGGTCCCGGCCCTACAAGCTCACCATGGACCTGGTGCCGGACAGCGGCCAGGTGCTGAGCTGCCTGCAGCGCGGTGCCCACCGGATCGCACTGGAGATCTACCGTGGCGCGGTGCTCCCGCGCTCGGAGGCGCCCGGCATCGTGGACCTGCGCACCAGCGTTTCGTCACTGCTCCGCGAGGCGGTCATGACGGACGGCAGCGCGGAGTCCCTCCTTCGGTACGCCGGACTTCCGGAGGCAAGGGACGACGTCGGCGTGCGGCGTGCGGCCCTCCGCCTCCTGCCTGCCCGCTCACCCAAACGCGCCGCCGTCGTGGCTGAGCTGGAGCGGCTGGAGGCCGAACTCCGCGCCTAACGCCGCACCGCCGTCGTAGTTCGCCGCAGTGTGAGCTGGCTTACTTGGCTGCAACCTTCCTGCAACCTGCCTGCTCCTACGCTGGCTGCATTGGCTCATCCCGTACGGGAAGCCTCCTGCACAGCAAAGGAGCTAGCAATGACCGTTTACGCACAGCCCGGAACCGAAGGCTCGAAAGTCACGTTCAAGGACCGCTACGAGAACTGGATCGGCGGCGAGTGGGTGGCCCCGGTGAAGGGCCAGTACTTTGAAAACATCACCCCGGTCACGGGCAAGGCCTTCTGCGAGGTGGCCCGCGGCACCGCGGAGGACATCGAACTGGCGCTGGACGCCGCGCACAAGATCGCCCCGTCCTGGGGCAAGACCTCCGTGGCAGAGCGCGCCGCGATCCTGAACAAGATTGCCGACCGCATCGACGAGAACCTGGAAATGCTCGCCGTCGCCGAGTCGTGGGACAACGGCAAGCCCATCCGCGAGACCCTCAACGCGGACCTTCCGCTCGCCGCGGACCACTTCCGCTACTTCGCCTCCGCCGTCCGCGCCCAGGAAGGCTCGCTCTCCCAGCTCGACGAGGACACCACCGCCTACCACTTCCACGAGCCGCTCGGCGTCGTGGGCCAGATCATCCCCTGGAACTTCCCCATCCTGATGGCCGTCTGGAAGCTGGCGCCCGCCCTCGCCGCCGGCAACGCGGTGGTGCTCAAGCCCGCCGAGCAGACCCCGTCGTCGATCCTGGTCCTGATGGAACTCATCGGCGACCTGCTGCCCGCCGGTGTGGTCAACGTGGTCAACGGCTTCGGCGTGGAAGCCGGCAAACCGCTGGCCTCCAGCCCCCGCATCCGGAAGATCGCGTTCACCGGCGAAACCACCACCGGCCGGCTGATCAGCCAGTACGCCAGTCAGAACCTCATTCCCGTCACCCTCGAGCTTGGCGGCAAGAGCCCCAACATCTTCTTCAACGACGTGGCCCAGGAGAACGACGCGTTCTACCACAAGGCGCAGGAGGGCTTCGCCCTGTTCGCCTTCAACCAGGGCGAGGTGTGCACCTGCCCGTCCCGCGCGCTGGTCCAGGAGGACATCTACGAGTCCTTTATGGCCGACGCCGTGGCCCGGGTGGAGAAGATGGTGCAGGGCAACCCGCTGGACACCGAGACTCAGGTGGGTGCCCAGGCCTCCAACGACCAGCTCGAGAAGATCCTGTCCTACATCGACATCGGAAAGCAGGAAGGCGCCAAGGTCCTGACCGGCGGCGCCCGGGCGGAGCTGCCGGGAGACCTCGCCGGCGGTTTCTACGTGCAGCCCACTGTCTTCGAGGGGCACAACAAGATGCGGATCTTCCAGGAGGAGATCTTCGGGCCCGTGGTGGCCGTAACGAAGTTCAGCGACTACGCCGACGCCATGGGCATCGCGAACGACACCCTCTACGGCCTCGGCGCCGGCGTCTGGTCCCGCAATGGCAACGTGGCCTACCGCGCCGGCCGTGAAATCCAGGCCGGCCGCGTCTGGGTCAACAACTACCACGCCTACCCGGCGGGCGCCGCGTTCGGCGGCTACAAGTCCTCAGGCATCGGGCGCGAGAACCACGCCATGATGCTGGACCACTACCAGCAGACCAAGAACCTGCTGGTCAGCTACAACGAAAACAAGCTCGGCTTCTTCTAGACCGCCTTATCCCGCTACACCAACGCAAGGATTTCGCCAATGACGACGACAATGCAAGCAGCAGTAGTAACCGAATTCGGCAAGGACCTGCAGGTCCAGGACATCGCAGTCCCCACCCCGGGGCCCGGGGAAGCCCTGGTCAAGGTCCTGACCACCGGGGTCTGCCACACCGACCTCCATGCGGCCGAGGGCGACTGGCCCGTGAAGCCCTCGCCGCCCTTCGTCCCCGGCCATGAGGGCGTTGGAGAAGTGGTGGCCCTCGGCGAGGGCGTCACCGACCTGGCGGTCGGCGACCTGGTGGGCAATGCCTGGCTGTGGTCCGCCTGCGGCGACTGCCAGTATTGCCGCACCGGATGGGAAACCCTGTGCGAGGCGCAGAAGAACGGCGGCTACAGCGTGGACGGTTCGTTCGGCGAGTACATGCTCGTGGACACCCGTTTCGCCGCCCGCATACCGGCGGGATCCGACCCCGTCGAGGTGGCGCCGGTGCTCTGTGCCGGCGTCACCGTCTACAAGGGCTTGAAGATGACCGAAGCGAGGCCGGGCCAGTGGGTCACCATCTCCGGCATCGGCGGACTCGGGCACATCGCCGTGCAGTACGCCGTGGCCATGGGCCTCCGGGTGGCGGCGGTGGACATCGCCGACGACAAGCTGGCCCTGGCGAAGGCGCATGGGGCCGAGCTGACGGTCAATGCCCTGCACGAGGATCCAGCGGAAGTCATCCAGCGCGAAACAGGAGGATGCCATGGAGTATTGGTCACCGCCGTGCATCCCTCGGCCTTCGGGCAGGCAATCGGCATGGCACGCAGGGGCGGCACGATTGTGTTCAACGGGCTGCCGCCGGGCGACTTCCCCGCGCCGATCTTCGAGATTGTGCTCAAGGGACTGACTGTCCGCGGCTCCATCGTGGGGACCCGCCAGGACCTGGAGGAGGCCCTGGACTTCTACGCCCAGGGCAAGATCCACCCCACGGTGTCCGTGCGGGAGCTCCCGGAAATCAACGCCGTCCTCGATGAAATGAAGCACGCCAAGATCGACGGCCGCGTGGTGCTGAGGTTCTGATGCAGCTGGACAGGCTTGACGCCGGGGTGACGCTGCCCGGGGAGGACTTTTCCCGGGTGGCGCTTACCCCGGCGGCCGTACAGCTGCTGCGGAAGCTGTGGCTCCAGCACGGCCCGCTCATGTTCCACCAGTCCGGCGGCTGCTGCGACGGGTCCGCGCCCATGTGCTATCCCGCCGGCGACTTCATCACGGGCAGCTCGGACGTCCTGCTGGGCATGTTTGACCTGTCCGAGGGGCTGGAGCCGCAGCCGCTGGAATTCTGGATGTCGCGGGAGCAGTTCAGCTACTGGAGCCACACGCACCTCACGGTGGACGTTGTGCCGGGGCGGGGGAGCGGCTTCTCTGTCGAGGCCCCGGAGGGAAAAAGGTTCCTGATCCGGTCCACTCTGATGGATTGGCCGGCTTAGGCCCGTTCGGTCGGAAAGCACTTGGGACCCTCCATGCGGTGGGTCCCAAGTCCTTTCCCGGAATAAAGTTCGGCAGAGTAACCGTCTCACCATTCGGGACAATTGGGCCCGTCCAGTGGATGGACACTACCGTTAATAGGTCTGTTTCCATCCGAAACCAGGATTGTGATCCCCAATGAACCTTCTCCGGACCAAATCCATCGAGCAGTCGATTGCCGACGCCGATGAGCCCGGGCGCAAGCTGAAGCGCTCCCTCAGTACCTGGGACCTGATGATCATGGGCGTCGCGGTTGCTGTCGGCGCCGGCATCTTCTCCGTTGGCGCCAAGGCGGCGGCCAACTTCTCCGGTCCCGCCGTGACCCTGTCCTTCGCCATCGCCGCCGTCACCTGCGCGCTGGCCATCATGTGCTACGCCGAGTTTGCCACCGCCATCCCCGTGGCGGGCTCCGCGTACGTCTTCACGTACGCCACCATGGGCGAACTTCTGGCCTGGATCATCGGCTGGAACCTGATCCTGGAGCTCTTCACCGCCGCGGCCGTGATCGCCAAGTACTGGGGCATCTACCTCAGCAAGGTATTCGCCCTCATGGGCGCCGACATCCCGCCGGCCATCTCCCTGGGCGGGGTCGACCTCTACTGGGGCGCCTTCCTGATCGTCGCGGTGTTCACCGTGCTGCTGGTCCTGGGCACCAAGCTGTCCGCCCGCGTAGGCAACATCTTCACCCTGATCAAGATCGGCGTCGTCCTCTTTGTCATCGTGGTGGGCTTCACGTACGTGAAGTTCGAGAACTACGCCCCGTTCATCCCGGCCGCTGAGCCGACCGGCGGCACCGGCGGAGCCGACGTCCTGAAGCAGTCCTTCTTCGGCTTCCTCACCGGGGCCGCCCCCGCCCAGTACGGCACCCTCGGCATCTTCGCCGGCGCCGCCCTGGTGTTCTTCGCCTTTATCGGTTTTGACGTGGTGGCCACCTCCGCGGAAGAAGTGAAGAACCCGCAGAAGACCCTGCCGCGCGGCATCTTCGGCGGCCTGGCCCTGGTCACCCTGCTCTACATCCTGGTATCGCTGGCCCTCACCGGCATGGTGTCCTACACGCAGCTGGCCGAGGCCAAGAACCCCACCCTCACCACTGCCTTCGAAGCAGTGGGGGACACCTCCGCCGCCAAGATCATTGCCTTCGGCTCGCTGGTGGGCCTCACCACCGTGATCATGGTGCTCCTCATGGGCCTGTCCCGCGTGGTGCTCGCCATGAGCCGGGACGGGCTCCTTCCCCGCGCACTGTCCAAGACCAGCAAGCGTTCGACGCCGGTGCGCCTCCAGATCATCTGCGGGGCCGCCGTCGCCGTGGTTGCCGGGCTGACCAACGTGGACCTGCTGGAGGAAATGATCAACATCGGAACGCTGTCCGCGTTCGTGGTGGTCAGCCTCGGCATCCTGGTGCTCCGCAAGAAGCGCCCTGACCTGAAGCCCGCATTCCGCGTCCCCTTCGGAAAGGTCCTGCCCATCGTGTCCGCGGTGCTGTGCCTCTACCTCATGACCAACCTTGCGGTGGAGACGTGGATCTTCTTTGCCATCTGGCTGGTCATCGGCATGGCGATCTACTTCTCCTACGGCCAGCGCCACTCCCGCCTCAACGAGCGCTTCGGCGACGCCAGCACGGCGGTCAACGGACCCGCCGCCGAGAAAGCGCGCGACGGCGAGGACGAGCTCACCCGCGCCTGACGCCCCCTTGTAAATGCCCTGGCTTGCCAGGAGCTGCCCTGCCCCGCAAAAGCGGTGCGGGGCAGCGCCGTTTAAGCGGGGTGTGGCAGCTTGTGCGCGGGCGTCACCCGCCGGATGCTCCGAACCTAAGATGGACCCATGGCCCGTCCCACACGATCCGAACGCAAGGCAGAGCTCCTGGCCGCGATCCTGGATTACCTGATGGACAAGACGCTCGCCGAGCTTACCTTCCGGAGCCTCGCCGAGGGCCTGGGCATGAGCGCCTACGTGCTGGTGTACCACTTCGGAAGCAGGGACCAGCTGATCAATGACATTGTCGTTTCGATCGAGTCCCGGCTGGACCGGATGCGCAATACGGATGTGCGCGACATCGACAGGGCGGCCTGGCGGGAATTCCTGCTGGACTCCTGGCAGTGGACCATGGCCCAGAGGAACCGGCACCTCACCCGCCTGGAATTCGAAGCGACTGCGCAGGACATCGTGGCTGCCGAACCGAGGGGGACCTCGCAGGAGCACTTCCGGATGCTCCACCACCAAACCCGCGACTGGCTCATGGTGCAGGGCATCGCCGAAGAGTTTGCCGATACGGACGCGCGGCTTTTCACCTCCACGTTCTACGGGTTGCAGTTCGACTTCGTGGTCATGAACGAGCCTGAAGCGGCAACCAAAGCCTTCGAGCTGATGCTGGCAGTCTTCTTCAACAACCTGGAAACGCGCCTGGCCGCCGGCGGCGCCCAGGCCTAAGCCATTCCGGCCAGGGAGCCGCTGTGGACACGTCCAATCCAGCCTGACCACCGGAAACGGTCCCTTACGGGGCAGTCTCAGACCTGTAACAATGGGCCGTACAAGGGTGTGCCGGCAGTCGTACCATGGTTGAATCAGATAGTCGAACTTTTGTTCGGATGCCGAACATCGGGGCTTGGGGCTGGTCAGCTCCTGGTCATGGGCACGAAGGAGTGATCATGAAACGTCGTCTTATTTCCATCCTGGCAGTTGCCTCTGTCCTTGGGCTGGCGGCCTGCGGAAGCGGCTCGCCAAGTTCCACCGGAGGCGGGAGCGCGCCGGCCACGGGCGGCGGGGGTGCGGGCCTGACCAAGGTCAGCGTGGGCGTGATCCCCATCGTGGACTGCGCCCCCATCTACCTCGGCGACAAGCAGGGATTCTTCAAGGACGAAGGCCTCCAGCTGGATATCCAGACGGCTACCGGCGGCGCGGCGATCGTGCCGGGCGTGGTCAGCGGCAGCTTCGACTTCGCCTTCTCCAACCTGATCTCGGTGATGGTCGCCAAGGACAAGGGGCTGGACCTGAAGTTCGTCGCCAACGGCGCCTCCACCACGGGCGAGAAGGGCAAGGACATCGGTGGCGTGGTGGCCCCGGCCGGCTCGGACATCAAGTCCGCGAAGGACCTTGCCGGCAAGACTGTCTCGGTGAACAACCTCTCCAACATCGGTGACACCACCATCAAATCGGTGATCGAGAAGGACGGCGGTGATCCCAGCGGGGTGAAATTCGTGGAGGTCGCCTTCCCGGACGCCCCCGCGGCCCTGGCCAACAAGCAGGTGGATGCTGCGTGGATCCTGGAGCCTTTCCTGTCCAAGGCCGTGGCTGAGGGCGGAACCGTGGTGTCGTCCAACTTCGTGGAGATGAGCCCCGAACTGGACATCGCAGGCTACTTCACCAAGGGTGACACCATCAAAGGCAAAGCGGAGCTGACCGAGAAGTTCACCCGGGCCATGAACAAGTCCCTTGAGTACGCCCAGGAACACCCGCAGGAAGTCCGGGACATCGTGGGAACGTACACCAAGATCGACGAAGCCACCCGCGCCAAGATGATCCTGCCGCGCTACCGCGTTGACTTCGACAAGGACGCCTTCAAGACGCTCGGCGACGCCGCGGCCAAGTACGGCACCTTGACCAAAGCTCCGAGTGCAGACGACCTCCTCCCGTGAGCACAGGAACCCTGGCCACCGGCGGGGCCGCTCCACGGGCGGAGCGGCCCCGCAGGCAGGGCGGCAAGGGAGCAGCGAAACAACTGCTCGGGATCGCAGGGATTATTGGATTCCTGGCCACCTGGGAGCTCATCCCCCGGCTCGGCCTGATCAACGAACGGTTCCTTCCACCTGCCAGTGAAGTCATAGCCGCCCTGGTTGTCGACTTCGGCCTGACGGCCTTCTGGGTAGCGGTGGGCGAGACCATGAAGGCGTGGTTCCTCGGCCTCCTGATCGCCGTGGCTGCCGCGGTCCTGCTGGGTTTTATCATCGGCTCCAGCGGCTTCCTCCGGAAGGCCACCAACTCCACCATCGAGTTCCTGCGCCCCATCCCGTCGGTGGCCCTTATCCCGTTGGCCGTGCTGCTGTTCGGGGTGAAGATCGAATCGTCCCTGCTGCTCATCGTGTACGCGTCCTTCTGGCAGGTCCTCATCCAGGTGCTGTACGGCGTGGCTGACGTCGACATGGTGGCCAACAACACCGCCAAGACCTACGGGCTGGGCACGATGGCGCGGATCCGGTACGTCGTGTTTCCCACGGCACTGCCCTACCTGATGACGGGGGTGCGGCTTGCCGCCGCGGTGGCGCTGGTCCTGGCCATCACGGCGGAACTGGTGATCGGCTCCCCGGGCCTTGGCCGGGAGATTGCCCTCGCCCAGTCCGGCGGTGCCATCTCCGGGATGTACGCCTTGGTGCTGGCCACCGGCCTGATCGGTGTCCTGATCAACATTGTGATGCGCCAGATCGAGAAGCGGATCCTTGCATGGCACTCCTCGGTCCGGTCGGAGGTGATCGTGTGAGGTCGTTGAAGAACCTCGGCTACATCGTGGGCCTGCCGGTCCTGCTGGTCCTGGTCTGGTGGTCCTCCACCCTGGGTGCGGTCAACTTTTTTGTCCCCCGGCCTGCCGACCTCGTAGGGACGTTCGGGAAAGTCTGGTTCGGTGACAGGTTCTTTTCCGATGTCCTGCCCAGCCTTGGAAGGCTGGTGGTGGGCGTGGCGGTGGCCATTATCATCGGAGTGGTGGGTGGCGTCCTGATCGGGTCCGTCCGGTGGCTGCGGGCACTGCTGGAACCGACGCTGGAATTCTTCCGGGCCGTCCCGCCTCCGGTCCTGGTGCCGGTGCTGATGCTGCTCATGGGCATCACCGACTCCATGAAAATCATGGTCATCATTTCCGGCTGCGTCTGGCCGGTGCTGCTCAACACCATTGAAGGTGTTCGGGCCGTGGATCCGGTCCTCTCCGATTCAGCCCACACCTACGGCATCAGCGGCTGGGCACGCGTGCGGTACCTGGTGCTGCCTTCAGCCAGCCCGCAGATCATGGCCGGCGTGCGCCAGTCGCTGTCCCTCGGGCTGATCCTCATGGTGATATCCGAAATGTTCGCATCGTCCTCCGGGCTGGGCTTCACCATTGTCCAGTTCCAGCGGTCCTTCGCCATCCCGGAAATGTGGTCCGGCATTGTGGTGCTGGGCCTGCTGGGTGTGGCCATGTCCTTCGTCTTCCAGTGGGCAGAGCGGAACATCCTGCGCTGGTACCACGGCCAGAAAGAGGTAGAAAATGCAGCCTGAACCCACTCCAGCGAAAACGGAGGCCATCCTCTCCGTCCGCGGGCTGAAGAAGGTCTACCAGACCGACGGCGGTGACGTGGAGGCAGTCCGGAACCTCACCTTTGACCTGCGTGCAGGGGAGTTGGCCTGCCTCGTGGGGCCCTCGGGCTCCGGCAAGACAACGCTGCTCAAGTGCATCTCCGGGCTCATGGCGCCGACCGAGGGCGAGGTGCTCCTGGACGGCAAGCGGGTGACAGGTCCGCCCAAGAAGATGGCCGTGGTGTTCCAGGAATACGGACGTTCGTTGTTCCCGTGGATGCGGGTCCGGGACAACGTGGAACTGCCGCTGAAGAACCAGGGCGTCCCCAAAGCCGAACGCGACCGGCTGGTGGACGACGCCCTCGAAGCCGTGGGGCTCTCGCACGTGCCGCGGTCCTACCCCTGGCAGCTTTCCGGCGGCATGCAGCAGCGCGTGGCTATTGCCCGGGCTATCGCGTACCAGCCTGAGGTCCTGCTGATGGACGAGCCGTTCGCGGCCGTGGATGCGCAGACCCGGGCCGACCTCGAGGACCTGATCCGGGTGGTCTGGAAGAAGCTCGGCGTGACCGTGCTCTTCGTGACCCACGACATTGACGAATCCGTGTACCTCGGCGAGCGGGTCATCATCCTTTCCAGCTCTCCCACCGTCATCCAGGAGGATATTACGATCGACCTTCCGGACGAGCGCGACCAGCTGAACACCCGTTCCCTGCCGCGCTTCACGGAGTTGCGCCACCACGTGTACGAGCAGATCCAGCTGGCGAAGAAGGGGCACCGACCGGCGGCGGCCTCAGCCGGGAAGGAAACTCCGCTCAAGGGGCAGCATGCCGGCTGACCCAGTCCACTAACGGCCGCAGGTCCTCCCATAGTTTCCCGACTTCCTGGACTGCACCCGGGGTGGCCAGCCATTCCGGACGGCCGAGGTGGAGACTGGCGGCGAGGGACTTGTGCTTCAGGAGTTCTGCCCGGGGATGCTCGCGAGGGTAGCCCCGCGGAACCGTCTTCAGCTTCTCGCCCTCCACGGCAAAGCCTGCGGCAGCTACGGCGTCGACAATCTGGCGGAGCGACTCCCCGGTGCCGGACGCGTCCACGGAGTTGCGGTACCTGGCCAGCTGGGCGGGTGTGTGCGAGTGGTAGCCGCCGCCCACCAGTAGCCCGTCGGCGCTGACCTGGAGGTAGTAGCCCACGCCTTCCTGGACGGAGGCCACCGCGCCCTGGGCCGTCTTGTAGGGGGACTTGTCCTCGGAAAACCGGATGTCCCGGTTGGGCCGGAACAGCTTCGCCGGTCCGAACCGGGGTTCCAGCCCTGCGAGCAGCGAGGAGAGGGGTTCCTTGACCAGGGACAGGTAGCTGTCCCTGTGTTCCTGCCACCACTCCCGGTTGTTGTGGTGCTGAAGCTCCTCATAGAACCCGAACGCGCCGGCGGGTATGCCCTGGAAACTTGTCATGAAGCGATCCTAGGGACAGGCAGCCATCCGCGGCCATGACCGGAACCGGCTATGTGGAAAAGAAAAACCACCCCGCCACTGGAACAGTGGCGGGGTGGTTTTCAGTAACGCAAGTCGGCGCTGGATCAGCCGATCTTGTTGGCAGCCTCTGCATCGGAGGACGGAGCCGACGGAGCAGCCACGGCACCGAGGTTGGCGCGCAGCTTGGCGCCGAGCTCGGCGTCAACGTTGGTCCAGTACTGGATGGCGCGTTCCTTGATGCCGGGGCTCTTGACGCCGCCCACCGCACCGGTGATGGTCTCCAGGAAGCGGGCCTTGGCCGCCTCGTCGTAGACCTCGCGGTACAGCGTGCCTGCCTGGATGAAGTCGCTGTCCTCTGCGTGGAGGGAGTGGGCGGCAAGGGTCAGCTCGCCGTCGTTCTCCCAGCCGCCGGCCGGGTTCTGCGGCTCAACCGCAGCCGGGCCGCCAACCGAGTTGGGGGCGTAGACCGGCACGGACGGGGCGTTGAAGTGGTATCGCCCGGCGCCGTCCTGGTTGTAGTTGTTGACCTGGTTCTTGGGCTGGTTCACCGGGATCTGGGCGTGGTTGGTGCCCACGCGGTAGCGGTGCGCGTCCGCGTAGGAGAAGATGCGTGCCTGCAGCATCTTGTCCGGAGAGGCGGCGATGCCCGGCACGAAGTTCGACGGCGCGAACGTGGCCTGCTCGATCTGGGCGAAGTAGTTCTCCGGGTTCCGGTTCAGCTCCATGGTGCCCACCTTGATCAGCGGGTAGTCCGCGTGCGGCCACACCTTGGTCAGGTCGAACGGGTTGAAGCGGTAGGTCTTGGCGTACTCGTACGGCATGACCTGGACGTGCAGGTCCCAGGACGGGAAGTTGCCGGCTTCGATGTTCTCGGAGAGGTCGCGGATGTAGAAGTCCGCGTCGGAGCCGGCGAGCTGCTCAGCCTGCTCGGAGCTCAGGGAGTTCACACCCTGGTTGGACTTGAAGTGGTACTTGACCCAGAACCGCTCGCCTTCGGCGTTGATCCACTGGTAGGTGTGCGAGCCGTAGCCCTGCATTTCGCGCCAGGAAGCCGGCAGGCCGCGGTCGCCCATGAGCCAGGTGACCTGGTGTGCGGACTCGGGGGACAGGGTCCAGAAGTCCCACTGCATGTCGGCGTCGCGCAGGTGGGTGCCCGGCAGGCGCTTCTGGGAGTGGATGAAGTCCGGGAACTTGATGCCGTCGCGGATGAAGAACACCGGGGTGTTGTTGCCCACCAGGTCGTAGTTGCCCTCGGACGTGTAGAACTTCACGGCGAAGCCGCGGGGATCGCGCCAGGTGTCCGGGGAGCCGTTTTCGCCGGCCACGGAGGAGAAGCGGATCAGCATTTCGGTTTCGACGCCCGGCTGGAGGAAGGCTGCCTTGGTATACCGGGACACGTCCTCGGTGGCCTTGAACGTACCGAATGCTCCGCCGCCCTTGGCGTGCACTACGCGCTCCGGCACCCGCTCGCGGTTGAACTGGGCGAGCTTTTCCACCAGGTAGTGGTCAGTCAGGATGATCGCGCCGTCGGCACCGACCGACTTCGAGTGCGCATCGGACGTAACGGGGGCACCTGACTGGGTTGTTGAAATGGCAGTCATTGTTCTCCTATTTCTCTATTTCTTGTGAGGGACGATTGGAAGGAAGTTGTTGGGACTGCTGGCAGTCCTGGCAGATGCCCTGGTACATGACGTCGGCAATCTGGATGGTCATGGGCTTGGCGTTCTCGTCCCAGTGGGGCGTGAGGCAGGGGGCATGGCCCACGGCGCAGTCTACGTCCTCGACGCGGCCGCAGCTGATGCAGATCGCGTGGTGGTGGTTGTCTCCCACCCGCGTTTCATACAGGGCAGGGGAGTGCGGCGGCTCAAACCTGCGGAGCATGTGCAGGTCCGTCAGGTCGCCCAACACCACGTACACGGACTGCGCCGTCAGCTCGGGCAGCTCCGCGCGGGCGGCGGCCAGGATGCTTTCGGCCGGGGAATGGGGGTGGCGTTCGACGGCGGACAGGACCGCCAGCCGCTGTTTGGTCACCCTGCGGCCATGGGCGCGCAGGGCGGCAGCCCATGCCTCGTGGCCATCAAAGTGTTCCGTCATGCCACCATTCAAGCACTTATTATGAACATCTCACAATAAGGCTCGGCTAACACCTTGTGAACGGGAAGAAACCCTGCCGCCGCTAGGGTTGCAGGGTGGGGAAACTGCTCGCTGACATCACGCCGCTCAGGGAGAGCCCTGCCTTCCGCAGGCTCTGGCTGGGCTCGGCCGTTTCCGCGGTCGGCAGCCAGCTCACCCTTGTGGCAGTAAGCCTTGAGGTTTACCGCATCACCCAGGACAGCCTTTACGTGGGCCTGCTGGCGGTCTTCGCGCTGGTACCCCTGGTCATCGGCGGGCTGCTGGGCGGATCCATCGCCGACTCCCACGACCGGCGCCAAGTGGCACTCCTGTCCTCCACTGTCATGTGGTTGGTCACCGGGCTGATTGCGCTGCAGTCCTGGGTCCAGCTGGGCAACGTGTGGGTCCTGTACCTCCTGGTCGCGCTGCAGAGCGGCGCGCAGGCCATCAACCAGCCGGCCCGCAGCGCCATCCTTCCCATGCTGATCCGGACCGAACTCCTGCCCGCGGCCAACGCGCTGAGCATGATGTCCTTCGGCCTTGCCATGACGGCCGGTCCGCTGCTGGCCGGCGTGCTGGTGGCCTGGGTGGGGTTCGGCTGGACGTACACCCTGGACTTCGCCAGTTTCGCTTTCGTGCTGTGGGCTGTCTACCGGCTGCCGCCCCTGCCCCCGTCAGGCACCCCGGGCAGGCCCGGGTTCCGCTCCGTCGTCGAAGGCTTCCGCTTCCTGGGCACACGGCCCAACGTGCGGATGACCTTCGTCATCGACCTCCTGGCCATGATCCTTGCCCAGCCCCGGGCGCTCTTGCCGGCCATCGGTGCCGTCATGATCGGCGGCGGCGAAGCGACCGTGGGGATCCTGCTCGCATCCACCGCCGTCGGCGCTTTCCTGGCCGGTCTGTTTTCCGGACCCCTCGGCGGAGTCCGCCGGCAGGGCAGTGCCGTGGTTCTTTCGGTGATGGGCTGGGGTGCGTCCATGGCGGCCTTCGGCCTGGTGGTGGTGCTGGCCGGGCGTGCCCCGGACGGGGAGGTCACGCCATGGCTGCTCCCGGCGGCAGTGTGCTGCGCGCTCGCCGGCATCGCCGATTCCATCAGCGGCGTCTTCCGGCACACCATCCTCCAGGCGGCCACACCGGACCACCTCCGCGGGCGGCTCCAGGGCGTTTTTATCGTTGTGGTGGCCGGCGGTCCCAGGATCGGCGACCTGCTCGCCGGCGGCGCCACCAGGATCGCGGCCGAGGGCTGGGTCCTGCTGTTCGGCGGCGTGCTGTGCGTCGCCGCGGCCTGGGCGGCAGCCAGGCTCCAGCCCGGCTTCGGCCGGTACGACGCGCGGAACCCAGCCCCCTAGACAGGCGTTTCCTTAGTGAGTAAGGAGGAGACGTGCACAAACATTACAACGGGCTCAAAACGGCGGCGCTCTTCGGGGTGCTGTGGGCGGTGCTGCTGGGCCTCGGGGCGCTGATCGGCACCAGTACCCGCAGCTCCGCGCCAATCTGGATCATGGCTCTCGTGGGGGTGGGCACCACGGCCTACGGCTACTGGAACAGCGACAAGATCGCCATCCGCTCCATGGCGGCCTACCCCGTCGCCGAAGCCCAGGCGCCGCAGCTGTACCAGATGGTCCGGGAACTGTCCGTCCGGGCCAACCAGCCCATGCCGCGCATCTACCTCTCGCCCACCATGAACCCGAACGCCTTCGCCACAGGACGCAATCCCCGGAATGCCGCCGTATGCGTAACCGAGGGCATGCTGCAGCTGCTCGACGCCCGCGAACTCCGCGGAGTCCTTGGACACGAACTCATGCACGTCTACAACCGGGACATCCTCACCTCGTCCGTAGCCGCCGCCGTCGCGGGCGTGATCACGTCGGTGGGCCAGATGCTGCTGTTCTTCGGCGGCGGCGACCGGCGCAATTCCAATCCGCTGGCGATGATTGCCATGGCGCTCCTGGCACCCTTTGCGGCGTCGCTAATCCAGCTGGCCATCTCGCGGACGCGGGAGTACGACGCCGACGAGGACGGTTCGCAGCTGACCGGCGATCCGCTGGCGCTCGCCTCAGCCCTGGCCAAGATCGAGCGGGGCGTCACCATCGCGCCGCTCCCGCAGGACCAGCGGCTGGTGAATGCCTCGCACCTGATGATCGCCAACCCGTTCCGCGGCGGGGCGATGAACAAGCTGTTCGCCACGCATCCGCCAATGCGGGACCGGATCTCACGGCTGGAGCGGATGGCGGGCCGGCCGCTGGTGTAGTCAGGGACAATGGGCGACGCGCAAACTCCCTGGCGATGCGCAAACTCCCTGGCGACGCGGAAAGAGGCCGGCGCTGCCCATATTCGGGCAGCGCCGGCCTCTTTGCGTGTCGGCAATACTTTTGTGCGTCGAAAACGACGGCGGGGGACGGCTAGCTGCGGAAGTTCACGAACTGCAGGTCGGCTTCCTCGAAGTCCTTCAGCAGGGCCATGGTGGCCTGCAGGTCGTCGCGGGACTTGGACGTCACGCGGAGCTCGTCGCCCTGGATCTGGGACTTGACGGATTTGGGCGCTTCGTCGCGGATGAGCTTGTTGATCTTTTTGGCCAGGTCCTGCGCGATGCCCTCCTTGATGGAGGCCTCGAGCCGGTACTCCTTGCCGGATGCGTAGGGCTCGCCCGCGTCCAGCGACTTCAGGGAGATGCCGCGGCGGATCAGCTTGGACTGGAGGACGTCCAGCACCGCCAGGACCCGTTCCTCGGAGTTCGCCTTCATCAGGATCTTCTCGCCGCTGAAATCAACCTCGGCGCCGACGCCCTTGAAGTCGTAGCGCTGCGCCAGTTCCTTCTGCGCCTGGTTCAGCGCATTGGCCACTTCCTGCTTGTCTACCTTGCTTACGACGTCGAACGTTGACTCGCCTGCCATGACTCTCCTTGTGCTGGTGGGACCCTGTGCGCTGACAGGGCGTGATCACTGCATTCCAGCCTAATACGGATGCCCGCGCTGATGGGGTCCCGGATTCACAGTTCCCTTTCAGCGGACGCTCCGCAGGAACGAAGGAGGGAGGGGAACGGTTGAACGTGTTGGGAAGTTGCTCGAAGGGAACACCATGCACCGCAAGGCCGTCCGTTATGCCACCCGCACCACCTCAGCCGCAGCCGGGGCGGTGGCAACAATGGCATCGTCGGTTGCCGCCGCCGCGGTTGCGACGTCCATCATCCTCGCTCCGGTAGCGGACGCTTCGTCCCGGATGGAAGGCGTCAGCGAGGACCTGCTGCGAGCCGTCCAGCTGAACCAGATCACCGAGGAGCAGGCCGTGAAGTTCGAGGCCCGGCTTGCCGGGAGGATCCTGGGGGAGGCCTGATTCCGTTCCCTTCCCCCGTTGTTTCAAGGGTTTTCCGGGCCTGCGAGGCCCGATTCGATTCTTCGGCGGAAGTTCTGTAAAGTTGTCTTGCCCGCGGTTACTGGAAGCGGAACGGCCCGGAAACGGACGCTCCGAAGACTGCATCGGCGGGTACTTCTTTTGAAGTTCGGCAGATTACCCGAGCGGCCAAAGGGGGCTGACTGTAAATCAGCTGGCAACGCCTACGGGGGTTCGAATCCCTCATCTGCCACCCAAGCGAAAGCCCGTAGTTTCCCAGAATTCTGGGAAACTACGGGCTTTCGTCATTCCCGGCAACCGCCCGCCGCGGCAGCAGCCGCCAGCATCCTCTCCAAGGCTATGGGCAGTCACCCCGAGTTGTCCCCGGATCCAACATCGACGGGCATGCCCGGCGATCTTTTTGCAATCCTGTGACAATTCCGGGGCGATCTTGATGATGCCCCGGATACCCTTCTCACATATTCGCAATTTTTTGGGGGGAAATTGAAGAATGGGACATTCGCCAGTGCATGACCCAGACGGGAATTGCTGCGGCATCCGCAGGGTTGCCCAAGGCCGGCCATGCCACATTGAGATGCACGTTCGCCGGCAAAATGCAGGCCCGCGTCCTGGAGCCCTATCTGAAGGTCCGGCCGGAATCCGTGGCCATCATGCCTGAGGATGTTGGGGGACCTTGGTTCGATATCGCGGAGGAGGTCCGCTGGTATCCCTCGCCACATAACTCCCAGCCGATTAAGCTGAGGCCCATCAGCGAGACCGCGGCAGTTGTCTACTATGACCTTGACCTTGGATTGCCTGCCGAATCGTTCGGAATCCCTTTCGGCCACGTGTGCGCGGGCGTCTTCCTGGAGTCACTGTCCGTGGTGGCGGCAGCCCGGGGCTACCGCACCGTGGAAAGCCTCGAGCTTTCCGAAATGGATTTCGCTGCCGGGGACAGGTTGCACCTTATTGGCACAGTCCGGCTGGAACCTGCTGTTGCAGACGCCCATTCCAAGTCCCTGGCCGACGGTAATTTGGCCGCATTCCGGGCCAGGCGGACGTCGCGCCGGCCGTACGACACGCGGGTTGTGGATGAGGTGATCCTGAAGGCAGCTTCTTCCATTGCCGCCCAACATGGATACGAATTCCATTCAACCACTGACAGCAAAACTGTTTCTTCACTCGTGCGGGTCAACCAGGAAACCCTATTTTCCGACCTGCGCAATAACGCGGTCTACGCCGAGATCATGGAGTGGTTGCGGTTTTCAAAGGATGAGGCCGCAGCCCGGGCGGACGGTCTCAGTGCAGAGACCATGATCATTCCCGGCCGGGTGCTTCGATTCGCGATGAAGCACCGTAATCTTTGGTCCTTCCCGGCCATCGGCGGTTTCATAAGGGCTGTCTATCTCCGGACGATGCGTGGGGTTCGGCAGCTGGGATGGTTGGAAGGCCCGTTCGCGGAACCGAGCCATTTCCTGGAAGCCGGGCGCACCTTTATGCAGGTCTGGCTCTTCTTTTCGGAAAAAGGCATCTACCTCCACCCCTTTGGCACTGTGATCACCAACCCTTCTTCCCATGCGGAGTTCGTCAAAGAGGCTGGAATCAGCGAGTCTGCGGGCCGGATGGCGTGGATGCTGTTCAGGTTCGGTTACAGCGCCACCCCGCCGCGGGCCCACCGCCGCCCTGCGGCCTCGATGCTGCTCACCGATGACATGTCCTTACAGGAGCCACACCTTGAATAAGAAACTCATCTTTGCCTTCGTTTTCCTTATGGACAGGTTCGTCGGGATTTTTACGCCAAGGGTTTCAACCCACCGGATACTGCTGATGCCGGGCATCGAACCTTTCCGTTGGACCGCGGGGCGCTGGAGGGCTTGGCGGACCTTTGAGATGGCAGCCAAACGTGTTCCTGCCTACGGTGAATTCCTCTCCGAACACGGCGTGGGTGGACGGCTTTCCCTCAAAGGCAAGACGGTGGCGGAGGCCTTCGCCGCTTTGCCGGAGATGGACAAGGACAGCTACATCAAACGCTGGACCATTCCTGCACGCAGCGTGGACGGCGTGCTGCCGCGCCACGGCGTGGTTGTCGATGAGTCTTCCGGAAGCTCAGGCGTTCCAACCAGCTGGGTGCGTGGCCTCGACGAACGCCTGGCCACAAGGCAGCTGCTCCAGGTCGGCTTTTCGCGCACCGCCGAGACATTGAGGAAGCAGCCGTTCGTGCTCAACTGCTTCTCACTCGGAGCATGGGCAACAGGGATGAACGTCACGACTTCGCTGACAGACGTGACAATGATCAAATCAATCGGCCCGGACCGGGACAAGGTCATTGCCACGATGCTGGAGTTCGGGCCTGATTACACCTACATCATCCTTAGTTATCCGCCCTTCCTGAAAGCCCTTTTCGACGACGACCGGATCAGGTGGGAGGACTACGATATCGTGGCGGCATTTGGCGGCGAGGGTATCAGCGAGAACATGCGGGCACACATCACGAAGTACGCCCACAGTGCCTTCGGTTCCTACGGTGCGTCCGACCTGGAGATCAACATAGCCATCGAAACGGACTACACCGTGGAGCTCCGCCAGGCAATCGCGGCCAACCCGGAACTGTCGGCACGGCTCACCCGACAGGATGAATACGGTGTGCTCCCGATGATCTTCCAGTTCAACCCGTACGACTACCTCGTCGAAACGAACGGGGAAGGCGAACTCGTCGTCACGATCGTGCGCAAGGAGAACGTCAACCCGCGGATCCGATACAACATCCATGACCGCGGACATGTGCTGCGCGTGCGTGAACTCAACGCCGTGCTGCGGGAATTTGGGCTCGAACACATCATCCGCCAGCAGTTCCTCGACCTGCCCCTGCTCTTCCACTACGGCAGGAGCGACCTGTCCGTCGATTTCAACGGGGCGGTTGTGGCACCGGATGCACTCCGCGACGTCCTTAGCAGCGACCAGAGCCTTCTTTCAGCAGTGGAAAACCACCGCCTTGTCAGTTTCGAGGACGCCTTGGGAAACCGGCAGCTTCACATCGCGCTTCAGCTCACGTCGAAAGCCACCAACGAGGGCACCTTCGACGCAGCTTCCTACAGGACATACATCCTTGATCGGTTGAGGAGCATGAACGGCGACTTCAACAACGCAATCCTTACATCACCCGAGGCAAGCCTGCCGACAATTGCTTTCTATCCGCTGCGCACCGGCCCCTTCAGATCGGACGGTTCCAAACTAAAAAACGAGTACGTCTGGCAACTTGGCCCTACGGCTCCCGAAGACTGGGAGCTGGACCTCACATTCCGGGCCCCAAAAAGCCGGGCATCTGCTGACTGAAGCCGTCCCGGAACCGTGCCAGACCGCCGTCGACATGGACAGTGGCCGGGCGTAGGCTGGCAGCATCGGCGCATGTGCCCGATGCCCTGCGTCGATATCCAATCGATGAAGGAGGACCAATGAGTGCCGTACGTGAATTCATGACTACGGACGCACAGTGTATTAAGGAAAGCCAGTCCCTGGCAGATGCTGCCCGGATGATGCTGGACCTTGACTGCGGATCCCTGCCAATCTGCGGCGACGACGGCAAGTTGAGGGGCATGATCACGGATCGTGACATCGTGCTCAAGTGCGTGGCCGCCGGACGCGACCCGCGCGAAATGATGGCCCGCGACCTCGCCTCGGGCAAGCCGTACTGGATCGACGCCGACGCTAACGTTGACGCCGCGATCGAGATGATGGAAACGCACCAGGTCCGCCGGCTCCCTGTCATTGCCGACCACAAGTTGGTTGGCATCATCAGCCAGGGGGACATCGCCCGCAACTACTCGGAACAGCGCGTGGGCGAGCTCGTGGAGCACATCTCTGAGCGCAAACGGATGAACGCATAGCGTGGGATTTCCTGGCGCAGTCCATGCCCTTGTCCGCGGCTCCCTGCCTTGAAGGCCAGGGACCGCGGACAAGCTGTGCGGGCAACCCTTATGGCAGTCAGTTCAGTGCTATCAGGAGCATCTGGCTGGTGCCGGGGATGCAGGTCTGCAGGATGGCCCGGGGGAAGCCGCCGAAGACCGCAATGACATCATTGGTGGTGCCCGGGTTGGGCACCTGTCCCCGGGCCGAGACCGTGTAGGTTCCATAACCCGGGATGCTCACTGTCTCGCCCACCCCAATGCCGGAGAAGCGTGCCCAGCCGCCGCAGAAATCGTGCTCCGTAATGAACAGCGAATAGCCGTCGTTGGGGGTGTAGTGGATGGGGCCAATGCAGGCGTCCACCATGCCCTGGCCGCCGGCGCCCGCAACATAGATGGTGCGGACGGCGGGCGCGGCGGGGACAGGTGCCGGAGCGGCCGCCGGTGCCGGGGCGGGAACGGAAGCCGCGGCGGGGGCAGAAGCAGGTGAGGCCGGCGCCGGCGCCGCAACTGGCGGGCCGGTCAGCACCAGAGTCTGGCCTGGGAGAATGATGCTGAAGGGGCCAAGGCCGTTGGCGGCGAGCATGGCATTCATGTCCACGCCGTGGCTGGCCGCAATGGCCCCGACAGTATCTCCGGGCACCACGGTGTAGAGGTTCGGGTCACCCGCGGGCGCGGCTGCCGGAGCGGGCACGGGCGCCGGTTCGGGAGCAGGAGCAGGCGCCGGTTCTGCCGGTGCCGCGGACTCCGGTGCCGCCGCTTCCGGGGCTGGTGCTCCTGCCTCGGAAACAGGCTCCGCTGCGGTGTTCGGCACCTCAGCTGATGCCGCACTGGCAACCTGGCCGATCGCCGTCGTGCTTTGGTTCAGGGGGGCGGGAGGCGCCGCCAAGGCACCGACTCCGACGGCGGCCACCACGGCGGCAGTGGCCATCCCGGCCCACAGCCTGTTGCTGATGGCCGGCCGCACGGCGGTGAGGTCGGTGCGGGGTTCGTCGGTGGCAAAGCTCCTGCTGGGGCCTTCGGGAGTGGAGAGGTATGGCTGGTTCATGGGTAGCCCATCCGGGTTCGGTCCATGGCAGGCTGGCGCAGTGCGCTCCAGCACGCAGGACGGATTCAGGAAATATGCGCCGGCCGCCCCCAGCTGTTGCCGGGCTGCACAAAAGGCGCGTGATGGAGCGACCGCATACCCAGAAAATACGGAGGCTCCGTGAGGAGGCAGGACCCCGGGAAGCCAGCCCGGGGGACCCACCAGCACGTGTTAGGTCCTAGGACTCCCGAGTCTAGGAACGCGCAGGGCAGGCAGCACCAGTAGGAATTACCCGAATATTTGCGCCCGATACCCGGTAGCCCGGGACTGACTACTCAAGAGGCGGCTACCCAATACTTGCCCGGAGGCCGGCGGCTACAGCGTGCGCCGCTCCTGGAGCTCGGCGATCTCCCGCCGGAGCGCGGCAATTTCAGCCGCCAGCCCCGCCATTTCGGCGCGGACCGGTTCTTCGGCCTCGGATACTGCCTCAGCGGTGTCCTCCACCCGCTGGACGAGCCAGGACGCAATGGACGCCGTGACCACGCCCAGCACGGCAATGCCGCTCATCATCAGCGCCGCGGCCACCATGCGGCCGAGCGGCGTCACCGGGTACATGTCGCCGTAACCCACGGTGGTGATGGTGGTCATGGCCCACCACGGGGCATCACCGAAGGTAATGATCTTCGCGTCCGGCACCGACTGCTCCACGTCCAGGACCGCCAGGGCCCCAACGAACACCAGCATCGTGGCCGAACCCGCCACATAGGTGACCACGCGTCCCCGCAGCGTGTCGCCCAGCGTCCTGTGCAGCACGGACAGCAGCGTCACCAGGCGGAGGAGGCGCAGCGGCCGGAAGAACGGCAGGGCCACAATCACCAGTTCATGCAGGTTCCGGATGAACCACGTGCCGCGATCGCCGGCAAGCCACAGGTTTGCCAGGTAATCCACCACAAAGATGCCCCACGTCGCCCACATAAGAGCTTCGAGCCAGAGGGCGGCGCCGCCTTCCAACCTGCCGATCACCTGCCACGCGTACGCCCCCAGGAAAACGAGGGCAGTCACCGTCAGCGGCCAGTCCGCAAGGTCCCGGTAGCGTTGTTGGGTCATGCAGGAAATCCTACTGTCAGGTCCAGCGCCTGCTCCGGCAAGCATGTTACCGGCGGGTAGCATAAGGGGATGCACCTGCTCCTGAGAACCCTCCTGATGCTCTTCCGCTCGTCGCGCCGGCCGCCGCTGACGGTCTGGGACAGCGCCTCGCTCCCGCTGCGGGTGCTGCCGACGGACATCGATATCGCCATGCACGTCAACAACGGCATGTACCTGTCCCTGATGGACCTGGGCCGGTTCGACCTGATGGTCCGCAGCGGCGTGTGGCAGCGGATGCGCCGCCGGGGCTGGGGGCCGGTGGTGGCCGCGGAGACCATCGCCTTCCGCAAGTCCCTCCAGCTGTGGCAGCACTACACCATTGAGACCCGCATCATCGGGCTGGACGCCAAAGCCATCTTCTTTGAACAGCGCATGGTGGCCGACGGGGAGGTGTATGCCCGTGCCTACATCGCCACCCGCCTGGTGGCCAAGGGCCGGCCGGTGAGCCAGGAGGAGATCCTGCGCGAGTTCGGCGAGCCGCCGGTGGACCTGGTCCTTCCCGACTGGATCCATGAGTGGCGGGCGTCCAGTGCGCTGCCCGGCAGCAGGACGGCGGCGCCGCACCGCTGGGAAGCATAGTGGCCTGAGCGCCAAAACCCCGTGTATAGGGACCGTGCCCGTTATTCCCGATGACGCGCGGAGCGAACAAGGGCCCTCCACGGAGGACATGCCTGGGCATCCCGCGTACCGTTGACACATGGCTACCCTAGACATCACAGGTGAACAGTTCGCATCCACCATCGAAGGCAACGACATTGTCCTGGTGGATTTCTGGGCGGAATGGTGCGGCCCCTGCAAGCAGTTCGGCCCCACGTACTCAGCAGTTTCAGAGAAGCACCCGGACGTCCTCTTCACCAAGGTGGACACCGAAGCGGAGCAGCAGCTCGCCGCCGAGGCAGGCATCTCGTCCATCCCCACCCTGATGGCCTTCCGCGAAAAGGTGCTGGTGTTCTCCCAGCCCGGTGCGCTGAACGCCCAGCAGCTTGAACAGGTGGTGGATGCCGTGAAGGCGCTGGACATGGAGGAAGTCCACGCCCACGTGGCCCGCCAGCGGGAAGAAGCCGCGGCAACAGCCGGCAAGCAGGCAGGCCCGCAGGACGGCACCCAGATCCCGGACGCCTGATCCGTCCTTTATATTGAATGCCTTAACTCGAAATGCGGGACCTCCCACTGGGAGGTCCCGCATTCGTTAATGCTCGGAGTGCAGGGGCTAGAGGCGTTCCAGCTTGACCGGTTCCGCCAGCAGCGCGCTCAGGGATTCGTTGAGGTCCTGCACGGCGATGCCCTTGGAATGCTTGGCAAGGTCCTCCTCCGACGCCCACTGCTCAGTCAGGACCAGCTTTTCTTCGGTGGCTTCTGTCAGCTCGTAGCGGATGCAGCCGGGTTCGTTCACCACCTCGTCGATGGCTATTTCGAGGGCCAGCTTCACACGGTGGAACTCGCCGTCGTTGGGGATGAACGTTGCCTGCAGGTCAATGGGTGAACTCATGGATTTCACAATACCGGGAGCCGGGGAGGGCGGTGCTTCTGTTGCGCCGGACACCCGGGGTGTTGTGGTGGCGCGGTGCTTCTATTGCCAGGGCCCACTTGGTAGCGTGCCACCATGCGCGCATACACAGCCGGGGACACTGACGTCCCGCTGCTCGAGGAGACCATTGGCCGGAACTTCGAGCGGGTGGTGGCGCGGTTCCCCTTCCATGACGCCCTCATTGAGGCTGCGCCTGTTCCGGGCGCGGATGCGCGCCGCTGGAGCTACACAAAGATGAACGACGACGTCGACCGACTGGCGCGGGCTCTCCTCGCCCTGGGCATCGCCAAGGGGGACCGGGTGGGGATCTGGAGCCCCAACTGCGCCGAGTGGACGCTGCTGCAGTACGCCACGGCCAAGGCCGGCGCCATCCTGGTGAACGTCAACCCGGCGTACCGCAGCCATGAGCTGGAATTCGTGGTCAGGCAGAACGGCATGCGGATGCTGGTCACGGCGCCGTCGGACCGGAACAGCGACTACGTGGGGATGGCCCGCCGTGCGCTCGCCGGGTGCCCCGACCTGCGCGAACTTGTCTTCCTTCCCGCGCCTGGCGGGCCAGGTGGACAAGGGCCTGAGGGGCAGGGGCCTGGCGGGGAAGGGTTCGACGCCGGCGTCCCCCTCAGTGACGCGGAAATGACGTACGCCGAGCTGCTTCGGCGGGCGGACGCCGTCGGACATTCGCACCTGTTGGCCCGCATGGCTGAACTCGGCCCGCACGATCCCATCAACCTGCAGTACACGTCCGGGACCACGGGCTTCCCCAAAGGGGCCACCCTGACGCACCACAACATCCTGAACAACGGTTATTCCATTGGCGAGCTGCTCGGGTACACGGAGCGCGACAGGGTGGTGGTTCCGGTGCCGTTCTACCACTGCTTCGGCATGGTGATCGGCAACCTGAATGCCCTCAGCCACGGCGCGGCCACCATCATTCCCAGCCGCGGTTTCAACGCGGCCGCCACCCTTGAGGCTGTCCAGGATTTCGGCGGCACGTCCCTGTACGGCGTGCCCACCATGTTCATCGCAGAACTGGCGCTGCCCGATTTTGCGTCCTACGACCTCTCAACCCTGCGCACCGGGGTCATGGCCGGCTCCCTGTGCCCCATCGAGGTGATGAACCGGGTCATTTCGGAGATGAACATGCGGGACGTGGCCATCTGCTACGGGATGACGGAAACGTCCCCGGTGTCCACCATGACCCGGCAGGGCGACACCCTGCAGCACCGCACCGAAACCGTTGGGCGGACCATGCCGCACCTGGAAAGCAAGATCGTTGACCCGGCCTCCGGTGAGGTGCTGGAGCGCGGGCAGATCGGGGAGCTGTGCACGCGGGGCTACGCGGTGATGGAGGGGTACTGGAACCAGCGGGACAAAACCGCCGAGGCCATCGACGGCGAGGGCTGGATGCACACCGGGGACCTGGCCCGCATGGACGGGGAGGGCTACGTGGTGATCGAGGGCCGGATCAAGGACATGGTGATCAGGGGCGGAGAGAACATCTACCCGCGGGAAATCGAGGAGTTCCTCTACACCCACCCGTCCATCCGTGACGTGCAGGTCATCGGTGTCCCGGATGCGCAGTACGGCGAGGAACTGATGGCCTGCATCATCCTGGAACCGGGGGCGGAACCGCTGGATGCTTCCGCCGTTGCCGACTTCTGCCGCGGGCGCCTGGCCCACTACAAGATCCCGCGCTACGTTGACGTCCGCAGCAGCTTTCCCATGACGGTGTCCGGGAAGGTCCGCAAAGTGGAGATGCGGGAGGAAGCGGTGGCCCGGCTGGGGCTTTGAACTGCAACGCGGGGTCACTTCCCGCCCGATAATTCGGGTTCTTCGGGCAAGGAATGACCCCGCGATGTCAGTGCCGGCGGTGGTCCTGGATGGTCATCCGCGGGCCGAACGTGGGTTTGCGGAAGCCGCTGGCCTGGATCATCCGCACCACGCGCTGGCGGTGCCCCTTCCACGGTTCCAAGAGCCGGAGCATCCCGGCGTCATCCGTGCGCCTGCCGGTCAGCGCGGCCCCCACGTAGGCAGCCAGGTGGTAGTCGCCCACCGAGACCGAGTCCGGGCATCCGTGCGTGCGCTGCACCACCTCGGCTGCCGTCCACACGCCGATCCCCGGAATTACCTGCAGCTTTTCCGCCGCCTCCAGCGCCGGCAGCGCCGCCAGCCGTTCAAGCGCGACGGCGGAGCGCAGCGCCCGCATGACGGTGGCCGAGCGTTGCGGCCCCACGCCCGCCCTGTGCCACTCCCAGCTGGGGACCTGTAGCCACTGGGCGGCGGTGGGTGCCAGCACCAGTGCGCCCGGAGCCAATGCGCCGGCGGAGGGAGCGGGGGATCCGAAGCGGTGCAGAAGGTAGCGGTAGGCCCGGCGGGCCTCGATCACTGTCACTTTCTGTTCCAGGATGATCGGGACGAGCTGGTCCACCATGCGGCCGCTCGCGGGAAGCCGGACGCCCTGGCTTCGCCGCCGCGCCTCGCGGACCATGCCGGGGAGCGTGGCGTGGAAGGCGGGCTCGTCGAATGCGGACCAGTCGTCGTCTCCACCCAGGAGCCGCGGCGCTGCCCCAACCGCTGCCGCGGCACCCGGACCCCAGGCCTGGACGTCCACGCAGTGCTCCAGGCTGGTGCCGGCAGTGGCGCTGAACCTCACGGTGGCCGGGCCGTCCGTCGTCGTAAAGGCATTCCAGATGACGCTCCCCTGGACGCTGAAGGACGGATCGCTGGCGCCGCGCAGGAGGGGGCCGAGGGTCCGGGCAAGGTTGTACTGGCCGCCCGGATACCACCGGAGAGAGGCGTCCGCCGCGGCTGCCAGCCGGGCGGGAACCTCTGCAATCGTCATACAGCCATCGTCCCACGGCCCGGTGACAACGAGCGTTCTCCGCCATCTGCGGCGCCGATCTTCGGCACCCTGCTGCACGTGCCAAAGGCCCTTAACCAGCCGTCATTCCGGGACTAGAATCCCAGGTGTGGCGCGGGGCGTCCGCGCCTTCCCTTCGAGATTCCAGGTGAGCGCAATGGGTGGAGTAGTGCATTTCGAAATCCCCGCTGACGATCAGGAGCGGGCCAGGAAGTTCTACCAGGAGGCCCTCGGGTGGCGGATCGACGCCGTCCCGGGAATGGACTACAACATGGTGATCACCACTCCTATGGACGAGGCGACCGGCCAGCCCACGGAAGCGGGCGCCATCAACGGCGGCATGATGGCCAGGGAAGGTGAAATCACCAGTCCCGTCATCACGGTGGATGTCCCGGACATCGACGCCACGCTCAAAACCGTGGAGCAGCTTGGCGGCTCCGTTGTGATGCCCAAGAACGAGATTCCCGGAATGGGCTACTTCGCCTACTTCAAGGACACCGAGGGCAACGTGATGGGGCTCTGGGAGAACCTGCCCGTGGGGGAAACGGGACAGGGCTCAGGTACTGAATCAGCTGCGGACGGCTTCTCCATCTAGGCGCCCGGAACAGCCAAGGGCGGGACCATGGGCACCCTCGAGCAGGTGCTGGCCATCATCACCGGGATCATTTTGATCACGGTCGGCCTCCTCGAAGCCTTCCGGTACAAGGACCAGCGCCTCCACCCAATCTTCCTGATCAAACCCGGTGACACGTCGGCCGTCCGGATGTGGACGTTCAACCTCGGGTTCTACAACATCATCTGGGGTATTTTCGGGATCGCCGGCGTGGTGCTAGTGAACTCCGGGGAGGTCATCGTGGGCCGGACCATGGTGGCCCTGATGTGCATCGCGCACGCCATCCTCGGCATGATCCTGGTTATTAGCGAACGCAGGCTCTGGCTCAGCGGCATCGGCCAGTCATTCTTCCCGGTGGTGATTCTGTGGCTCATGTTCACCTGAGGCATGGCGGGCAAGTGCGGACGCGGGTGGCCGGGGAAGCGGTAGCTTTGTACACATGAAGTACGCCCAGTCCATCCTGGACCTCATCGGCAATACCCCGCTCATCAAGCTCAACCACGTCACTGACGGCATCAAGGCCACCGTCCTGGTGAAACTCGAGTACCTGAACCCCGGCGGATCCATCAAGGACCGTATCGCGATCAAGATGATCGAGGACGCCGAGCGGGAGGGCAAGCTGCAGCCCGGCGGCACCATCGTGGAGCCAACCTCCGGAAATACGGGCGTGGGCCTGGCGCTGGTGGCCCAGCAAAAGGGCTACAAATGCATCTTCGTGGTGCCGGACAAAGTGGGCGAGGACAAGCGCGCCGTCCTGCAGGCCTACGGCGCCGAGGTTGTCGTCACGCCAACAGCCGTCCCGCCGGACAGCCCGCAGAGCTACTACGGTGTTTCGGACCGGATTGTGCGGGAGACCCCTGGTGCGTACAAGCCGGACCAGTTCTCCAACCCCGCCGCGCCCGGCAGCCACTACCAGACCACCGGCCCCGAGATCTGGCGGGACACGGACGGCAAAGTCACCCACTGCGTGATCGGTGCCGGCACCGGCGGCACCATCACCGGCACGGGCCGCTACCTCAAGGAGGCCTCGGCTGACAGGCCGGAGTCCGAGGGCGGCGTTGTCCGGATCATCGGCGCCGACCCGGAAGGTTCGGTCTACTCCGGCGGCACCGGGCGCCCGTACTTCGTGGAGGGCGTGGGGGAGGACATGTGGCCCGCGAACTACGACAAGTCCGTGCCCGACCAGGTGATCGCCGTCAGCGACGCGGACTCCTTCGCCATGACCCGGCGGCTGGCCCGCGAGGAGGGCCTGCTGGTAGGCGGGTCCTCAGGCATGGCTGTGGTGGCCGCACTGCAGGCGGCGCGGGACCTGCCCGCGTCCGCCGTCGTCGTCGTCATTCTTCCTGACTCAGGCCGCGGCTACCTGGCCAAAATCTTCAACGACCAGTGGATGCGCTCCTACGGCTTCCTGTCCGGCGGCGAGGAGACCTCCGTTGGGGAAGTCATCAGCTCCAAGAACGGCGAACTGCCGGACCTGGTGCACATCCACCCGAACGAGTCCGTCCGCGATGTCATCAACATCATGAACGAGTTCGGCGTCAGCCACATCCCGGTCCTGTCCCAGGAGCCCCCGGTGGTCATGGGCGAGGTGCTGGGCGCCGTGGATGAGCGCACCCTCACGGCCAAGCTGTTCCGCGGCGAGGCGAAGCTCACGGACAAGATCTCCGAGCACATGGGCCCCAAGCTGCCCGTGATCGGCTCGCTGGAAACCATCTCCGCGGCCAGGGAGCTGCTCTCGGATGTGGACACCGTCATGGTCACGTTCGTGGGTGCACCCGTGGGCATCCTCACCCGGCACGACCTCCTGGCCTACCTCAGCAACTGAACCGCTTCCCCTGACCTGCGCCACCCGTAAAGGAGCACCATGTCCGCCTCGCACACCCAAGGTTTCAACACCCGCGCCGTCCACGCCGGCCAGGCTTTCGAGCCCCGCACCGGCGCGGTGGTGCCGCCCCTGCACTTCAGTTCGACCTACGCCCAGGACGGCATTGGCGGGCTGCGGGACGGCTATGAGTACGGCCGCGGCGGCAACCCCACCCGGGACGCCCTGCAGGAACAGCTCGCTGCGCTGGAGGGCGGCACGCACGCCTACAGCTTCAGTTCCGGGCTGGCGGCGGAAGACTCGCTGATCCGTGCGCTGACCCGGCCCGGGGACCACATCGTGCTCGGCAACGACGCCTACGGCGGCACCTACCGGCTCATCAGCCGGGTCCTGGGCGGGTGGGGGATCGGCAACACCCCCGTGGACATGGCAAACCTGGATTCCGTGCGGGCGGCTGTCAGCGCCAACAAGACCAGGTTCGTCTGGGTGGAAACCCCGTCCAACCCGCTGATGAAAATCACCGACATCGCGGCGCTCGCAGGGATAGCGCACGACGCCGGGGCCCTCCTGGTGGTGGACAACACCTTCGCATCGCCCTACCTGCAGACCCCGCTCGCCCTGGGTGCCGACGTCGTGGTCCACTCCACCACCAAGTACATCGGCGGCCACTCCGACGTTGTGGGCGGCGCCGTAGTGGTCAACGACGCGGACCTCGCTGAGAAGATCGGTTTTGTGCAGTTCGCCGTGGGTGCCGTCTCCGGCCCCATGGACGCCTTCCTTACCACCCGCGGGCTGAAGACGCTGGGGGTCCGGATGGACCGGCACAGCCTGAACGGCCAGGCCGTGGCCGAGTGGCTGCTGGAGCGTCCCGAGGTGGAGGCTGTCCTGTACCCGGGGCTGCCGTCCCACCCGGGCCACGAGCTCGCAAAAAAGCAGATGCGCAGTTTCGGCGGCATGGTGTCCGTACAGTTCAAGGGCGGTGAGGCGGCTGCCCGGAAGGTGGCGGAGTCAACCTCCGTGTTCACCCTTGCGGAGTCTTTGGGCGGCATCGAGTCGCTGATGAACTACCCGTCCGAGATGACCCATGCATCGGTCAAGGGCACCGAACTCGCCGTTCCCGTGAACCTGCTCCGGCTGTCCTGCGGGATCGAGGATGTTGAGGACCTGGTGGCAGACCTTGAACAGGCCTTCGCCTCAATCCCGTAGGGCTTTCTGCTGGCTTTCTTCAAGATAGTCAGCTAGGGTGCCGTTATGGCACTTCGATCCGACTGGTCCCGGCGCAACTGCAGCATGGCCCGCGGCCTGGACATCCTGGGCGACCCGTGGACCATCCTTATCCTCCGGGAGGTCTTCTTTGGCAACGGACGCTTCGATGCGATGAAGGCCCGGCTCGAGGTGGCCGACTCCGTGCTCACCAAGCGCCTGGCCGGCCTCGTCGAGTCGGGGCTGCTCACCAAAAGGGCGTACGGTGACGGCGGCCGCACCAGGAATGAATACGTCCTGACGGAGAAGGGCGAAGATGCCCTCCCGGTGCTGAATGCGGTGACAATCTGGGCGGAGAAGCACCTGCCGGCACCGTCGGAGCAGGCCCACATGTACGTTATTCACCGCAGCTGCGGCCAGCGCACCACTTCCGCCGATACCTGCACCGCGTGCGGGGAGCGGCTGACGGCTGCCAACACCAGCTGGCACAGCAGGTCCCGTTCGGCGGAACCCGTCCAGCTCTCCACCGCCCCTGGACACGAAGGAACAGCCGCATGAGCGTGGACAAGACCGTCGAGGGCGCGTCCCGGGAAGCCGGCCCGGGCCTTGCCGACGTAACCGCCGGCCCTGCCTCCGCCGTCGTCCGCTTGCGGGAAGCCCCGCCGGGGCGCCCGCGCCGCCGCCTGCACCCTGCATGGGTCGTGGCCGCCGTCGCCTTCCTCGCGCTGGTCGGTGCGGCGGGTTTCCGCGCCGCCCCCGGCGTCCTGATGGTCCCGCTGCAGCAGGAGTTCGGCTGGTCCACCACCGTTTTGTCCGCGGCGGTCAGCATCAACCTGGTCCTTTTCGGGCTGACGGCGCCGTTCGCCGCAGCGCTGATGGAGCGGTTCGGCATCCGGGCTGTGACGGCCACCGCCCTCGTGCTGATCGGCGCCGGCAGTGCCCTCACCGTGCTGGTGAACCAGTCCTGGCAGATCCTGCTGACCTGGGGGCTGCTGATCGGGCTCGGCACCGGATCCATGGCGCTGGTGTTCGCTGCCACGATTGCCAATACCTGGTTCGTGAAGAGCCGCGGCCTGGTGATCGGCATCCTCACCGCAGGCAGTGCCGCCGGCCAGCTGGTGTTCCTTCCGTTCATTGCCGTGCTGGCGCAGGATCCCGGTTGGCGGCAGGCGTCGCTGCTGATTGCCGCCGGAGCCCTGGCCGTGGTTCCCCTGGTGCTGAAGTTCCTCAAGAACTCGCCGGCCGACGCCGGGG
The DNA here is from genome assembly GCF_020809045.1 of Pseudarthrobacter sp. L1SW. Lineage (NCBI taxonomy): Bacteria > Bacillati > Actinomycetota > Actinomycetes > Micrococcales > Micrococcaceae > Pseudarthrobacter > Pseudarthrobacter sp. L1SW. The sequence continues at coordinate 2,970,993 of NZ_CP078079.1, read as the reverse complement.
TCCTGCCCTACGGCGAGACCGCACCAGAGCCTGTTCCGGCCAGGCAGGCCACGACGCCGGAGCCCGCCGCCCGCAGCAATGCCGCCGTCCGTGCCCTGCAGGTCCTCCGGCGGGCCAGCCGCGTCCGGACCTTCTGGGCACTCGTGGCCGGGTTCGCCATCTGCGGCGCCACCACCAACGGGCTGATCGGCACCCACTTCATCCCCTCCGCCCACGACCACGGCATGACCGAGACCACCGCTGCCGGCCTGCTCGCCGTCGTCGGAATCTTCGACATTGTGGGGACCATCGCCTCCGGCTGGCTGACCGACCGGTTCAACCCCCGCATTCTCCTGGCGGTCTACTACCAGTTCCGCGGCATCGGCCTGCTGGTGCTGCCCCTGCTGCTGAGCGCCGAAGTCCAGCCGAGCATGATCGTCTTTGTGGTGATCTACGGCCTGGACTGGGTGGCCACCGTGCCGCCGACAGCGGCCATCTGCCGGGAAACGTTCGGCGCGGACGGCAGCGTGGTGTTCGGGTGGGTCTTCGCGGCCCACCAGCTCGGCGCGGCCGCCGCCGCCCTGGGCGCCGGCGCCATCCGGGACGCCACCGGCCAGTACACCTACGCCTGGTTCGGTGCCGCGGCAATGTGCACCATCGCGGCGGTCATCAGCGCCACCATCCGCAGGCACTCGGGCTCCCGCGAGCCCGCCACGGCAGGGACGCCTGCCTAACACCGCCCGCCTGACACCGGACCCCGACCCGCCGCTACTAGGCTGGTGCCATGGAGACGCCGCCCGAAGTTCCCGTCCGAAACGTCGCCCTCATCACCGGCGCCGGAAGGCTTGCCTCCATCGGCGCCGGGATCGCCCGGCAGCTGGCGGCGGAAGGCTGGGACCTGGTCCTGGCTTACTGGCCGGGCTACGACGCCCGCATGCCGTGGGGGACTGAACCGGACGACGTCGTCCGCCTGACTGCCGAGCTGGAAGCCATTGGTGCCCAGGTCCATACCCTGCCCGCTGACCTGGAGGACCCTGCCGCGGCAGGGAAGCTGGTGGCGGACGCCGTGCAGCTCACCGGCCCGCTGCACGGCATGGTGCTCAGCCACGCCGAGTCCGTGGATTCCGGCATCCTGGACACCAGTCTCGAATCGTTCGAGCGGCACTTCGCCGTGAATGCCCGGGCCAGCTGGCAGCTGATTGCCGCTTTTGCGCGGCAGGCAACGGACGACGGCGGCGCGATCGTTGCGCTGACCAGTGACCACACGGCGTTCAACCTGCCGTACGGCGCGTCGAAGGGGGCGCTGGACAGGATCGTGATTGCCGCCGCCCGGGAACTGGGGCCGCTGGGCATCTCGGCGAACGTGCTGAACCCGGGGCCGGTGGACACCGGGTGGATGGATGACGAGGTCCGCGCGGCTCTCCTGTCCCGGCAGCCCACCGGACGCCTGGGAACACCGGCAGACGTGGCCGGCACCGTGGCGTTCCTGCTCTCGCCCGCCGGCCGCTGGGTTTCCGGGCAGCTGATCAAGTCAGACGGCGGCTTCTCCGCGTAGCGCCTTTCCCGCCCGGCGCCCCTCCCAGCCCTCCCTTCCCAACTAGGTAGCGCTAAGTGTCGTTTTGACCCCTCAAAACGACACTTAGCGCTACTTACTTGGGGGAGCGGGCGCTGGTTTGCCCGGCGGCGGCCTTGCCCGTGAAATAGCCCCGGGTGGAGGGGAGGAAACGGCAGACGACGGCGAGCACCACGCCCAGGGCCAGCAGCAGCACGCCGCTCACAAACGCGCCGCCGACGCCGAAGATCTGGGTGTTGCCGTACGCCGGATCCCACATCTGCACGGCAGAGATGAAGAAGGCGGCGGTCAGTAGCAGGGCGCCCACCAGGGGAAGGATGCCCCGGAACCACAGATTCCGCGCGGACTGCCGCAGGGTGCCCCGGAAGTACCAGAAGCAGGCGAAGCCGGTCAGTGCGTAGTAGAACGCGATGAACAGGCTGATGGCGCTGATGGAATCGGAGAGGAGGTTCTCGCTCAGGAAGCTCATGGCCACGTAGTACGCGATGGCCGCGGCCCCCATGACCTGGGTGGAGAAGCCGGGCGTCTGGTTCTTCGGGTGCACCTCGCCGAACTTTGCCGGCAGCGCGCCGTGGACCCCCATGGAGAGGGTGCCGCGGGCTGTGGGCAGGATGGTGGTCTGGGTAGAGGACAGGACCGAGGCCAGGACCGCGACGACGATCAGCCAGCCCCACGGGCCCAACACCACGTCCCGCATGGCAAGGAACACGTCGTCCTGGTTGGCCTCATTGCCCAGGCCGATGCCTTCGGTGCCCACCGTGGCGTACATCATCACCAGGAGCGCGACGGACACGTAGATGGCCACCAGGATGAAGGCGGAGATCACCGCGCCGCGGCCGGGGGTGGTGGAGGGGTTCTCCGTTTCCTCGTTCACCGCCAGGCACGTGTCCCAGCCCCAGTAAATGAACAGGGCAAGGAGCACGCCGTGGACCACCGCCCCGGGATCCGCGAAGGCACCGGCCGGGTTGAACCACTCAAAGTCGAAGGGCTGGATGGTGGTGTCGCCCCCTGCTGAGCCCCGGACAATCCCGACGACGATGGCCAGGGCAAAGATGCCCAGCGCAATGTACTGCACATACGTCAGGACCCGCTGGACGTGCTCGCCCAGCCGGATGCCCCGGTAGTTGACCAGCGTCATCACGGCGATGAACAGCACGCCGGTGCCAGTAACCAGCGCCTTGTTCCCGGCAAGGGAACCGTCACCGATCAGCAGCCACAGGTACTGCCCGGCCACCTGGGCAAGGTTGGCCAGGACCACGATGCCCGCGAGCGCCACACCCCAGCCGCCCAGCCAGCCCGCCCAGGGGCCGAACGCACGGCGCGACCAGGTGAAGGTGGTTCCGCAGTCCGGGATGGCGCTGTTCAGCTCGCGGAACGCATACGCGATGAACAGGACGGGGATAAAGCCCAGCAGCAGGATCAGGGGAGTGTAGTTCCCGTTGACGGCCACGATCAGGCCGAGTGTTGCCGCCAGCGAGTACACCGGCGCTGTGGAGGCCAGGCCGATCATCACGGAGTCGCCGAGGTCCAGGATGCCGGCACGGAGACCCTTGGCCGGAACGGTGGTGCCTGGCGTGCCTCCGGGGCCGCCCGTTGTCGTAATCTCTGTGCTCATGCTGCCACCGGATTCATAGTGCGATACCTGCTTTGCTGGAGGCCACGGCCGAAAGCGGCGCCGGCGCGTCGATGGTGTTGGGCACGAAACGGCAGAAGTAATCGGTGACGGGCCCGTCCGATTCCCGGATGCCGCAGCCCACCGATTCGCCGTCCACCACCCACAGGCCCAGGACGGGATGGTTGCCGTCGAAGTCCGGCAGTTCCTGGTACTGCTGGTAGCACCAGCCCTCGCGGCCGTAGCCGCCGGGCTGTTCCAGGCTGATACCGGCCGCGTGGATCTTGATGTTGTCCCCTTCGCGGCCGTGCAGCGGCTTGGCAACCCATTCCTTCAGCGGCCCAGGCTCGTTGAGGAAGGCGGGCAGCAGGTTGGGATGCTCCGGATACAGATGCCACAACGCGGCGAGCAGGGCCTTGTTGGAGAGCAGCATCTTCCACGCAGGCTCAACCCAGCGCGGGTTGTGCGCGCGCTCCAGCAGCCGGTGGCCGAACGGTTCCTTCATCATCAGCTCCCACGGGTAGAGCTTGAAGATGGTGCTGATCATGAAGTTGTCCAGGTCCACGAACCGGTTCAGGTTGGGGTCCCAGCCGATATCGGACATGTTGATGCCGATGGTAGTCCACCCCGCCTGGCTGGCCACGTCCCGCATGTAGGCTGCGGTCATCCAGTCCTCGCCGGACTCCTCAACCTCCGAATGCGCAACGTGCAGGGTGCTCATCCCGGTGCGGTACTGCACCTTCTTCCACTGCCGGATCAGCGCCTCGTGGATGCCGTTCCACTGGTCCTTTTCCGGAAAGACATCCTGCAGCCAGAACCACTGCGCCACCGCCGCCTCGATCAGGCCCGTGGGGGTGTCCGCGTTGTACTCGAGCATCTTGGCGGGTCCGCCCTGCCCGTCGTAAATGAAATCGAACCGGCCATAGACATCCACGTCCCCGGCCTGCAGGGATTCTGCTGCGAGTTCCAGCGCCTGCGCGCCGATGCCGATGGTGCCCATGGCACCCGTGGCCAGGAACTTCGCCGCTTCCAGGCACATCCGGTGCATTTCTTCGGCCGTTTCCTCGAGGCGCTCCACCTCCTCCATGGTGAACTCGTAGTACGCGGCCTCGTTCCAGTACTCGATCCGGCGCCCGTCGTCCATGGTGGTGGTGGAGAACACCAGGCCCTGCTCCTCGATCTTCTGCTTCCAGCCAGGCCTGGGCTCAGACATCAACCGCTTCACGCTCAGCCCCCCGAGACCTTGCCGCCGCCACCGCTGCTGCCGCTCTTGGCGCTGGTTCCAAAGCCGCCCCGGCTGACCGTTCCGCCTTTGGTGCTGTATCCGGTGGACACTTTCGCGCCGCTGGGCACGGTCCGGGTGTAGTTGGGTGCGGTGGAACGGTTCTGGCCTATCGGCGGAACGTAGGCGCCGCGGGAGAAGAAGTACCAGGCGAAAACACCGCCGCCGCGTCCGGCGGAGCTGTCGCAGTTGCGGTCTTCCACGCGCTCGCCGGTTTCGTCGTTGAAGCACACCTGCGCGTACTCGGGATCGTCCTGGTTGCTGGCCACCACGGCGGTGATGGTGCCGGCGAGCAGCGCTGTTACGCCCAGGCCTACGACGACGGTGCGCCGCTGGGAGCGTTTCTTCCGGGATGCTTCCTCGTTGAGCTGCCGTTCACGGTCCCGTGCGAACGGGTCCACCGGAGTGACCGGCTGGTTCAGGAGTTCGGGGCGCAGTTCAGGCTTGGGCACCTGCCAGGGAGGGGGCTTCGCGCCGCTGTGCCCGTCCCCGCCCGGCTGTCCGTCCCCGGCAGACTGCCCGCCTTCGCCCGCAGGCTGCCCGCCTTCGCCCGCAGGCTGGCCGCCGGGCCGCCCGTGGTCCGGGTCCTTGTTCGGGTCCATGGTGTCCCCCTCAGTTGTCCACGTGAATTGGGCACAGCGCTGCACCCCCAATTGCAATCCTGAAATCAGCGTAGTCCCTGCCGGTAGCGGCTGCGAGTAGGGCAGCCCGTCCGGAACAGGGGAGAAGTCCCCATCCCGGCAACTCCCCGCCGCTGCCGGCCGCCGACCCTACACTGGAGCCATGGAAACCGCCTCTGTCCTTGCCGTGTGCCGCGTCCACCAGCTCCTGCCGGACGCATCGAACGTAGGCGTGACCGCCATCGACAAGCGTCCCGCCGAAGGCCCGGTCAAGGTGCACCGGTTGGGCCTGCAGGGCGACATCCAGGCCAACCGTGTCCACCATGGCGGGCCGGACCAGGCCCTCTACGCCTACTCGCAGGAGGACGCGGACTTCTGGGAGGGCGAACTCCAGCGCGAGCTGCCGCCGGGGATCTTCGGCGAAAACCTTCGGGTTGCCGGGATCGATGCCACCGGCGCGGTGATCGGAGAGCGCTGGAAGATCGGCCTGGACGTCGAGGTGGAGGTCACCTCGCCGCGCACGCCCTGCGCCACCTTCCAGCGCCGGATGCGCGAGCCGCGGTTCGTCAAGCGATTCACCGAGGAAGGCCGGGTGGGAGCCTACCTGCGGGTGGTCCGGACGGGGAGCATCCAGGCGGGAGACCATATCCACCGGCTGTACGTCCCCAGGCACGGCATCACCGTGGGCAGGTGGTTCAGCGAGCCTGACCTGGAAGCCATGGAAGCACTGCGCGACGCCGATGCCGACGGTGAGATCCGCCTGCAGCAGCCGGAGTTCAGGCAGAAGTTCGAGGCCCTGGAACGGCAGCTGGGCCGGTAGCCGCAAGGGCAAGGCGGCTGGAAGGGGAGCGGTGTGCGCAAGCTCACCGCCGTCGTCGTACGTTCAATTTCCGCTGCGGCGGGTGCGTACCTTACACTTGAAACATCCCCCACTCCGGAAATCCCTTATTCCTGCCCAATTTTTGAGGCAGGACTGGCAAGTGTTGGGGCCCGCACAAGCGATGCGGGCATTTTCATAGGGAGAGCCGGCTAAAGAAAACGCTGTACAGACTGCTGGGATAGCAGCCAAGAGATGCAGCGGGAAGTCCTGCCACGGGATTGCGAAAGCGCCGGACTTCTGTGACCGGCCGGTCAATGTTTGCCCGGCATCCACGGCACACGTACTGCGGCTCCACTCACCTCGGGTAGTGCCGCCTGGCCCCCTATGGATGAGGAATATTTCCCTATGCCCGAAAATCACAACGACGCCACTGCTGAAACAGCAACTGCCAGCATCGAATTCACCGAGCCCGCTGCCCCCGCAGCCGAGGCCGCCCCGGCACCCGCCGAAGCCCCCGAAGCAGCTCCCGCCGAAGCCCCCGCCAAGGTTGAGGAAGCACCCGCCGCTCCCGCCGCCAAGGCTGAGGACGACGAGGAAGAGGGCATCAAGTTCGCCGACCTCGGCATCGACGGCCGCGTCCTCGCCGCCCTGCAGGATGTCGGCTACGAAAAGCCTTCCCCCATCCAGGCAGCAACCATCCCGCTCCTGCTCGAAGGCCGCGACGTCGTGGGCCTCGCCCAGACCGGCACCGGTAAGACTGCAGCATTCGCAGTACCGGCACTGTCCCGCCTGGCCGAACTCCACGACCTCAACGGCCCGTCCCGGAAGACCCAGGCACTGGTCCTGGCTCCCACCCGTGAGCTGGCGCTGCAGGTTGCCGAGGCCTTCACGTCCTACGCCAAGCACATTGACGACTTCACCGTCCTCCCCGTCTACGGCGGCTCCGCCTACGGTCCCCAGCTGGCCGGCCTGCGCCGCGGTGCCCAGGTTGTTGTTGGTACCCCCGGCCGCGTGATCGACCACATCTCCAAGGGTTCCCTGGACCTGTCCGAGCTCCAGTACCTGGTGCTGGACGAGGCCGACGAGATGCTGCGCATGGGCTTCGCCGAAGACGTGGAGCAGATCTTCCAGCAGACCCCGTCCGACCGCCAGGTTGCACTGTTCTCGGCCACCATGCCGAGCCAGATCCGCCGCATGTCCAAGCAGTACCTGAACAACCCGGCCGAGATCTCCGTCAAGTCCAAGACCACCACCGGCGCCAACACCCGGCAGCGGTACCTGCAGGTCATGGGCCCGCACAAGCTCGATGCCATGACCCGCATCCTCGAAGTTGAAGAGTTCGACGGCGTCATCGCCTTCGTGCGCACCAAGATGGCTACTGAGGACCTGGCTGACAAGCTGAAGTCCCGCGGTTTCCAGGCCGCCGCGATCAACGGCGACATTCCGCAGCAGCAGCGCGAGCGCACTGTGGACGCACTGAAGGAAGGCCGCATCGACATCCTCGTGGCCACTGACGTCGCCGCCCGTGGCCTTGACGTGGAGCGCATCAGCCACGTCATCAACTACGACATCCCGCACGACACCGAGTCCTACGTGCACCGCATCGGCCGCACCGGCCGTGCAGGCCGCTCCGGCGACGCCATCCTGTTCATGACGCCGCGGGAGAAGTACCTGCTGCGTTCCATCGAGAAGGCCACCCGCCAGCCGGTGGAGCAGATGCACCTGCCCACCGCCGAAACCGTGAACACGCTGCGCCTGGGCAAGTTCGCCGAGCGCATCACGGAAACCCTGGCCTCCGAGGACGTGGCTCCGTTCCGCGACCTCATCGCCTCCTACGAGGAAGAGCACAACGTGCCCGCCTCGGAGATCGCCGCAGCCCTTGCCGTCATGGCGCAGGGCGGGCAGCCTCTGCTGGTCAAGGAACTGCCTGCAGCTCCCGAGTTCCAGAAGCGCGAGCGCTCCAAGGACGGCTTCGGCTCACGCGGCCCGACCCGCACGCTGACCGAGGGCAATGCCACCTACCGGATCGCCGTGGGACGCCGCCAGCGCGTCATGCCGGGTTCCATCGTGGGCGCCATCGCCAACGAGGGCGGCATCTCCTCGGCGCAGATCGGCGGCATCGACATCCGCTCGGACCACTCCCTGGTGGAGCTGCCCGCGGACCTGAGCCCCGAGCAGCTGCGTGCCCTGTCCCGCACCCGGATCGGCGGCGAGCTGATCCACCTCGAGCTGGACAACGGCCGCAAGCCATCCGGCGAGCGCGGCTCCTACCAGGGCAACCGCGGCGGTGACCGGGGAGGCAACTTCAAGGGCAACGGCGGGTTCAAGAAGGAATTCCGCAAGTCCGACGGCGAGCGGTCCTCCGCGGACCGCGGCGGCCGCTCCTACAGCGAGCGTTCTTCCTTTGGTGCTGACAGCGGTGCCAGCCGCGGCCAGGCCAGCGACTCCCGCTTCGGCGGCCACGGTGACGGCTCACGGAAGCCCCGCCACGGCAACGAGGGCGGCCAGCGCGACTTCAACCGCAAGGGCAAGTGGTAAACCGTCAGCTAGCCTGACACGTTCCCCCGGTGGGCCGGCTTCCAAGCCGGCCCACCGGCATTTAACCCTTGAAGTTTTTGTCCAGAGGCGCAGACTCCCAGGGGCTCGAAACCTGCATACCCGGACAAAAACTCAAGCCGAGTGTGCGACTCGACACACCAGGGCCGTTGACTTGCTGCAAAACCGTCCGCAGGCCTGGACCCTGTCGCCGTCTGCCCGGCCGCACAACCCCGTAACGGCGCGGAAAATCGGGATCCATGGGGCGCGAACTGCAAGCGTTGCGCCGCCCAAAAGCCGCCCCGGACGCCGATTTGTTGGTGGGAAAATCTTCCGGTAGAGTATTTACTCGTTGCCCCCCTAGCTCAGTGGTAGAGCGCGTTCTTGGTAAGAACGAGGTCACCGGATCGATTCCGGTGGGGGGCTCTGGATGAGGGCCTGTGTCAAGGCGGTTTTGACCGGCTTGGCGCAGGTTTTTCTCATTCGTGGCGGTGTAGCTCAGTTGGTTAGAGCGCACGACTCATAATCGTGAGGTCGGGAGATCGAGCCTCCCCACCGCTACAGGCTAAGCCCCCGGAATCGCCGAGATTCCGGGGGCTTTTCTGTGCCCTTTTCGGTGCCGCCAACAGAAGGTCCTTCGGCTCTGGCGCCATGGGACTGGCGGTAGAGGATGGATCCAAAGGCAGGAGCGCGGCGAGGAGGGCCAACAATGTCCCGAACAGCTGGGTCCGGCGGGCCACCTGCCGCCGCCGCCGGGACAGGCCGACTGGCCTTCGTGGACGTCCTGAGGGTGCTGATCATCTCCATGGTGATCATCCACCACGCCGCCCAGGCGTACGGGGAGACCGGCGGCTTCTGGCCCGTGGAAGACCAGGCCACCAGCGACTGGTTCGTCCCGTTCTACACGGTGAACGCGGCCGTGGGCCTGGGCCTGTTGTTCCTGGTGGCCGGCTACTTCCTGCCCGGCTCTTATGAGCGCAAGGGTCCGCGCCGGTTCCTTAGGGAACGGTGGGTCCGCATCGGGGTGCCGCTCGTTTTCTTCGTTGTGGCAGTCAACGTTCCGCTCGCCTACCTGGCGTCCGGAAGTCCCGCTCCGGGGGAGTTCGTTAGGTCCCTCTACGACGGCGCGTGGCAGGGCGCCTACCTCCACCTGTGGTTCCTGGCCCACCTCCTCCTCTACTCGGCCGCCTATGTCCTGCTGGTGGGCCGCATCCGCCGGCTGCGCCCGGCCGCACCAGGGGGCCCGCGGCGGACACTGCCCCCGCCTGGCCACCGGGCCATCCTGGCCTTCGCAGCGGCCCTGGTCCTGGTCACCTGGGTTGTCCGGTGGTGGTTTCCCGTTGATGACTGGGTGCCGCTGTTCTTCGTCATTCCAGCGGAGCCCGCCAACCTCGCCCAGTACGTGAGCCTGTTCGTTTTGGGCATCCTGGCCTACCGGAACGACTGGTTCCGGCGGATCCCGCGCCACATCGGCTTCACCTGGCTGGCGGTGGGCCTCATTGCGTCCGCGGCCATCTTCTCCCTGCAGGCCTTCCATCTCTGGAATGTTGCCACCGCGACGGGAGGGCTTGATGGGCGGTCGCTGGTGCGGGTCTTCCTGGAGACGATGGTGTGCGCCGGCCTGTCCGTGGGCCTGGTGGTCACGTCCCGGGAGCTCTTCCACCGTCCCGTACGGCTGCTGGCAGCGATGGCCGCCGCCAGCTATGCCGCGTACATCCTCCACATCTTTGTCGTGGTGGGCCTCCAGGTGGCCATCCTGCAGGCCAATTGGCCGGCCAGGGCTAAGTTCCTCCTGGTTGCCGTGCTCGGCGTCGTGGTTTCCTTTGGCCTGGGCCACATTTCCCGCTCGGTGCCGGGACTGCGGATACTGCTTGGCACCGTCCCGGAGCGCCGGCGGGCAGTCTGACTGTTCCCGCGAACTGCGCGTGAACGCGGTGGCTTCCAACTCCCCGCCTTCGAGGCCACAATAGGGACCATGGGCCAGCTCACCTACACCTGCATCACCTCCCTGGACGGGTATGTGGCGGACAGGAACGGCAACTTCGACTGGAGCGCGCCCGACGAGGAAGTCCACGCCTTCGTCAACGACCTCGAACGGGACGTCGGGACGTTCCTGCTCGGCCGCAGGATGTACGACGTTATGGCCGTTTGGGAAACCATGGGCGGTCCCGGCGAGCCGCCGGTGATCCAGGACTACGCCCGGATCTGGAAGGAGGCAGACAAGGTTGTCTACTCTTCTTCGCTTGCAGTCGCCGGGACGTCCAGGACCCGGATCGAGCGCACCTTCGACCCGGACGCCGTCCGGGCGATGAAGGCGGCAACGGACGGGACGATGAGCATCGGCGGTGCCAACCTGGCCGGACTGGCATTCGCGGCAGGACTGGTGGACGAATGCGGATTCCTGATCAATCCGGTGGTGGTCGGGGGAGGCCTGCGGGCCTTGCCGGACAACCTGGAAGCCCGGCTTGAACTCTTGGACGAGCGCCGGTTCGGCAACGGCGTGGTGTACCTTCGCTACCGTTGCCTGCCCTGAGGGGCAGAATGGGGGCATGACCCGAATCGCAATCATCGGCGGCCACGGCAAAGTGGCCCTTCACCTGTCCGCCCTGCTCACGGAAGAAGGCCACAGCGTCACCTCGTTCGTCCGCAACCCGGACCATGCCGCGGACGTCGCGGCAACGGGGGCAGCGCCGTCGGTCCTGGACATTGAAAATGCGACGACGGCGGCCATCGCCGAAGCGTTGAAAGGCCATGACGCCGTGGTCTGGTCCGCCGGCGCCGGCGGCGGCAACCCGTCACGCACCTACGCAGTGGACCGGGACGCGGCAATCCGTTCGATGGATGCGGCCGCCGAAGCCAATGTGGGCCGCTACGTGATGGTGTCCTACCTGGGCGCCGGCAAGGACCATGGCATGCCGGCGCACCACTCCTTCTTTGCGTACGCCGAGGCCAAAGCCGCCGCTGACGAGTACCTGCGGGGCACCGGCCTTGCCTGGACCATCCTGGGCCCGGGGGCGTTGACGGACAAGCCGGGAACCGGGCTGATCGATGTCAGCCCCGCGCCCGGCGGCAGCCGGGAAACCTCCCGAAGCAATACCGCAAGCGTCGCGGTGGCCGTGCTGGACCTGCCGGAAACGGCGGGCAAGACCATCGAATTCTGTGACGGCACGCTGCCTATCGCCGCTGCCCTGCAGCCCTAGCGCCGGCTAGGCCCCGGGGACCAGTTGGAGGTCGAGGGAATGCTTCTCCACATAATCCAGCGCGCCCCGGACAGCCCCAACGGTAACAATCGAGTCGCCCAGCGGTGAAACTGCAATACGCGGGGGAGTGGCAGTGAAATCCTTCAGCTGCCGGGTAATCGGTTCAAGCAGGACGCCCGCGGAGTTGGCCACTGCCCCGCCGATCACCACAAGCTCCGGGTTGAACACGGTGGCCACCGCGCCGATCACCCGTGCCACGCGATCCGCCAGGCGGTCCAGTATCCGCAGGGCCATGGCGTCCCCCTCGGCGGCGGCTGCGAAGACGTGCTCAGCCTCCGCGCCGCCTTGGGCCGCATACTCCCGGAGGGATGTCCTGGTTTTGCCGGCCAGCGCCTCGGCCGCCCACGTCCTGGCCAGGCTGGCGATGCCAAACGTGTCCCCCACACCCTCCACCCGGTCCAGGAACGCGAGCTCACCGGCGCCACCGCGGCTTCCATGCAGCAGCCGCCCGCCGTCGATCACCCCTGAGCCGAAGCGTTCGCTGGCAAGGATCACCACGACGTCGTCCACCCCCGCCGCAGCACCCCGCCAGCGGTCGCCGAGCGCGGCCAGGTTGGCGTCGTTTTCCAGCAGGACCGTCCAGCCGTGCCGGTCCCGCATGGCTGCCTTCAGGCCGACGTCGAACAATCCCCAAAAATGCTGCGCCAGCAGTACCTCGCCGTTCCGGTCCACCGGCGCGGCAATGCCGGCGCAGACGGCCAGGACGGAATCGGGCGGGGCGCCCACCCCCCGGAGTGCGGAGAGCGCGGTGCGGTCGATGACCGAGACGCGTTCCGCGGCGGATATTTCGGCTTCCGCGAAGGGCAGGCTGGAGCGCCCCAGCACCTGCCCGCGAAGGTCCGACACCACCACCGTGGCTTTGGAAACCCCGATGTCCATGCCGAGCACGTAGCCGGCGCGCTCGTTGAGTTCGAAGCGGCGGGCGGGCCGGCCCTTCCGGTACCCGCCGAAGGCCCGCTGGTTCTCCAGTTCGCGGAGCCAGCCCCGCTCCTTGAGGTCCTCGCAGACGGCGATGGCCGTGGCGCGGGTGAGGCCGGTGGCTTCCATGACTTCCGTGACCGTGACGATCCCGGAGGAGCGCATGAATTCCAGCACGGCGCCGGCACTGACGCGGCGGAGCAGCTGCGGGGTGGCAGCCGTGGTTTCAGCCATGCTGTTGACCTTTCCGTGCGGCGGGCCAGATAATGATCGGGCAACTAAATTTAGAACCAAAATAAATATAGTCGACAAGCAGCAAAGGATCACCCCTTGTCCACCACCGCCACCCTGGCAACCCTTTCCGATTCCGACCGCCTGGCCGATCCGAACTGGTGGCGCCAGGCCTCTGTGTACCAGATCTATCCGCGCAGCTTCGCGGACTCCAACGGCGATGGCATCGGCGACCTGAAGGGCATCACCTCCAAGGTCCCGTACCTGAAGTCGCTCGGGATCGACGCCGTCTGGCTGAGCCCTTTCTACCCCTCGGCGCTTGCCGACGGCGGCTACGACGTGGACGACTACCGGGACGTTGACCCCAAGCTGGGCACCCTCGAGGACTTCGACGAAATGGCCGCCGCCCTGCACGAGGCCGGCATCAAGCTGATCGCGGACATCGTCCCCAACCACTCCTCCAACCGGCACGAGTGGTTCAAGGAAGCGCTTGCCTCACCCAAGGGATCGCCTGCCCGTGACCGCTACATCTTCCGTGACGGCAAGGGCCCCAACGGCGAGTTCCCGCCGTCGGACTGGGACTCGGTGTTCGGCGGACCCGCCTGGGAGCGCATCACCGAGCCGGACGGCACCCCCGGCCAGTGGTACATGCACATCTTCGCCAAGGAGCAGCCGGACCTGAACTGGTCCAACCGGGAAATCCGCGAGGACTTCCTGAAGACCCTGCGTTTCTGGTCCGACCGCGGCGTGGACGGCTTCCGGGTGGACGTGGCCCACGCCCTCACCAAGGACCTCACCGAACCGCTGCTGTCCAAGCTGGAACTGAGCGCGGCCAACACCGGCGTGGACGGTTTCGACGACGGCACGCACCCCTTCTGGGACCGCGACGAAGTGCACGAGATCTACGCCGAATGGCGCGAGGTGTTCAACGAGTACAACCCGCCGCGCACCGCCGTGGCTGAAGCCTGGGTCCACGCCACCCGCCGGGCACGCTACGCCAGCCCGGAGGGCCTTGGCCAGGCCTTCAACTTCGACCTGCTGCAGGCTGACTTCGACGCCGCCGAGTACAAGGAGATCATCACCCGGAACCTGGCCGAGGCGGCCGCCACCGGTGCCTCCTCCACGTGGGTCTTCTCCAACCACGACGTGGTCCGCCACGCCACCCGCTATGGCCTGCCCCAGGTCTCGAAGGGCAAGGCAGGCACCAAGGGCCAGGACGGTAAGGACTGGCTGCTCGCCGGTGGCCCCAAGGAGGAACTGGACACGGAGCTCGGCGAGCGCCGCGCCCGCGCCGCCACCCTGCTGATGCTGGCTGTCCCGGGCTCCGCCTACCTCTACCAGGGCGAAGAACTGGGCCTCCAGGAAGTGGCGGAGATCCCTGAATCCGAGCGCCAGGATCCGTCCTTCTTCCGCAACAAGGGCGTGGAGATCGGCCGCGATGGCTGCCGCGTCCCGCTGCCGTGGAAGGTTGAAGGAACCTCCTTCGGCTTCGGCGAAGGCGGTTCGCACCTGCCCCAGCCCGACTGGTTCAGCAAGTACGCCGTCGAGGCGCAGGACGGGACCCAGGGTTCCACGCTGGAGCTCTACCGCAAGGCCCTGAAGCTCCGCCGCGAACTGCAGACGGACGAGGAGCTGGAATGGCTGGAGACCGGCAACCCGGAGGTCCTGCACTTCCGCCGTCCCAACGGCTGGCAGTCCGTGACCAACTTCGGGGACACCGCCGTCGCGCTTCCCGACGGTGAGGTCCTGGCCAGCAGCGCGCCGCTTGAGGACGGCAAGCTGCCCGCCAACACCACCGCATGGCTGCGCTGATGCCTGGACCGGTCCCCGAACGGCGGCCCTCCTGATGCAGGAACTGATCTATGGCTGCATGGGCCTGGGCGGCAGCTGGTCCGACGAGCCGCATGCCGGTGAGCATGTGGACGAGGCCGCTGCCGCCGTCGAGGCTGCCCTGGCCGCGGGAATCACGCTGTTTGACCACGCGGACATCTACCGCAGCGGCAAGTCCGAGGCAGTCTTCGGCGAGGTGCTCGCGTCCACCCCGGGGCTGCGTGACCGTATCCGGCTGCAGACCAAGTGCGGGATCAGGCTCAACGAGCGCGGACTGAAGACGCACTATGACCTCAGCCGGGAAGCCATCCTGGAGCGCGTCAACGAAAGCCTGAAGCGGCTGCGGACGGACTACGTGGACATCCTCCTGCTGCACCGCCCGGACCCCCTGGCGGACCCGGCGGAGGTGGCGGCCGCCGTCGGGCAGCTGATGGCGGAAGGCAAGGTCCGGCAGCTCGGCGTGTCCAATATGTCCGGGGCGCAGATCGAGGCGCTGCAGGACCGGCTGGAAACCCCGGTGGTGGCGAACCAGCTGGAGATGAGCCTGCTCAAGCGGGCCTGGCTGGAAAGCCAGGTGCTGGTGAACCATGCCGAGCACCTGGACTACAGCTTCCCGCACGGCACCCTGGAGTACTGCGTGAGGAACTCCATCACGCTCCAGGCCTACGGCTCGCTTGCCAAGGGCCTGTACACCGGGGCGGAACCGGAAAGCCCTTCGTCCGCTGAGGCAGCCACCGCCGAGCTCGTGGCGGCGCTGGCGGGGGAATACGGCAGCACGGGGGAGTCGGTCCTGCTGGGCTGGCTGATGAAGCACCCGGCCGGCATAGCCCCGGTGATCGGGACCGTCAACCCCGGCCGGATCCGTGCCTGTGCCGACGCCGCCCGCGTGGCCCAGGCCATGACCCGCGCGGACTGGTACCAACTCTGGGTGACTGCGCGCGGCAGCAACATCCCCTGACCCACCCCAACCAGGTAGCGGTAAGTGTCGTTCTGGCGCCCCGAAACGACACTTGCCGCAACCTGCTTTCGCTGCCGGGCCTGTCATATCCCGTTTAGTTCGTATTGAACCTCCCGAGCCGGCCGTTTTCGCCCCCGTGCCCCTTCCGGGGCGGATACGGTAGATACATGACGTCTACCATCGCCACCGAGACCGTAAGGCCGGAACGCAATATCCCCGCAGAGATCGCCCGTTCATGGCTCCTTGTGAATGCCATGAAGACGGAGCTCTTCGACCAGTCGGCAGTGTCCCGCGCCGACTCGATCATCCTGGATATTGAAGATGCCGTGGATCCCTCCCAGAAGGACCAGGCCCGGAACAACGTGGTTGACTGGCTGACCGCCGGCGGCAAGGCCTGGGTCCGCATCAACGACGCCACCAGCCCGTTCTGGGCAGCGGACCTGGCCGGCCTCCGCGGCACCCCGGGACTGCTCGGCGTCATGCTGGCCAAGACCGAATCCGCGGACCAGGTGACCGAGAGCTTCCACCGCATGGACGGCAAGACGCCCGTCATCCCGCTGGTGGAATCCGCCGTCGGCATCGAGGAAGCCAACAACATCGCCAAGGCCCAGGGCGCTTTCCGCCTGGCCTTCGGCTCCGGCGACTTCCGCCGCGACACCGGCATGGCCGCCACCCCCGAAGCCATGGCCTACCCGCGCGCCAAGCTCGTCGTCGCCAGCCGGGTGGGCAACCTGCCAGGGCCCATTGACGGACCCACCGTGGGCACCAACCACCCCATCCTGCGCGAGCAGACCGGCATCACGGTGATGATGGGCATGACCGGCAAGCTCTGCCTGGCCATCGACCAGACCCCCGTGATCAACGAGGTCATCAGCCCCACGCCGTCGGACGTTGCCTGGGCCACCGACTTCATGGCCGACTTCGAAGCCAACGGCCGCGTGATCCGTGACGGGTCCGACCTGCCGCGCCTGGGCCGCGCCGAGAAGATCATGAAGCTCGCGGTAGCCTTTGGGGTGCAGCCCGCGCTGTAGCACCCACGCTTTTCACACCAGGAGACCCCGTGACCGATGCGCGCTATCTGGTCCACGGGGTCTTCTGGCCTGCGGGGGACGGTTCTGCCAACGGCGCGCCTCCTGTCCTGCGGCTGCAGGCTGCGGACAGCACCTTCCGGGAAACGGCGCTCGACGACGGCACCAGGCTGGGCGTTCGGCTCGCGGCCGACGGAAAGTACTGCCTCGGCCACCACCGGGTCCATGGCCCTGCCCACCGGGACCACGTGCTGTGTGCCGGCCGCCTGCCCTCGGCCCGCGGACACCAGTGCGAACGGTGCTTCCTGGCGGACGACTTCCGGCTCATGCACGACTTCCACCGTGACGGACGCGTCCCGCCCGGGCTCCGCAGCTACCTGATGCAGCCGCACTGGCTCTACGTGGCCACCTTCGCCAACGGGGCCAGCAAGGTGGGAACGGCTTCCAACCTGAGGAAATGGCAGCGGCTGGCCGAACAGGGCGCGGTGGTGGCCAGGTACATAGCCCGCGCCGCGGACGGCCGGATAGTACGGATCCTTGAGGACCTGGTAACGCGCGACGGCGGGCTCCCGCAGCAGGTGCGGTCAGCCGCCAAGGCAGGAGCCCTCGCCGACCCCGCCCCTGCGGGCTTCCTCAAGGCGCACAATGCGGCGCTGGCGGCCACAGCGCGCCGCGTCATTTCCCGCTCTGGCCTGGATGGGTTCGAGGTGGTGGACGAAGCCTGGGCCAGGCACGGACTGGCTGAACGGCTGTGTTCGGCAAGCCCCAGGCACGCCTACCCCCACAGCCTGGCTGACGGGCCGCACGGCTTCACCATCCGGTCCGTCTGCGGCAGTTTTGTGCTGGCCACGCTGGACGATACGGACCTCGAATTCGTTGTGGACCTCGGCCGGCTCAAGGGCAGGCGCATCGAGCTTGGAGACTATTCCTCGGAGGTCCCGGCCGTGCAGGAAGCCCTGTTCTAGGGTTGGCCGGTAGACTTTCAGGGTGCTGAACGAATTCTGGGCCACCGCCCCAACCCGCTACAAAGTCCTGGTCTTCAGCGCCATGGGGTTGATCGCCGTCGGCATCATCCTGAACCTGGCGGGCAACACCAGCGGCAACACCGGCCTCGCCACAGCATCCCTTCCGCTGATCGGGCTGGGCCTCGTCCTGCATATCGCCGGCATCGTGGTCCGCGGCCAGACGATCAGGAAAAACTACAAACGGTAGGCGGCGTTACGGCGGACGTGGCTGCGGGCATGTTCCACGGCGTCATCGAGGTCCTCAAACAGGTGCCTGTGGTGCCGCAGTGACCGGATCACCCCCACGTTCGTGACCAGGCCCAGGTGGTCCGGACGGACCCCCTTGAGCAGCACGGTGATGCCCTGCAGCTCCAGGGCGGAGATGACCTCCACCAGAGCATGCGCCCCGGTGGCGTCCAGCATGCGCAGCTGGGAGAGCCTGATGATGGCCACCTGCACGTCCCTGATCTGGCTGATCTCCTGGAGGATGCGTTCTGCGGCACCGAAGAACATGGCGCCGTCCAGCCGGAGCACGGCAATGTGCTCATCCCCTTCTGCCTGCGGCCCGGGGATTTCTTCGCGCTGCACGCTGCTCAGCGACGCGAATTTGCGCAGGGTGAAGAGTGCGGCCGCCGCGAGCCCTATCTGGATGGCGACGATCAGGTCGAAAGCAACGGTGATGGTGGCCGTGAGGATGAAGACGGCGGCGTCGGCCCTGGTAGAGCGGACGATGGCCGTGACGGTCCGCCGGGACACCATCCTCGCCGCGGTGACCATCAGGACTCCGCCCAGCGCCGCAAGGGGAATGCGGCTGACCATTCCGGAAGCGAGGTAGACAATGGCCAGCAGCACCACGGCATGGACCCCGGCGGAGAGGCGCGTTTTCGCTCCTGAGCGGACGTTCACCGCCGTCCGGGCGATGGCTCCGGTGGCTGGCATCCCGCCGAACAGCCCGGCCGCAATGGAAGCCAGGCCCTGGCCCGTCAGTTCCCTGTCCGGGCTGTAGGGCCCGCTCGGGGTTCCGTCAGGCCCGCTCATGCCGGCTGCCACCCGGGCGGAGAGCAGCGACTCAATGGCGGCAAGGCAGGCCACTGCCACCGCCGGCATCGCGAGGCTGCCCAGGGAGGCCAAGTCAAATGCGGGGATGGCCGGCGCGGGAAGGGAGTGCGGCAGCGGACCAATGCGCGGGATGCCCAGTTGGAAGAGCTCGGCGGCCGCAGTGGCCAGGAGGACCGCGAGCAGGCTGGCCGGAAGCGCCCGGAACAGCTTTTGCACCAGGACCATCACGACGGCGACCCCCGCCACGAGCGCAAGTGTCACCAGCGCGGTGGGGACGCGGGCCCCCGATGCCGCCTCAACAGCGGCGAGCAGGGTGTTGTGGCCCGGGACACCGGACGTGCCGGTGGCCAGCGGAACCTGCTGGAGGAAGATAATGGCGGCGATCCCGAGCGTGAAGCCCTCCACCACGGGCCAGGGAATGAACGCAACAGCCCGGCCCAGGCCGCTGAATCCCAGGACGCAGACCAGCAGCCCCGCCATGACCGAGAGCAGGGCCACGCTGCCGGCGCCGTGCACTGCCACGACGGGGGCGAGGACCACAACCATGGCGCCGGTTGGGCCGGAGACCTGCACCGGGGATCCGCCCATGACGGCTGCCACCAGGCCGGCCACGATCGCGGTGATCAGGCCGGCCTCTGCGCCCACCCCAGAACTGACGCCAAACGCCAGCGCCAAAGGCAGGGCAACGATGCCCACGGTGATGCCGGCAAGCAGGTCGGTTCGCCACGATTTCCCGAGTCCCGTGTAATCCAGCCTGGAGGGCAGGAACTGGTTGGCGCGCTTGCCCGGGGCGCGCACACCAGCACTCACGGGGTGTTCCCGCCGTCGAGGTGGCCTGCGGGCAGCTGCTGCGCCAGCCGGAGCTGCTCGTTGGAGCCGGCAAGGCTGTCCAGGAGGAAGGTCCGCGCGATGGAAAGCAGCTGCGCAATTCCGGGGTGTGCCAGCTGGTACGTTACGGCGTTGGCCGTGCGGACCGAGGTCACCACCCTGTGCTTGCGCAAGGTGGCCAGGTGCTGGGAGAGGTGCGAGGCTTCAAGGCCGGTTTCTGCGAGCAGGTAGCTGACGGCCGCCGTTTCCTGCGGGGCCGCGGCCAGCAGCTCGAGGATCCGGATTCTGGCCGGGTGCGCCAAGCCCTTGAAGAGGTTGGCTTTGATCTCGTACAGCGGGGCCTGGGCGGAGGACAACATGGAAAAGCGCTCCTGTGCGCGGTGCCGCCAGGCACGCACAGTGCCGAGCGGCATGATGGAATGATAAATCCATCATATCAGTGTGGTGCAAGGTCCTGCCCGGTACGGCAACGATAGGCTTGGGCCCATGACTATCAATCCGGACCTGCAGGGCCGCAGCTACCCTGCCGCAGAGGTGTACGACGTTGGCCGCGAGAAGATCCGCGAATTCGCCCGTGCGGTCAAGGCCGTCCACCCTGCACATTTCGACGTCGACGCCGCCAGGGCCCTGGGCCACGCGGACCTCGTTGCCCCTCCGACGTTCGCCATTATCATTGCCCAGCGCGCCGACGCCCAGCTCATTGAGGATCCGGAAGCCGGCATCGACTTCTCCCGTGTGGTGCATGCCGACCAGCGCTTTACGCATCACCGGCCCATCTTCGCCGGCGACCGGCTGGTGGCGGAACTCCACGTGGACGGCGTCCGTGCAATGGGCGGGGGAGCGATGATCACCACCCGCTCCGAAATCTTCGCCCTCGGTTCCGGCGAGGCCCGTGAGCCTGTCACCACCACCACCTCATCCATCCTGGTCCGCGGAGAGGGACAGTAACCATGAGCCTCAGCATCCACGACCTCAGCGCCGGCCAGGAGATCGGCAGCCGCACCATCGAGGTCACCCGCACCGACCTGGTCAAGTACGCCGGCGCCTCCGGCGACTTCAATCCCATCCACTGGAACGAAGCCTTCGCCACCAGCGTTGAACTGCCCGGCGTCATTGCCCACGGCATGTTCACCATGGGCTCCGCCGTGCAGCTGGTGACGGATTGGGCAGGTGACCCTGCCGCCGTCGTCGACTTCCAGACGCGCTTCACCAAGCCCGTCCTGGTCGCCGACACCACGGGCACCGACGAACCCGGCGCCACCATCGAGGTCAGCGGCATCATCGGCAAGCTCGACGCCGAGGCGAACACCGCGCGCGTTGACCTCACTGTTGTTTCCGCCGGGCAGAAGGTCCTGATGAAGGCCCAGGCCGTCGTCAAGCTCTCCTGAACTCCTGTGTCAAGGACTGAGGGAGGATCCCCCATGGGTATCCTCCCTCAGTCTGCTTTATGGAATGCCCTGACGCGATACGCGGGTCAGGAAGCCCCGGCAGCGTTGTAGGCCGACTGGATGACAGAGCCCCAGTACGGGCCGTACATCTTCGTGGAGTTGCTCCCGTAGCCGTAGCTGTTGACCGAGTTCTGGTATCCGCCGGACGACGAGCCGATGAACCACGGACCGCCGGAGGAACCCCCGGTCATGTTGCAGGGAATCCCCTGGGTGTTGAACTGAGGGTTGTAGGGATCATTGGTGGCGGTCCCGGAGCAGCTCTTGAGGGACTCTCCATTGAAGGGCGGAGCGGCCGGGTAGCCGAAGGCCTTGTAGCTGAGGCCGCGGGCTGCATTGAACGCCACTCCGGAGGCGCCAACCACGTCGGCAAGGTTGCGGCCGTTCAGCGGTGACATCACGGCGAACCCCGTGTCGTACTGCATGTTGCCCGATGAGCTCCACTGCGTGGGGGCGTAGAGCGCCCTGGCCGTCCACTTGCCGTAGGGCGCGGCCCCGTTGAGGTAGGCGGGGACAAAGGTGAACCTTGTCGCGAAAGCGCCGGGCCCCTCATTGAGGCAGTGCCCTGCCGTGGAGACAGTGCTTCGGTTGGTGGACGCGACCGAGTTGGCCGAGCAGACGTAGTCGGCGCCGCCCAGCGTGAAGAACACCTTGCCGATATGCGGGACCGGGTTTTCGCTGGCGTTCGCCATGGGCTGGACTGAGGGATCCGAGCCCTTGACTTTGCTTTCAGCTCCCTTGCTGACGGCTTCTCCTGCCGGCGCCGCGTTGGCCTTTTGCCGCTGCAGTGCCTTTTTGGCGAGTACATCGCCCGGTGTGGCTGCCCGCATCCGCTCGGGAGTCCAGTAGTCAGCGTCTCCGACCGTCCTGGTGCTGCTCACCCCCGGAGCGCCACCGTCGTCAGGGGAAGGAGGTGCCGCCGTGGCGCCCCCTGCAGACGAAAGGGCGAACAAGGTGGCTGTCGAGAGGCTCATGAGGCTTGTGGCCAGAGTCCTGGTAATAGTCATAGCTGTCCTATGCGGTTTGGGGAAGCGGGCCCAAGTGTGTGATCCGCTGGCTTGAAGGTACGCAGATATGACAAGTTTGTAAATATCAAATACTAATTATGTTAGTTAATCGTCGATCTTGTTACTGAGCGGTGAGGGTGCACTTCGGTGGACGCCGTGAGGGCCCTTCCGGTTCCCTAGTATTGTGGTCTGGTGACTTCCACCCTGCTTTCCGAGCTGACCACGGCCGCCGTCGGAGGCCCCGCCGGCACCTACGTCGAGGCCCGCACCGAGGCTGAGATCATCGAGGCCGTCCGGTCTGCCGACGCAGCCGGGGAGCCTCTGCTGATCATCAGCGGCGGCTCCAACCTGCTGATTTCCGACGACGGGTTCCCCGGTACCGTGGTGAAGATCGCCTCGGAAGGCTTTACGGTCAACGCCGAGGATTCCTGCGGCGGCGTGGCAGTGGTGGTGCAGGCCGGCCACAACTGGGACAAGCTGGTGGAGTACGCGGTTCTTCACGCCTGGTCCGGGATTGAAGCCCTCGCCGGAATCCCGGGCTCCACGGGGGCCACGCCCGTGCAGAACGTGGGCGCCTATGGCTCCGACGTGTCCCAGACCATCGCCGCCGTCCGGACCTGGGACCGCGGGCGCAACGCCGTCAAGACCTTCACGAACTCTGAGCTGAAGTTCGGTTACCGGGATTCCATTCTCAAACAGACCACCACCAAGGGATCGCCGCGATACGTGGTGCTGACCGTGGAGTTCCAGTTGCCCATCGGCCGGATGAGCGCACCCATCCGGTACGCGGAGCTGGCCCGCTCACTGGGAGTCGAGCAGGGCAAGCGCGCCTATTCCACGGACGTGCGCCGGGAAGTGCTGCGGCTGCGGGCATCAAAGGGTATGGTGCTGGACCCGGCCGACCGGGACACCTACTCCACGGGGTCGTTCTTCACCAACCCGATTGTTCCCGCAGAGGTCGCAGAAGCCCTGCCCGAAAACGCACCCCGCTACCCGGCAGGCAAGGACGGGCTGGTGAAGCTGTCTGCGGCATGGCTCATCGACCAGGCGGGCTTCGGCAAGGGCTTTGGACTGGAGCCGGGCAGCGTGAGCGGGGGCCGGGCGTCCCTGTCCACCAAGCACACGCTCGCCATCACCAACCGTGGCTCGGCCAGCGCCATGGACGTGGTGGCGGTGGCGCGCGAGGTGCGTGCCGGCGTCGAAAAGCGCTTTGGCATCGAGCTGCACCCGGAACCCCTGCTTATCGGCGTGCAGCTTTAGCGGCTTTCCCACACAGGGGCCTTTCCCGTGCATCAGTGCTGCCCCAGTTGCCCGGTGGCCATGGTCCGGGCCTGTACGGCGCATAGGATGGGGCCATGGCCGGGAAGCGCATCAGCCGCAAGACGATGGGCAGGCTGCGGCTGGTGTCGCAGCGGCTGGTGCCGGTCCCGGCGGGCCGGGTGCAGCCAAGAGAGCTGGGGCCAGACGTGCCGGGCTCCATTGCCGCGACCGTCCGCTGGATGACCGCCATGCAGGCCCAGGACCTGCAGGCGGCAGCGTGGGCTGTGGGCGCCAGGGTCCCTGAAGCGGGCCTGTCAGATGTCCGCGCCGCCCTCGATGCCGGCGCTGTGGTCCGCTCCTGGCCCATGCGCGGGACTTTGCACCTGGTGGCACCGGAGGACCTTCGGTGGATGCTTGGCCTCACAGCGGAGCGGCTCACCAAGGGCATCGCCTCCCGGCACCGCGAACTCGGCATCGCCTGGGCGGACGTGGAGAAATGCCGGGACATCGCGATGGAGCAGATTGCCGCCGACGGTCCCGCCAGCCGCGCTGAACTCTTTGGGATTTTCGACGCTGCCGGGCAGCCCACGCGCGGCCAGCGGGGCATCCACATCCTGGGGACCCTGTGCCGGCACGGCTGGCTGGTCCTGGGCCCGCTGGCCGGGAACCAGCAGCTGTTTGCGGCCTTCGACGACTGGATTCCCGTCTCGCGGAGCCTGTCGCGGGAAGAGGCCGTGGCGGAGTTCCTGCTGCGCTACCTCCGCAGCCATGGCCCGGCAACCCTGCGCGACTTCGCCTGGTGGACGCAGCTACCCCTGACCGAGGTCCGGGCGGCTTTCGAGGATGTAAAAGACCAGCTGGTGGGGCTTGGCTACGACGGGACAAGCTACTTGCTGTCCCCGGAAACGGCATCACTGCTCGACGGCGGAGTCCCCGGCCAGCGGTCCGTCCTCCTGCTGCCCGGCTTCGACGAGTTTGTGCTGGGGTACCAGGACCGGAGCCTGGTCCTGGCAGCGGAGCATGCCGGCAAAATCGTGCCGGGCGGCAATGGCGTCTTCAAAAAGACCCTGGTAGCCGGGGGAGAGGTGATTGGCACCTGGTCCCGCAGCGGTACCGGCCCTCGCGCCGCCGTCGCGCCTGAACTGTTCGATGGGACCCAGCCACTCGGCCCTGCCGCCACGGCTGCCCTCGCCAAGGCGGCCCGGCGCTACCTGGCCTTCCTCGAAGGCTGACCGCTTCCCGGAACTGCACGGGCGGCCCTGCCCCGCTTAACCGGTGCCGGGCAGCACCGTTCATGCGGGGCACGGCCGCTGTTGCAGTTGGAGGGCCACCGGGTTATCCACATCCGGCGCCTCGGGGCTTCGTATGAAGCCCGCGGCCCCGGAACCTAGGACCATGAAGCTTGAAATGATCCGGGAATTGGTGGATGGGCGCTGGCCGGCAACACCTGTGGCGTCAACTGCGGAGCTGGCGCGGGCCGGAATTGGGGACCGCCTCCTGACATCGGCAGTCCGGAGCGGCCTGATTCTCCGCCTGTTCCGTGGGGCCTACGTCCGGAGCTCGTACTGGCTGGGGATAAAGCCGTGGACCCGGGACAGGGTGCTCGTTCACGCTCATCATGCCGCCACAGGAGGGACCTCCCGCTACAGTCATGTGAGCGCCGCACGGCTCCACGAATGCCAGGTGTGGAATGCCGGACCGCTGATCCACGTCACAACCAGCTATGCCAATTCCCGGACGAGCGCGGGAAAGGACGTTCGGACGCACCGGGCGGAGTTGACTGAACGGGACATCACCACGCTCTGGACCGCGGACGGCAGGGAAATCCGGACTACCAGCCTGGAAAGGACGGTCCTGGACTGTGCCCGCATCCTGCCGCTCGAGCAGGCGGCCGTGATTGGTGATCACGCATTGCGCATGGGTGCCAGCCTCTCCGAGATCACGAGGCGCCTTGACGAAGGGCCGGAGAAGCGGGGGAGCCGGCGGGCGCGGCTCCTGCTCGATGCACTTGATGGACGGTCCGAATCTGCCGGTGAGACACGGACCAGGCTCCTGTTGGACTCCTTGGGCCTGCGCGGTTTCATCCCCCAATTCGAGATTCCCACTGCCTCTGGATTGTTCCGGGCGGACTTCGCTGACCCGGAGTCGCGGCTCATCATAGAGTTTGACGGCGCCGGGAAGTACTCGGACTACCGCCCAACAGCGGATGTCCTCCTGGCAGAGCGCCACAGGGAGAACGCGATCATCGAGGAGGGATGGCTGGTTCTTCGGCTCGTCTGGAAGCACCTCGACCGGCCTGCGGACCTGAAACGCCGTGTCCTGGCTCTGGCAGAGCGCGCTCAACGCATTCCTGCTTGAAACACGAGCGGCCGTGCCCCGCATGAGCGGTGCTGGGCAGCAACGCTTATGCGGGGCACGGCCGCTCTTGGGCAGCTGTGAAGAGGCTACAGGTTCCCGGTGGCGATGTTAAGCATCCGGCGGAGCGGCTCGGCGGCGCCCCAGAGAAGCTGGTCGCCCACGGTGAAGGCGCTGATGTACTGCGGGCCCATTTCCATCTTGCGGATACGGCCCACCGGAATGTCCAGGGTGCCGGAGGCGGCGACGGGGGTCAGGTCAGCCATGGAGGCTTCCTTCGTGTTCGGAACCACCTTGGCCCACTCGTTGTCCTCGGCCAGCAGCTTCTCGATCTCGGCAACGGACAGGTCCTCGCGGAGCTTGAGTGTGAGCGCCTGGGAATGGGAGCGCATGGCGCCGATCCGGACGCAGAGGCCATCCATGATGACGCGGTTTTCCTCGGAGGTGCCCAGGATCTTGTTGGTCTCAACCCCGGCCTTCCACTCTTCCTTGGACTGCCCGTTGCCCAGGTCTGCGTCGATCCAGGGGATCAGGGAGCCGGCCAGGGGGACGCCGAACTGGGTGGCGTCGATATCCGTGCGCTGGTGGGCCAGGACCTTGCGGTCGATGTCCAGGATGGCCGACGCCGGGTCGTCCAGTTCCGTGCTGACCTCGGCATTGAGCGTCCCGAACTGGCTGAGCAGTTCACGCATGTGCCGGGCGCCGCCGCCGGAGGCAGCCTGGTAGGTCATGGACGTGCCCCACTCAACGAGCCCGTTCTTGAACAGGCCGCCAAGTCCCATGAGCATGCAGGACACGGTGCAGTTGCCGCCGATGAAGTCCTTGGTGCCGTTGACCAGGCCCTTGTCGATGACATCCCGGTTGATCGGGTCCAGCACGATGATGGAGTCATCGTTCATGCGCAGGGTGGACGCTGCGTCGATCCAGAGGCCGTCCCAGCCGCGGCTGCGCAGTTCGCCGTGGACCTGCTTGGTGTAGTCGCCGCCCTGGGCGGTGACAATAATGGGCAGCTTGGCCAGCGTGTCGACGTCGAACGCGTCTTCGAGCCTGCCCGCGCTGCCTGCTGCTGTTCCAGCAAGCGTCGGCGTGGCACCTCCCGCATTGGACGTGGAGAAGAACACCGGGTTGATGTTGGCGAAGTCGCCCTCGTCCTGCATGCGCTGCATGAGGACGGAACCGACCATGCCGCGCCATCCGACCAGGCCGACGGAAGGGGTAGCTGCTGTAGTCATTGGTCCAGTTTAGACTTCGGAGCCGGCAGGGCGCAGTCGGTTACGTCACTGCCGGACCGGAAGGAGGCCACCGGCGGACGGCGCCGCGTGCCTGGCGGGAGGATCACTGGGAGACATGCCCTGCTCCTGGCTCAGGGGCGTGCCGTTCCTTCCTTATCTTCTTGGCCCGGTACTCGTCCCTGGCCATGCCAAAGGTGTACCAGGCGCCGAAACCCCCCAGCACGATAGGGAACAATGCACCCCACTCCGGCCCCCCACCTTGCCCGAACGAGGCAAGGAACACCACCGAAGAACCGAGGAACAGGAGGCCCAGAAAGGCTGACACAATTCCCATGCCCCACCAGGATCGGACCTGCACCTGGCCCCGGCCGGGAGAAAAACCGATTTCGTCGCCGGGGTAGCTGTGCAGCTCGCCGGCATCGGTTCGCCGCAGGACGCGCTTCTCTCCCCGGGCGAGGGCCGCCTTGTGCTCGGCATAGACCTCATCGTTGCGGCGCTCACGCTCGCGATCGAATGTCATTGTCAGTCCTGACGGATGGTGCGGATCTGGTCAAGCAGGGCAGCGTCGTCAAGGCCAGTGGCCTCAACAATGTCCTTCTGCTGAGCGTTGGAGGTGCCGATGGTCCAGGTTCCGCCACCGCCATTCTTCACGTAAAGGGTCTGCCCCGTGGGTTCCTCCCGGCGGCGAACTGTTGCGCCGCCCTGCGGGTTGCTGTGCAGGTGCTGCTTGATAACCATGAGGTTGGCCTCGGCAGCTGTGACGTCTGGCCTCTGCGCCATGGCCCACCAGGTGAAGTAGGAGCGCGGCTGGAACAGAAGGTGGATGTCCGCGCTTTCCATCGCGATCACGCTGTCGCCTCCTTCTGCAGTGAGCAGCGCAATCTCCATGCGGCGGCTGGCCGAAGAAAGGACGGTGGCAACTGCCGCGGTGGGTCCTGCCACCGCCAGAAGCCCGTCACTTCCGGCGGTTGCCAGGCCGCGGGCCACCAGGGAGGATGCGCCGGCGCTCACCATGTCCCTATCGCCAAGGTAGCTGCCAACCCGCAAGGCCTCCGCGCTGAGCACAGCTGCGTCACCGCCCCGCAAGCTCGCCAGGGCGGCCATCTCGGCAAATCCATAACCGATGGCGTCGGGGATGCCTTGTGCTGGTGTTTCAGTCATCGTCAGTACCTCTCTTAGTGTGCTCAGAACCCGAAGAAGTCGCCGACATTTTCGGCCGCGTCCCCGGCACCTTCCCACGCCGCTTTGGCACCGTCAGCGATGGATCCGCCGATGGCATTGACAGTCTCCTTGACCACCGGGACGTTGTCGTAGATGGCGAGCGCGCCGGATGCAACCATTGCGGCGGTTCCAACAGGTGGCGGCGCGAAGCCCAATACGCCCAGGGCTGCCTTTGCGGTCGAATAGTAGGCTGCGCCGTTGTCATCCTGGTTGCCGTTGCTGAAGTTGTTGAAAGCGTCGAGGGCATCGAGTCCAACCCCCAGCCCTCCGAGGGCCTTGCCGCCGAACTCGAAGAACGTTGCAGCCTTGCCGCCGTCAACGAGGTTCAAGGCAGTATCCCACCGGCCGTCGAACAGCTCGGACGAAGTGTTGAAATACTGGCTGAGCATGTTGGTGTCCTGAAATGCCTTTGCCACGTCGCGGAAGTCCTTGGAGAAGAACTCGGCGAAGCTGTCTGCCTTCGTGATGAAGTGTGGCAGATCAAAGAGACCAGCCCGAAGGTTGGGAAGGGCCTTGGCCAGGTTGTAGATGTCCCAGCCCTTGCGGAAGGGAGAGTTGTCATTGTCGGCAATCCAGTCGGGGCCGAGCTGGAAGGGTGCACCGGGCGCGACGGAGGGGCGGCCCGGGAAGCCCGCCGGGAGGACACCCTGCAGGCCGCCGCCAGATCCTGCACCTTCGGAACGGCTCGCATTCTCCTGCTCTTCGGCGTTGGTGAGCAAAAGCTTCGATTCCTGCTTCAGGCGTGCAGCCGTCTTTTGGAGGAGTGCCCGGTGGTTGCCGTTCCAGTCGGAACGGAAATGTTCCGCGTCCTGGCCTTTCCATGCCGGATTGTTGTTGATCTGGCTGCTCAGCTGCGTGGACTGCTGCAGCAGGAGGTCTGCCGTTGAGCTGAACTGCCGCGCGAGCGTCCGCAACTGGGCTGCGTCCGCGCCCCACAAGTTTCCTGCCACCAGGCATCCCCCAATCTTCGAAAACAGCCGTCCCTGACGCTGCCGGCCCCAGCCTAGTGAACAACCCGGGGCGTGCGCGATGGGGTGTCCTCCCCATGTGCGCGAGGGCGGCTAGCCGCGGTCGGATTCCTCCCGCACGGCGGTTTTTCGGGCGCGCAACGCGAAGAACGCACCGAACGCGAACACCTGGGTGACCACCACCAGCACGATGGCTCCCGCGATCTTGTTGCCGCCCAGGATCATGGTCAGCCCGACAATTGCGGAGAGGAGCGCCAGCAGCGGGAGCAGCATGTAGCCCAGCACAAACAGGGTTTCGGGTTTCTTCAGCATGTCCTAGCCCTCCGTCCTTGACCATTTGGTGAACCTGTAGCGCGTGCCGTTGGCGGCGGTGAGCCAGCCGTCGGGAGGGACGGAGGCGGACGCCTCCCAGCTGGTGCCCAGCTCGGGGGCGAACGTGTCGCCGTCGGCCTTCACGTCAATGGTGGTGACCACCGCAACGTTGGCGAGCTCAGTGGACTGCTGGAAGATCTCGCCGCCGCCCAGGATCCAGACCGTGTCCCCGCCGTCCACGAACTGGGACTCAAGCAGGGCGTCATCCAGGGAAGGAACCACGACGGCGCCCTCCGCCTCGGGCGTTTCGGCCCAGCTTTTCTGCCGGGTGACCACGATGTTGGTGCGGCCGGGCAGGGGGCGGAACTTGTCCGGAAAGGACAACCAGGTTTTGCGGCCCATGATCACGGGGTGGCCCATGGTCAGCCGGTTGAAGTGCTTGAGGTCCTCGGGGAGGTGCCAGGGCATGTCCCCGTCCTTGCCGATCACGCCGTCCGGGGTCTGCGCCCAGACCAGGCCGACGCCCGTCACCGAGGCGGCGAGCTCTTCAGTAAAGGACTGCGGGTCGGTGAAGTTCTCTGTGCTCATACGGCGATCGGTGCCTTGATCGTGGGGTGGTGCCGGTAGCCCACCACTTCGAAGTCCTCAAGCGTGTAGTCGAAGATCGACGCCGGCTTGCGGGTGATCTTCAGCTGCGGGTACTCATACGGCTCCCGCTCGAGCTGCTTGAGGACCTGGTCCATGTGGTTCTCGTAGATGTGGACATCCCCGCCGGTCCAGATGAACTCGCCGG
The DNA here is from genome assembly GCF_020809045.1 of Pseudarthrobacter sp. L1SW. Classification (NCBI taxonomy): domain Bacteria; kingdom Bacillati; phylum Actinomycetota; class Actinomycetes; order Micrococcales; family Micrococcaceae; genus Pseudarthrobacter; species Pseudarthrobacter sp. L1SW. The sequence goes on along the minus strand of NZ_CP078079.1, from coordinate 2,940,863 downwards.
GCTCCAGCCCCACCTGTTGGGCCACCATGCAGGTGAGCAGCGCGTAGGAGGCAATGTTGAAGGGGACGCCCAGGAACATGTCCGCGGAGCGCTGGTACAGCTGGCAGGACAGCTTGCCCTCCGCCACGTAGAACTGGAAAAACGCGTGGCACGGGGGCAGGGCCATGTCATGGAGTTCGGAGACGTTCCAGGCGGACACAATGTGCCGGCGTGAGTCCGGGTTGGACTTCAGGTTCTCAATGAGCTCGGCGATCTGGTCGATGTGGCCACCGTCGGGGGTGGGCCAGCTGCGCCACTGCACACCGTACACCGGGCCCAGGTCGCCGTCGGCGTCGGCCCATTCGTTCCAGATGGTGACGCCCTGGTCCTGCATCCATTTCACGTTCGTCTCACCGCGCAGGAACCACAGGAGCTCCACTGCCACGGACTTGAAATGCACCCGCTTGGTGGTGATCAGCGGGAAACTCTTCGTCAGGTCAAAGCGCATCTGGCGTCCGAAAACGCTGGTGGTTCCGGTTCCCGTGCGGTCCGATTTGTGCGTGCCTGAAGCCAGGACATCGCGCAGGAGGTCTTCATAGGGGGTTGGGATGCTCACGCCTAAAGTCTACTTGGCTGATCCCTGGAGCAGCTGCGCGACATTCAATCATCGAACGGCTTGAACTGCTCCACCGCCACAACCCGCTTCCGCCCGTCCAGGGCCACGTGGCACACCAGCAACTCGCCGGGGGTAAGGTACGGCTCCTTGCCCGGGAGGAGGTCACGCAGGTGCGGCGGCATGTGCTCGCCGAGCTGGCTGAACACGGTGGGCAGCGCAGGGCGGTGCGTGCAGACCACCACTGGCCGCTGCTTGTCGAACAGGCCCTCGATGACGGCGGCCGTTTTCTTGGGGCTGCGCTGGTGCCGGTGCTCCGTGAGCGCTTCCGCCAGCTTCACCTTCGCGCCGGCGGCTTTTGCGTAGGGCGCCACCGTTGCGACGCACCGCAGCCAGGGGCTGGTCACCACGCGGAGCGGCATCCAGGTGTGCAGCAGCCGGCTGACCGCCTGCGCCTGCCGCGTCCCCGTGGCGGCCAGGGGCCGCTCGCCCTCGGCCTTGCTCCAGGATGAGCGGGGCTTCGCCTTGGCATGGCGGAGCACCACCAGCGGCCAGGTGTCCAGCTCCCCGCGCTTATGCGCCGCGGAAAGGTACTGGAGGGGCACGACGTCGGAGGGGTTGGACAGCAGCGCGGCCGCCTTCTCGGGGGCGCACCACATGACGCTGTCCACCTCGTTGCCATCGGGAAGCAGCCTGACCCCGTTGGCCTTGACGGCCCAGTAGTGGACAACCTTGAGGCCGGAGGCCACGTGGTAATGGATGGGCGGCAGGGGAATGCCCAACTGCGCGACGAGCCCGATTTCCTCCTGCACCTCCCGGACCGCGCACTCAGGCACCGTTTCGCCGTCGTCAATCTTGCCTTTGGGCCACGACCAGTCGTCGTAGCGCGGGCGGTGGATCAGCAGGACCTCAAGCTTGTCCTTCACCACCCGCCAGGGCAGGGCCCCGGCAGCCGTTACGGCTACTGGTTCCCCCGGGTGGTCTGTCTGGTCTGCTACAAGTGCATCGCTCGACAAAACAGTGGCCCTTACCGGCGGCTCAGGCTGCGCTGCCGGGGGCGGGAAGCCAGCAGCCAGGACTGGACATCCTCCAGTGGGTTGCCGTCGTCGTCCAGGTGGTGCCGGGTCCAGACCCCATGGTTGTCCAGGTGCCAGCTGGCGGTTTCCGGAGCCATGTAGCGCCGCAGCAGGTCAAGGACGTAGGTGATGTCGTCGGCGCTGGCCAGCTGGACCAGGGCCTCCACCCGGCGGTCCAGGTTGCGGTGCATCATGTCCGCGGAACCGATATACACCACAGGATCCCCACCGTTGGCGAAGGCGAACACCCGGGAGTGCTCCAGGAACCGGCCCAGGATGGAGCGGACGGTGATGTTGTCGCTGAGGCCCGGCACTCCCGGGCGGAGGGAACAGATCCCGCGGACCACCACGTCCACCTTCACTCCGGCCTGCGAGGCGCGGTACAGGGAATCGATGATGGCCTCGTCCACCATGGAATTGACCTTGATCTGCACGCGGCCGGGGATCCCGGCCCGGGCGTTGCGGATCTCGGTTTCAATGCGGTCGATCAGCCCGGAACGGACGGAACGAGGCGCCACCAGCAGCCTCTTGAATGTTGACTTGGGGGCGTAGCCGGAGAGCTGGTTGAACAGCTTGGACAGGTCCTCGCCCACCTGCTCGTTGGCGGTCAGCAGGCCCAGGTCCTCGTAGTAGCGGGCAGTCCGGGGGTGGTAGTTGCCGGTGCCGATGTGGCAGTAGCGGCGCAGCCCGTCCACCTCCTGACGGACCACCAGCGAGAGCTTGCAGTGCGTCTTGAGGCCCACGATGCCGTAGACAACGTGCACGCCGGCCTGTTCCAGCTTGCGGGCCCAGGAGATGTTCGCCTGCTCGTCAAACCGCGCCTTGATCTCTACCAGGGCCAGGACCTGCTTGCCGGCCTCGGCGGCATCGATCAGCGCGTCCACGATGGGCGAGTCGCCGGATGTGCGGTACAGGGTCTGCTTGATGGCCTGGACCTTGGGGTCCGCGGCGGCCTGCTCCAGGAACGCCTGGACGGAGGTGGAGAACGAGTCGTAGGGGTGGTGGAGCAGGATGTCACGCCGGCGCATGGCCGCAAACACGTTGGCAGCCTTGGACGTCTCCGACTCGTTGAGGTACCGGGACGTGTGCGGGACGTGCTTGGGGTAGTGGAGGTCGGCACGGTCGATGCCGGCGATCACGGACAGTCCGCGCAGGTCCAGTGGGGCCGGAACGGAGTACACCTCGGATTCCTCGACGCCCAGCTCCCGGATCAGCAGCGCGCGGATGTTCGGGTTGATGTCGTTGGTGACCTCAAGCCGCACGGGCGGGCCGAAGCGCCGCCGCAGGAGTTCCTTCTCGAGTGCCTGCAGGAGGTTCTCGGCGTCGTCCTCCTCCACCTCCACGTCCTCGTTCCTGGTGACGCGGAAGGTGTGGTGCTCCAGGACCTCCATCCCGGGGAAGAGCTTGTCCAGGTGGACGGCGATGACTTCCTCAAGGGCGATGAACCGGGCCACGCGCCCGGCCACGGCGCCGGCACGCGGACCGTCGATGGAGATCAGGCGCGGGAGCTGGTCCGGCACCTTGACGCGCGCGAAGAGCTCCTTGTCGCTGACCGGGTTGCGGACCACCACGGCGAGGTTGAGTGAAAGCCCGGAAATGTAGGGGAAGGGGTGGGCCGGGTCCACTGCCAGGGGCGTGAGGATGGGGAACACCTTCTCGGCGAACATCACGCTGAGCTGCTGCTTGGCCGTCTCATCCAGCTCGTCCCAGTGCATGAGGTGGATGTGTTCGTAGGCCAGGGCGGGGCGGATCTGCTCGGCGTAGACCTGCGCGTGCCGCTGCTGGAGCCGGTGGGCCTCTTCGCTGATCCGCTCCAGCACCTCCACCGGGCTGAGGCCTGCGGGGGAGGGGACGGCCAATCCCGTGGCGATGCGCCGTTTGAGGCCGGCAACCCGGACCATGAAGAACTCGTCCAGGTTGGAGGCGAAGATCGACAGGAAGCTGACGCGCTCCAGCAGGTGGAGGGTGGCGTCCTCGGCCAGTTCCAGCACGCGGGAGTTGAAGCTGAGCCAGCTCAGCTCGCGGTCCAGGAAACGGTCCGGCCGGATGTCGCCCTCAGGCTGCAGGTTCGGCGCGAACTCGGGGATGTCAATGCGGTCCTGGGTGGCCCTGGACGCTGGAACCTCCGAGGAGCCGAAGCGGGCACGCACCGGCACTGCAACATCCTGTGACGTGGCTGATCCGGAAGGTTCCGGGTTCATGGCATCTCCTTTACCTGGCGGTTGATGCTGGCGCTTCCGGCCTGCGCGGTCCTGCTTCAACCTTACAAGCATTCAGCACGCCGACGACCGCTGATTTCCAGCCCGCACCGGATAATCCGCCTGCAGGACTACCCCGCTGCCACCGGCCCGTACATCACGTCCATGTCCCAGCGGGTGAACCCCAGCCGCCGGTACAGCGAAACGGCCGTGGCGTTGTCGGCGTCGGTGTAGAGCATGACGGCGTGCAGCCCCAGGTCCTGGAGGTACCTGATCCCGGCCACGGTAAGTGCCTTGCCGAGGCCCATGCCCTGCGCTTCGGGTGCAACACCCACGGCATAAACCTCGCCGATGGCGGGGTGGGGACCGTGCTTGGGGTGGACCTTGGTCCAGTGGAAACCAAGCAGCCGGCCCTGCCGGTCCTCGGCCAGCAGGAAGCCTTCGGGATCGAACCAGTCCTCGGCCATCCGGGCTTCAAGGTCGGACCGGGTCAGGCTGCCCTGTTCCGGGTGGTGGGCGAAGGCGGCCCGGTTCAGGGCCAGCCAGGCGTCCTCATCCTGGCCGGGGACAAAGGCCCGGAGGGACACGCCCTCCGGCAGGACGGCCTCGGGAAGGTCCGCCCCCGCCGTCGTCATCCTCATCTTCCACAGCTCACGGACAGGCCCAAATCCGTAGCGGGCGGCCAGCTCCGCGGCGGCCTCATGGTTGCCGTGGGACCACGCCTTCAGCCCGTCGAGACCGCGGCTGTCCTTCAGCGCGGCAACCAGGCGGTCCGCCACTCCCTGGTTCCGGTAGCTGGGGTGGACGGCGATCTCCAGCACCCCGCTGCCGTCCGCGGATTCCACCACCACGGCAAACCCGGCCAGGTCCTGCCCGCTTGAGGGATCGTTGTCCTCGTCCGGGGCATACAGCGCCAGGGTCAGCACTGAGTGCTCCGCAGAATCCCCGGCGCGCATGGTCACCTGGGTCTGCTCCGAAATGGAGGGATTGCCGTCCGATTCCTCTGCCGCGGCCAGGAGGTTCCGGCAGTCCTTCAGGAGCTGCCGGTCAACCCCGCCCCGTTCAGCATGGACGGGCCACTTCTCTGGGTGCGCTGGAGTCATGAGGCAAGGCTATACGGGAAGCGGCGCCGGTGCTCAGGCCTCGGTGAGCTCGTCCTCCTGCTGCCGCACCAAGGTCAGGCGGTAGCCCACGTTGCGTACGGTGCTGATGAGGTTCTCGTGGTCGGCGCCCAGCTTCGCCCGCAGGCGCCGGACGTGGACATCCACGGTGCGCGTGCCGCCGTAATAGTCGTAGCCCCACACTTCGGTGAGCAGCTGCTGCCGGGTGAAAACACGGCCGGGGTGCTGCGCCAGGTACTTCAGCAGCTCAAATTCCTTGAAGGTCAGGTTCAGCGGTGCGCCGTTCACGCGGGCGGTGTAGCTCGCTTCGTCGATGACGACGCCCGCGGCGCGGATCTCTGTTGGCGTGTCCTCCTGGTCGGGGACGGCACGGGCAACGGACAGCCTGATGCGGGCTTCCACTTCAGCCGGCCCGGCGGAGTCCAGGACGATGTCGTCCACGGCCCACGCTGAGGAAACAGCGGCCATGCCGCCTTCGGTCAGGATCAGCACCAGGGGAGCGCTCAGGCCGGTGGCCTTCAGCAGTTGGGTAAGGGAGCGGGCGCCCACCAGGTCCTTGCGGGCATCCAGCAGCACGATGTCGCAGGGATCGGTCTCCAGCAGCGCCGTGGGCTCGGCAGGGAGGATGTGGACCCGGTGGTTCAGCAATTCCAAGGCAGGCAGGATGTCCACCGAAGAGCCAGAGCTGTTCGTCAAGAGCAGGATGTGCGACATTGTTCCTCCAAGGGCCGTCCGCGCATCATTGGGCGACTGAACCGGGTTTCCACCGGCCGGTACTGGCTTCCTGCTGGGGTCTGGGGCCATTGTTCAGGGCGCCGGCCGGCCACCTCAGCAGGGAGCGTAGCTGAGCTTTGAGTATACCCGGCGGCGCCTTCGCAGCCATGGATCCGGCCCGGATGCGGGTACGTTTTGCGACATATGCCGTTCATATAAGGCAGGATTGAGCCAGGGGCCCCGACGCCCTCCGCGAAGGGCGGCCCGCCTTTCCAGGTCGACGCCAGGATGGGATTGCAGCGCAGTGAGTGCAGAAACTAAGTCCAGGCCGGGTTCCGCATGACGGCGGAACTGCAGGCTCCTGCGCGGTCCTTGGGCTCGTGGACCATCGGCGTGGTGGGAATGGCCGGCCTGGCCGCGATCATTGCCGGCGTCTACACGTCCCGCGAGGTCCTCGTGGGTGTCGCGGTGGCCATCGCCGCCGCCATCGGGGCCGGCTGGCCCCACTTCCTCCGTATTCCTGCCAAGAAGACCCTTGCCGCTGTGATTGCCGTGCCCGGAGCGGGCGCCGCGGTTGGTGCGGCCCTCGCTCCCGCTCCCGGGTACCTGGACTGGACCCCCGCGTTCATCGCGCTGGGCATGATCGCCGTGTTCGTGGTGCAGCTGGTCCGCGGAACCGGGCAGGCGCAGCGGCTGGAATCCACCCTGGGTTGCTGCGCAGGGGTGCTGCTCGCGTGCCTGGGCTCGGGATGGATAGCGGGCGCGCGGTTCAACGGTGTCCGCGAGATGCTCCTGGTGGCGGCAATCAGTGCCGCCGTCGCCCTGCTCGCGGGGCTGATCCGCTGGCCGGACAGCATCGTGGCGCCCCTCGGAATCGTGATGGCCGGCCTTGCCGGGCCCCTCGCCGGCCTGGTGTTCTCGGACATAGCGGTCCTGCCGGCCGCCATTTTCGGTGTGGTGGTGGGCGCTGTGCTGGCAAGCTTCCGGCGGCTGGTCACGCTCCGGGGTGCACCCCTGAACGTCCAGGCAGCCCTTAGCATTGGCCTTGCCCCCGTTGCTGCGGTGGGTTCACTGGCCTACTTCATAGACAAACTACTCATCTACTAACGCGTTAGGATGGCATCATGTCCGTACTTGCATTTGAAATCTTCTTCCTTGTCCTGCTCGGCGTTGCCAGCCTCGCCATGGCCTGGTTTGCCGGCTTCGTGGTCTACCGCCTGTTCAAAGGCCAGAAGTAGTCCCCTTCCTTTCCGGAGCTAGCCGTTTCCCGAGGTAATCGCAGTGCCCATTGAGATTCCTACAGACCTGACTCCAGAACTTGTTCCGCTTTCCTGGCTCATTGGTGAGTGGGAAGGCCGCGGCCGCCTCGGCAGCGGGGACGAGGACTCGGAGCATTTCCTGCAGCACGTTTCCTTTACGCACAACGGGCTGCCGTACCTTCAGTACCGCGCGGAGAGCTGGCTGACGGACGACGACGGCACGCGCCTGCGGCCGCTCACCGTCGAGACCGGCTTCTGGGCGCTGGAGCGCAAACAGCTTGATGCCGACGGCGGCCCCGGCCTGATCCCCGCGGACATCGTCCCCGCGCTGAAGAGTGCCGACGAGGTGGAGGCCCTCCGCAACAGCGAGGGCGGGTTCGACATCTCGGTGTCGATCTCGCATCCCGGCGGCATTTCGGAGCTCTATTACGGCCAGATCAAGGGCCCGCAGATCCAGCTCACCACGGATATGGTGATGCGGGGCAGCCATTCCAAGGACTACAGCGCCGCCACGCGCATCTTCGGCCTTGTGGACGGAAACCTCCTGTGGCGCTGGGACGTCGCCGTTGGCGGCAAGGAAGGAAAAGGCCTGGAAGCGCATGCCTCGGCCTTCCTGAAGAGGGTTTCCTAGGCAGAGGGAGCGTTGCCGTGGATGACGTGGGAAACCTGAGGGACTACAGCGACCTCAAGGCTGTCTTCTTCAACGGCACACTGAAGCGGTCGCCCCAGGTCAGCAATACTGACGGCCTGATCGCCATCAGCCGGCGGATCATGGAAAAGCAGGGCGTCAGCACCCGCCTGATCCGCACCGTGGACCACGACATCGCCAGCGGCGTCTACCCCGACATGACCCAGTACGGCTGGGAGACTGACGAGTGGCCGGAGCTGTACCCTGCGGTCCAGGAGGCAGACATCCTGGTGGTTGCCGGGCCCATCTGGCTTGGCGACAACTCGTCCCAGACCAAGAAGCTGATAGAACGCCTGTACGCCCACTCCGGCCAGCTCAACAGCAAGGGCCAGTGGGCTTTCTACCCGAAAGTGGGCGGCTGCCTGATCACCGGCAACGAGGACGGCATCAAGCACTGCTCCATGAACATTCTCTACAGCCTGCAGCACATCGGGTTCAGTATTCCGCCCCAGGCCGACGCGGGCTGGATCGGGCCGGTGGGTCCGGGGCCCAGCTACCTCGACGAAGGTTCGGGCGGTCCCGAAAGCGACTTCACCAACCGGAACACCACCTTCATGACCTGGAACCTCCTGCACCTCGCCCGGATCCTCAAGGATGCGGACGGGTTGCCTGCCTACGGCAACCTTCCGCAGGAATGGTCGGCAGGAACCCGGTTCGGCTTCGAAAATCCGGAATATCGCTCCCCAACCGCTCCCTAACCTCGCAGGCTTTGCCAGGGAACCCTGCGGTCGGGGGCCCTGGCCAGCGAGCCTCCGAAAACCGGAATACCCACTGACTGAAGGACGTTGCCCCAAGTATGACTACTCCCAGCCCACTGTTGTCGCGCCCTGGCGCCGTCGAGGCGGCCGGTGCCGACGCCGGTGTTGCCGCCCATTACGGCGAGCCGCTCCGCGAGCAGCGCGCCCTCGCGGCCGGAACCGCCGTCGTCGACCTCTCCTCCCGGGGCGTGGTGACGGTGATCGGCCCGGACCGCCTCAGCTGGCTCAACACTCTCTCTTCGCAGCAGGTCACGGGCCTGCAGCCGGGTGAGTCCAGCGAGCTGCTCCTCCTGAGCGTGCAGGGCAGGATCGATTTTGACGCCCGGGTCATTGACGACGGCGGCACCACCTGGCTGATCGTCGAGGCCGCCGAGGCCGCCCCGCTGGCCGAGTTCCTCAACAGGATGAAGTTCATGCTGCGCGTCGAGATCGCCGATGTCTCAGCCGACTGGGCGGTTGTTGGCAGCACGAAGGCAGTCCCCGAATGGCAGGACCTGCTGTCCTGGCAGGACCCGTGGCCGCATGTGGGGGCGGGCGGCTACTCCTACGCCACGGTCCCGGAGTCGAGCCATCCCGGGCTGGAGCGGCCCTGGTTCGAGTACCTGGTGCCGGCCAACGAGCTGGAGCAGAGGGTGGGAGAGCGCCCCCTTGCCGGTGTCCTCGCCGCGGAGGCGCTGCGCGTGGCCGCGTGGCGTCCCCGGATCGGGGCCGAGACGGACGACAAGACGATTCCGCACGAACTGGACCTCCTCCGGACTGCCGTGCACCTGGCCAAGGGCTGCTACAAAGGCCAGGAAACCATCGCCCGGGTGCACAACCTGGGCCACCCGCCCCGGCGGCTCGTCTTCCTCCAGCTGGACGGCTCCCAGCACACGCTGCCCCAGGCCGGCAGCCCCGTGCTGGCGGGCGAGCGGAAGGTGGGGACCGTAACGTCCGTGGCGCAGCATTACGAGATGGGCCCGGTGGCCCTGGCAGTCATCAAGCGTTCGGTTGCACCCGATGAGATACTGACGGTCCTGGACGGCGACGAGCCGTACCCCGCTGCCCAGGAACTCATCGTTGCCCCGGACGCCGGCCAGGTGGTGGGGCGCCAGACCGGATTCCTCAGGGGGCCACGCTCATGACCGAAGACGCCGAACCGAACCCAGCAACGCAAAACACAGCGCCCGACGACGAGACGCTGGCTTTGGCGCAGACGCTTTTCCAGGCGGCGCGGGAGGGGGAGACTGCACTGTTGCGTGCCTATCTCGACGCAGGTGCTCCCGCCACCTTGACCAATGCGGCGGGGGACTCGCTGCTGATGCTGGCCGCCTACCACGGCCACGCGGAGACCGTTCAGCTCCTCCTGAAACACGGTGCCGACGCGAACTCCGCCAACGACCGGGGCCAGACCCCGCTCGCTGGCGCCGCATTCAAGGGCTACACGGACGTTGCCCGCGTCCTGCTCGACGCCGGAGCCGATCCGGAGGCGGGCTCGCCGTCCGCGCGCGCAGCTGCCCAAATGTTCGCCCGCGCGGAGATCCTAGATCTCCTGGGCTAGGTGGACGTCAGCCCGGTCATTTGGGTGACCGGGCGCGGCGCCAGTCCGGGGTCAGCCAAGGTGGACGCTGGTCTGGATTCCGCCGGCTGACATGCCGAGCTTGCGCGCCAGCGCCAAGGCTCCGGTGTTGCTGACGTCCGTCCGCCATTGCAAGGTAAGCCCGGCGGCCAGGGCCTCGTGGGCGGCGATGGAGGCAGCCAGGGTGCCCAGGCCCCGGCGCCGCCATTCCGGATCCACCAGGACACCCAAGTGGGCCAGCAGGCCCTCCCACTCGGAGTAGGCTCCGCAGGCAAGCGGCACGCGCCGGCCCTCCACTTCGTGGACGATCGTGTAGCGGTTCTCAAGGTCCGACAGGCCCACCTCATTGACGTCGTCCGGCGGGCAGTTGCCCTCCAGCTCGATAGCCTCCGGGTTGCCGTGCGAAACAGTCATCTCTTCCGGGGGCTGCTTCAGGGGGAGGTCGTCAGCGAAGAACAAGGCCGCTGCGCCCAGGCCGTGGCCGCCGTGGGTCCGCGTCAGCGTCAGGAGCGTGACATGCTGGGCCATCTCCTCGTCGGAGATGCCCTCCGCGGCGTCAATGACCCACTGCGGCCCCACCAGGGCAGAGCTGCCAAAGAGCCTGACAAATTCCACTGTCCGCGCGTCGTTGTCTGCGCGGACGATCCGTTCCCCGGACGCCAGGGCGGACCCAAAGGCGTCGTCGTCGAGTCCCAGGTGCCGGGCCCACGCGAGCTGGATGATGGCGGCGGAACCGGGGTCAAGTGTCATGCCTCCAGCCTAGGGCGGGCAACGCGTGCCGCTGAACAGGACCACACGCGCCGCCAGGGAGAACCGGACTTACATGGAGGGCCGGCGTCCCGGGGCAACTCAGCCGAACAGGACGGCGGCTTCGTCGTAGCGCTTCTGCGGCACCGTTTTGAGCTGGCCGAGGGCCTCCTGGAACGCAACGTGCTCGATGTCCGTCCCCTTGAGCGCCACCATGGTGCCCCAGTAGCCTTCCACCACGGAGTCGATGGCCGCCATGCCCAGGCGGGTGGCCAGGACGCGGTCGAAAGCGGAGGGCACGCCGCCGCGCTGGATGTGGCCAAGGATGGTGGCTCGGGTCTCGATGCCGGTCCGGGCTTCCAGTTCCGGGGCGAGCTGGTCTGCGATGCCGCCCAGGCGGGGCCGGCCGAACGTGTCCAGGCCGCGCTCGGAATGCGGGGTTTCCATGTGTTCCGGGACGAAACCTTCCGCCACCACCACCAGCGGCGCACGGCCGCGGGCATGGGCTTCCTTCACCCATTCGGTGATCTGGTCGATGCTTACTTTCTGCTCCGGGATGAGGATGGCGTGGGCGCCGGCGGCCATGCCGGCGTGAAGGGCGATCCAGCCCACGTGCCGGCCCATGACTTCGGCAATCATGCAGCGGTGGTGGGACTCGCCGGTGGTGCGCAGGCGGTCGATCGCTTCGGTGGCGATCTGCACGGCGGTGTCGAAGCCGAACGTGTAGTCCGTGGCGTCAAGGTCGTTGTCCACGGTCTTGGGGACGCCCACGATCTTCAGGCCAGCGTCGGTGAGGCGCTTCGCCGCGGCCAGGGTTCCCTCACCGCCGATTGCGATGATGGCATCAATTCCCAGCCGGTCCATGTGGGCCTTGATGACCTCAGGGCCGCCGCCGTTTTCGAACGGATTGGTGCGTGAGGTGCCAAGGATGGTGCCGCCCTGCTTGGCGATGCCGCGGACCATGGTCCGGGGGATGTCGATGATGTCGCCCTCAACAACGCCGCGCCAGCCGTCGAGGAAACCAACGAACTCGTGGCCATGGATAGCGATGCCTTTGAGGACGGCGCCGCGGATGACCGCGTTCAATCCGGGGCAGTCGCCACCGCTGGTAAGGATTCCAATTTTCATGTCTCGCTCAAATCCTGGGGAGAGGGTTTACAGGCAGAGCGCCACGCTGAGCTCACATAGAGTCTAGTGGCGTGTGTGGGGTACGACACAAACCGGTTACACAAGGCCCCCGCTCCGTTTCAGTCGGAGCGGGGGCCTTTGAATGCTGTTGCCGGGGACGGTTCCTAGCCGTTCAGGGACCTCCTCTCGAGGAATACCTGGAGCGGGATGACGTCCTTCTGGTCCGGGAGGACCGCCCAGGCCAGGAGGTAGAAGATGACGGCCGGGCCGGGGAGCAGGCAGAAGACCAGGAATGCGATGCGGACGAAGGCGACGTCCACGTTGAGCTTGGCCGCTATGCCTCCCAGCACGCCTCCGAGCCAGCGTTCCGGTCCGCGTTTCAGGCCGAGGCCCCTGACGATGCTGAAAAACTTGTCCATGATTCAAGACTTCCGTGTTGTTGGGTTGTTGTCACGTTTCCGGGCGGACAGGAGGCCGCCCAGCACCAGGGCCGCGCCCGCTCCGATCATCAGTCCTATCAGGACGTAGGTCCCGTTGAGGGTGACGATGCCCAGTTGGGCGATGATGATCAGTGCGGCGAGGGCCAGGACGATCAGGCCCCAGACGATGGTTCCCACGCGTGCCCCGGAAGCTGGGGCAGGAGAGGCGCCTGCCGCCGTCGTGCTTGCCTGCGCATAGGGATCCGGAACGTACGGGTTTGGGCCCGGAGTTTGGCTGCTCATGTCAGTTGCCTTCCTGGATGGTGACGTTGCTGACGGTGCCGTTGATCTGGACGACCAGATGGCTGCCGGGCTTGTCGGAGTTGTAGCTGCTTTGCCGGGTGGTGATGCCGCCCCGTTGGTTCCCTCGTTCGTTCAGGTTTCCGAGGGTCATGTCTGCCTTGATGTCCACGGGCACGTCGCCCGGAATGATCACCGTGACGTTGCTGGCGGTGATGTCCAGGGGGACGCGGACCTCCGACGTGAGCGGAGTATCCAGGGACATGGCCGTGAGGTCCACGGTTCCGCTGCCGGCCGTGATGTCGAACCCGCCGCTGGCCTGCTGGATGCTCGTCGGCGCCCAGTCAACCTGCTGGAAGCGGACGCGGTCTCCGTTGTTGCCCACCACGTTGAAGATTCCCCCTGTGATCAGGGCCGCCACCGCCAAGAACGAGAGGATTCCGGCGGTGCGGCCGCGGAGGCCAAGGATGAGGATGCCCAGGCCCAGGACGGCTGCCGCGCTGGCCCAGGCAACTGCATTGGCGGAGTTACCGAGGTCGATCACGTTGGTGATGTCCAGGGCTTTCAGGCCAGCGCCCACCAACAGGGCACTGCCTGCGGCGATTGCGACGGCGGGTGTGCCGGGACCTGCGGCCCGCACCTTGGGTGCGGGGGGTGGAACAGGCGAGGGCTGGCTGCCGCCGTACCCGCCGCCGGCCCATCCGCCACCGCCGGAACCGGCGCCTGTGGCGCTGCCTGTACCGCTGCCTCCGTACGCGTTGCCGGCAAAGGGGCCGCTGCCGGCGACGTCCGAGTATGGCGGCGTCGTTGGGGTGGACGTGCCCGCTGAGTAGGCGGTGGTGCCGGCCGCGGCGGAATGCGTCGGCGTGCCGGCGGCTGTTTTGTTGCGCTGCACCAGGTAATAGACCAGGTAGATGGCACCGCCAACCCACAAAAGGGACCACAGGAAGGGGCCCACACCCTGGTTGCCCCAGCCCCAGAAGCCGTTGCCGAGGCCGCTGAATCCTGCCACGACCGCGATCAGGGAACCCGTCATGCCGGTGGTCCAGCGCCCCGCGCCGGCCTCCTGGACGTGGATCCGCCCGTCGGGCTCGGGCAGGAAGGCCCAGGCAAGGCCGTAGAGGAGCACGCCGATCCCGGCGAAGAGGGCAAGGATGATGAAGATGCCGCGGACAATCAAGGGGTCGATTCCCATACGTTGCGCGATGCCGCTGGAAACGCCGCCCACCCAGCGGTCCTGGCCGCGCGTTATTCCCTGGCTGCGGACCCAGGTGAAGAAATCAGTTTGCTGGCCCGGGATCCCGGCATAGGAGTAGCCGCCTCCGCCCGGGGTTTCCTGCCGCGGAGGATCCTGGGACCGGGGAGCATGCGGATAGTCCTGGGCGGATTCCTGCTGCGTGCCGAAGGCCGTGTCCTGTGCCGGGCCCGGCGTGGAGGACTCCTGTGAAGATGCGGACGGGGAAGGATGCGGCACCAGGGGCTGCGTTGGGTTTTCCCGCCGGGGGAGCGGCTCCGTGGGGTTTTCTTTTTCCGGGCTGGTTGGGGGCTCGTCCGGCTGGCCGTCATGGGGGTTTGGGGTTAGCGAGTTCATACCTCGATCCTGCCGCTGCCTCCCTGTCCGCTCTACTGGGGGACACCCTGAGCCGTCCCTGAGAGGCCCCCGGTTCCCGTGCCAACCCGGTCCGGGCTGCCCTGATCCGTGCTTGGATTGAACCATGACATCCGCCCCCGCCCGCCCGCCGCTGGTCCGGAGCAGCGACCGCTTCATCGCGGGCGTCTGCTCAGGCCTCGCTGCCCATCTTGGGCTGCCGGTGAATACCGTGCGCGTGGCGATGGTGCTGGCGTCATTCGCAGGAGGGGCCGGCGTCGTGTTTTACGCCTGGCTCTGGATTATGGTGCCCACCGCCTACGAAAGCGCCCGGCGCCAGGAACGGCGGCCGGCGTCGCCCATTGCTCCAGCCGTGAGCCTCGAGCCCGTGCCCGCCGGGATCCCGGTGGAGCACCTTCAAGGAGCGGGCGGCGCCGGGACAGCAGGAGCCGGGACGGGCGGCGCCGGATTAGGCGCGCCGCCGGCGGATGCCGGCCCGGGCAATGTTCCTGGCGCCGCGCTCCCCGCGGAGGCCGTGCCCGCGCCGTGGTTCCGCTTCCGCGAGATGCGGTACGGCAAGGAGATCCTGCTCGGTGTGGGGCTGCTCCTGGTGGCGGGCATCCTGAGCGCGCAGCTGCTGGGCGTCGACGTCCCGCTGGGAACCATCATTCCCGCGGCTGCGGTCCTGGGCGGAGCCTCCATCGCGTGGATGCAGCTTGATGAGACCCGGAGGGCCGGGCTGGTGGACAAGACCAAAGCCAACCAGGCGGGCGGCTGGGCCCGGCTTGCCGCCGGCCTGGCATTGGTGGTGGCAGGCGTCCTGGTGATGGTGTCCGGTTCCGGTTCCTGGGAGCAGACCTGGCTGGCGCTGCTGGCATCCGTGGCGGTTCTTGGCGGGGTGGTGCTGGTCCTGCTGCCGTGGGCGCTGAAGTTCTGGCGGGACCTCGAAGCTGAGCGCGCGGGCAGGATCCGCGAAACCGAACGCGCGGAAATCGCGGCACACCTCCACGATTCGGTACTGCAGACGCTGGCACTCATCCAGCGGCGCGCCGCAAACGAGCACGACGTCATCCGCCTGGCCCGGGCGCAGGAGCGCGAACTCCGGGGCTGGCTGTTCGAGGACCCCGGAAAGGACGCCGGGCAGCTCTCGGACAGGATCAAGGCAGTCGCCGCGGAAGTTGAGGACCTGCTGGGCAACGCGGTGGAGGTGGTCAGCGTGGGAGACACTGCAGTCACCGAAGGCCACGAAGCGCTGATCCAGGCCAGCCGTGAGGCCATGCTTAACGCCTCCCGGCACGGCGGCGGTGCGGTTGCGGTCTATCTTGAGGTCACCGGCGGACGCGCCGAAGTGTTCGTCAAGGACCGCGGCCCCGGCTTCGAGCTCCAGGATGTCCCCGAAGACCGGCTGGGCGTGCGGGAATCCATTATCGGCCGGATGAACCGGCACGGAGGCTCGGCCATCATCACCAGCACCAGTGAAGGCACGGAAGTCCGGCTGGGATTCCCGGCCGCGCAGGCGGACAAGCAACTGCAGAACATGGAAGGCAAGCCATGAACCCAGCACAAGGAGCCGGCAGCGGGACCGGCCGCGCCGCACAGTCTGTCCGGGTGGTGCTCGTGGACGATCATGCGATTTTCCGTTCGGGGTTGAAAGCGGACCTCGACCCCAGCGTCCAGGTGGTGGGCGAAGCTGCCACGGTGGAGCAAGCCATCGCCGTCATCGCGCAGGAGCGGCCGGACGTGGTGCTGCTGGATGTCCACCTCCCCGGCGGCCTCGGCGGCGGTGGCCGGGAGGTCATCGCCGGCTCTGCCGCCCTCCTGTCCACTACGAGGTTCCTGGCGCTCAGCGTCTCCGACGCCGCGGAGGACGTGGTGGCGGTCATCCGGGCCGGAGCCCGGGGCTACGTCACCAAGACCATCTCCGGGGCCGAAATCACCGACGCCGTATACCGGGTGGCCGGGGGAGACGCCGTCTTCTCGCCGCGGCTGGCCGGTTTTGTCCTGGACGCCTTTGGCACCGCGCCAGCGGACATCGCCGATGACGAGCTGGACAGGCTCTCCGCGCGGGAGCTCGAGGTGATGCGCCTCATCGCCCGCGGTTACAGCTACAAGGAAGTGGCCAAGGAGCTCTTCATCAGCATCAAGACGGTGGAAACCCACGTCTCGGCAGTGCTCCGCAAACTCCAGCTGTCCAGCCGCCACGAGCTGACCAAGTGGGCCGCCGAACGCCGCCTCCTCTGACCCAGTCCCTCTCTCACTTGACGCGGCTTTTCCCCCGACGCTCTCTCACTCGATGCGCATTAAACCCAAACGCTCTATCACTCTCCCGAAGGGAGTGATAGAGCGTTTGCGTTTTTCCCGCGTTAAGTGAGAGAGGGTCTTACTGCGCCTTACCCAGGAAGTCCTGCAGGCGCTGCACACCTGTGGCCAGGTCGTCGTCGCCCAACGCGTAGGAAAGGCGGAGGAAACCGGAGGGGCCGAAGGCCTCGCCGGGAACCACTGCCACCTCAACCTCGTCCAGGATCAATGCAGCCAGCTCGGCGGAGGTCTGCGGCGTGGCGGTGCCGGACGCCGTCGGAAATTCCTTGCCCAGCAGCGCGCGGACATCCGCGTACACGTAAAAGGCGCCCTTCGGCGTCGGGCATTCCACCCCGTCGATGGCGTTCAGGCCCGCGACAATGGCTTTGCGGCGGCGGTCGAAAGCAACCTTCATCTCGTCGACGGCGGTCAACGGGCCGGACACCGCGGCGAGGGCGGCAATCTGCATGATGTTGGAAACGTTGGACGTGGCGTGCGACTGCAGGTTGGTGGCGGCCTTGATGACGTCGGCCGGGCCGATCATCCAGCCCACGCGCCACCCGGTCATGGCGTAGGTCTTGGCAACACCGTTGAGGATGACCACCTTGTCGCCCAGCTCGGGGGCGGCGGTTGCGACGGACGTGAAGGGAACGCCGTCATAGGTCAGGTGCTCGTAGATCTCGTCGGTGACCACCCACAGGCCCTTCGCCGCTGCCCACTTGCCGATCTCGGCCACCTGCCCGGGGGAGTAGACAGAACCGGTAGGGTTCGACGGCGAGACGAACAGCAGGATCTTCGTCCTGTCCGTGACAGCAGCCTCAAGCTGTTCAACCGTGACGAGGTAGTCCTGCTCCGGTCCGGCGAAGACCTCCACGGGCACGCCGCCGGCGAGCCGGATGGCCTCCGGGTAGGTGGTCCAGAAAGGAGTGGGAACAATGACCTCATCGCCCGGGTCAACCAACGTGGCGAAGGTGTTGTAGACGGCCTGCTTGCCGCCGTTGGTCACCAGGACCTGGGAAGGCTCGACGGCGTAGCCGGAGTCCCGCAGGGTCTTCTCGGCGATGGCCTTCTTCAGCTCGGGCAGCCCGCCAGCAGGGGAGTAGCGGTGGTACTTGGGCTGGCTTGCCGCTTCGATGGCAGCCTGGACGATGTAGTCCGGGGTGGGAAAGTCGGGTTCACCCGCACCGAAGCCAATAACCGGCCGTCCTGCTGCCTTCAGCGCCTTCGCCTTGGCATCAACGGCGAGGGTTGCGGATTCGGCAATGGCGGAAATGCGCTGGGAAACGCGGGCGGCAGACATGGCAGGTCCGTTCTTCGCTTGCAGCCTGGCGGCTGGAATGTGGGATTCGACGAGTTCTACTCTATGCTGTTCACCGGACCCTCCGGGTTGCCCGTTTTGATTTGTGACTGTTGCAGTCAATGTCAGCCAGGGCGGCGGTTGGGGGCCGGAAACGGGCCGGTTCGACGAACGCGAAGTTGTTGCGTAGACTGGTTCACCGGTGTTGAAAACACGGATGATGACGTGCGCCCCAGTGCAGCTGGCGGTCGGTCATCGGAGAGTGGCATTCACTCCATAGGGTAGTGGCGCAATTGGTAGCGCAGCGGTCTCCAAAACCGCAGGTTGCAGGTTCGAGTCCTGTCTGCCCTGCGCAAGCTGCCCCGGACCAGGGTCCGGGGCACGCGCAGCAACCATGGTTCTGATCAGGGCCGGGTAATCCAACATTGCAAAGATGAGCGAGGACCAGGTGACCGAAACAGCTGCCAGCAGCTCCAAGGGCCGCCCAGCTAAGAAGGACGCCAAGGCAAACTTCTTCGCCCGCATTGCACTCTTTGTCCGCCAGATCATTGGCGAACTGAAGAAGGTTGTTGCACCAACCCGCAAGGAACTGATTAATTACACACTCGTGGTGCTGGTGTTCGTGGGCATCATGATGGTCATCGTCAGCCTGCTGGACGTTGGTTTCGGATCCGCCGTCGGCTGGCTCTTCGGCGGTAAAGGCCCCACGGACAGCTAAGGCTGCACCGTCCGCAGGCCGAGTGTTCCGTCCGGGAATCCGGAGGGAAGCACCGGTGTGCGGAATTGAGCCATTTAAATAGGCATGTTAGGCAATGAGGAAGCAGGAGACCAAGTGTCTGAGCAGGAGCTCGAGGTAACCGAGACTGAGCTGGAAGAGTCCGCGGACATCACGGCAGAAGCCGGTAACGAGTCTGAGGTTGAGTCCTCCGCGCCCGAATCCGATGACGCCGATTCCGATGACTTCGACGCAGAGGCTGATGACGAGGCCGGCACCGAGGAAGAGTCCACCGACGCCCTCGCCGCTGCCGCCGCCAAGGCTGACGTTGACCCCGCAGAAGAGTTCAAAGCCAAGCTGCGCCGCCAGGAAGGTGACTGGTACGTCATCCACTCCTACGCAGGTTACGAAAACCGCGTGAAGGCCAACCTGGAAACCCGCATCCAGACCCTGGACATGGAAGATTACATCTTCGAGATCCAGGTGCCGATGGAAGAAGTCGTTGAGATCAAGAACGCTCAGCGCAAGGTCATCAACCGCGTCCGGATCCCGGGCTACGTGCTGGTCCGCATGGACCTGACCGACGCCTCCTGGGGCGCCGTCCGGCACACCCCCGGCGTGACCGGCTTCGTGGGCAACGCCCACAACCCCGTGCCGCTGCGCCTCGACGAGGTCTTCTCCATGCTCGCCCCCGTCTTCGAGGAAGAGCAGGCGGAGAAGGGCAAGCCGGTCAACAAGCAGAACCAGGCCCCGGTGGACGTCGACTTCGAGGTCGGCGAGTCCGTCATCGTCAAGGAAGGCCCGTTCGAGACCCTTCCCGCCACGATCTCCGAGATCAAGGTCGAATCCCAGACCCTCGTGGTGCTGGTTTCCATCTTCGAGCGCGAAACGCCGGTCACCCTGGCGTTCAACCAGGTCACCAAGATCTGATTATCCAAAGAATTCGTCCCGGCGCTGCCCGCTTAGCAGCACCGGAACGGCCGGCCGCCTCGCCATGGCGGCCAAAAACCTGAGGCACGCTCCTGTGCCCCAGGACGTTATTGAGAGAAGGACCCTACATTGGCTCCCAAGAAGAAGGTCACCGGCCTCATCAAGCTGCAGATCCAGGCAGGTGCCGCTAACCCGGCTCCGCCGATCGGTCCTGCACTTGGCCAGCACGGTGTCAACATCATGGAATTCTGCAAGGCGTACAACGCTGCGACAGAAGCCCAGCGCGGAAACGTCATCCCCGTGGAAATCACGGTCTACGAGGACCGTTCCTTCACGTTCATCACCAAGACCCCGCCGGCTGCAGAGCTCATCAAGAAGGCTGCAGGCGTTGCCAAGGGTTCAGCTACCCCGCACACCGTCAAGGTGGCCAAGCTGACCCAGGCCCAGGTCAACGAGATCGCTTCCACCAAGATGGAAGACCTCAACGCAACCAGCCTCGAAGGCGCCGCGAAGATCATCGCCGGCACCGCCCGCTCCATGGGCATCACCGTCGAAGGCTAGTCGTTTCCGCCGCTTGGGATTTTGGTCGGGGAACCGATCACGACGACGGGCGTCACCGCCGGGACAACCGGCACCATCACTATTGAGATGTTGGACATCCGGCACGGATAACGGTCCGGAGCACCAACTGTGGCAGGGCCCAGCGCGGTCCGCAGACCACAACTGCACAAGGAGAAACAAGCAGCATGGCAAAGCGCAGCAAAGCATATGAGGCAGCAGCCGCCAAGATCGACGCGGAGAAGTTCTACGCGCCGTTCGAGGCAGTAACGCTCGCCAAGGACACCAACCCGTCCAAGTTCGACGCCACCGTTGAGGTTGCATTCCGCCTCGGCGTCGACCCCCGTAAGGCTGACCAGATGGTCCGCGGCACGGTCAACCTGCCCCACGGCACCGGTAAGACTGCCCGCGTCCTGGTTTTCGCCACGGGTGACAAGGCTGAGGCAGCAATCGCTGCCGGCGCCGACTTCGTTGGTTCCGATGACCTGATCGAAAAGATCGCCGGCGGCTGGACCGACTTCGACGCCGCCGTCGCCACCCCTGACCTTATGGGCAAGGTTGGCCGCCTCGGTAAGGTTCTGGGTCCGCGTAACCTGATGCCGAACCCCAAGACGGGCACCGTGACCCCCGACGTCACCAAGGCCGTCAACGACATCAAGGGTGGAAAGATCGACTTCCGCGTCGACAAGCACTCCAACCTGCACTTCATCATCGGCAAGGTGTCCTTCGACGCCGTCAAGCTGGCCGAGAACTACGCAGCAGCACTGGAAGAGGTGCTTCGCCTGAAGCCGTCCGCTTCCAAGGGCCGCTACATCCAGAAGGCCACCGTTGCCACCACGTTCGGTCCCGGCATCTCGGTTGACCCGAACGTCACCAAGGTTCTGACCGAGGCGTAAATCCTCACCTGAACTTCTGCTGCGGACCCGTCCGCAGCAAACACAACCGCCCGGCACCCGTGCCGGGCGGTTGTGTTTTAACGTGCCTGTCCCGGAAGGGGTGCGCTTGCCTAAGCTGGAGAAATGGCTGAACCGGAACTGGACGCCGTCCCAGGAACGCCCCCTGACCTCACCATCTCCCCGGTGGACGTCCTCCTGGCGCCAGGTAGCGAAACAGTGGCGGATCCCCGGGAGGTAACCGCCGACTTCAACGCCTGCCACGCCATGCGTGTGACACACGAGCTGGAGCTTTGGGGCAACCTGGACCGCTGCCCCACGCTGGCGGAAGCTGTGGAATTCTGGCGGGGCAATGAGTACGAGGAACGGCAGATTTTCCTTGCCAGGCTGGGCCGGGATCCGGTAGGCCTTTGCTCCGTGACGCTCCCGCTCCGGGAGAACACGTCCACCGCCGGAATCGACGTCCTCATTTCCCCGGCCCACCGGCGCCACGGCTTTGGGCGCATCCTTCTGGAGCACGCCGAGGCCATAGCCAGGGAGCGGGGAAGGACATCCTTGGACGCCTATCATGAGGTTCCGCTGGAAAGTGGGGACGGAGCCGAACTGCTGCCGGCCAAATCCGGTGCGGGTGGCCTGCCGCTCGCTGAACCCGCCGTGGCCTTTGCCGTTGCTTCCGGCTATGAGCTGGAGCAGGTGGAGTGCTCCAGCCGCCTTCCCTTGCCGGTGGCGCCGGAACTGCTGGACCGGTTGGAGGCTGAAGCCTCTTCCCGGGCTGCAGGCTACGAACTCACCGGCTGGGACGACCACTGCCCGGAGGGCCTGGTTGACGCCTACGCCCGGCTCAAGGCCACGATGACCGAGGACGTTCCCATCGCCGGCATGGACTGGGAAGGGGAGGACTGGGATGCGGCCCGGGTGCGTGAAGAGGAACGGGCGCTGGTCCAGGGCGGAGTCCAGTCCGCTGTGACGGCGGCCCGCCACCAAACCACGGGAGAACTCGTTGCCTACACCGTCCTGAACTGGCGGCCCGGAGTCCCCGACACGATCGCCCAGCAGGACACGCTGGTCGTCGGAAGGCACCGCGGCCACCGGCTCGGGCTCCTGATCAAAGCGGCGAACCTCCGGCGGGCCCAGGCCCGGTGGCCCTCGGCCCGCTCGGTGTTGACATGGAATGCCACCGAAAACCAACATATGCTGGCCATTAATATTGCCCTTGGATTCAGGCCCGCCGGCTATGAAGGTGAGTGGCAGAAACGGCTGGGATGAAGACGCCAATGGCAAAAGACGTGAAGATCGAACAGCTCTGGATCCCGGACTCCCTGGAGTCACCGGACGCCGCGGACTTCCTTGCCGCCGTGGAGGTGGGCCGGAAGGTCCGGATGCAGACCTGGGGGAGCGACGACCTCGCCTACGGGCCGCTGGAAAAGCTCCTGGAATTTGAAGATCCCTACGAGCGGCAGCTCATCCTGGTGGCCAAGATTGACGGCGACATCGTGGGCACGGTGGACATCGCCCTGCCCCTCACCGACAACCTGGACCTCGCGGAGTTCACGCTCGACATCCTGCCGGAGTTCCA
Organism: Pseudarthrobacter sp. L1SW; assembly: GCF_020809045.1. NCBI lineage: Bacteria > Bacillati > Actinomycetota > Actinomycetes > Micrococcales > Micrococcaceae > Pseudarthrobacter > Pseudarthrobacter sp. L1SW. Next base: position 2,918,450 of record NZ_CP078079.1, on the reverse strand, counting down.
GCGCCAGGGCGTGGGCAGGCGGCTGCTCCAGGCCGCCGAACAGCTGGCCCGCGCCGAAGGCCGCACCATGATCCTGGTGGACACCAACCATCCGGGCGCGTCCCTTCACGAGTTCGAAAAGGCGCAGCTGGTCCCCGGCTCGGGGCAGGGCTTCGTGCCCCTGGAAAGCCGCGAAGTGGAGTTCGCGCAGAAGACCGGGTACACGCTGCAGCACATCGAGCAGTTCAGCTCGTGCCTCCTGCCGCTGGACTCGAAGCTGGTGGCTGACCTGCAGGCGGAGGCGGAGGAGGCCAACAACGGCCGGTACCGGCTGCACCACTGGACGGACCGATGCCCGGACGAGTGGCTCGAAGCTGTCGCCGTCCTTGAGAACCAGGCGGGCGCCGACGTCGATCCCGCCTTGGAAGCGCCCGTAGAGCAGGACATGGTGTTCGACGGCGGCATCCTCCGGGAAGCGGAAGACGTCGCCATCGCGCAGGGACGGCGCACGGTGGTCACCGCCGTGGAGCATCTCGCCACCGGAGCCCTCGTGGGCCTCACCACCATCACTGTCCTGGCGCACCGCGCCGATGTTGTCTTCCAGGACGACACGCTGGTGCTGCAGGAACACCGAGGCAACAAGCTCGGCCTGCTGATCAAGGTGGCCAACATGGAACGGCTCACCGAACAGTTCCCCGACGCCCGGATCATTTACACCTGGAATGCCCCGGAAAACCGGTACCTCCTCACGGTCAACAAGCAGTTGGGGTTCCAGACGGCAGGCGTGACCGGCATCTGGCAGAAGGAACTCCCGCACCTGGGCACAAGCACCAGCTGAGGGCGCGATTTGACCCGATTTTGCGGAGCTGCAGGCTCTCCCGTAGACTTGAAGGACCAAAGACCGTCGGTTGTTGGAAATCCACTCTCTCGAACATGGCTCAACTCTGCAGTTGTGCGCGGGAGATGCAGTGGATTTCTGGACGAAGGACCCTCAACGTAGGGCGGCCAGCGCAGGTGAACGAAGCAGCAGCTCCATGGATTATCCGTGTTGAGCCAAGCCCCGTGCATCTGCGCGGGGCGTTTTTAGTTTTAGCTCACCTTGAGCGGGGACCGTCGAATACCGGCACTATCCCCGGAAGGAGGGTTATGGCAACGCCTACCAAGGTTTCAGCAGTAGCTGAGATCACTAACGATTTCAAGGAATCGAACGCCGCTGTCCTGACCGAATACCGCGGGCTCACCGTTGCACAGCTCAAGCAGCTGCGTGTTTCTCTCGGCCAGGACACCAAGTTCGCGGTCGTCAAGAACACCCTGACCGCCATTGCAGCCAAGGAAGCCGGCGTTGAAGCATTCAACGACCAGCTCTCCGGCCCCACTGCAATCGCGTTCATCAAGGGTGACGCAGTTGCCGCTGCCAAGAGCCTGACGGATTTTGCCAAGACCAACAAGCAGCTCGTCATCAAGACCGGCTACTTCGAGGGCAAGGCACTGAACGCCAGCGAGGTTGCCGAACTGGCAGCCCTCGAGTCCCGTGAGCTGCAGCTCGCCAAGGTTGCAGGCGTCCTCAAGGCCCCTGCCGCCGCCGCTGCACGCATCATTGACGCACTGCGCCTCAAGCTTGAAGAAGAGAACGGTGCACCGGCAGCTGCCGAGGCGCCCGCCGCTGAAGAAGCACCTGCCGCAGAAGCTGAAGCCCCGGCTGAAGCTCCCGCAGCTGAAGAGAACTAAGACTCTTCACCCCACCAGACTCCGGTGTGATGCCCGGCCCCGCGCCGCTGAACACCACAACAGGAAGGACGCCTGCCATGGCGAAGCTCAGCAACGAAGAGCTCATTGAAGCTTTCAAGGAACTGACCATCATCGAGCTCTCCGAGTTCGTCAAGCTCTTCGAAGAGACCTTCGAAGTTACCGCTGCTGCCGTAGCTGTTGCTGGCCCCGCCGGCGCTGCTGCTGAAGAGGTTGAAGAGAAGACTGACTTCGACGTCGTCCTCGAAGCAGCCGGTGACAAGAAGATCGCAGTGATCAAGGAAGTTCGCGCCATCACTTCCCTGGGCCTGAAGGAAGCAAAGGACCTGGTTGACAGCGCTCCCAAGGCTGTCCTCGAAGGTGCTACCAAGGAAGCTGCCGAGAAGGCCAAGGAGCAGCTCGAGGCTGCAGGCGCCACCGTTACCCTCAAGTAACAACGCCTTTTCCGCGAAAAGCCCCGTCCACGTTGTGTGGGCGGGGCTTTTGCGTTCCCAGCCCAAGTAGGTAGCGCCAAGTGTCGTTTTGGGGCTTCAAAACGACACTTGGCGCTACCCAGTTGGGTCCGGGGAGGTCAGGCGGGGTCGCTGATGTCCGCGACCACGGCACCCAGGGCTGCGGTCAGGGCGTCGGCGTCCACGAAAGCGCTGTAGCCATGGGCGCCCGCACCCATTGAGATCCTGCGTCCGGTGACGGTGGCGTCCGCATACACCGGCCAACTGTTGGTGCTGCCCAGCGGAGTGATGGTCCCGCGCTCGTAGCCGGTGGCGTCCAGGGCCACGTCCGCGGGCGGCAGCGACAGCTTGTTGACGCCCACCAGGGTCCGCAGCTTGGGCCACGAGATCTGGCGGTCGCCGGGGATCAGCGCAAACAGGAACGAGCCGTCCTTGTGCTTGACCACCAGCGACTTCACGATGTCCGCCGCCGTGATTCCCAGGATGCCGGCCGCCTCCTCCAGGCTCCTGGCGGCTGGCCGTTCCACAACGTCAACCTGCAGTCCGCGCGCGGCGGCGTCCGCCAGGAAGCGTTCCCGGCCGACGGGGGCGCCATCCTGGGTGCCATTGCCGGCGGCAGTTGCCTCCGCCATCAGTCGCGGTACAGCAGGAGAGCTTCGCCCTGCCCGCCGCCGCCGCACAGGGACACCGCCGCCTTGCCCGTTCCGCGGCGCTTGAGCTCATGCGCGGCGTGCACGGCCAGGCGCGCGCCCGAAGCCCCGATGGGATGGCCCAGCGCAATGGCCCCGCCATGGATATTGCACTTCTCGAGGGGGTAGTCCAGGTCCTTCAGCGACTGAACCGCCACCGAACCGAAGGCCTCGTTGATTTCAATGAAGTCGAGGTCGGCGGTGGTCCAGCCCGCCCGCGCCAATGCGTTCCGGATCGCGTTGGACGGCTGGGAGTGCAGGGAGTTGTCCGGCCCAGCCACCTGGCCGGGCTTCCCGACCACAGCCAGGTACTCCAGGCCGTGCTTCTCCGCATAGCCGCGGGAGGCGAGCACCAGCGCCGCGGCCCCGTCGGACAGGGGAGAGGAGTTGCCCGCGGTGATGGTGCCGTCCGTGACGAAGGCCGCGCGGAGGCCGGCGAGTGAATCCACCGACGTGTTGGGCCGGACCCCCTCGTCCATGGCCACCACGATGGGGTCGCCCTTGCGCTGCTTCACGCTGACCGGGACGATTTCGTCGTCGAACGTCCCATTCTTTGCAGCCAGCGCGGCACGCTGGTGGGACTGGGCAGCCACGTTGTCCTGGGACGTCCGGTCGATCCCCAGTGCCAGATTGCGGGTTTCGGTGGAAAGGCCCATGGACTGCCCGTCGAAGGCGTCGGTCAGGCCGTCGTGGGCGGCGGCGTCCAAAGCCTGGATTGAGCCGTACGTCCACCCCTGCCGGGATCCGGGCAACAGGTGCGGAGCCCGGGTCATGGATTCCTGGCCGCCGGCCACCACAACTTCGGCTTCCCCGCTCCGGATCAGCCGGGCGGCGTCAATCACGGCAGTGAGCCCGGAGAGGCACACTTTGTTGACGGTCACGGCAGGGACGTCCCAGCCGATGCCGGCGCCGATGGAACTTTGCCGCGCGGGGTTCTGGCCGGCGCCCGCCTGCAGCACCTGTCCCATGATCACGGCGTCCACATCGGCGGCGTCCACGCCGCTGGCCTCCAGTGCAGCCGTGATGGCGCGGGCACCAAGCTCCACCGCTGTGAAGCTTGCAAGTTGCCCGTTGATCCGGCCCTGCGGTGTGCGCGCTGCTGCGAGTATGACAACGTCAGTGTTGTCAGGAGAGTTGCCCATGGTTATCTCTTCCGGTCCGTTTTCGGTCTAGGCCATCAAGGCTACCGTGACCCTGGTCACCTAACTATTCAAACGCCTGTGCCGCCGGCTGCATTCCGCGAGGGGCATCCCGGAAAGCGGACGGCACTGTGGGGGAGGGGTCCCCATCCGCGCAGAGTGCACGACGACGGCGGCCTGCGTAGGGTGGGCAGCGGAAACTTTTGCAGGGGTACGGCAGGTCCGTGTTCCGGAGGCGGTTGGAGCAGCAGCGTGACAAGATTCCTGGCCACGGCGGCGGTCGCCGCCCTCGCGGGGCTGACCGCCTGCTCCGGATCCGCCCCCGTCCAGGAGGACCGCGCAACTGCGCCGGTCCAGCCGGAGCCAACCGCGGCCCAGTCCGCCCCCTCCACAGGCGCGGGAGGCGGCACTGCCAGGCCGCCGTCGTCGTCCGCTTCGAGCGGCGCCAAGGAAGCATGCCTGCTCTTCAACTCCCTTTTTGCTGGCTACGCAGCGGTCCCTTCCGGGGACGCCGAAGGGTATGAGGACATCTACCGGAGGGCCGTGGGCGCCAAGGACACTGTGTCAGGCGACCTCCGCGGACTGTTCGCCTCGCTCAGCCTCCTCGCGATTGACCATTCAGCCGCTGCAGCCTCCGGCGGGGAGCCCCAGCAGGAATCAAAGGACGCCATGCGGGATGCCGTCTTCGCCAATGCCGGGACGTGCACCGCGGAGGGCGTCACTCTGACCCTCTAGCGGCCCGTCGGGGCGGGCGTCGCGGACCTGCGCAGGAGCTGCCCCGGATTCAGTGCTTGCAATCGGGCCGGATGTGGGGTAGACATGTAGGTTATTTTGCCGTATCGTAGATATTTGCGTCTTCCCTGTTTACCTTCAGCCTTCATATAGCGGTGGGCTTTGCCTGGCAGCTGACAATCAACGTGCCGTCAACAACGTCACAGCATGGTCAGCACGGGCCCCGGGTCATATAGCGGAACCGGACTGGTAGCACTGCGGAGCATTCCGCAGGGTGCACAGCGGGGGAGATCTGAAAACGCCTGAAGGTCTGTGGAAGGATCCCTCTTGGTCGCCTCGAGCACCTCTAATAACGAAACCGCTAACACCGCCGACAGCACTGATGGTGCCACTCGCCGGCTCTCATTCGCAAAGATTCACGAACCTCTTGACGTTCCGAATCTGCTTGCCCTCCAGACGGACAGCTTCGACTGGCTGGTCGGAAATGAGCGCTGGCAGGCACGCGTAGCGAAGGCTGTCGAAGAAAACGATCTCAGCGTCGCCACCACGTCCGGCCTGTCGGACATCTTCGAAGAGATCTCCCCGATCGAGGACTTCCAGGGCACCATGTCCCTGAGCTTCTCCGATCCGGAGTTCGCTGACCCCAAGTACACCATGGCCGAGTGCAAGGACCGGGACGCTACGTACTCGGCTCCGCTGTACGTCAAGGCCGAGTTCATGAACAACAACACGGGCGAAATCAAGCAGCAGACCGTGTTCATGGGTGACTTCCCGCTGATGACCGAGAAGGGCACCTTCGTCGTCAACGGCACCGAGCGTGTCGTTGTCTCCCAGCTGGTCCGTTCCCCGGGCGCCTACTTTGAGCGTGCCGCTGACAAGACCAGCGACAAGGACATCTTCACCGCGAAGATCATCCCGTCCCGCGGCGCCTGGTTCGAGCTCGAGATCGACAAGCGCGACCAGGTGGGCGTGCGCCTTGACCGCAAGCGCAAGCAGTCCGTCACCGTCCTGCTGAAGGCCCTCGGCTGGACCGAAGGCCAGATCCTCGAAGAGTTCGGCCAGTACGACTCCATGCGGGCAACCCTGGAGAAGGACGCCACCGAAACCCGCGAAGACGCGTTGCTGGACATCTACCGGAAGCTGCGCCCGGGCGAGCCGCCCACCGTCGAGGCTGCCCAGTCGCTGCTGGACAACCTGTACTTCAACTCCAAGCGCTACGATCTGGCCAAGGTTGGCCGCTACAAGATCAACCGCAAGCTTGGCATCGACCGCTCCCTTGGCGACAAGGAAGCCTCGGTCCTGCACGTTGAAGACATCGTTGCCATGATCAAGTTCCTCGTGGCGCTGCACGCCGGCGAGAAGACCATCAAGGGCACCCGCGATGGCCAGGAAGTGGACCTGCGCGTCGAAATCGACGACATCGACCACTTCGGCAACCGCCGCATCCGCGCCGTCGGCGAGCTCATCGAGAACCAGGTCCGCACCGGCCTGTCCCGCATGGAGCGCGTTGTCCGCGAGCGTATGACCACCCAGGACGTCGAGGCCATCACGCCGCAGACCCTGATCAACATCCGCCCCGTGGTCGCCGCGATCAAGGAGTTCTTCGGAACCTCCCAGCTCTCGCAGTTCATGGACCAGAACAACCCGCTCTCGGGTTTGACCCACAAGCGCCGCCTGTCGGCCCTTGGCCCGGGTGGTCTGTCCCGTGACCGCGCCGGCATGGAAGTCCGTGACGTGCACCCGTCCCACTACGGACGTATGTGCCCCATCGAAACGCCTGAAGGCCCGAACATTGGCCTGATCGGTTCGCTGGCATCCTACGGTCGCATCAACCCGTTCGGCTTCATCGAGACCCCGTACCGCCTGGTCAAGGACGGCGTTGTTTCCGACGACGTCCAGTACCTGACGGCCGACGATGAGGCTGAGGTGCTGATCGCCCAGGCCAACGCGCCGCTGGACGAGAACAAGAAGTTCGCCGAAGACACCGTCCTGGTGCGTGCCCGCGGTGGTGGAGGCGAGCCTGTCCTCGTGCCCGCCGAGGACGTCGAGTTCATGGACGTTTCCCCGCGCCAGATGGTGTCCGTGGCTACGGCCCTGATCCCGTTCCTTGAGCACGACGATGCAAACCGAGCACTCATGGGTGCCAACATGCAGCGCCAGGCCGTGCCGCTGGTCCGTTCCGAGGCTCCCTTCGTGGGCACCGGCATGGAGCGCGCCGCAGCCGTCGACGCCGGTGACGTTGTCATCGCGAAGAAGGCCGGTGTGGTCACCGAGGTTTCCGCCGAGCTCGTCATCATGCTTAACGACGACGGCACCGAGACCAACTACCGCATCAACAAGTTCGCCCGCTCCAACCAGGGCAACTGCTACAACCACCGTGTCCTGGTGAACGAAGGCCAGCGCCTGGAAGTTGGCGGCATCATCGCCGACGGCCCGGCAACGGACCAGGGTGAGCTCGCCCTCGGTAAGAACCTGCTCGTGGCATTCATGTCATGGGAAGGCCACAACTTCGAGGACGCCATCATCCTCTCGCAGCGCATTGTTGCCGAGGACGTCCTTTCCTCCATCCACATCGAGGAGCACGAGATCGATGCCCGCGACACCAAGCTTGGTGCCGAGGAAATCACCCGTGACATCCCCAACGTGTCCGAGGAAGTCCTGGCTGGCCTGGACGAGCGCGGCATCATCCACATTGGTGCCGAGGTTGAGGCAGGGGACATCCTGGTCGGAAAGGTCACCCCGAAGGGTGAAACCGAGCTGACCCCGGAAGAGCGCCTGCTGCGCGCGATCTTCGGTGAGAAGTCCCGCGAAGTCCGCGACACCTCCCTGAAGGTGCCGCACGGCGAGTCCGGTACGGTCATCGGCGTGCGCGTCTTCGACCGCGACAACGACGACGAGCTGCCCCCGGGCGTCAACCAGCTGGTCCGCGTCTACGTCGCTGCCAAGCGCAAGATCACTGACGGCGACAAGCTCGCCGGCCGCCACGGCAACAAGGGTGTTATCTCCAAGATCCTCCCCGTTGAGGACATGCCCTTCCTTGCCGACGGCACCCCCGTTGATATCGTCCTGAACCCGCTGGGTGTCCCGGGCCGTATGAACGTGGGCCAGGTGCTCGAGACGCACCTCGGCTGGGTTGCCAAGACCGGCTGGAAGATCGAAGGCGAGCCCGAGTGGGTCAAGCAGCTGCCGAACCTGCCGCGCGAGAGTGGCCAGACCACTGTTGCAACGCCGGTGTTCGACGGTGCCCGCGAAGAGGAAATCACGGGCCTGCTGGACTCCACCAACGTGACCCGCGACGGCGAACGCCTGATCAACTCCTCCGGCAAGACCCGCCTGTTCGACGGCCGCTCCGGCGAGCCGTTCCCGGATCCGATCTCGGTCGGCTACATGTACATCCTGAAGCTCCACCACCTGGTGGACGACAAGATCCACGCGCGCTCCACTGGCCCGTACTCCATGATCACGCAGCAGCCGCTGGGTGGTAAGGCACAGTTCGGTGGCCAGCGCTTCGGTGAAATGGAAGTGTGGGCGCTCGAAGCTTACGGCGCCGCCTACACGCTCCAGGAGCTCCTCACGATCAAGTCTGACGACATCCATGGTCGCGTGAAGGTCTACGAAGCCATCGTGAAGGGCGAGAACATCCCCGAGCCGGGTGTTCCCGAGTCCTTCAAGGTCTTGATCAAGGAAATGCAGTCGCTGTGCCTGAACGTGGAAGTCCTCTCCACGGACGGAACCACAATTGAAATGCGTGACTCTGATGACGCAGTCTTCACGGCTGCGGAGGAACTGGGTATCGATCTGTCCCGCGCAGAGCCCAGTTCCGTAGAAGAGGTCTAAGGAGCCCGACGACGGCGGGCCGCGCCCGTCGTCGTCCTCCTTCCTCATCCCGCACCCAAGACTTCAGAATTTAGAGAACAAGAGAGAACAGGGACCATATGTCCAGCGAATCCTCCTTCGGCCTCATGCAGATCGGCCTCGCCACCGCGGAAGACATCCGCGGCTGGTCTTACGGCGAGGTTAAGAAGCCGGAAACCATCAACTACCGCACGCTCAAGCCCGAGAAGGACGGACTCTTCTGCGAGAAGATCTTCGGCCCGTCCCGGGACTGGGAATGCTACTGCGGCAAGTACAAGCGCGTGCGCTTCAAGGGCATCATCTGCGAGCGTTGTGGCGTTGAGGTCACCCGCGCAAAGGTCCGCCGCGAGCGCATGGGCCACATCGAACTGGCCGCACCCGTCACGCACATCTGGTACTTCAAGGGTGTTCCCTCCCGCCTGGGCTACCTCCTTGACCTGGCACCGAAGGACCTCGAAAAGGTCATCTACTTCGCTGCCTACATGATCACCAGCGTTGATGAAGCCGCCCGCCACGAGGAACTGCCCAACCTGCAGGTTGAGCACGACATCGAGAAGAAGCAGCTGATCGACAACCGCGACTCCGACATCGCGGCCATTGCCCGCGACCTCGAAGGCGAAATCGCCCGTCTCGAAGGCGAAGGCGCCAAGGCTGCCGACAAGAAGAAGGCCCGCGACTCCGCCGACCGCCAGATGGCCAACGTGCGCAAGCGCGCCGACGCCGACATCGAGCGCCTCGAGCAGGTCTGGGACCGCTTCAAGAACCTCAAGGTCGCTGACCTTGAAGGTGACGAAGGACTGTACCGCGAGCTGCGCGACCGCTATGGCATGTACTTCGAAGGCTCCATGGGTGCCGAAGCCATCAAGAAGCGTCTTGAAAGCTTCGACATGCAGGCCGAGTCGGACCTGCTGCGCGACATCATCGCCAACGGCAAGGGCCAGCGCAAGACCCGTGCCCTCAAGCGCCTGAAGGTGGTCAATGCGTTCCTGACCACCAACAACAGCCCGCTTGGCATGGTCCTCGACGCCGTCCCGGTGATCCCGCCGGAACTGCGCCCCATGGTCCAGCTGGACGGCGGCCGCTTCGCGACCTCCGACCTCAACGACCTGTACCGCCGTGTGATCAACCGCAACAACCGCCTCAAGCGCCTGCTTGACCTGGGTGCTCCGGAGATCATCGTCAACAACGAGAAGCGCATGCTTCAGGAAGCTGTTGACAGCCTCTTCGACAACGGCCGCCGCGGCCGTCCGGTCACCGGACCGGGCAACCGTCCGCTGAAGTCCCTGAGCGACATGCTCAAGGGCAAGCAGGGCCGTTTCCGCCAGAACCTCCTCGGCAAGCGCGTGGACTACTCCGGCCGTTCGGTCATCGTCGTCGGCCCGCAGCTGAAGCTGCACCAGTGCGGCCTGCCCAAGCAGATGGCGCTGGAGCTCTTCAAGCCGTTCGTGATGAAGCGCCTGGTTGACCTCAACCACGCCCAGAACATCAAGTCGGCCAAGCGCATGGTTGAGCGTTACCGCCCGCAGGTCTGGGACGTGCTGGAAGAGATCATCACCGAACACCCGGTGCTGCTCAACCGTGCACCTACCCTGCACCGCCTCGGCATCCAGGCCTTCGAGCCGCAGCTTGTTGAAGGCAAGGCAATCCAGCTCCACCCGCTGGTTTGTGGCGCCTTCAACGCCGACTTCGACGGCGACCAGATGGCAGTCCACCTGCCGCTGAGCCCCGAAGCCCAGGCTGAAGCCCGCATCCTGATGCTGTCCTCGAACAACATCCTGAAGCCCTCCGACGGACGTCCGGTCACCCTGCCCTCGCAGGACATGATCATCGGCCTCTACCACCTGACCACCAAGCGTGTCGGTTCAGCTGGCGAAGGCCGCATCTTCGGTTCGGTTTCCGAAGCCATCATGGCCTTCGACGCCCGCGAGCTGCACCTGAACTCGCAGGTCAAGATCCGCCTCGAAGGCTTCGTACCGTACGCAGGCTGGGAAGCTCCGGAAGGCTGGGAGCCGGGTCAGCCCGCACTCGTCCAGACCTCCCTGGGCCAGGTTCTCTTCAACGAGACCCTGCCCGAGGACTACCCCTGGGTTGAGGCTGTTGCCGACAAGGGCGAACTGTCCCGCATCGTCAATGACCTCGCCGAGCGCTACCCGAAGGTCGTCACCGCGGCAACGCTGGACAACCTGAAGGACGCCGGTTTCTACTGGGCCACCCGCTCAGGCGTCACCGTTGCCATCTCGGACATCGAGGTTCCGGCCGCAAAGCCGGAGATCCTCGCCGGCTACGAAGAGCGCGCCGCCAAGATCCAGGGCCAGTACGACAAGGGCCTGATCGACGACGACGAGCGTCGCCAGGAACTGATCGAGATCTGGAACAAGGCAACCAACGAGATCGCCCAGGCGATGCGTGACAGCCTGTCCCCGATGAACACCATCAACCGCATGGTGTCCTCCGGTGCACGTGGTAACTGGATGCAGGTCCGCCAGATCGCGGGTATCCGTGGCCTGGTGGCCAACCCGAAGGGTGAAATTATTCCCCGTCCCATCAAGTCCTCCTACCGTGAGGGCCTGTCGGTTCTGGAATACTTCATCGCCACGCACGGTGCCCGTAAGGGTCTTGCCGACACCGCGCTGCGTACCGCCAACTCGGGTTACCTGACCCGTCGCCTGGTGGACGTCTCGCAGGACGTCATCGTCCGTGAAGAGGACTGCGGCACGGAGCGTGGCCTGGTCACGCCGATCGCCGTCGCCGATTCCAACGGTGAGCTGGTCCTGGATGAGAACGTCGAGAACAGTGCCTACGCACGTACCCTCGCCGTCGACGTCGTGGACTCCGAGGGCAAGGTTCTCGCAGCCGCCGGCACCGACTGCGGCGACGTCGTCATCGACGAGCTGTTCAAGGCAGGCATCACCGAGGTCAAGGTCCGCTCCGTACTCACCTGTGAGTCCAGCGTTGGAACCTGTGCACTGTGCTACGGCCGTTCGTTGGCCACTGGCAAGACCGTGGACATCGGCGAGGCCGTGGGCATCATCGCCGCACAGTCCATCGGTGAGCCCGGTACCCAGCTGACCATGCGTACGTTCCACACCGGTGGTGCTGTCTCCGCCAGCGGTGGCGACGACATCACCCAGGGTCTGCCCCGTATCCAGGAGCTCTTCGAAGCCCGTACTCCGAAGGGTGTTGCACCGATTGCAGAAGCAGCCGGCCGCATCACCATCGAAGAGTCCGAGCGCCAGATGCGCCTGGTCATCACCCCGGATGACGGAACCGAAGAGATCGCCTACCCGGTCCTGCGCCGTTCACGCCTGTTGATCGAGGACGGCGACCACGTCACCGTCGGCCAGAAGCTGATCAACGGACCGGTGGATCCCAAGCAGGTCCTGCGCATCATGGGTCCGCGTGCGGCACAGAAGTTCCTGGTGGACGAGGTCCAGGGCGTGTACCGCAGCCAGGGCATCGGTATCCACGACAAGCACGTCGAGGTTATCGTCCGCCAGATGCTGCGCCGCGTCACGGTCATCGAGTCCGGCGAATCGGACCTGCTGCCCGGCGAGCTCGCCGAGCGCAGCCGTTTCGAGGACGCCAACCGCCGCGTTGTGTCCGAGGGCAAGACTCCGGCATCCGGACGTCCTGAGCTCATGGGCATCACCAAGGCGTCGCTGGCCACCGAGTCCTGGCTGTCCGCTGCTTCCTTCCAGGAGACCACCCGCGTCCTGACGCAGGCGGCCATGGAAGGCAAGAGCGATCCGCTGCTGGGCCTCAAGGAGAACGTCATCATCGGTAAGCTGATCCCGGCCGGCACGGGCCTCCCGCGCTACACCGAGGTCACCGTGGAGCCCACTGAAGAAGCAAAGGCCAACCTGTTCACCGGCCCCAGCGCATTCAGTGACTTCTCGTACGACACCCTGGGCGGCGACGGAGCTCCTGAGTTCCACGCCATCCCGCTGGATGACTACGACCTGGGCAACGACTTCCGCTAAAAGGCAGTCCGCGTGGGCCCCGCCTCAACCTGCTTGCCGGCAGGGGGAGGCGGGGTCTTCCCGTTAACCCAACTAGGTAGCGCTAAGTGTCGTTTTGGGGGTTCAAAACGACACTTAGCGCTACCTACTTGGGGGAGTGGGGCCCTGATTAAGGGGTATGGGCCGTCCGTGCTAGACTTGTTACCAATTGTTATTGTGGCAGTGGATGAGTGCGCCGGTACCAGCTGAAAAGCTGAACCAGAGCGACGTTTCCGGTTTGCAGGGTTCTTGTGCAACGTATGCCACATTTTTGCATGCCTAGGGACCATTGAAGACGTGAGTCAGTCCCTATGGATGCGATCCGACTATTAAGGCTTCGCCTTCGCCGCCATGGAGAACTTCTTCAAGGCCCGGGCGGCGGGGCAACGCAACAAGAGAGTGGCCGGAAGCGGCCACTCCGGATAAAACGGAGAACACGAGAGTGCCTACGATTAACCAGCTGGTCCGTAAGGGCCGCACGCCTAAGGTCTCAAAGACCAAGGCTCCCGCGCTTAAGGGCAGCCCCATGCGCCGCGGTGTCTGCACCCGCGTCTACACCACCACCCCGAAGAAGCCGAACTCGGCTCTGCGTAAGGTGGCACGTGTGCGCCTCAACGGCGGCGTGGAAGTTACCGCCTACATCCCCGGTGTTGGCCACAACCTGCAGGAGCACTCCATTGTGCTCGTTCGCGGTGGTCGTGTGAAGGACCTTCCGGGTGTCCGCTACAAGATCGTCCGTGGCGCCCTCGATACCCAGGGTGTCAAGAACCGTAAGCAGGCACGCAGCCGCTACGGCGCAAAGATGGAGAAGAAGTAATATGCCTCGCAAGGGTCCGGCCCCCAAGCGGCCGCTCGTACTAGATCCCGTTTACGGCTCCCCGCTGGTCACCCAGCTCATCAACAAGGTGCTTGTTGACGGCAAGAAGTCCACTGCAGAGCGCATCGTCTACGGTGCCCTCGAAGGTGCTCGCGCCAAGTCCGGCGGCGACCCCGTAGCAGCCCTCAAGAAGGCCATGGACAACGTCAAGCCTTCCCTCGAGGTCCGCTCACGCCGCGTCGGCGGCGCCACCTACCAGGTTCCGGTTGAGGTCAAGCCGGGCCGTTCCACCGCACTCGCCCTGCGCTGGCTGGTTGGCTACTCCAAGGCCCGCCGCGAAAAGACGATGACCGAGCGCCTCCAGAACGAAATCCTGGATGCGTCCAACGGTCTCGGTGCCGCTGTGAAGCGTCGCGAAGACACCCACAAGATGGCCGAGTCCAACAAGGCCTTCGCACACTACCGCTGGTAATACTTCCCGGACGCCGCCGGCTCAACCGAGCCGGCGGCGAACGTGCAGTCCATCCGAAAGGGAGACACCGTGGCACAGGACGTGCTTACCGACCTTAGTAAGGTCCGCAACATCGGCATCATGGCCCACATTGATGCCGGCAAGACCACCACCACCGAGCGCATCCTGTTCTACACGGGTGTGAACCACAAGATCGGCGAAACGCACGACGGCGCTTCGACCACTGACTGGATGGAACAGGAAAAGGAACGCGGCATCACCATCACGTCTGCCGCCGTGACCTGCTTCTGGGAAAACAACCAGATCAACATCATCGACACCCCCGGCCACGTTGACTTCACCGTTGAGGTTGAGCGCTCCCTGCGCGTCCTCGACGGTGCCGTTGCCGTCTTCGATGGCAAGGAAGGCGTTGAGCCTCAGTCTGAGACCGTTTGGCGCCAGGCTGACAAGTACAACGTTCCCCGCATCTGCTTCGTCAACAAGATGGACAAGCTGGGTGCTGACTTCTACTTCACCGTAGACACCATCATCAGCCGCCTCGGCGCCAAGCCGCTGGTCATGCAGCTGCCGATCGGTGCCGAGAACGACTTCATCGGCGTTGTGGACCTGCTCTACATGCGCGCCCTCGTGTGGCCCGGCGATGCCAAGGGTGACGTGACCATGGGTGCGAAGTACGAGATCCGCGAGATCCCTGCCGACCTCCAGGCCAAGGCTGAAGAGTACCGTGCGAACCTGGTTGAGACCGTCGCAGAGTCCTCCGAAGAACTGATGGAGAAGTACCTCGAGGGCGAAGAGATTTCGATCGACGAGCTCAAGGCCGGCATCCGCAAGATGACGATCAACTCCGAGCTGTACCCGATCTTCTGCGGCTCCGCGTTCAAGAACCGCGGCGTCCAGCCCATGCTCGATGCAGTTGTGGACTACCTGCCGAACCCGCTCGACGTCCCCCCGATGATCGGTCACGATCCCCGCGACGAAGAGAAGGAACTGACCCGCAAGCCTTCCGCTGACGAGCCGTTCTCCGCTCTCGCGTTCAAGATCGCGGCCCACCCGTTCTTCGGCCAGCTCACCTTCATCCGCGTGTACTCCGGTCACGTGGAAGCAGGCGCGCAGGTGGTCAACTCCACCAAGGGCAAGAAGGAACGCATCGGCAAGCTGTTCCAGATGCACGCCAACAAGGAAATGCCCGTCGAGGGCGCTACCGCCGGCCACATCTACGCAGCGATCGGCCTGAAGGACACCACCACGGGTGACACCCTGTGTGATTCCGCGAACCAGATCGTCCTCGAGTCCATGAGCTTCCCGGAGCCCGTGATCTCGGTTGCCATCGAGCCGAACACCAAGGGTGACCAGGAGAAGCTCTCCACGGCCATCCAGAAGCTCTCCGCTGAGGACCCCACCTTCCAGGTGTCCCTCAACGAAGACACCGGCCAGACCATCATCGCCGGCATGGGCGAGCTCCACCTGGACATCCTGGTGGACCGCATGCGCCGCGAGTTCAAGGTCGAGGCCAACGTGGGCAAGCCGCAGGTCGCCTACCGCGAAACCATCAAGCGTGCTGTAGAGCGTCACGACTACACGCACAAGAAGCAGACCGGTGGTTCGGGCCAGTTCGCAAAGATCCAGATCGCGATCGAGCCGCTGGACACTGCCGAGGGCGAGCTGTACGAGTTCGAGAACAAGGTCACCGGTGGCCGCGTTCCCCGCGAGTACATTCCTTCGGTTGATGCGGGTATCCAGGATGCACTGAACGACGGCGTCCTGGCCGGCTACCCGGTTGTCGGCATCAAGGCCACGCTGGTTGACGGCGCGTACCACGATGTCGACTCCTCGGAAATGGCATTCAAGATCGCCGGCCGTATGGCTTTCAAGGAAGCTGCACGCAAGGCGAACCCTGTCCTGCTCGAACCGCTGATGGATGTCGAGGTCCGCACCCCTGAGGAATACATGGGTGAAGTTATCGGCGACCTCAACTCCCGCCGTGGCCAGATGCAGTCCATGGAGGATGCACAGGGCGTCAAGGTCATCCGTGCACACGTCCCGCTGTCCGGCATGTTCGGCTACATCGGTGACCTGCGCTCCAAGACCCAGGGCCGTGCTGTGTACTCCATGACGTTCAACAGCTACGCCGAGGTCCCGAAGGCTGTTGCCGACGAGATCATCCAGAAGAGCCGCGGCGAATAGTCCTAGGACTTTTCAAAGCGAACAACCTCGGGTGCGCCTGGCCGGAAACGGACAGCGCAGCCGGTGCAGGTGGCCGGGCCGGTCGGATTCATCCGGTCAAGCCGGGTTCCGGCCATCTGCACGAACAGGTCCAAGGCACTAGTATTAGTTCCTGAATCTGCAATTTCACCAATCCAAAGCCCCCCAAGTAGACTTACCTGAGTTTCCGCCGCGACAAGCGCGGCTGAAGGGTACGTCATTTGAAAACGTTCTAGGAGGAACCTGTGGCAAAGGCAAAGTTCGAGCGGACTAAGCCGCACGTTAACATCGGCACCATTGGTCACGTTGACCACGGTAAGACGACGTTGACGGCCGCCATTTCCAAGGTGCTGTACGACAAGTACCCGGATCTCAACGAGAAGCGCGACTTCGCGTCGATCGACTCTGCTCCCGAAGAGCGTCAGCGCGGTATCACCATCAACATCTCCCACGTGGAGTACCAGACCGAAAAGCGCCACTACGCACACGTAGACGCCCCGGGTCACGCTGACTACATCAAGAACATGATCACCGGTGCTGCCCAGATGGACGGCGCAATCCTCGTGGTTGCTGCTACCGATGGCCCCATGGCACAGACCCGCGAGCACGTTCTGCTCGCCCGCCAGGTTGGTGTTCCCTACCTGCTGGTCGCCCTGAACAAGGCTGACATGGTTGACGATGAGGAACTGCTGGACCTCGTTGAAATGGAAGTTCGTGAGCTCCTCAGCTCGCAGGGCTTCGATGGCGACGAAGCACCGGTTGTCCGCGTCTCCGGCCTGAAGGCCCTGGAAGGCGACCCCGAGTGGGTCAAGTCCGTTGAGGACCTGATGGCTGCTGTGGACGAGTCCGTTCCGGACCCCATCCGCGACCGCGACAAGCCCTTCCTGATGCCGATCGAAGACGTCTTCACCATCACCGGCCGTGGCACCGTTGTTACGGGCCGCGCCGAGCGTGGAACCCTCGCCATCAACTCCGAGGTCGAGATCGTCGGCATCCGTCCGGTCCAGAAGACCACGGTTACCGGTATCGAGATGTTCCACAAGCAGCTCGACGAAGCATGGGCCGGCGAGAACTGTGGCCTCCTGCTCCGCGGTCTGAAGCGCGACGATGTCGAGCGTGGCCAGGTTGTCGTCAAGCCGGGTTCCATCACCCCGCACACCGACTTCGAGGCTAACGTCTACATCCTCTCCAAGGACGAAGGCGGACGTCACAACCCGTTCTACTCCAACTACCGCCCGCAGTTCTACTTCCGTACCACGGACGTAACCGGCGTTATCACCCTGCCCGAGGGCACGGAAATGGTTATGCCTGGCGACAACACTGAGATGACCGTTGCGCTCATCCAGCCGATCGCAATGGAAGAGGGCCTCGGCTTCGCAATCCGCGAAGGCGGCCGCACCGTTGGTTCAGGACGCGTTACCAAGATCATCAAGTAATTCCTTGTTGAACTGAAGAACAGCCCCGCTGCTACTGCAGCGGGGCTGTTCTTTTCTGTTAACAGGGCCCTGATACTGTTACTGGACCGAAAGGAGCTCACCATGGGCTGGCTTATTTTCCTGATCATCGCTGTTGCCGTCGTTGCCGGCGTCTTCTGGGCGAAGAAGTATTTCCGCCACGAGATCGACCGCGCCAAGCGCATCAACAGGTCAAACAAGGACTTGTAGCTGCTCCCGCAGTATCACTGTCCTCGGCAGGGCGCAGGCTAAAGCCCGCCGGCCTTCCTTGCCTGGCTGAGTGCCTGGTACCAGTAGAAGGACTGTTTCGGGGTGCGCGCCAGGGAGTCAAAGTCCACGTGGACCAGTCCAAAGCGTTGCGAATACCCGGCCGCCCATTCGAAGTTGTCCATAAGGGTCCACACGTAGTAGCCGCGGAGGTCCACGCCGGATGCCATCCCGCCGGGAGCCGTGGCATCGAGGGCCGCCCCAAGATGCGTTGCCAAATAGCGCACCCGCTCCTCGTCCTGCAGTGTCCCTGACACTGTCTCGGGCTCCGGGAAGCTGGCCCCGCCCTCAGTGATGAACACCGGCGGCAAAACTTCGCCGTACCGGTCCTGGAGCTCCTTCAGCAGGACGCCCAGATGGTCCGGCGCCACAGGCCAGCCAAACCCGGTGCTGTCGTACTCCGGGTAGCCCACCTCGTGGAACGGCAGCCTCGCCACCGCCTTGTGGATGTCCGCCGGGATTGATGCTGCGCCGCGTCCCAGGGCAACCTTCACCGGGAAGTAGTAATTCAGTCCGTAAAAATCCAGTGGCTGGTGGATGGTGCGCAGATCGGCATCGGAAATCCTGCCGATGGAGCGCAGCCACGGCTTGGCATACAGCGGAAGCTTCGGGTACCGGCCCAGCAGCACCGGGTCTGCGTAGATCCTGTTCATCAGCAGGTCATAGAGGTGGGCCACCAGCCGGTCGCCGATCTTGCCGGTGGCTGGCCGCACGGGCGCGTGCAGGTTGGTCACGCCGATGCCCCCGGCCACGCCCGCCGCCCGCAGGGCCTGTACGCCGAGGCCATGGGCCAGCAGCTGGTGGTGGATGGACGGGAGTGCATCGAACATGAGCGCGTGGCCGGGGGCATGGACGCCCAGGGCGTAGCCGTTCAGGGTCACCGAGACAGGTTCGTTCAACGTGACCCACTGCGCCACACGGTCCCCGAAGCGTTCGCCCGCAGCACTGGCGTATTCGCCAAACCGCTCGGCCGTCTCCCGGTTCATCCAGCCGCCGCGGTGTTCCAGTGGCAGCGGGGTATCCCAGTGGTAGAGCGTTGCCATGGGACTGATCCCCGCTGCCAGCAGCTGATCAAGGAGACGGTCGTAGAAGTCCAGGCCCTCCTTGTTGAAACCTCCCCGCCCTTCGGGCTGGATCCTCGGCCAGGACAGCGAAAAGCGGTAGGAGTCCACGCCCAGGTCCTGCAGCAGGGCCACGTCCTCCGGCAACCTGTTGTAGTGGTCGCACGCCACGGCGGGGGAGTGGCCGTCCACGATCGCGCCTGGCTTCTCGGCGAAGGCGTCCCAGCCGGAGGGCCCCCGCCCGCCGTCGGCCAATGCTCCTTCAATCTGGAAGGCAGCGGCGGCTACCCCCAAAGTGAACGACGGCGGCATGCGGCTGGCGAGCTCCGTCGCCGATTCGGTGCGTTCCAGGGTCATGCCCCTATCATCCATTCGGTAGGGACCCGGGGGCAATGGCCCCGGCCGGGCCTCCCTCAGCGGAGGCCTTAGCGGCGCGATTCGCTTCTGCCGCCAAATTCCGGCATACTAGATGAGTTGTTCAAGCGCTTCTTCGCGTCCCGATCCGGATAATGCCGGATGCCAGGGTCCAAGTGGAAGACCAAACATAACCCACTCCCCATGGATAGCGGATTTGTATGCGTGAAAAGCGCGACACGCCCGACCGCGGGGGTCGGTTGCGCCGGCAAGGTGAGGAACCCGGATTCATCCGGATTCAGTTTGTGCGGCGGGTGGTAGTTACGACTTCAAATGCTTCGGCAGCCATACAACGAGAAATGAACAGGGCAGCCCTAACCAGGGGAAGCACAGACTGAAAGAGAGTCAGGCGACATGGCGGGACAAAAAATCCGCATCCGGCTGAAGTCATACGACCACGAGGTCATTGACGTTTCAGCACGGAAGATCGTTGAGACGGTCACGCGCGCAGGCGCAACGGTAGTCGGCCCCGTGCCGCTGCCTACGGAGAAGAACGTGTACTGCGTGATCCGCTCTCCGCACAAGTACAAGGACAGCCGCGAGCACTTCGAAATGCGCACGCACAAGCGTCTTATCGACATCATCGATCCCACGCCGAAGGCTGTTGACTCGCTCATGCGTCTCGACCTGCCGGCTGACGTGAACATCGAAATCAAGCTGTAGGGAGGTGCTGAGAGACTATGACCGCAACCCGTAACGTAAAGGGCCTGCTGGGCACGAAGCTCGGCATGACCCAGGTCTGGGACGAGAACAACAAGCTCATCCCCGTCACTGTGGTCCAGGCAGATTCGAACGTCATCACCCAGCTGCGCAATGCAGAAGCTGATGGCTACGTCGCCGTTCAGATCGGCTACGGCCAGATCGATCCCCGCAAGGTCACCAAGCCGCTGGCTGGTCACTTTGAAAAGGCGGGCGTCACGCCTCGCCGCCACGTCGTCGAACTCCGTACCGCAGATGCTGCTGAGTACGAGCTTGGCCAGGAGCTCTCCGTAGAGGTCTTCGAAGCCGGCCAGAAGATCGACGTCATCGGCACCACCAAGGGTAAGGGCTTCGCCGGTGTTATGAAGCGTCACGGCTTCCACGGCGTTGGAGCTTCCCACGGTGCCCACAAGAACCACCGTAAGCCCGGTTCAATCGGTGGCGCATCCACCCCGAGCCGCGTCTTCAAGGGCATGAAAATGGCCGGCCGCATGGGCGCCGTTCGTCACACCACGCTGAACCTCACGGTTCACGCGGTTGACGTCGAGAAGTCGCTGCTCCTCATCAAGGGTGCCGTTCCCGGCGCCCGCGGCCAGGTCGTCCTCGTACGCACCGCCGTGAAGGGAGCTTAGTCCAATGGCTAACACTGTCCAGGTTGACCTGCCTGCAGAGATCTTCGACGTCCAGACCAACGTGCCGCTGCTGCACCAGGTTGTCGTTGCACAGCTCGCTGCTGCTCGCCAGGGTACCCACAAGACCAAGACCCGCGCTGAAGTTTCCGGTGCAGGACGCAAGCCGTTCAAGCAGAAGGGCACCGGCCGCGCCCGTCAGGGTTCAATCCGTGCTCCCCACATGACCGGCGGTGGCGTTGTCCACGGTCCCACCCCGCGTGACTACAGCCAGCGGACCCCCAAGAAGATGATTGCTGCTGCACTGCGCGGCGCACTGTCTGACCGGGCACGCAACGGACGAATCCACGTTGTCGCCGAGCTGGTAGAAGGCACCAAGCCTTCCGCCAAGGCTGCACTGGCAGCACTGCGCGGTGTCTCCGAGCGCAAGAACCTGCTGGTCGTCATCGAGCGCGCCAACGATGTTGCTGCACTGTCCGTGCGCAACCTCGCCGGTGTTCACGTTCTGTACGCAGACCAGCTGAACACCTACGACGTTCTCGTGTCTGATGACGTTGTCTTCACCAAGGCTGCCTACGACGCATTCGTTGCCGGCAAGGCAGTGGCAAAGAACGAGGAGGATGCCAAGTGAGTGCAGCCACCATCAAGGATCCCCGCGACGTCGTGCTTGCACCCGTCGTGTCGGAAAAGAGCTATGGCCTGATCGACGAGGGCAAGTACACCTTCCTGGTGGACCCCCGCTCGAACAAGACCGAGATCAAGCTGGCCGTGGAGAAGATTTTCTCCGTCAAGGTCGAATCGATCAACACCATCAACCGTGCCGGTAAGCGCAAGCGCACCAAATTCGGATGGGGTACCCGCAAGAACACCAAGCGTGCGATTGTCACCCTCAAAGAAGGCACCATCGACATCTTCGGCGGTCCGCTCTCGTAGCGGAGACCACTTTAACGAGGAAATAAATTATGGGAATCCGTAAATACAAGCCGACTACCCCGGGCCGTCGTGGCTCGAGCGTAGCGGACTTCACCGAAATCACGCGGTCGACGCCGGAAAAGTCGTTGGTACGTCCGCTGCCCAAAAAGGGCGGCCGTAACAACACCGGTAAGATCACCACCCGTCACAAGGGTGGCGGACACAAGCGCCAGTACCGTCTGATCGACTTCCGTCGTCACGACAAGGACGGCGTGGACGCCCGCGTTGCTGAAATTGAGTACGATCCGAACCGTACGGCTCGCATCGCCCTCCTGCACTACGTTGATGGCACCAAGCGTTACATCATCGCCCCGAACAAGCTGTCCCAGGGTGACTTCGTAGAGGCCGGCGCCAACGCTGACATCAAGCCTGGCAACAACCTGCCCCTGCGCAACATCCCCGTGGGTACCGTTATCCACGCAGTTGAACTGCGTCCGGGTGGCGGCGCCAAGATGGGCCGCTCCGCCGGCGCATCCATTCAGCTTGTTGCCAAAGAAGGCCGCTTCGCCCAGCTGCGTCTGCCTTCCGGCGAAATCCGCAACGTTGACGTGCGCTGCCGCGCAACCGTCGGCGAGGTCGGCAACGCCGAGCAGTCGAACATCAACTGGGGCAAGGCCGGCCGCATGCGCTGGAAGGGCGTCCGCCCGACCGTCCGTGGTGTCGCCATGAACCCGGTTGACCACCCGCACGGTGGTGGTGAGGGTAAGACGTCCGGTGGACGTAACCCCGTCAACCCCAACGGTCAGCGGGAAGGCCGCACCCGCCGCCCCAACAAAGAGAGCGACAAGCTTATTGTTCGTCGCCGTCGTACTGGCAAGAACAAGCGATAGGAGCCTGGACACATGCCACGCAGCCTGAAAAAAGGTCCTTTCGTCGACCAGCACCTCTTTGTGAAGGTAGCCAGGGAAAACGAAAAGGGCACCAAGAACGTCATCAAGACCTGGTCCCGCCGTTCGATGATCATCCCCGACATGCTCGGACACACGATCGCCGTACACGACGGACGCAAGCACATCCCGGTGTTTGTCACCGAGTCGATGGTCGGGCACAAGCTCGGCGAATTCGCTCCCACGCGGACATTCCGCGGCCATGTCAAGGACGACCGTAAGGGCAAGCGCCGCTAGGCGCCTGCACTTACGTCAAAGACGAGAGAAGGAAAGCAATGGAAGCCAAGGCAATTGCGCGCCACATCCGCGTAACGCCTATGAAGGCCCGGCGCGTCGTCAACCTTGTTCGTGGATTGCAAGCGAATGAGGCTCTGGCAATTCTGAAGTTTGCCCCCCAGGCAGCTTCGGAGCCGGTATTCAAGGTAGTACAGTCGGCAATCTCCAACGCCCGGGTCCTCGCGGACCGCGACGGCGTGGCGTTTGACGAAGGTGACCTCATCATCAGCGAAGCGTTTGTTGATGAAGGCCCGACCATGAAGCGGTTCCAGCCGCGTGCCCAGGGTCGTGCATTTCAGATCAAGAAGCGCACCAGCCACATCACCGTGGTAGTCGCTACCCCGGAGAAAGAGGAGGCTCGCTAAGTGGGACAGAAAGTAAACCCGCACGGGTTCCGACTCGGCATCACCACCGATCACGTATCGCACTGGTTCGCTGACAGCACCAAGGCCGGCCAGCGGTACAAGGACTTCGTTCGCGAAGACATCCGCATCCGCCAGCTCATGTCTACGGGCATGGAGCGCGCCGGGATCGCCAAGGTTGAGATCGAGCGCACCCGTGACCGCGTCCGCGTGGACATCCACACGGCCCGTCCCGGCATCGTCATCGGCCGCCGTGGAGCAGAAGCAGACCGCATCCGCGGCGAGCTCGAAAAGCTCACCGGCAAGCAGGTCCAGCTGAACATCCTCGAGGTCAAGAACCCCGAGATGGAAGCCCAGCTTGTAGCCCAGGGCGTTGCTGAACAGCTGACTTCACGCGTGGCATTCCGCCGTGCAATGAAGAAGGCCATGCAGTCCGCGCAGCGTGCAGGTGCCAAGGGCATCCGTATCGCCTGCTCCGGTCGACTCGGTGGCGCTGAAATGTCCCGCTCGGAGTTCTACCGGGAAGGCCGTGTGCCCCTGCACACCCTCCGCGCGAACATCGACTACGGCTTCTACGAAGCCAAGACCACCTTCGGCCGCATCGGCGTGAAGGTCTGGATCTACAAGGGTGACGTCACCGCCAAGGAACTGGCCCAGCAGGCCGCTTCCGCCCCGTCCCGTGGCCGCGGTCCCAGCGACCGTCCGGGCCGCCCGGGTGGCGCTGACCGTGGTGACCGCCGCCGTCGCAACGACCGCCCGGCCGCTGACGCAGCTCCTGCTGCCGAGGCTCCGGCAGCTGAGGCTGCACCTGCTGCAGCTGTAGAAGGAGGACAGGCTTAAATGCTTATCCCACGTCGAGTCAAGCACCGTAAGCAGCACCACCCGGGTCGTTCCGGCGCTGCTACGGGCGGCACCAAGGTCTCCTTCGGTGAGTACGGCATCCAGGCCCTGAGCCCGGCATACGTCACCAACCGTCAGATCGAGTCTGCCCGTATCGCGATGACCCGCCACATCAAGCGTGGCGGTAAGGTCTGGATCAACATCTACCCGGACCGTCCCCTGACCAAGAAGCCTGCCGAAACCCGCATGGGTTCCGGTAAGGGTTCACCGGAATGGTGGGTCGCAAACGTCAAGCCGGGCCGGGTTCTCTTCGAGATCTCCGGTGTCGAGGAATCGGTAGCCCGCGAGGCCCTGCGCCTGGCAATCCACAAGCTCCCGTTGAAGGCACGCATTCTGCGTCGCGAAGGTGGTGAATAGAAATGGCAGTAGGATCCAAGGATCTGGCTCCCGCACAGCTGGACGGTTTCGACAACGAGCGTCTCGTTGAAGAACTCCGCAAGGCCAAGGAAGAGCTGTTCAACCTGCGTTTCCAGTCCGCCACCGGACAGCTGGAGAACCACGGTCGTCTGCGCGCGGTAAAGAAGGACATCGCCCGCATCTACACCGTTCTCCGTGAGCGCGAGCTGGGCATTCGTGCCGAGGTTGCCGCACCGGTTGTGGAAGCCAAGGAAGAGAAGAAGTCCAAGAAGGCAGCAACCAAGAAGGCCGAGCCGGCTGAAACGGTTGAGACCGAGGAGGATGCCAAGTGAGTGAAAAGGACGAGAACGTGACGGAAACTGCTACCGCAGCCACGGCTGAGCAGCGCGGTTACCGCAAGACGCGTCGCGGCTACGTGGTCTCTGACAAGATGGAAAAGACCATCGTTGTCCAGGTTGAGGACCGCGTGAAGCACGCCCTGTACGGCAAGGTCATCCGCCGTACCTCCAAGGTCAAGGCTCACGATGAGAACAACACCGCCGGCATCGGCGACCTCGTTGTCATCGCCGAGACCCGCCCGCTGTCCGCCACCAAGAACTGGCGGCTCGTGGAGATCCTCGAGAAGGCCAAGTAGCACCTGCTGCTTCGGTATCCGGAAGCCCCTGCTCCCTCTGGGAGCGGGGGTTTCCGCGCTTAACCATGCAACCGCGCCACGCGGGGCAGGCCTTGGCGAAGGCACGACGGCGCGTCCCGCCGCCGTGCCTCTTCCCCGGACGCTCTCTCACTTAACGCGGGAAATTCCGGGACGCTTTCTCACTGTCCTCAAGAAAGTGAGAGAGCGTCCGCCGAAAGGGCGTGTTGAGTGAGAGAGCGCCGGCCGAAAGGACGCGTTAAATGAGTGAGCGCCGGCCGAAACGACGCGTTAAGTGAGAGAGCGTCCGCCGAAAGGGCGCGTTAAGTGAGAGAGCGTCCGACGGCGGTGGGCGGGACCCGGGGGGAGTGGCACCAAAGGCGGGGTGTGAGGCTGCCGCGCGTGGCGCCGTCGTCCGCCGTGCCCGCGGAAGTCCGCCGTGCCCGCCGTCGTCCGCCTTGCGGGAGAGCGCCTCCCGGTGATATGGGAACCGGCCGAAACTGTGCTAAGATTTTGAGTTTGTATGGCGCCTTTCGTGCGCCGTCATCAACCTCGTAAACAAGCGTGCCACGGCATAGTGCCCCCTTGCGCCCAGGACCAGTCCTGGACCGGATGGGAGCAACTGCTTCTGGCACGGGAGTTTAGGCCTGGTCTGGCAAAATCCAGGCAGGTCAAGAGACACCCCGATCAACCGTTCCGCAAGGCTCATTCCGTAGGAAGATTTTCGGTCTGAGAACCGGCGCGACGCAAGGAGTAAATAGTGATTCAGCAGGAGTCGCGACTCAAGGTCGCCGACAACACGGGTGCTAAGGAAATCCTTACCATTCGCGTTCTCGGTGGATCTGGCCGTCGCTACGCAGGCATCGGTGACGTCATTGTCGCCACCGTCAAGGATGCAATCCCGGGCGGCAACGTAAAGAAGGGCGATGTTGTTAAGGCAGTCATCGTCCGTACCAAGAAGGAACGCCGCCGTGCGGATGGTTCCTACATCAAGTTTGACGAGAACGCAGCTGTGATCCTGAAGGGCGACGGTGACCCCCGCGGTACCCGTATCTTCGGACCGGTTGGTCGTGAACTCCGTGACAAGAAGTTCATGAAGATCGTTTCTCTGGCTCCGGAGGTGCTCTAGTCCATGGCTGCAAAGATCAAGAAGGGTGACCTGGTTCAGGTCATCACTGGCGCCAAGGCTGAGCGCGGCGGCGACCGCGGCAAGCAGGGCAAGGTCCTGCGCGTGTTCACCGACACCAACCGCGTGTTGGTTGAAGGCGTTAACCGCGTAACCAAGCACACCAAGGTCGGTCAGTCGCAGCGCGGCACCAAGACCGGTGGCATCGAGGTTGTTGAAGCCCCGATCCACATCTCCAACGTGGCTCTGGTCGACCCGTCCACCAAGAAGCCCACCCGCGTTGGCTTCCGCACTGAGACCGTTGAGCGCAACGGCAAGCAGCGCGAAGTCCGCATCCGCGTGGCCAAGAGCTCAGGGAAGGACATCTAATGACTGAGACTCTCGAGACTCCGGCAACGAAGATCGTTCCTCGTCTGAAGACCAAGTACGCCGAATCCATCAAGAGCACGCTCATTGAGGAATTCAAGTACCAGAACGTCAACCAGGTTCCCCGCCTCGTGAAGGTTGTTGTGAACATGGGTGTTGGAGATGCCGCCAAGGACTCCAAGCTGATCGACGGCGCCGTCCGCGACCTCACCCAGATCACCGGCCAGAAGCCGCAGGTAACCAAGGCCCGCAAGTCGATCGCACAGTTCAAGCTGCGCGAAGGCATGCCCATCGGTGCACACGCTACCCTGCGTGGCGACCGCATGTGGGAATTCCTGGATCGTCTTGTCACCCTGGCGCTGCCCCGAATCAGGGACTTCCGCGGTCTCTCCGGCAAGCAGTTCGATGGCAACGGCAACTACACCTTCGGTCTGACCGAGCAGGTTATGTTCCACGAAATCGACCAGGACAAGATCGACCGCGTCCGCGGTATGGACATCACGGTTGTTACCACTGCCAAGACCGATGACGAAGGCCGCGCGCTGCTGAAGGCGCTTGGCTTCCCGTTCAAGGCCGAAGACTAATCTAACTACGTAAAAGGTCCGGCGGTACGGATCCCTGGCCCAGGCCGGGGACGCTGCACCGCGGAAACCGTTACGAGGAAGGGCAAGAGCCCACCATGACAATGACAGATCCTGTCGCAGACATGCTTACGCGTCTGCGCAATGCAAACTCGGCATACCACGACACCGTGACCATGCCGTACAGCAAGCTCAAGGCACGCGTCGCCGACATCCTCAAGGCCGAAGGCTTCATTGCCGGCTGGAAGGAAGAGGACGCTGAGGTTGGCAAGAAGCTGACCATCGAGCTCAAGTTCGGACCGAACCGCGAGCGTTCAATCGCTGGTGTTCGCCGTATCTCCAAGCCGGGCCTGCGTGTTTACGCAAAGTCCACCAACCTGCCGCACGTGCTCGGTGGCCTGGGTGTCGCAATCCTGTCCACCTCTTCCGGCCTCCTGACTGACAAGCAGGCCGGCAAGAAGGGCGTGGGCGGCGAAGTCCTCGCGTACGTCTGGTAACGGGAAAGGAAGAGAATAATGTCACGTATTGGACGTCTCCCCATCACCGTTCCTGCCGGCGTTGAGGTCAAGGTTGACGGCTCTGTCGTCAGCGTCAAGGGATCCAAGGGCGAGCTGAACCACACTGTGGCCAGCCCGATCGAGGTCACCCTGGATGCAGACACCCTGACTGTCGCCCGCCCGAACGACGAGCGCGCCTCCCGTTCACTCCACGGCCTGACCCGCACCCTGATCTCCAACATGATCGAGGGCGTTACCAAGGGCTACGAGAAGAAGCTTGAAATCGTTGGTACCGGTTACCGCGTTCAGGCCAAGGGATCTGACCTTGAGTTCGCTCTCGGTTTCAGCCACCCGGTCAATGTCTCCGCACCGGAGGGCATCACCTTTGCAGTTGAGACCCCGACCAAGCTCTCTGTTTCAGGTATCAACAAGCAGCAGGTCGGCGAGGTTGCTGCCAACATTCGCAAGCTGCGGAAGCCGGACCCCTACAAGGGCAAGGGCATCCGTTACGCCGGCGAAGTCATCCGCCGCAAGGTCGGAAAGGCTGGTAAGTAACCATGGCCATCTCAATTAACAAGAAGCGTACGAACAAGAGCAAGTCTGCTTCGCGCAGCCGCCGCCAGCTTCGTATCCGTAAGCGCATCTCCGGTACGGCTGTACGTCCGCGTCTGGTCGTCAACCGCTCCGCACGCCACGTATTTGTCCAGGTTGTCGATGACACCAAGGGCCTGACCGTAGCGAGCGCCTCCACTCTGGAAGCCGACCTTCGTGCATTCGACGGCGACAAGACTGCCAAGGCCAAGCGCGTTGGCGAACTCGTCGCAGAGCGTGCCAAGGCTGCCGGTATCGAAGCTGTTGTCTTCGACCGCGGTGGTAACAAGTACCACGGCCGGATCGCCGCCGTCGCTGACGGTGCACGTGAAGGTGGGCTGTCACTGTGACGGAAGCAAACAAGGAAAAGGACACTGTGTCTGCAGATCAGAAGGCTACTGAAGCCGTAGCTGCCGCTGAGACCACTGCCCCCGCAGCTGCCGATGACCGCCGTGGTGGCGCTCGTCGCGGCGAGCGTGGCGACCGTGGCCAGGGCCGCGGCGACCGTGGTGGCCGTGGCGGCCGCGACGGCGGCCGTGAAGCCGAGAAGAGCCAGTTCGTAGAGCGCGTCGTCACCATCAACCGCGTTTCCAAGGTGGTCAAGGGTGGTCGTCGCTTCAGCTTCACCGCCCTGGTCGTCGTTGGTGACGGTAACGGCATGGTCGGCGTTGGCTACGGCAAGGCTAAGGAAGTTCCTGCCGCAATCGCGAAGGGCGTTGAAGAAGCTAAGAAGTCCTTCTTCCGCGTTCCCCGCGTTGGCAACACCATCCCGCACCGCGTTCAGGGTGAGGCTGCCGCAGGCGTCGTAATGCTGCGTCCGGCTTCCGCCGGTACCGGTGTTATCGCCGGTGGTCCGGTCCGTGCAGTACTGGAATGCGTGGGAATCCACGACATCCTCTCCAAGTCGCTCGGTTCCTCCAACGCCATCAACATCGTTCACGCGACTGTTGACGCCCTGAAGCGCCTCGAAGAGCCGGCAGCAGTGGCAGCACGCCGCGGCCTGCCCCTCGACGAGATCGCTCCGGCGGCACTGGTGAAGGCTCTCCTGGCTCCGAAGGCAGGTGCCTAGTCATGGCTAAGAACCTGATTCCCTCCGACGCCCAGTTGGAGATCACTCAGATCAAGTCCGCCATTGGCGGCAAGCAGAACCAGCGCGACACCCTGCGGTCCCTCGGCCTGAAGCGTATTGGACAGACCGTTGTCCGCACCGCCGATGCCGTGACCGTGGGAATGCTCAACACGGTTCCGCACCTGGTAAAGGTAGAGGAGGCGAAGTAAATGGCAGAGAACACTGCTGATAAGGCACAGGCTGCTGAGAAGCAGAACGCCCTGAAGGTTCACCACCTGCGTCCCGCCCCGGGTGCCAAGACCGCCAAGACCCGCGTTGGTCGTGGCGAGGGATCCAAGGGTAAGACCGCCGGACGTGGTACCAAGGGTACTGCAGCCCGTTACCAGATCAAGGCTGGCTTTGCCGGCGGCCAGCTGCCGCTGCACATGCGCCTGCCGAAGCTGCGCGGCTTCAAGAACCCGTTCCGGGTTGAGTTCCAGGTTGTGAACCTGGACAAGCTCAACGAGCTGTTCCCCGAAGGTGGCGCAGTCACCGTGGAGAACCTGGTCGAAAAGGGTGCCGTTCGCAAGAACCAGCCCGTCAAGGTGCTGGGCACCGGCGACATCACCGTCAAGGTTGACGTCACCGCCCACGCATTCTCGGCCAGCGCTGCTGAAAAGATCGCCGCAGCAGGCGGAAGCACCACCGCTCTCTAGAGCCGGTGGGCGCCAAGCCCGTTGTTGAACTCCCGGTCCCGGGGCTACGGCCCTGGGGCCGGGAGTTTTTTCCATCCGCCCGGCGTTTTTTCGCCGCCATCCGGCGCAGTGCCGCTTCCGCGGATTGTTCGCAGGGCGCATACACCCGTTAGACTCGGTTGTTGGGATTTATAGATCCCCATCACACCACTCTTATATACACCACAGGAGGACGCTTGCTTAGCGCATTTGGCCGGGCCTTTCGCACGCCTGATCTGCGACGCAAGTTGTTGTTCACGCTGGGAATCATCACCATCTTCCGCTTGGGTGCTTTCATTCCCTCGCCTGGTGTGAACTACCAGAATGTCCAGCAATGCTTGCAGAACGGTCAGACGGCAGGCGGGCTGTACCAGCTCGTGAACCTGTTCAGCGGCGGCGCGTTGCTCCAGGTGTCCATCTTCGCCCTGGGCATCATGCCGTACATCACGGCAAGCATCATCGTCCAGCTGCTCCGGGTGGTCATTCCCCGGTTCCAGGAGCTCTACGAAGAGGGCGCCTCAGGTCAGTCGAAGCTGACCCAGTACACCCGTTACCTCACCATTGCACTGGGCCTGCTCAATGCCACGACCCTGGTGTCCCTGGCGCGTTCCGGCCAGTTGCTTCCGGGCTGCAACCTGCCGATCATTCCTGACAACAGCGTGATCACCACCATCCTGATCATCATCACCCTCACGGCAGGCACCGGCCTGATCATGTGGATGGGCGAGCTCGTCACCGAGAAGGGCGTGGGCAACGGCATGTCGCTGCTGATCTTCACGTCCATCGCCGCCACCTTCCCCACCTCCCTCGGCGCCATCTGGACCTCGCAGGGTCCCGGAACGTTCTTCATCGTCCTTGCCGTGGGCCTGCTCACCGTTGCCCTGGTGGTCTTCGTTGAGCAGTCGCAGCGCCGGGTTCCGGTGCAGTACGCGAAGCGGATGATCGGCCGCCGGACCGTGGGCGGAACCAGCACCTATATCCCCATCAAGGTCAACATGGCCGGTGTCATCCCGGTGATCTTCGCTTCCTCCATGCTGTACCTGCCGGGCCTGATTGCGCAGTTCAACCAGCCCAAGCAGGGCGAGCAGCTGCAGCCGTGGGTTGAATGGATTAACAACAACCTGGTCCGCGGCGACCAGCCGATCTACATGGTCCTGTACTTCGCCATGATCGTGTTCTTTACCTACTTCTATGTCGCGATCACCTTCAACCCTGAAGAGGTCTCGGACAACATGAAGAAGTACGGCGGCTTTATCCCGGGTATCCGCGCGGGTAAGCCGACCGCTGACTATCTGCAGTACGTGCTCTCCAGGATCACCCTGCCCGGAGCCCTCTACCTGGGCTTCGTGGCGCTGATCCCGCTCGTGGCACTGGTACTGATCAACGCGAACCAGAACTTCCCGTTCGGTGGCACCTCGATCCTGATCATGGTGGGCGTGGGTCTGGAGACCGTCAAGCAGATTGATGCGCAGCTACAACAACGTCACTACGAAGGGCTTTTGCGATGACGAGAATGCTGATTATTGGACCTCCGGGGTCCGGAAAAGGAACGCAGGCGGAACGGATTTCAGAGCGCCTCGGCGTTGTGGCCATCTCCACCGGCGACATCTTCCGTGCGAACGTGAAGGGCGAGACGCCGCTTGGCATTGAGGCCAAGAAGTACATGGACAATGGCGACTTCGTTCCGGACAGCGTGACCAACAAGATGGTGCGGGACCGGCTCAGCGAGGCCGACGTCGAAAACGGCTTCCTGCTGGACGGCTACCCCCGCACCACCGCCCAGGTGGACTACCTGGACGAGATCCTCGCCAAGGGTGAGGAGAAGCTTGACGTCGTCCTGCAGCTGACTGCGGACGATGAGGAACTGGTCCACCGGCTCCTGGGCCGGGCCAAGGAAACGGGCCGGAGCGACGACAACGAAGCCGTCATCCGCCACCGCCTTGACCTGTACCACGAGCAGACCGAAGCTGTGGTGGCCAAGTACGCCGAGCGCGGCATCCTCACCCAGGTGGACGGAATCGGCCCCATCGACGAGGTCACCGACCGCGTCATGGAGGCTATCAAGGCAGCCCAGGCAGCCTGATCCAGCCGGCAGTACATCGAGGCTCCTCCCGTCATCCGGGAGGAGCCTCAGCCATTTGAAAGAAGGAACCCCATGGCCTTTGGCCAGCCCCGCATCGAATACAAGACCAACGCCCAGATGCGCACCATGCACGAGGCAGGCCTGGTCCTGAGCCGCGCGCTCGATGCTGCCGTAGCCGCCGCCGTGCCCGGCGTGACAACCAAGCACCTGGACGACGTCTTCGCCGCTGTGCTGAACGAGGCCGGCGCAAAGTCGAACTTCCTCGGCTACCACGGCTTTCCGGCCACCATCTGCACCTCGGTCAATGAGGAGGTGGTGCATGGCATCCCCGGCAGCCGGGTCCTCAAAGACGGTGACATCATCTCGATAGACGGCGGCGCGATCGTCAACGGCTGGCACTCCGATTCCGCCCGGACCGTCATTGTGGGCACGGCGGATCCGGAGGACCAGCGCCTTTCGGACGTCACCCGTGCTGCAATGTGGCGGGGGATCGCGGCGCTGGCCACCGGCAAGCATGTCGGCGACGTCGGGGCGGCCATCGACGACTACGTCTCCTCCGTTCCCGGCAAGCCGCTTGGCATCCTGGAAGATTACGTGGGCCACGGCATCGGCTCGGAAATGCACATGGCTCCGGATGTGCTGAACTACCGCACCAGCCACCGCGGCCCGAAAATCCGGCCGGGCCTGTGCCTCGCCATTGAGCCCATGCTGGTGCGCGGCGGCATCGACACCGCAGTCCTGGAGGACGACTGGACCGTGGTCACCACGGACGGCAAGCGTTCCTGCCAGTGGGAGCACTCGGTGGCTGTCCATGAGAAGGGCATCTGGGTGCTGTCAGCGCCCGACGGCGGCGCCGAGCACCTGGTGCCCCTCGGCGTCACCCCCGTGCCGATCCCCTAAGTTCTCCGCCGCCTTCCCAACTGAGTAGCGCCAAGTGTCGTTTTGAGGGTTCAAAACGACACTTAGCGCTACCTGGTTGGGGGAGGGGGAAGAATGGGTGCCATGGGAGCGATCACTGATGTGCCCGGGATCCGGGTTGGCCATGTGCAGAAATCCGACGACGGCTGGCTGACTGGCGTGACGGTGGTCCTGCCGCCGCCGGGCACGGTAGGTTCTGTGGAAGTCCAGGGAGGCGGACCGGCCACCCACGAGACGGACGCGCTGGATCCCACCACCTTGGTCAGTACCGTTCACGCCATAGTCCTCACCGGCGGCAGCGCCTACGGCCTCGCTTCAGCCGGAGGCGCCCAGCGCTGGTGCGAGGAGCACGGCCGCGGGTTCCCGGTGCCCGGGGGAGTAGTCCCCATCGTCCCGGCCGCCGCGATCTTCGACCTCGGCCGGGGCGGCGACTTTAAGGCACGTCCGACGCCGGACATGGGCTACGCGGCCACCGCCGCGGCGGCTGCGGAGCAGGACGGGCACGACGTCGGACGCGGCAACGTGGGTGCCGGCACCGGGGCCCTCATCGGCAGGCGACAGTTCAAAGGCGGCGCTGGCACGGCCTCCATCGCGCTGGACAACGGCGTCATTGTCGGAGCCCTAGCCATCGTCAACGCGTTGGGACTCCCGTTTGGTTTCGAAAAGCCCGATCACCATGATGCAGACGCGCCGCTGAACACCACCCTCGTTGTTGTCGCCACCAACGCCGTCCTGGATGTGGCGGAATGCAAAAGAACGGCGTCGGCTTCGCATGCCGGGATCGCACGGGCGCTTAATCCCTCCCACACCCTTGCTGACGGTGATACGGTCTTCTGCCTCGCAACTGGCGCCGTGCACCTGGACCGCTCGGACGAAGCTGCCCGGCAGCTCAGCCTTATTACACTGCAGAGCGCGGCAGCCGACGTCGTACGCCTGGCCATACTCGACGGGGTGGCCAGTGCCCAAGCAGTGAGCACTCCGGCGGGGGATTATGGTGCGTACGGCGGCGAGATGCGCTAGCATGGCTGGATTTAACTTTCGCCGCAAAGTGGCGTAGTGTTGTTTGTTGGTTGTCTGGACTGCCACGCCCTTTTGGGTCTGGAACCGGCAATCGATCCAACCAAAACGTTCGTGGCCATGCCCGGTGCAATCCGGCAGGGCTGCGGCAACAACAGTTAGCGGAGGGTATGGCCAAGAAGGACGGGGTCATTGAGATCGAAGGCGTTGTGACCGAGGCGCTGCCTAACGCGATGTTTCGCGTTGAGCTCACCAACAAGCACATCGTTCTGGCACACATCTCTGGAAAGATGCGTCAGCACTACATCCGAATCCTCCCAGAGGACCGCGTAGTGGTGGAGCTGAGCCCGTACGACCTCACCCGTGGTCGTATCGTCTACCGCTACAAGTAAATTGCTGGGCGGCTTCAGTGAATGCTGACTGCCGCTCCAGCTGACCAACTGTTACACGCAAAGGAATGCCATGAAGGTCAAGCCGAGCGTCAAGCAGATCTGCGAAAAGTGCAAAGTGATCCGCCGTAATGGCCGGGTCATGGTGATCTGCGAGAACCCGCGCCACAAGCAGCGCCAGGGCTAATTTCCCTTCACCGGGAAATCCTGGGTTGCTAACCCACGCAAGTAAATAAAGGCAGCACAAGCTGATCTGGAACATTGAGCTCGAAAGAGTCCGGACAGCTAACCCCCGGTCGGAGGCTGGGGCCGCACAGAACGTGCGGGTGTACTGCCTAGGACCTCCGGTTTATCAAGGAGTACTGCCACTATGGCTCGTCTCGCTGGCGTAGACATTCCCCGCGAAAAGCGGCTGGAAATTGCGCTTACTTACATCTACGGCGTGGGCAAGACCCGTGCACACGAAACCCTGGCTGCCACGGGCATCAGCGCTGACGTTCGCGTCAAGGACCTGACTGACGCCCAGCTGGTTGAGCTGCGTGACTACATTGAAGGCAACTACAAGGTTGAGGGTGACCTTCGCCGCGAAGTAGCAGCAGATATCCGCCGCAAGGTTGAAATCGGCAGCTACGAAGGCCTGCGCCACCGCAAGGGCCTGCCCGTACGCGGACAGCGTACGAAGACCAACGCACGTACCCGCAAGGGCCCGAAGCGTACCGTCGCCGGCAAGAAGAAGGCCCGTTAAAATCCCGGCCGGGATTTTTTACGGAGCATTCCCCAATAACTTTCTGTAGGAGAAAAAATGCCCCCGAAGACTCGTGGCGCGGTTCGCAAGCCGCGTAAGAAGGACAAGAAGAATATCGCGCTTGGCCAGGCGCACATCAAGAGCACTTTTAACAACACCATCGTTTCCATCACGGACCCGAGCGGCGCTGTTATCTCTTGGGCTTCCTCAGGTGAGGTTGGCTTCAAGGGCTCGCGTAAGTCCACCCCGTTCGCAGCCCAGATGGCTGCCGAAGCTGCTGCCAAGCGTGCGCAGGAGCACGGCATGCGCAAGGTAGACGTTTTCGTCAAGGGCCCGGGCTCCGGACGCGAGACCGCCATCCGTTCGCTCCAGGCCGCCGGCCTCGAGGTTGGCTCCATCCAGGACGTCACCCCCGCTGCGCACAACGGCTGCCGCCCGCCGAAGCGCCGCCGCGTCTAAGGCTTCCAGCGCCGCTTGAGCTTGCCCGGACCGTCGATGGTCCGGGCAAGCCCAGCGCGTTAAGTCTTCAGACCGAATTTCCACCACCTGTGTTGCGTCATATAGCGGATGCTCGCCGAAAGGAAACCTAAGTGCTCATTGCACAGCGCCCCACCCTCTCCGAAGAGGTAGTCTCCGAAAACCGTTCGCGTTTCATCATTGAACCGCTGGAACCGGGCTTCGGCTACACCCTCGGAAACTCCCTCCGCCGTACCCTGCTCTCCTCCATCCCCGGTGCTGCCGTAACCAGCATCCGGATCGATGGCGTGCTGCACGAGTTCACCACGGTTCCGGGTGTGAAGGAAGATGTCACTGAGATCATCCTGAACATCAAGAGCCTGTCGGTCTCCTCTGAGCACGACGAGCCGGTTGTCGCATACCTGCGCAAGCAGGGCCCCGGAGTCGTCACCGCCGCGGACATCGCTCCGCCGGCCGGCGTCGAATTCCACAACCCGGATCTGCACATCGCCACGCTGAACTCGAAGGGCAAGTTCGAACTCGAACTGACCATCGAGCGCGGCCGCGGCTACGTTTCGGCAGCTCAGAACAAGTCCGGCGACGCAGAGATCGGCCGTATCCCGGTCGACTCCATCTACTCGCCGGTGCTGAAGGTTACTTTCCGCGTGGAAGCAACCCGTGTTGAGCAGCGCACCGACTTCGACAAGCTGATTGTCGACGTCGAGACCAAGCAGGCCATCGCCCCGCGCGATGCTGTTGCTTCCGCAGGCACCACCCTGGTGGAGCTCTTCGGTCTGGCACGTGAGCTGAACACCGCAGCTGAAGGTATCGAGATCGGTCCGTCGCCCACCGACGCTGCCCTGGCAGCCGACATGGCACTGCCGATCGAGGATCTGGACCTTACCGTCCGTTCCTACAACTGCCTCAAGCGTGAGGGCATCCACACCGTGGGTGAACTCGTTGCCCGCTCCGAGGCTGACCTGATGGACATCCGCAACTTCGGTGCAAAGTCCATTGACGAGGTCAAGGCAAAGCTGGTTGAACTGGGCCTGTCCCTCAAGGACTCGCCTCCCGGTTTTGACCTCGCAGCACGCGCCGCAGCAATCGAAGAGGACGACGCCGCCTTCGGCGACGACGAACTCTAAACCAGACCTTGGCCGGCGGGCAGGGCACCACGGTGTGCAGCGCCCACGGCTTCCATTTGAGGAGAAACAATTATGCCTACCCCCACTAAGGGTCCGCGCCTCGGAGGCGGCCCGGCTCACGAGCGCCTCATGCTCGCGAACCTGGCAGCATCCCTGTTCGAGCACAAGCGGATCACCACCACGGTGACCAAGGCGAAGCGCCTGAAGCCGTACGCAGAGCGCCTGGTGACTTTCGCCAAGCGTGGCGACCTTGCTTCCCGCCGCCGCGTGCTCGGCCTGATCAGCAACAAGGGCGTCGTCCACGAGCTGTTCACCGACATTGCCCAGGCAGTGGAGAACCGCGACGGCGGCTACACCCGCATCACCAAGATCGGCAACCGCAAGGGCGACAACGCCCCCATGGCTGTCATCGAGCTGGTCCTCGAGCCCGTTTCCGCCAAGCAGGCCGTTGTAGCCGAGGCTACCCAGGCTGCTGCCAAGGCCGCTCCGGCTGCCGAGGAAGCACCCGAGGCTGAGGCTACCGATGCTCCGGCCGAGGAAACCACCGAGGCTCCTGCCGCTGAAGAGGCTGCAACCGAAGAGGCTCCGGCCGCTGAGGAAACTGCTGAAGAGCCCGCTGCCGAGGAGAAGGACGCGAAGTAATTCGCTGACTTCCTTCGCATAGACTTGAGTCTATGAACGACCAAAAACCCGCTGCCCCCGTTTTGGGGGGCGGCGGGTTTTTGCGTGTCCGGCTTGATGTGTCCTACGACGGCGGCCCGTTCAGCGGGTGGGCATTGCAGCCAGGGCTGCGGACGGTCCAGGGAGTCCTGGAAGAGGCCCTGCACCTGCTGGTCCGCCGGCCGATCCGGGTCACCGTCGCAGGCCGGACTGACGCCGGGGTGCACGCACGCGGCCAGGTTGTCCATCTCGACCTGACCGAAGCCGAGTGGCGGGGACTCCCGCGCGGGCACGAACTGGATCCCGCCGTCGCCATGCTGCGCAGGATCCGTGGCGCCCTCAGCCGCATCCTCGGGGATCTCACCGGGGCGGTGGAGGTGCACCGGATTTCACTGGCCCCGCCCGGCTTCGACGCACGGTTCTCGGCCCTCTGGCGCCGCTACAGCTACCGCATTGCGGACGGGCCTGCCCTGTGGGACCCGCTGGGCCGGTACTCCACCCTGTGGCACAAGAACCCGCTGGACGTTGGCCTGCTGAACGAAGGTGCGTCCAAGCTCCTGGGGCTGCAGAACTTCCTGTCCTTCTGCAAGCCGCGCGAGGGCGCCACCACCATCCGGGAGCTGCAGCGCTTCGAGTTCACCCGCGCGGAGGACGGCGTCATTGTGGCCACCGTCCAGGCGGACGCGTTCTGCCACAACATGGTGCGTGCCCTGATCGGCTCCGCCCTGTATGTGGGCGAGGGCGTGGAAGAACCGGGCTGGCTGTACGAGCGGCTGCTGGCCCGGAAACGCGACGCGAAGTCCGTGCTGGCCGCGCCGCATCCGCTGGTGCTGGAGGAAGTGGCCTACCCGTCCGACGACGAGCTGCTGGCACGTGCCGAACTCACCAGGGCGCTGCGCGAGCACTAGTCCCCATCGATTGCTGCGTAGACGCCGTTTTGAGCTGCTAAAAGGGCAGTTACGGAGCACTCGATTCTCTAGAACGACGGCGGCGGGCCGTCCGCCGGGAGCGTCAGCGTGAACGTGCTGCCCTTTCCCTGGCCGCTCTCGCAGGTGATGGTGCCGCCGTGCCCCTCCACGATCATCTTGGTGATGGACAGGCCCAGGCCAGCGCCGGAAATGGCCGCCTTCCGCGCAGATTCCGTCCGGAAGAAACGCTTGAAGACACTGGCAGTGTCCTCACTGCTCATGCCCATCCCCGTGTCGCTGACGCTGAGCCGGACCCAATCCTCACTGAAGCTGGCGCTGACGCTGACCGTGCCGCCGTCGGGGGAGTACTTGATGGCGTTGGAGACGAGGTTGTCCAGTGCCTGCCCGATCCGCAGCGGGTCCGCGTAGGCCCACAGCGGCGAGGGAACGTCAGCCCTGAGCTCGATGTGTGCCCGCTCTGCCTCGGCCTGCGCGGAGCCGAGGCTGGTTTCCACCAGGCTGGCCAGGTCTGTCCGCTTGGGGTGCACGTTGAGGGCAGCCGACGCCGACGCCGAGAGGTCCGCCACAAGGGCCATCAGCCGCTCCGCGTTCCGCTGGACCACCAGCAGGCGCCGGGCTGCCTGCGGCGGCAGTTCCGCGCCGACGTCGTCCAGGACAAGGTCGATGTTGCCGATGATGGAGTTCAGGGGCGTCTTGAACTCGTGGGAGACGTTGGTGACGAGTTCCTGGTTGGCCGCCAGGGCCTCCACCCAGCCGGTGACATCGCTGTACACCACCACTGCGCCGTTGAAGCTGCCGTCCTCCTTGACCAAGGGCCGCGCGGCCGTGGATACGGCGCGCTGCTCTGCACCTTCACCGGCCCACACCAGGTAGTCGGCGAAGGACTCGCCCGCGATCGCCCGGCTGATGGGGCGTTTCTCCGGCGGCAGCAGGGTCCGCCTGTCCTGGCCGAAGATCAGCTGGTGTCCCTGCCCCGGCACGGCATCGTCGGCACCGGTGGCCCGGCGGAAGTTCCGCTGCCTGTCGTTGGAGACGAGGAAGTGGCCGGAACGGTCGACGGCGGCAATTCCTACGTCAGTTGCGTCCAGCACCGTCTGGAGCAGCTTTTCCCGTTCCCGGCTCTCGCGCAGCAGCTTCCTGAGCTCCCTGTCCTTCTCAGCGAGTTCACGCTGCTGGATGCGGACGTGAATACTGGCGAACCGGATGGCGAGGGACACGGCGAGCATCATGAGGGGGAAGAGGACCACGGTGGTGACGTCCGAGGCGGTCACGTTGGGGAAACGTCCGGCCACAGTGGGGACCATGATGAACAGTGGGCCAACAAAGCTGAGTACCATGCTGCTGCGCGTCAGCATTCCCGAGGCGGAAAGCCAGATCACCGGGAACACCACCAGGACGGCCAGGCCCGGGAGGAGCGGAGCAGCGCCGTTGCGCAGGAGCCCGATGGCGGCGAAGTCCAGGATGGGGACCAGCAAGTAGGGCCGGTGGGCAAGGCGTTCCCACGGCACCAGGAAGCAGCCCAGGAAGAGGATGCCGTGCAGGAGGATTCCGGCCATATAGAGGGGACTGTGCAGCAACGTTGGCCAGGCGGCGGGCGTGGCGGCCGCCAGGGCGGCAACGATCAAGGTGAGCGGCAGCTGGCACAGAACTACCTGGGCCCGGGGTCCGAGACCTCGGAAAAACCGTGCAGGTCCACGCTGGAACAGGTGCTCAGCCATGAGTGCGTTTCAAACCCCGCGGACCTGAATTGAGAGGCCGGGCGGCAAGTGCGTTCGAATTCCTGCGGGTCACCCTTAGCACATCCTTTCGGCTCGTAATCCACATGTCTTGTCATGATAATTGACTTTCTGAAATGAATGGGGATGAAGATGTGATCAGCAGGGTGAACGAGTAGCGTATAAATGGTTGGAGCGGGTATGGCATTGGCGCTGGGCTGATGGGGGGCCATGTCCGCCTGGCATGGGGATATCAATGGACGAACTTGGTGTGGCTGTAGTAATTGAAGACGATGCCGACGTGCGCAACCTCCTTGAAGGAGTGTTGACGCAGGCAGGTTTTGAAGTACATACAGCGGCAGACGGACGGGCCGGTGTGGAAGTGGTCCGCAATAAGCAGGCAAACGTGGTGACGCTGGATATCGGGCTTCCGGATATCGACGGTTTTGAAGTACTGCGGCGGATCCGACATTTCAGCAACGCCTACGTGGTGATGCTGACCGGCAGGACAGAGGAGCCGGACCTGCTGTCCGCACTCAATGCAGGTGCGGACGACTACATCGCCAAGCCTTTCCGGCCCAGGGAACTGCGCGCCCGCGTTGCCGCCATGATGCGCAGGCCGCGGCATGAGATCCACGCCCAGAAGCAGACCGTGCCCGGGTGGGGAGCACCGCCCGCGGCGGCCGCCGTCCCGCGGACCCACGACTCCGCCATCCTGCAGCACAATGGACTGACGCTGAACCACCGCACGCGAACGGTGGAGATCAAAGGCGAGCCGCTTGGGCTCACACGCAGTGAGTTCGATCTGCTCCACGTGCTGCTGCGCGGCGGCGGCGCAGTGTGCACCCGGGCGGACCTGGTCCGGGCTGTGCGGGGCGAGTTCTATGACCACGACACGTACATCAGCGAGGCGGACGAACGCGCCGTCGAAGTCCACGTCGGAAACCTGCGGCGCAAGCTCAAGGAGGACCAGGTATCCCCGCGCTGGCTGCAGACAGTCCGCGGCGTGGGCTACCGGCTGGCTCCCGCAAGGCCGCCGGAAAGGTAAGCAGGATTCAGTCGTTTTCCAGGATGTAGTTGGCCTGGAGCTCGGACACCGTCTGCCCGCCGTCCTCGGCCACCCGCGCCATCAGCACCTGGCCCTGGCCGAAGTCACCCATCCGGATGACCGCTTCCAGCAGTTCCGCAAGTTTGGCCAGCCGGAGCCCGCCCACCATGGCTGACGTGATCTTCAGGCTGATCACGGCATCCAGGGCTGAGGCCCGGTCCTGGCTGGCAACGGCTGCTGCCAGCCGGGCGTAGCGCTGGTCCCACATGGCCGCGTAGTCGCGGGCGAATCGCTGGGCCAGGCCGGAGCCGGCGAGCTCGTCCTCGAGCTCTTCGAGGACGGCTGCGTCAACGAGCGGCAAGAGTCCGGCCGCTTCCTGTGAGAGTGGGGTTCCTGCTGCTGAAGCGACCCCGGACGGAAGGGAGTCCGCAGCGGCGGCCTCGCTGCCGGAACCGGGATCTTGACTGTGCATTGTTCAAGGCTACTTCCTGTAATTCTTTCCGTTGTCCTATTTCGGGTGATCCTGTGGAAACCTTGAGCGATTTTGCAGCCGGCACTGGGATGCCCTACTGCGAGCTGAAAGTCACCACTGTATTGATGACGGCCGGGCCAAGAATGGCAATGAACAGGACCGGGAAAATGAAGAAGAGCAGCGGGAACAGGATCATCACGGGAAGCTTCATTGCCTTTTCTTCTGCGCGCTGGCGCCGCTTTACGCGCATCACCTTCGCCTGGACCCGGAGCACCCGGCTGATGGCAATGCCGTAGGTGTCCGCCTGGACCACGGCCTGCACAAAACTGCGCAGCTCCGGGATATTGGTCCGTTCGGCAAGCGCCTGGTACGACTCCCTGCGGCTGCGGCCCACCTGCATGTCCTGGAGGGTGCGGACCAGTTCCTCGGCGAGCGGACCCTTGCCGTTTTCTCCGGCGCGGGCCATGGCCCCTTCAAAACCCAGGCCAGCCTCCACCGAGATCAGCATCTGGTCCAGCGTGTTGGCCAGCTCCAGCTGCATGACTTTCTGGCGTTCGATTCCCTTGCTGTACAGCAGGAGGTCCGGGATGAAGTAGCCCAGGAAGAGGACGAAAAGGCCCGCCAGTTTCATGAGCGGCGAGCTTCCGATCGCCGTCAAGTAAATGCCAACGGTGACACCCGCCAAGCCGATTCCCAGCTTGGAACCGAGGACCTTGCCCAGCGGCATGGACGCGGGCCGCCCCGCGAGGGACAGCAAGCGGTCCAGGAACGCTACGTAGGCCGATGGGGTCAGGCGCCGGCCGATGCCTTCGAGCATGCCGGGCTCGGCGGTTGGGGCAGCGGTGACGGGTGCGGCACCGCGGGCCAAGAGCTCACTGGCTGCCAGGCGGCCTTGTTTGTCCACGGTCAGGACGGACCAGGCCATCCCTGCCAAGGGGACACACACCAGCAGGATGGAGAGGAGAACTGTCAGGTTCATGGCTTCCTCAGAACTTCAGGTCGATGATTTTGCGCATCCACAGCGCACCGATGGTCATGAGGACGAACGATGCCCCGATCATCGCCCAGCCCAGGGGATGGGTGAACATGGAGTTCATGTAGTTGGGACTTACGGCGAGCAGCATGGCCACGATGCCGAAGGGCATGGCGATGAGGATGTAGGCGGAGAACTTGCCCTCTGCTGCCAAGGCCTTGATATGGCCCTTGATTTCGGCGCGCTCGCGGATGGTTTCATTGACCTGGTCCAAGACGTCGGCCAGGTTGCCACCCACTTCGCGGTTGATCTGGATTGCTTGGGAGATCCAGACGAAGTCCTCGTTTTTCATCCTGTCGGCGGTGTCGTTGAGGGCGGCCAGCAAG
The DNA here is from genome assembly GCF_020809045.1 of Pseudarthrobacter sp. L1SW. Lineage (NCBI taxonomy): Bacteria > Bacillati > Actinomycetota > Actinomycetes > Micrococcales > Micrococcaceae > Pseudarthrobacter > Pseudarthrobacter sp. L1SW. The sequence continues at coordinate 2,875,581 of NZ_CP078079.1, read as the reverse complement.
TCGCGGCCCAGGCTGGTCTCCGTGATGACCCGCCGCATCTCCTCTGACGTGGGTTTCTGTGATTCCGAAGCCGCCGCGTCGATGGCCCGCAGGATGCTGTGCCCGGCGCGGAGTCCGCCGGAAAGGAGTTGCAGGGTGTCGCCGAGTTGGCTGTCAAAGGTGGCGCGGCGTTTTCCGGCCAGGAATCCAAGGACGAGCTTCCCAATAAAAGGTGCCAGCAGCGCAAGGAGAAGCCCGACCAGTGGGCCAACGGTGACGATGCCCACCAGCATGCCCACGCCGGCGCCGATTCCCACCAGCAGGAAGAACTCGGCCTGGCTGAGGCGAAGTCCGGCATTCTCAAGTTCGGCCCGAGCGAACAGCGTAATGTTCCTGCCCGCCAGGAGCCGTTCGAATGACCGGACGGCGGAGAGCGCCACCCGAGTCAGTGAGGAGGACGGTTCCGGGTCAAATGGACGACGGCGGTCCAGGGGGACCTCGGGTGTGCTCGGCAGGAGCACAACGGCCCCGAACAGGATGACGGCTGCGAGCAGGACTACTGCTCCAACGGCGAGGATCATGGCGGACGTCACCTGCCGCCGTGGTTTTGACCGGCCGGGGTTTGGCCCAATACAGGCTGCGGCCCGGCGAAGACGCTGGGGGACACATGGATACCCAAGTCCTCAAACCGATCGATGAAGTGGGGCCGAATGCCGGTGGCCACAGGCTTACCGAGGAACCGGCCCTGGGCGTCCACACCTGCGGAGTAGTCGAAGACGAACGCGTCCTGGAGAGTCACGATGTCTCCTTCCATGCCTTGGACTTCGGTGACGTGGGTGATACGGCGGGAGCCGTCGCGGAGCCGGGAGATTTGGACGATGAGATTGACGGCGGAAGCGATCTGTTCGCGGATAGCGCGCAATGGAAGGTCCATGCCGGCCATCAGCACCAGGGTTTCGAGTCGGGCCACGGCGTCGCGGGGTGAGTTGGAGTGCACGGTTGAAAGGGAACCGTCGTGGCCGGTGTTCATGGCCTGGAGCATGTCCAGGGATTCCCCGCCGCGGACCTCACCCACCACAATCCGGTCCGGGCGCATACGCAGGGAGTTCCGGAGCAGTTCGCGGATGGTTACCTCGCCTTTGCCTTCTGTGTTCGGCGGGCGGCTTTCGAGGCGGACCACGTGCTGCTGCTGGATCTGGAGTTCCACGGCGTCCTCGATGGTGACGATGCGCTCGTCAGAGGGCAGGAAGGAGGACAGCACATTGAGGAGCGTGGTCTTGCCGGTGCCCGTACCGCCTGAGACGATGATGTTGAGTTTGGCTTTGACGCAGGCATTGAGCAGTTCGGCCATCTCCGGCGTCAAGGTTCCGAAATCGATAAGGTTCCGGACAGTCAGCGGCGTCTTGCTGAACTTACGGATTGTCAGCGAGGATCCGCCCACGGCCAGCGGCGGGATGACGGCGTTGACACGGGAACCGTCCTCGAGGCGGGCGTCCACCAGCGGGGAGGACTCGTCAATGCGGCGGCCCACCTTCGAGACGATCCGCTCAATCACTTTGCGCAGGTGTTCCTCGGAGCTGAACTGGGATTCCGTCAGCGTCAGCTTGCCCTTGCGTTCCACGTAGATCTGGTCCATGCGGTTAACCATGATTTCGGTGACTGCGGGATCATCCAGCAGCCGCTGGAGAGGGCCGTAGCCCAGCACGTCGTCGGCAACGTCGCGGACCAGGCGCGTGCGTTCCTCGGGCGTCAGCGGAACCTGTTCGGCGTCAATGATCCGCGTAAGTTCTTCCTTCGCGGTGGTCCGCAGCTCCTGCTCCGTCGCCGTCGCGTCATTGAAGCGCGTGCCCATCCGCTCGAACAGGGCGGTGGCCGCCCTGTTCTTCATCGCCGCGAAGACATCCACGGGCTGAGCCTTGGGCACACTGGGGGCACCGGCGTCGGGCGTTGAAAGGTCGACGGCGGGACGGGCAAGAAGGTGCCCCGGATCGCTCTCCCCCGTCGGGGCCGAGGAAGTCACGGGACGCGGCGGTTCGAGCAGCCCAATGCTGCTGCCGGACGCCTGGTTGCGGTCCTGAACCGCGCTGATCCGCTCGGAGAGCTTCATCAGATGACCACCCTTCGGTGAAGCTTGCGCTGGGCCTGGGTACGCCACGCCGGGTTGAACCGCTCCACCAGTTGGCGGAGGCTCTTCACAGCGGGGTCCTTTTTGGATTCCTGGAGGACGGGGATGCCCCGGTTCGTGGACAGGGCCACGGCGCGGGACCGGGGGACGCTGACGTCCACGGGCGCGCCAATGGTGGACTCGACGTCGCGAACGCTGAGCCCGGCCTTGGCGTCAGCCATGTTCAGGACCACGTGCCGTGACTCGGGCATGATCTCCAGTTGGCGGAGCACCTCAAGGCCGGACCGCAGGCCGCGGAGGCTGGGGATGTCCATTGCGCTGACCCAGACGGCGTCGGTGCACTGCTCCATGGCGGCGAGGCCGATCTCCTGCATCCCGGGGGCCGTATCCAGAACTACGTACTGGAATTCGTGGGACAGCTGTTCCACCAGGTGGCTGACCTGTTCCGGAATGATGTGGTCCGCGTCCACTGGGTTCGGCGGAGCGCACAGGGCGTAGATCCCGGCGGGATGCACAGTGAGAAAGGCTTTGAGGACCAGGGAGTCCTGGGCGGCTGCGGGGGTGACTGCGTCAGTGACGGTGTGCTCGGGGTTGAGGTACAGGCCGGAGGCGACGTCGCCGAACTGCAGGTCAAGGTCAACGATCACCACGCTCATCGGCGCGATCTGGCCGAGCCCGATGGCGATGTTGGTGGCCAGGGTGGTCTTGCCTACACCGCCCTTGGGCGAGAAGACGCCGATCACGAGGCCTTTGCCGCTGTTTTCCGTTTGAATGGATTCGGGGCCGCGGTTGCGCGTGGCAAACGACTGGCAGGCCCGCTCCAGCAGCACGCGGATTTCGGCGGCATCGGCCTGCGGGCTGAGGATGTCGCGGATTCCTGCGCGCATGGCGTGGACGAGGTACGACGGGTCAATGTCGCTGACCAGCACAAGGCTGAGGCCGGGGAGCTGGACGTCGAAGACCTTGGCGAACCGCAGCGCCTCCTCGTAGGGGACCTCAGGTCCGATGATCAGGACCTCCGGCTGCTCCTGGTTGAGGAGGGCGAACAATTCGTGTGGTCCGGCCGGGAGGATGTCCGAGGCGATGGTCTGGACGGACCCGCGGAGGCCGTGGGCGACGGCGTCGCGCAGCTTCTGGTCGAACTCGGCGCTGGGGGAGAGCAGGACGAAGCGGCTCACTTGTAGACCACTTCCTTGCGTTCGATCTTGGGTCCGTTGTCCTGGGCGTCGAGGGGTTCCTTGGTGAGCCACAGAGTGCCGTTGATGGAGGTGAAGATGATCTTGCTGGCTTCGACGTCGGTCACGGCGACGGTGATCATGAGGGAGCCCTCTGGGAGGGTGGTGTCCGCGGGATCTGCCTGGCCTTCGGCTGGCTTCTGGGTGCTAACAGGCTGAGGGGCCCGCTGGACAGCGGTAACCAGGACCTTGCGCAGCGTGAGCTGTGTTGTTGCGTCATCTGCCTTGGCCTTATAGGCACCGCTCTCGAAGTTCAGGGCGATACCTACATGGTCGCCCACATCAATCCGGCCACCCACCACGCGCTTTGGTTCCACCTCGAAGGAGACTTCCTGCAGTCCGGCGGGCACCTTGACGGCGCCTTGGGTTTTGACGTCGGCAGGGGCGACGAGCCGCTCGGCGAGGAGCTGTTCGCCCGGAACCAGGTCCACGGCGCTGACGGTGCCGGCCTTGTTGTCCAATGTGCTCAAGGCTGTATCGGATACTCCGGCGGCGGGAAGCTTCTCCACCACGAGGGAGGCAACCATGTCGTTAACAGGGGTGCCGGCGGGAATGGCGGTCTTCACCACCAGTACATCAACCGGCTGGGTGGTGGCAATGGCACGCTGGTCGGCGCCCTGCGCATAGAAAATGATGAGTAGGGCACCCACAATCGCCAAGGCAACCGCGGCGCTTCCTGCCACTAGGCGAGACTTCACTTATTTGCTCCTGGTGAGGTGTAACTGGGTTCGGGTCAGGGGGACATGCGGACGATCGTGGCACCGTACTCGTCCACGGGTCCGAGCGTGTAGCCATCGGCGAGGGAGACGTACTTGACGAACTTGCCGATAATGCCGCGGCACTCACCCGTGCAGGCCGTCGTGGAGGTGACGCCGGTCGTCGTCGAACTTTCGCTACGGAACTCGTAGGGCAGGCCGGCGCTTCCCGTGAATTTCCAGCCCGTCACCTCAAAGGCAGCAAAGGACACCAATCCATAGATGGCGCCGTTGCCGGTTCCGGTGACCTTGTTGAAGATCGGAAGGAGGACTATGACCTTCCGGCCGGCGTTGATATCGTCTGCCCACTTCTGCAGGGTGGTCCCGCAGTTGCCCGGGGCGTTGTTGCCTGGGTCGCTACCGCCTTCACTGACGGCTAGGTCTATGGTTCCACCGCACTTACCCTGGTCCTGGACCAGCCAGCCAAAACCCCCTTCGACAGCCGCCCCGGACGGGCCGTAGTTGCAGTCGAGGTTGGAGTTCTTGCCGTGTTCCTGTAGGAGCTGGAGCGAGCCTCCGATGTTGTCCTTGACCTGGCAGATGGAGAAGGCCAGAGGAAAGGCGGTACGGCCGGCCATGGGACTACCCCAGACGGCTGATGCCCGGGCACCGACTTCCTTGGTTGGAATGCCGAGAACGTCCGCAAAGAACAGGGAGACGGAGTTGTCTGTGCCCCCGATTTCCTTGGCAGACGTGGTAACGCTGACCTTCCTCGTCGTTTTATCGAGGTCGATGGCGCGTACCTTGCTCATGCCGTCAAGTGCGTTCTCGTTCGCAAGGGTGTCGGCAAGTGCTGACGTTGTCGAACATTCCACTCCGTTTGCGTCCCGGGCGCATTTCTGAGCCGTGGCGACTGCAGAGGCGTCCGCACCATTTTGCAGCTGGGCGCGTTCTGAATAGATCACTCCGACGTCGACAGCGATTGCCACGAAGCCGAGGAGGGCCACGAGAAGGATGGCTACAATGACGCTGATGGCGCCATGTTCGTCTGATGCATTGCCCGTGGTCATCCGCCGCACAGCATCACCCCCTTGCCCGTCATGGGGAAAGGGCCGGCGATGCCGGTGATGGTTGACAAGTTGAACCTGATCGTGAGGGTGACCTGGTTACCCGTGCTGCAAACATCGGTGCTTAAGTTGATATCTGAATCTGAGATTGCTGTGCTGACGGACGACGCAGCATCCTTTGCTGCAGCCCTGGCAGCCATTGGGTCGTTGGCAATCGCCATGACCCGAACTCCCTCTCGGCCCGCGTTGGTGAGGGTGATCTGGGCGTTGTACGCCCGGCCAAATTCGATGGTTCCGAGGACGAGCATGAGGAGCACGGGAAGCAGGATCGCAAATTCAACTGCGGCAGCACCGCGCTCCGATGGTTCATGCATCTTCCCGCGTCCCTCCATTTTCCACCGTTTAGGCGTGTATACAGTTTGTGCGGTGCAGGCTTGGGCTGCACCGCACAACGGTCGAACAGTGTTAGGTCGTCAGATCTTGCTGACTCTGAATGGCGGCTCAGAGCTTAGCGGTCACCTGCAAGAACATCGTGTTCAGTTGGCCGCCCAGAGTGGTGACCGCGATGATGATGACGACGGCGATGAGGCCAACCATGATGCCGTATTCGACGGCGGTTGCGCCCTTTTCGTTGCTGAGACGGTTCTTGAGGTTGAAGCCGAGGGTCTGAAGGGTGGCGATAAGAGAAAGCATTCTGTACTCCTGAGCGAGACGGATGGCTGGCCCTGTACCAGCGCTAATACGAAGTTAGCAACGGGTTTACGGCGTCGGGCCGCATCTTGGGACATCCTGCGCAAAGGCTTTTCGCAGTGTGCCTTTCCTGCGCTTTTCCAGCGTATGTCTTGAGGAAAAGTGAATGCGGGGCCGGGGGCGACCATCGTAGGGAACGCAAACGGACCCCCTCGGTTCTGGGTGCCGAGGGGGTCCGGTCTTTGGGGCGCCACTTGGGCGCAGTTGGGATTGCCTAGGTGAAGGCTTCGACGATCTTGATGGCCGCCGGTCCGAGGAGAACGATGAAGAGCACAGGGAAAATGCACAGCAGGAGCGGGAAGAGTACCTTCACCGGCAATTTCATCGCTTTTTCTTCAGCCCTTTGGCGACGCTTGACGCGGGCCTGTTTCGCCTGTGTCCGTAGAACCTTGGCGATGCCGATTCCGTACTTATCGGCCTGGACCACGGCGCGCACAAAGCTCCGCAGGTCTTGTACCGAGGAACGCTTGGCCAGCGCCTCGTACGCCTCCTGCCGCGGACGCCCGACTTGGATGTCCTGGAGCGTGCGCATAAGTTCCTGGGCAAGGGCCCCGCCGCCATTGCCGCCGGCTCTGGCCATTGCAGCTTCGAAGCCAAGTCCAGCCTCCACAGAGATGAGCAACTGGTCCAGGGTGTTTGGCAGTTCAAGCTCAATTTCCTGTTGGCGTTTGATGCCCTTGTTGTAGATCAGCAGGTCAGGGAGGAAATAAAGGAAAGCCGACAAAAATAATCCCAGTGCGATGATCTGCGCTGATGGGGAGCTGGCAAACATCAGCAGTCCCAGCGTTGCACCCGCGAGGGCTAGCAGCGGTTTTGCAATGATCAACCGGTCCAAAGGCAGAGAGGCTGGTCGCCCTGCGAGTGACAACCAACGGTCCAGCTTTGCCTCATAGCCTTTTGGAGTCAGTCGCTTTGACACGTCCAGGAGCGCAGGCGGACGTTGGATTGCCACTCCGCCGTCCTGTGTAAAGCCTTGAGCGAGATTGGCTTGTACGGCCATTGCGGCTTTGCGGTCAGTAGTGGCCAGTGCCCAGACCAGGTACGCCACTGGTAGTACCACCAGTGAGATGTAGAGCCACGCTATCGGTGTCATAGTGTCCCCCTAGAACTTGATCTTCACGACGCGGCTCATCCAGAAGCCGCCTACTGTGAACATGACTATGGCGCCGGCGAGCATCAGAAGGCCGAGTGGCTTCTCTACGAACACGTTGAGATACCCGGGATTGATGAAGGCCAGGATGAAAGCAACGCCCACTGGCATTGCCATCAAGACGTAAGCGGACATCTTTCCTTCAGCGCTCAGGGACCTGATCTGGCCCTTGATCTCACTGCGTTCACGTATGGTCCCGGCAACCTGTTCGAGTACTTCCGCCAGATCCCCGCCGACTTCGCGGTTGATCTGGATCGCCTGGGAGATCCAGCGAAAGTCCTCGCTGTCCATACGATTGGCAACATCATCAAAGGCCAACCGGGCATCCTTGCCGATCCGGGTCTCGTTAACAATGCGAAGGAGTTCTTCTGAGGTCGGCGCGTCTGCCTCTTGAGCCGCAGCTTCAACCGATCGAAGAACACTATGACCAACCCTAAGCCCGCCAATGAGCATCTGAATGGTGTCTGTCAACTGTTCCTCAAACTTGGCCCGGCGCCTGTCCCTGAGAATGATGAGGACAACCTTGGCAAGAAAGGGTGTTGCTGCTCCGGCCACGAGCCCCAAAAGGGGGTGTGTCAGCAGCGCCGCAAATGCCGCTACCGCAAACGAGGCAAGTGCAACACCTACCGTAAAGTCCGCGGGTGCCATCTTGACGCCCGCGTTGTAAAGCACTTCGCGGTTATAGGGCCCGCCTGATTCACCAATGACATTCTCAACAGCGTTGACCGCCGTTTGCGAAACCCGGGCAACTGCTGACTTGTCTTGCTGGAGGCCGAGCCGCCTTCGTTCCAATGGAACAGACCCGAACCGTGGTTTTAAGACGACGAAAACCACTAGCACTATGGCGGACAGGCAGAGCGTCACGGCAAGGACGAAAATCATTGGGGAGTCCATGGCTACCGCCTTCCTGCTGGTGCCACTCCCGCACCGAAGACGGCTGGTGATACGGAAATGCCAAGTTCGGAGAAGCGGTCCAGAAAGCGGGGGCGTATGCCGGTGGCTACTGGCCTGCCTAGGAAGCGTCCCTGGGCATCCATGCCTGCCGAGTAGTCGAAGAGGAACGCATCCTGCAAGGTGACAATGTCGCCTTCCATTCCTTGGACCTCTGTCACATGGGTTACGCGGCGGCTACCGTCCCGGAGGCGGGTCACCTGGATGATGAGGTCGACGGCGGATGAGACCTGTTCGCGGATCGCCCTCAGTGGAAGGTCCATGCCGGCCATGAGTACCAAGGTCTCCAAGCGTGCGACGGCATCCCGGGGTGAGTTGGCGTGGACCGTGGACAATGAGCCGTCGTGGCCGGTGTTCATGGCCTGCAGCATGTCGAGGGACTCGCCGCTCCGAACTTCGCCCACAATAATGCGGTCCGGCCGCATGCGAAGGGAGTTGCGGACCAGTTCGCGGATGTTCACTGCACCCTTGCCTTCAATGTTAGGAGGGCGGCTCTCCAAGCGGACGACATGCTCCTGTTGGAGCTGCAACTCCACTGCATCTTCGATCGTGACGATGCGGTCGTCCGGAGGAATGAAGGAGGACAGGACATTGAGCAGGGTTGTCTTGCCGGTGCCTGTGCCTCCCGAAACGATGATGTTCAACCGCGCCCGCACACAGGCGCTCAACAGTTCTGCCATCTCCGGGGTCAGCGAACCCCAGTCGATCAGGTTCTGCACGGTCAACGGCACGTGGCTGAATTTCCGGATCGTCAGTGATGGCCCATTGACTGCAAGCGGCGGGATAATCGCGTTGACCCTGGAACCGTCCTCCAGCCGAGCATCCACCAAGGGTGACGACTCATCTATCCTGCGGCCCACCTTGGACACGATCCGTTCGATAACAGTCCGAAGGTGGTCATCGGAGCTGAACCGTGCACCCGTGAGAGTCAGCCGACCGTGCCGCTCAATGTAGATCTGGTCAAATCGGTTGACCATGATTTCCGTGACTGAAGGATCCTCCAAGAGGCGCTGTAGCGGACCGTAGCCCATCACCTCATCTGCAATTTCGCGGATCAGCCTGCGGCGTTCCTCAGGCGACAGGGGAACCTGTTCCTGGTCAATGACCGCGGACAACTCTTCGACAGCCGAAGCGCGGAGGGCTTCTTCAGTAGAAGCCGAGTCGCTGAACCGGGTTCCCATGCGTTCGAAGAGCGCTTGGGCGGCCCTCTGCTTGAGGCCGGCCAAAGCATCCACAGCGGGTGATGCTCCAGCGGCCACTGAAGCTGCTGCCGGAACTGACAGGAGCGCCGGGGGCGCGGATGGTGATGAGGCCAGAGCAGAGGCCTGCGGCTCGGCTGGGACTTCCGGGATGGCCGGATTTAGCCCTGGCCCAGCCGGAGTGCCACTGGACCGTGAAAGCCGATCTGAGAGTTTCATGAGACAACCACCCGTCTGTGTTGCTTGGTCTGTGCGGAGGCTAACCATTGGGGATCAAAGCGGTCCACGAGCTTTTTTAGCCCCTTGGACGCGGAGTCCCTGGCGTTGCTTTGCAGGATAGGTATGCCGCGATTAGTGGAATAGGGAAGGGTCCTCGAGCGCGGAATGACCGTATCCACGGGCACTCCAATGGTCGCTTCAACATCCTGAACTGAGATCCCGCTCTTACGGTCGGCGAAGTTCAGGACTGTGTGGCGCCCCTGGGGAAGCAGTTGGAGCTCCCGAAGCACCGCGAAGCATTTATGCAGTCCACGAATACTGGGCACGTCCATCCCGCAAACCCAGACCCCGTCCGTAGCCTGTTCCAGGGTTGCCAGGACATGTTCACCCAACCCAGGTGCGGTGTCCACAACCACATATTTGAATTCGCTCGCCAGCTGATTGATGAGCCGGCTGACGTGTTCGGCAGTAATGAAGTCAGATTCAGCAGGAGTCCTAGGTCCACAAAGTGCGTAAATGCCAGCTGGGTGGACGGTAAGAAAGGCCTTTAGGACCATGGAATCCTGGGAAGCTGCTCCATTGACTGCCTCGGTGATGGAGTGCTCCGGATCAAGCAGAAGGCCGGAAGCAACATCTCCGAATTGCAGGTCAAGGTCCACGAGCACCACGCTCATCGGCGCGACTTTACCCAGTCCGATGGCCAGGTTCGTGGCTACCGTTGTCTTACCCACGCCTCCCTTCGGCGACATGACCGCAATGACCCTGCCTCGGTCCTGGTTTCCCTCGGCCGCGGGAGCCATACCGCGGCGGCGGCTTGCCGATGCAAGGCAGGCTCGTTCAAGAAGAACGCGTAGTTCACTGACGCCTATCTCTGAAGTCACTACGTCGCGGATTCCCGAGTGCATGGCGCGCATCACCAGTTCAGGACTGGGCTCGGCAATAAGAAGAAGGCTGACCTCTGGATATTGGAGATCAAAGACCGTTGCCAGTTTGAGGGCTTCATCCGGTGCGACGCCAGGGCCCAGGATGAGCACTTCCGGCGGTGCGCCGTTGAGCAGTTTGAATACGTCGTCCGGCCCGCCTGCCAGCACTGTCGGGGATAAGGTCTGCAGCTCACCGTGGAGCGCGCCCGTGATGGCCTGCCGGATGCGGCCTTCGAAGTCGCGGACCGCGGTAATGGCTACGAAGCGACTCATTGGTACAGCCCTCCAAAGGTGGTCACAGGAGGATTAGTCTTTGTTGTTGTGTCGGTCTGCTTGGCAAGCCAAAGCTTGCCGAATTCCGCGCTGTATATCAGCTTTGAGGCATCGGCGTCGCTTCTGGCAAAAGTGATGAAGGCGGATCCCGTCGGCATTTCTACTGCGGCGTCGGACGAACCGGCGCCCGACGCGTTTTTCGCTTCGGACGGGGCCTTCTGCACTGCAGTCACCAGGACGTCGTAGAAGAGCAGGCCCGTTTGCTGGTCCGTTTTTTCGAAGGAGGTGTAGATGGTCACCTTGTCTCCCGCTTCAAGCCGGCCACCGAGGATGCGTTCAGGCGACAGCAGGAGCGTCACCTCTTCCAAACCGTCTGGCACAGGCACGGTGCCTGGCACCAATTCGCGGGGGTCGACCAGCCGGGCGGAGAGCAGCTGCTCGCCCGGCTCCAGGCTAACCGCCGTGACTTTACCCTCCTGCTGGTCGAGGGTGGCCAAGGCGCCCTCAGGCACCGCGGACTTTGGCACGGCCTCGGAACGAACCTTGCCGGCAAGATCTGATGAGGGAGTTCCGGCGGGAACTCGTTCAGCGACGACAAGGACGTTCACAGGTTCAAGACCTGCCTGTGCCCTGGCCGATGCGCCTTGTACATAAACAAAGAGGAGAACCGCTCCGATTACTGCCAGTAATAGCGCAGCCAAGCCTCCCAGTAGGCGTGATTTCACTTCGTTTGCTCCTTTGTGGACGTGGAATGCGGGATGCGTGGTATTCCGTTCATTGGGTCAGGTGAACCCTTATGGCGCCGAAATTGGTGCCGCCCCCTGTGGTTAGGGCGCCCTCTTCCAAAGTCACGAAGCGGACGAAGTAGCCCTGGAGTCCACGGCAATTTCCGCTGCAGTCGGGAGCGAGGTCGTCATCGATTTCAAGTGAGCCGCCGAACTTATAGCCAGTCACCTGGAAGGCGGCGAAGCCCACCAACGTGTAGACGGTGTTCGAACCTCCATCCGTGGCAGAGTCGAAGAGCGGCACCAAGGCTGGTTGGTCCATGATGGTGGCCAGGATGGCGTCGCACTCTGCCGCGGTGGGGAAGTGATTTCCCGGTTGGCCCTCGACTGCGGAGTCGACGTCGATATCTGCTGTACAGCCGTCTGTAGTTTCTAGCCACCCGAAACCGCCCGGCTGGTAGCCGTTTTGAGTTGCGCACCCCGGGTAGTCGGGAGTGTTCTCGTCGTATCGCAGGAGAATGTGGGTAGGTGTCGGGTCCCCGGTGAAGCTTCCTGTCGTGTCGAGCTCATGCAGCTGGCTCGGGGTCAGGTATCTGCGGAAAACACACTCACTGACTGTCCACGGCAGGGTTGATCCGGAATTCGGGGGTCCCCAGGAAGCCTCCGCAACTGCTGTTATTCCGGTTGATTCGATGCCCAGGGCCCTGGCGAAAAAGAGGGAAAAGCTATCACTCCCGGAGCCGGCCTCGCGGGCATTCGTTTCAACACGGATGGTGTTGGGATTGGGGCGCGTAACGGAGAATACCCCCGTGGAGCGGTCGTTGGCATTGGCATCAGCCAAGCGGTTGACAGGGGCGCTCATGGCGGTGGCGCAGTTCAGTCCTTTGGCGCAGTCCCCAGCGATGGCGAGGGCTGTAGCGTCGGCCCCGTTTTGAATCTGCGCCTTCTCCGCATACATCGCTCCTACGTCGACGGCCAGGGCAGCGAAGCCGAGCAGTGCCACCATGAGGACTGCCACCAGTATGGTGGCCGCTCCCCGCTGGGGCTCCTCTGCCGTAACGCAACGATCCTCTGCTTGAGTTGCCCGCCGTGTCATCCGCCGCATCTCATTACCCCCACTCCTGTCATGGACAGCGGAAAGATGCCGGGCGCTCCAAAGAAGCCGGCATCCAGAAAGCCTGTCAGTGAAGGCAACGCCACCTTTGTCTGGACCTGGACGTTGGAACCAGATGCGCAACTGCTGGCATTATCAGTTACGGATACAGGGAGCCCCGAAAGTGTGGGTGCCGCGGCAAGAGTGGCTCCCCGGACATCAAAACCAGGGTCGCCATGATGAATAGCCGCGTAACGTGCACCTTCTCGTGCTGCTTGAGTCAGGGACACCTGGATGTTTAAGACCCTGCCGAATTCGATAATCCCCAGAAGTATCAGCAGCAGTAGCGGGAGGACGATTGCCATCTCGACCGCTACGGCGCCTCTTTCCTTCCCTTTTATCTTCATGACTTCTCCCAGAGTGTCCCGCGAAGTTGGTGAGGTTCACTGTGGCAGCGACCGCCTGGCCACTGCCACAGCTGCTGCTCTAGAGAGCGGCTGAAACCGAGGTGAAGAGACCCGCGATCTGCGGGCCCAAGATAACGACGACCGCCAAAACCAGTACTGCGATAAAGGCGACCATGATGCCGTACTCAACCATGGTTGCGCCTTTTTTATTTGAGTTAAGACGCGATTGGACGATATGAAAATCTGAGTAAGCGTTGCAGTGAGTGCCTTCATTCTTTCGTTCCTGACGGAAACTGCAGCCGCACTTGCATTAGTCGGTGGGCGGGACCGAATTGGTCGGTCCCACCCACTGAGGTCAGGGATTACAGCGCTGTGACAACCTTCCCGAACAGTGCAGCGATCTGAGGTCCGAGGATGATGACAACTGCCATCACGAGAACGGCGATGAACGCGACCATGATGCCGTATTCAACCATCGTGGCGCCCTTTTCTTCGCGGCTGAAACGATCCTTGACGCCGGCGACAAAAGCCATCATCGAGACCATAAGTGAAGTCATTGTAATTTCCTTTAATTCGGTGAAATGGAGTTGATTTGATTTCAACGAATTTCCAGCTGCCCCCATAATTCTTTAGCGGCTGGACTTCGCTAAGAAAAGATTGTCAGCAGGAGGGAAGGGCAACAATGCGTAGTTGTACTCGAATTTTCTGGCAGGGCGGATATGGCCGTACTCAGAGGGAGGTTGCTGTACTCAGGTATCGGCCATTTGGCGCGTTCGACTACTTGGGCGACCCCACGCCAGGGGAAGGCTGGCCGGGCAATGTAACTCGATCAGGACTAGACAACGACAAGGGCAGCGACTGCAGCGGCAAGAAGCATAGATGGCCCATGGGCTACTTCTGCCCCGCTGATTCGGCGGTTTCTACTTGCGGCCAGCGCCGAGACCAGCCCGTTGATAATGAAGCCGAGGAGGCCCCCGTAGAGAAGCTGCGGCCAGCCTAAGTACCCAAGGTAAAGGCCGATGGGCGCAGCAAGCTTAACGTCGCCCATCCCGATGCCCCCCGGGGAGATGAGGGCCAAAAGTAAGTACGCGGAGAACAAAATCATGCCGCCGGCAAGTGCGCGCGCGAGGTCGCCAACCCGATCATCGACGAGTGCCGGCAACAAAAGCAGCACGAAGCCGCCCACAAGAAGAGTAAGGACAAGTGGGTTGGGCAGAAGGTGCCGGGCGATATCAATTCGCCCCAGCTGCGTACCCACCACCGCCAATAATAGAAAAGCGGGCAAGCTAAAGCTCATTCCGAAACGGATGGAAAAGGCTGCGCACGCTGCGAAGGTAATTGCCGCCGTCGTTATTTGGACGGGGATGCTGGGGCGGACACCAACCCTGGGGAGGAAGCGGGTGATGGCAACTTCCGTGACGGGGGAGAGGATGCCGCCAAGGACGCCGGCTCCGACGACGAAAAGCCACACAGCAGACCCATCGTTGACCCAAGAATTCACTGTGTCCCCCTGCGAACATCGATCCGGCTCGGCGCGCACCAGCGTCCGGCTACCCCATTTTGACCCTGAACCCCTTAACGCGCTAATCTTGGTAGTCGTTGTGCGTGTCCTATTCCGATGGTGCGTGCCCGCTTGAGAATCCGGTTGCAGGATGACTACTCAACGTGCACATTCGGAAGCAAAGGATGACTGGTTACATAGAGCCCTCACCTCTGTTCCGGTAGCGCGCAGATAGTAGGTGCACGAGCTAGTGACACCTTAACAAGAACGCCAGAACAAGAACGAGGCAAACACCGTGCGTACGTACACCCCGAAGCCCGGCGATATCAACCGCCAGTGGCACGTCATTGACGCCACAGACGTTGTCCTTGGTCGTCTCGCGAGCCAGACCGCAATCCTGCTGCGCGGCAAGCACAAGGCCACCTTTGCGTCCCACATGGACATGGGCGACTTCGTCATCATCATCAACGCTGAAAAGGTTGCCCTGACCGGCGCCAAGCTGGAGCAGAAGCGCGCATACCGCCACTCCGGCTACCCTGGCGGCCTGACCTCCGTCAACTACGCGGAGCTCCTGGAGTCCAACCCGGTCCGCGCCGTGGAGAAGGCCATCAAGGGCATGCTCCCCAAGAACTCCCTCGCTGCCCAGCAGCTCGGCAAGCTGAAGGTGTACCGCGGTGCTGAGCACCCGCACGCCGCCCAGCAGCCCAAGACTTTCGAAATCACCCAGGTCGCCCAGTAGTCCTGGCCACCAAACAACTTATCTATACAAGGAGAATCGTGGCTCAGAACGAAGAGACCACCGAAGCCGTTGAGGCTGAGGAAACCCTGACCAGCTACACCTCTGAAAGCTCAGCAGCTGACGCTGCTGCGCCGAAGAAGGAGCGCCCGGCCCTGACCGTTGCCGGCGCAGCTGTTGGCCGCCGCAAGGAAGCTGTTGCACGCGTCCGCGTTGTCCCCGGCTCCGGCAAGTGGACCATCAACGGCCGTGCGCTGGACAACTACTTCCCGAACAAGCTGCACCAGCAGGACGTCAACGAGCCCTTCAAGATCCTTGATCTCGAAGGCGCCTACGACGTCATCGCCCGCATCCACGGCGGCGGCATCTCAGGCCAGGCCGGCGCCCTGCGCCTCGGCATCGCCCGGTCCCTGAACGAGATCGACGTCGAGAACAACCGCGCCACCCTGAAGAAGGCCGGTTACCTCTCCCGTGATGCCCGCGTCATCGAGCGTAAGAAGGCCGGTCTCAAGAAGGCCCGTAAGGCCCAGCAGTACTCCAAGCGCTAATTCTGCTTGCACAGAAGCCCGTCCCGCCGTTCGGCGGGGCGGGCTTCTGTTGTTGCACCGGGACTGTCGGAATAACGGTGTGTGGGTCCGGCCTGATCCGAAAGGAGACGGCCGTGTCAGAGTCCACGACCGAGATGACAGAGGTGATGATCGATCCTGTGACGGGAGAGATCATCGACCAGAAGGAACTTGCGGAGCGGTTGCTCGCGCAGGCCAAGGAACAGGGCGTGAGCTTGGTCGGCCCGGGCGGGCTGCTGAACCAGCTCACCAGGAACGTGCTTGAGACGGCCTTGGAAGCCGAGCTGACTGAGCACCTCGGGCACGAGCATGGCCAGACACCGGTCGCAGCCAATATGCGCAACGGTACCAGGTCAAAGACCGTGCTGACCGAGATCGGCCCGGTCGAGATTGAGGTGCCCCGGGATCGGGACGGGTCGTTTGAACCGGTGATCGTGCCCAAGCGGAAACGGCGTCTGGACGGGATCGATCAGATCGTGCTCTCCCTCTCTGCCCGAGGGCTGACCACGGGGGAAATCGCCGCCCACTTCGAGGAGGTCTACGGGGCCAGAGTCTCTAAAGACACCATCAGCCGCATCACGGAGAAAGTCGCCGGGGAACTGGCCGAATGGTCGGCCCGGCCTTTGGATCCGGTCTACCCGGTGCTGTTCGTTTGACGCGGTCGTGGTCAAGGTCCGTGACGGGCAGGTGCGCAACACCCCGTTCTACGTCGGCATGGGCGTCACCACCAGCGGGGAGCGGGAGATCCTGGGCATCTGGGCCGGCGACGGTGGCGAAGGTGCACGGTTCTGGCTGCAGGTTTTCTCCGAGCTGAAGAACCGGTGCGTGGAGGATGTGCAGATCGCCGTCTGCGATGGGCTCAAAGGCCTGCCGGAGGCTATCACCACCACGAGGGAGCGAGCGGTGGTGCAGCAGTGCATCGTGCACCTGATCCCCAACAGCTTCCGCTACGCCGGACGCCAGCACCGCGACGGCATCGTCAAGGCGCTCAAGCCCGCCTATACGGCCCCGTCCGAACAGGCCGCTAAGGACCGGTTCGCCGAGTTCACGGCCGAGTGGGGCCAGCGGTATCCGGCGATCGTTCGGCTCTGGGAATCCTCCTGGACCGAGTTCGTGCCGTTCCTTTAGTATGACGTGGAGATTCGACGGGTGATCTGCACGACGAATACGATCGAGTCGATCAACGCGCGCTACCGAAGGGCGGTCAGGGCCCGCGGGCACTTTCCGAACGAGACCGCGGCCCTGAAAATGCCTGTACCTGGTCACCAGATCTCTTGATCCCACCGGCGGTGGCCGGGCACGCTGGGCGATGAGGTGGAAGCCTGCACTAAACGCGTTCGCGATTACCTTCACGGGCCGGTTCGACAGAACCGCTCAATAATGAAAACCGGCCGGCCTCCACACACCGTTTATCGGACAGTCCCGTTGCCCCATTCGGTAGGAAAGCCGCGGCGAAGGTGGAAGCCAGGCAGTCTTTTCAGTGGTGCAGAGTTGGGCGTGTGTGGCGCCCTTTTTACGGCTCCGCGTCGCTAGTTCCGGATGACAAAATTTGCCTGAGGCGCCTCAAGGTCGTCGGTGATGTTGGCCCAGCGCCAAAGAATCCTGATGTAGATACAGGGGGCGGAATCGGTGAGGTTGGCTATTCATCCGGCGGGGGCGGGGGACGGTTTTGTGTTCCCGTTCAGACGGCGGGAGCTCACGATGATTAGCTTGAATCGGAAGAGCTACCCGCCAAAGTGCGTGGCAATGTGGTAATTCCTATTGAAGCAAGTCGTAATACTCCGCGTTGACAATCTGCTCGACAGCAAAACTTTGCCGTACCCAAGCGACAATCCTCGCCGACTCGCCGCGTCCTTCAAGAGTGAGAGGAGGCAACTCCTGGATGACAAATGAAGCTACCTTGCCCTCTCTGACTAGTGTCTGAAACTGCTCCAGTGTTGGATAGGGATCCGTCCCATCAAAACCGCCAATCGGCAGCACAGATCGTCCACTCTCCAGTTGATAGTTGGCCGCCGTCTCGGACCCCACCATGGCAGCTGTCCATCGTGTGCTTTCAGGGCTGGCGCGAAGCCTGGAGACTACCGCTTGTTCCGGAACGTCGCCGAACATCACCGCGATGAAGCTGGCCGGTACGTCTGATCCGAGCTGTTTCCGATCAGGGTGGTCTGTCCTGATGCCCAGGATACTGGGTCCAGCTACAACGCCAGCGCCGATGTGAGGGCTAAACACCGTGTTGACGGACCACACGACAGGGCCGACGACGAGCGCCACCGCGAGTATCCCTACGGAGACAGTTCTAAGAATTTGCGAAGGCGGAGGAAGAACCGTCAGTGCGACTGCAGCCGACCCTAAGGCCAGCGCAACCTGTGGCCCCAAGGGAAAATCAGCAGTTGAGCGGCTCGCGGAGAGGAATCCAATGATCATTGTTGCGAGGAGGGTGCATGCTAGCGCGATGCGCATGCCTCGGCGGTGTCGGAGACGATGCATGTGAACCAGGCCGATGGCCGCCAAACAACTCAATGGAGGGACGAGGGTCAACGAATAGTAGGGGTGGACGATCCCGGACATGAACGCCAAGACAGTGGCCGAACAAAGAAACCAGACGCCGCAAAGAACCAGGAGCGCCCGGTATAGCGTGCTGCCGCTGCGCCGCTTGATGTGCCAGATTGCCAGGCAAAGGCCGGCGATCGCTAGGGGCACGAACCACCCGAATTGCCCGGTAAATTGGGGCTGAAGGAAACGTTGAAACCCCGGATCGAGTTTTTCCGCGAGGTTGACTGCAGCCGGGGACATGGTGCGGCTGGCGTCTTCACCGGTCAGCCGATCCAGGCCGTTGTACCCCAACGTGAGCTCAACGGCGCTATTGAAACGGGATCCTCCTACAAAGGGCCGGCTGGAAGCGGGGGTCATCTGTACCAGCACGAACCACCAGCCGCCCGTGACGCCAGCCGCCAAGAGGGCGGCCACGAGGTGAAGCAAACGCTTCAGGATCGGGGCATTGGCAAACATAAGGTAGGTGATAGCAACAGCAGGCAGAATGAGTGCAATCTGAAGTTGCTTGGTTAGCAGAGCTGCTCCTGTGAGGGCCCCGGCCAAAATAAGCCACCGCACACTGTTGCACCGGATTGACTCTAGGGTGGCGCATGCAACTCCGATCATCAGCAAAGTGAGCAGCGCATCGGGATTGTTGTAGCGAAACATAACGGTCGCCACGGGCGTTACAGCCAGGGCGGTGGCAGCAAGGAGGCCAGCAGTTGCGCTGACATGTGTATGAAGCATGCGGTAAAGCAGATAAACGCTTGCGACTCCCATCAGCGCCTGTGGCACCAGAATGCTCCAGGGATTCAAGCCGAACGCCCATACGGACGCCGACATCACCCAAAGACTAAGCGGAGGCTTGTCGACGCTAATGGCGTTGCCCGGGTCAGAAGACGAAAAGAAGAAGGCGGTCCAGTCCTGGGAACCGGCCATGGCAGCTGCGGAATAGTAGGAATTTGCCCAGCCATTGCGGTCTAGGCCCCATAGATACAGGAGGCCTGTCAGAGCCAATAGCGCCCACAGGGCTCCACGCTGTGTTCCCACTTTCTGGAACAGCTGACGCCAGTCACTGAGGGTCTTCGGCTTGGTCCGTATCTTTACTGAAGGTACGGTTGATCCTGCCGCGTTCCCGCCCACAGCCCTCAAGCGACCCGTGCCACTTTGACTGTCGAAGGGTTCGCCTGCGGAATGTTTTCCGGATTACGCAGCCGGAAAACCCAGATGCGCAACAGAACAAACCGCATCAGAGTTGCAAGAATGTTGGCGCCTGTTAGTGTCACGAGCTCCATCGTAGACGACGAGTCCGGCGCAACTGTATGCAATACCAAAAGCGACGACGACGTAATCGACCATGCCAAAGCGAACACAACTAGTCCCTGGAACTGCTGCGTGAAGAGCTTTTCGGGTCCGCTGATACCGAAGGTGAAACGTCGGTTGGCGGCTGTATTGCCGAGCGCTGTCAGGAGGAGGGCAAAGAAATTGGCCTGCTGGGCCCCCAAGGGTCCTTGAAACAGCAGGAACAGCAAAGCGAAGGCCATTGTGGATATGCCTCCGACCACGCCGAATCGGATGACCTGGCCGAAGAAACTCGGCCGGGACTGCGGAACGATCGGGCGTCGCCCGAGCTCAGCGTAGATGGCCTGAACCGGAATCGACCCCCTCAACAAGGATCCTGCAACACGCACAAGTCCCCGAATGTCGTCGATCGCCGTCTGTTTGATATCCACCCTGCTGTCCGGGTCGTCAACCCAATCAACTGGGATTTCGTGGATCCGAAGTCCTGACCGCTCCGCGATAATCAGGAGCTCTGTGTCAAAGAACCATCCGTTGTCCTCGATGTGAGGAAGCAGCGTCCTGGCAACGTCGGCGCGGATAGCCTTGAAACCGCATTGCGCATCGGAGAAGCGGACCTGCATCGTGCGCTTCAGGAGAAAGTTGTACGAGCGCGAAATGAATTCCCGTTTAGGACCACGGCTGACACGGGAACTTTGACCGAGTCTTGTGCCAATGGAGATATCTGAGTGACCCGACAATAGGGGTGCAACCAGAGGTGGCAGGGCCGCCAGGTCGGTTGAGAGGTCTACGTCCACATATGCCAAGACTTCGGCTGTGGACGCGCTCCATGCATCCCGAAGGGCACGCCCGCGGCCCTTTACGTCTAGACGCCTATAGGCAACGTTGGGCATAATCTCTGCCAGCCGAGTGGCAATAATGGGTGTGTTGTCAGTGCTGGCGTTATCAGCAATGGTAATCTGCCACGACGCCGGCATTTCCAGTTTCAGATAATTGGCAAGCTCGATGATGCTCTTTTCGAGTACTGATTCCTCATTAAAAACCGGTACAACAATTTCAAGCGCCAGGCCCCCGTGGCTAAGTTTCATGCTGTGTATGCTATAGACGCGCGGGGGGGACCCGCTAGCGCAGAGTGGGATCTTGGGTATTAACTGATGGAAAACTTGGGGAATCCTTGATGGAGTGGGTTTTAGCTTTGCCAGGCCTTGCAGGAGCGGTCGCCGTGCTTTTATTTCCAGGCCTGCTCCTGGGGTGGGCGCTGGGACTCCGGCACGTATGGATGATTTCACTTGCACCCGTCCTGACGGCATCACTTGTTGCGGTGTCCACGCTCGCCAGTTGGTGGCTGCATATTGGATGGAATGCCGGCATCTTCGCCGTCACAGCTGTATTGCTCGCAGGATTGGTCCTAGCCGTGGTTCGTTTGATAAGCCAACGTTGGCCGGACAGCTTTGCTTGGCGGCCAGCCGGCGACGCCGCGGGGGCTGCATACTGGATTGCCCTGTTGACGAGCGGCTTCTTCCTGACAGTCCGTTATGTCCAGATTGTTGAGCGGCCTGGCAACATCAATCAGGGCATCGATACGCCGTTTCACGTGAATTTCGTACAGCAAATCCTCAATTCCGGGGATGGCTCGCCATTTTCCGTACGGGCATTGATGGGTGAGTCGTCCGGTTTTTATCCTCAAATCTGGCATGCTCTGGCGGCGTTGACGGCGCAGGTGACTCGGCTGCCAGTGGTTGAAGCCGCCAACGCCCTCAACTTCGCGATAGTCGCTGTCTCCTGGCCGCTTGGCGTGCTTCTTTTTGTTTACTTGGTTGTCGGGCCTCAAGCTGTTGCCCTGCTATGCGCTGGAGTTGCCAGTGCGGGTTTCTTTGCCTTCCCGTTCACAGTGATGCAGAGCCAGCAGAGTGATTTCGGGCCGCTGTTTCCCTACATGCTGGCTGTGACTTTCCTGCCGCCGCTCCTTGCGGTTCTGGCGACGGCATTGAAGTTTGGAGACAGGACGCCGATGCCATGGCCATTGGCCGCAGGAACCCTCGTGCTAGGGCTACCGGGACTAGTCAACACGCACATGTCAGGCCTCGTAGCTCTCGTTGGGCTTTCTTCACTCTTCGCGGTGATGGCAGCTTGGAGGTCATTCCGCGAGCTCAAGCAACGGCGGTCGGATCTCTTTGGATATCTGAAGTGGACGGCTATATGGATTACCGCATTGTCCTCGGGCCTCATAGTGTGGGTGGTCGTACGGCCTTGGACCACTACTTGGGATCCAAT
Organism: Pseudarthrobacter sp. L1SW; assembly: GCF_020809045.1. NCBI lineage: Bacteria > Bacillati > Actinomycetota > Actinomycetes > Micrococcales > Micrococcaceae > Pseudarthrobacter > Pseudarthrobacter sp. L1SW. The sequence continues at coordinate 2,853,882 of NZ_CP078079.1, read as the reverse complement.
TGATTCCTTCCCGGCCGCAGCCGCGAGTGTACTTCTCACCGCACCTACCCATGGCGATGTGGCTTGGGCCCTCGCCGCACTGACTTTGATTGGCACCGCAAAGCTAGTTCGGCAGCCAACTGCACGATGGTTCCTGGCGTCCTATGGGGGCGCGGTGGCACTGTACTTGGTCGCAGCCGCTGTTCCGGCCTCGGCGCCCCTGGTCAGGGAGATTATCATCGGCGCGTGGTTCGGCGACCCTCCTCGCCTTGCAGCACTCCTTCCGATGTTCTGGGCGGTACTTGCCGGCGCAGCCAGTGCTTGGATCTTCGAAAGCTTGAAGCGATACAGGGTCCGCTGGGTCGTTCCAGTGGGCCTCGCAGCATTGGCCCTGTCCATCGTCATTTGGCCAACGAACTCCGAAACAGCGCCCGGCCGGGAGCGAACCTACGCTTTAGCTGACGTGTCGCCTCTGCTCAGTCCCAACGAACTTGAGTTGCTCAACCGGTTAGGTGCTCATGTACCAAAAGGTGCCGTTATTGCCAATAATCCGTGGGACGGCAGCTCTACGGCATACGCCATTGCAGACCGCCGAGTTCTCTTCGCGCACGCGTATACAGGGTCCAATCCGGACCGCCTGCTAGCGGCGGAAAAGCTTAACCAGGCAAACCCTGAATCTGACGTATGCAAGGCCGTGAAAAGGGAGAACATTCAGTTCGTCTTGGACTTTGGCAGGCAATACATTGATCCAAAACGCAAGGAAGTCAACGACTTCCCGGGCATAGAGGTCCCGAATAACTCTTCAGCCTTCGTCAAGGTAGACCAGGAAGGGGACGCGGTCCTGTACAGGTTTGTCGGCTGCGACTCCTAGCTACCGACTCGTAGATACAAGGTGCTGAACCCCCATCCACTAGACTTGACCGGTGCCTAGATTATTTGGAACTGATGGTGTCCGGGGGCTGGCCAACGGCCTGCTGACAGCAGAGCTGGCTATGCAGCTGGCCCAGGCGGCCGCCGTCGTACTCGGCCACGACCGCAACTCGAACGGCTCCCGGCCCCGTGCCGTGGTGGCCCGTGACCCGCGCGCCAGTGGTGAGTTCATCGCCGCGGCGGTGGAGGCCGGGCTCTCCAGCTCGGGCATTGACGTCTACGATGCTGGCGTCCTTCCCACGCCCGCGGCGGCCTACCTGGTAGCTGACCTGGACGCTGACTTCGGTGTAATGATCTCGGCGTCCCACAACCCGGCGCCGGACAACGGCATCAAGTTCTTCGCCCGCGGCGGCCAGAAACTCCCGGACGACGTTGAGGACGCCATCGAGGCGCAGATGTCCAAGGAAGCGGTGCGCCCGGTCGGTGCCGACGTGGGCCGCATCCAGCGCTTCTCCGACGCCGAGGACCGCTACATCGTCCACCTCCTGCGCACGCTGCCGCACAACCTCGAAGGCCTCAAAGTGGTCCTCGACTGCGCGCACGGCGCCGCCAGCGGCTGCTCACCCCAGGTGTTCAAGGACGCCGGCGCGGACGTCGTCGTCATCGGCGCCGAGCCTGACGGCCACAACATCAACGACGGCGTCGGCTCCACCCACCTCGGCCCCCTCAAGGAGGCGGTGCTGAAGTACAGTGCCGACCTCGGCATTGCCCACGACGGCGACGCCGACCGCTGCCTCGCTGTGGACCACGAAGGCAACGAGGTGGACGGCGACCAGATCATGGCCATCCTCGCTGTGGCCCTGAAAAAGTCCGGCAAACTCAAGGACGACGTCCTGGTGGCCACGGTCATGAGCAACCTCGGCCTCAAGATCGCGCTCCGCAACGCGGGCATCACCATCCGCGAAACAGCCGTGGGGGACCGCTACGTCCTTGAGGAGATGCGCGACGGCGGGTTCAACCTGGGCGGCGAACAGTCCGGCCATGTGATCTTCGCCGACCACGCCACAACGGGCGACGGCGTCCTCACCGGCCTGCAGCTGGCGGCCCAGATTGCCCTGACCGGAAAGCCGCTCAAGGAACTGGCCACCGTGATGACCAAGCTTCCGCAGGTGCTCATCAACGTCAAGGGCGTGGACCGCACCCGGGTGGGCAACAACGACGTCCTGGCCCAGGCCGTGGCGGCGGCGGAGGCCGCGCTTGGCGATACTGGCCGTGTGCTGCTCCGACCCTCCGGCACGGAGCCGGTGGTGCGCGTGATGGTGGAAGCCGCTGACGAAAACACAGCGCAGTCCATCGCCGAACACCTGGCTCAGGTGGTGCGCACCGAGTTGGCACTCGAACTGGTCAGCGAGTAACACGCCGGCAAACAAGAAGTGGCCCGTTCCCAAGGGGAACGGGCCACTGTCGTCTGGAAAGACGCTAGGACGCCCGGCTCTTCAAAGCGTCCCGAATTTCCGTAAGCAGGGCTATCTGCGGGTCCTCCGCCGACTCCTTCTTGACGTCCTGGCCAATCCCGAGCCTGCGGTTACGGCGCTCGATCATGAGGTTCATGGGCATCACCACAACGAAGTAGATGGCTGCCGAGACCAACAGGAAATTGACGATTGCCGTCAGCAGGACGCCGAACTCGATGAAGTTCCCGTTGAAATCGATACGGGCAAAACTGTCGAAGTTGGGTGAACCGGTCAGCCCGGCGATGAACGGCATGAGCACCTTGTTCACCATCGCCGTCACCACTGCGCCGAAGGCAGTGCCAATAACCACGGCGACGGCAAGGTCAACAACGTTGCCCTTCATAATGAAGTTCTTGAATCCAGTCAGCATAGGAACCAAACTAGCGCACGCCTACGGATATCCCGGCGCAGCCTCCACGCCGAAGTACTCCTCGAGTGTGAAAATCCCGCGCGCGACCATGTCCGTGGCCGCCTCGACCCCGATGTACCGCAGGTGCCACGGCTCGTAGTAGTACCCCGTGATCGGATGGAACATCCACGGGTACCGCACCACGAACCCGAACCTGTGCCCGTTCGCCTTAGCCCACACTGCCGCGGGCTGGTCCGCAAAGCAGGGCTGGAAACTGCACGCCCCCGCGCCGTCGGCGATGTCGAACGCCCACCCCGTCTGGTGTTCCGAGTAGCCGGGCCGGGCACTTGCAGTGTCCGCATCCGCCTGGCCCCGCGCAGCAACATAATTGTTGTACGTTGCCACCTGCGTGGCGTAGGAGCGGTACCCGCTGGCCAGGACCATGGCAACGCCATCCCGCGCGGCAGCCGCAAACATCGCCTCCGCAGCGGCCGCCGTCGTGCTGTTCAGCAGCGTAGCCTCACCGGAAGCGGTCATCGCGACGGCGGGCGCCACCAGGTCAGCCGGCACATAGGTAGCCGGGACCAGGGGGCGGTGCTTGTTGACCACCAGCCAAGGGCTTGCAGGGTCCGTGACGGAGAACTGCCGCGGCAGCGCTGCGGAGGGCGACGGCGCGGGGGACGGCGCAACAGGCGCGGCAACCTCGGTGGCGGGCGCCGCCGTCGTGCTTTCCGGAGCGGGCGTAGAGGTAATGGGTGAAGAGGCGAAAGCGGACGACGGCGCCACTGCCGCGGGTGCCTCCGGCGTGCACGCTGCCAAAACGGTCAGTCCGGCACCGGCCGCGAGGAAGCGGGTGAAGCTGCGCCGGCTGGTCGCGGCTGCCGCAAGGGAGGGGCCAGCGGAGCAGTCGTGGCACACCTGGGTTAAACCTTCCGGAGCAACATCCGGCGGATCGAGTGGTCCGCCTCCTTCGTCAGCACCAGCTGCGCCCGTCCCCGGGTCGGCAGGACGTTTTCCTCCAGGTTGGGCTCGTTGATCCGCTTCCAGATGTCCCGCGCGGTGACCTCGGCTTCCTCGTCGGACAGAGTGGCGTAGCGGTGGAAGTACGATTCCGGCTGGGCAAACGCGGTGCTCCGCAGCTTGCGGAACCGGTCCACGTACCATTCCTCGATGTAGGAGGTCTTGGCATCGACGTAAATGGAGAAGTCAAAGAAGTCGCTCAACGCCAGGCCCTGCCGGCCGTCGTGCCGCGGCCGCGCCGGTGCCAGGACGTTCAGCCCCTCGACAATCAGGACATCCGGCCGGCGGACCACCACTTCCTTTTCCGGGACGATGTCATACGTCACGTGCGAATACCACGGGGCGCGTACTTCCTCCGCGCCGCTCTTGATTTCACTCACAAAACGCAGCAGGGCACGCCGGTCGTACGACTCCGGGAAGCCCTTGCGCTCCAGCAGCTGCCGCCGCTTAAGTTCGGCGAGCGGGTACAGGAAGCCGTCCGTGGTGATCAGTTCCACATTGGGGGTGCCGGGCCAGCGCCGCAGCATCTCACGGAGCACGCGCGCAATGGTCGACTTCCCCACCGCCACGGACCCCGCCACGCCGATCACAAACGGGGTGCGCTGGGTGTGCTCACCCAGGAACGTGGTGGTGGCGGCGTGCAGCTGCCCGGCAGCCTCGACATACAGGTGGAGGAGCCGAGACAGGGGAAGGTAGACCTCTCGGATTTCTTTCATGTCCAAGGGATCCCCGAGGCCGCGGAGACGGATGATGTCCTCTTGGTTGAGAGGCTGTTCCATCTCGTCTGCGAGCCGGGACCAGGTCTGCCGGTCCAGCTCGACGAACGGGGAGACACCCTCCCCGTTCGCCTCGTTGCGTTGCAAAGTCACGTTAGAGATTCTGCCCCTCGCCCGGCGCATAGCGAAATGGAAGCTGATTTGAGCGCGGCGGCTGCGCCAAAGCTCACTGCGTATAACGGCCCGCGCAGAGTGTCCCGGTTTAGATGTAGGGCACCCCTGCCGATAGTCTTGAGCCTATGTGTGGAATCGTGGGATATGTAGGCCGTTCTGATAACGGCGGAAGTCACAGTGCGCTGGATGTTGTCCTTGAGGGGCTGCGCCGCCTGGAATACCGGGGCTACGACTCCGCCGGGGTGGCTGTGGTGTCCCAGGGCGTGATCGAGTCCCGGAAGAAGTCCGGGAAGCTGAGCAACCTGATCACCGAACTCGAGGCGCGTCCGCTGCCGGAGACGGTCACCGGGATCGGCCACACCCGCTGGGCCACGCACGGCGGCCCGACGGACCGGAACGCGCACCCGCACCTGGCCGACGGCGGCAAGCTCGCCGTGATCCACAACGGCATCATCGAAAACTTCGCCGAGCTCAAGCAGGAGCTGCTGGACAAGGGCGTGACGTTCCTGTCCGAGACGGACACCGAGGTGGCCGCGGCGCTGCTGGGTGACATTTTCCGGAACAAGCTTGGCGGGGACGCGTCCGACGGCGGCCTGACCCGGGCCATGGAGCTCGCCTGCCAGCGCCTTGAGGGTGCGTTCACGCTCCTTGCGGTCCACGCTGACCAGCCCGACGTTGTGGTGGCAGCCCGCCGCAACTCGCCCTTGGTGGTGGGCCTGGGCGAGGGGGAGAACTTCCTCGGCTCGGACGTGTCCGGGTTCATCGACTACACCCGCCGTGCGGTGGAGCTGGGCCAGGACCAGATTGTCACGATCACCGCGGACACGGTGGAGATCACCGACTTTTACGGCAACCCGGCCGCGGGCAAGGAATACCACGTGGACTGGGATCCTGCCTCCGCCGAAAAGGGCGGGTTCAGCTCGTTCATGGAGAAGGAAATCCATGACCAGCCCGACGCCGTCGCGCAGACCCTGCTGGGCCGCTCCGACATCAACCACAAGCTGACCCTGGATGAGCTGCGGATCGATCCGGAGCAGCTGAAGCAGGTCAACAAGATCATCGTCCTGGCCTGCGGCACCGCCGCGTATGCGGGCATGGTGGCCAAGTACGCGATCGAGAACTGGTGCCGGATCCCCACCGAGGTGGAGCTCGCGCACGAGTTCCGCTACCGGGACCCGATCCTGGACGCGAACACCCTGGTGGTGTCCATCAGCCAGTCCGGGGAAACCATGGACACCCTGATGGCCGTCCGGTACGCCCGGGAGCAGGGCGCCAAGACCATCTCGATCTGCAACACCAACGGCTCCACCATCCCGCGCGAGTCCGACGCCGTGCTCTACACGCACGCCGGCCCGGAAATCGCGGTGGCCTCCACCAAGGCGTTCCTGGCCCAGATCACCGCCGCGTACCTCCTGGGCCTGTACCTGGCCCAGCTGCGCGGGAACATCTTCTCCGGCCAGATCAAGGACGTCCTCGCGGACCTGAACAAGATCCCCGCGAAGATCCAGACCATCCTGGACAACGCCGGCCCGCTCCGCGAACTGGCCCGCAGCATGGCCAACGAGAAGTCGGTGCTGTTCCTGGGCCGCCACGTGGGCTACCCCGTGGCCCTCGAAGGCGCTTTGAAGCTGAAGGAAATCGCGTACATCCACGCCGAGGGCTTCGCCGCCGGCGAGCTCAAGCACGGCCCCATCGCCCTGATCGATGAAGGCCAGCCGGTGTTCGTGGTGGTCCCGTCCCCGCGCGGCCGCGACTCCCTGCACGCCAAGGTGGTCTCCAACATCCAGGAAGTCCGCGCCCGCGGTGCCCGCACCCTGGTCATCGCCGAGGAAGGCGACACCGCCGTCCGCGACTACGCCGAGCACGTCTTCTACGTCCCGGAGACGCCCACGCTGCTGATGCCGCTGCTGACCACCGTCCCGCTGCAGATCTTCGCCGCGGAACTCGCCCAGGCCAAGGGCTACGACGTGGACCAGCCACGCAACCTCGCCAAGAGCGTCACGGTCGAGTAACCAGTCGTGATCGAAAAGCTGAAGCCCCGGGCACGCCGCCCGGGGCTTCAGCGTTTTTGGAACCTGTTCGCGTGACTTTTGCCGGTCCCGGCAGCAGGGGGCCCGGCAGCACAGGGCAGCCATTAAGCTGTGGGCCCAAAAACCACGCATTCCTGCCGGGCCCGGCAGGGGCGGGAGTCATCGGGCGCCACCGTAGAATAAGCCGCATGATTGTTGGCATTGGCGTTGACGTTGTAGACATCGAGCGGTTCGGCCGCCAGCTTGAGCGCACCCCCGGCCTCCGGGACCGGCTGTTCGTTCCTGCCGAGCGGGAGTTGAACACCCGGTCCCTCGCCGCGCGGTTTGCCGCGAAGGAAGCTGTGGCCAAGGTCCTGGGAGCGCCCGCCGGCATGAACTGGCAGGACTGCTGGATCGGCCTGGACCACAACGGGCCCACCGTCCAGGTGAAGGGCACCGTGCTGGCCGTGGCAGAGGCCAAGGGCGTCAAGCGCTGGCACCTCTCCATCAGCCACGACGGCGGCATCGCCACGGCCACGGTCCTGGCCGAAGGCTGAGCCGGCGCCCGCTCCAGGACCGACGTGATCAGCGCCTACACCGGCACCCAGGTCCGGCAAGCCGAGGAACCGCTCCTCGCCTCCGGACTGGCCGACGTCCTCATGCAGCGCGCGGCGCACGGCCTTGCCAATGCGGTCATCGCGGAGCTGAAGGCCCGCGGCCGCCGAATCTACGGCGCCAGCGTCGTGGTGCTGGCCGGCAAGGGCAACAACGGCGGGGACGGCCTGTACGCGGCCGCTTTCCTAGCGGCCCGGGGTATGCGTACGACGGCGGTGCTCACCGGGGACTCCGCCCACGCCCTGGCGTTGGCTGCCTTTGAGCGCGCCGGCGGCCGGCTGCGGCACGTTACGGAAGCGGCACCCGGGGAACTGGCGGCAGAGGCGGCGCCTGCCGACGTCGTCATCGATGCCGTGCTGGGCACAGGTGCGAAAGGCGGGCTGCGGGGGAGCGCTGCCGACCTTGTGTCCGCCCTCGCCGGGCTTGTGGCCGGCCGCGGCGGACACAGCTTTGTTGTGGCCTGCGACCTTCCCAGCGGGGTGGACGCCGATAGCGGCGAGGCCTTCCTGCCGGTGCTGCCGGCGGACCTGACCGTCACGTTCGGCGGCGCCAAGGCGGGCCTGCTGGCCGACCCCGGTGCCGACTACGCCGGCAGGGTGGACGTGGTGCCGATCGGCATCGAGGAACACCTTCCCGAACCTTCGCTGCACCGGCTCGACGGCCTGGACCTGGCCCGGCTGCTGCCACGCCCGGCCCGCCGCGCCCACAAGTACTCGCGCGGGGTGCTGGGGGTGGTGGCAGGCTCCGCCGACTATCCAGGGGCGGCCGTGCTGGCCTGCCGGGGCGCGCTGGCAGCCGGGGTGGGGATGGTCCGCTACCTCGGTCCGCCCGAAGTGGCGGACCTGGTGCGGCAATCCTGCCCCGAGGTGGTCTGCAGCACCGGCACCGTTGCCGAGAACCGTGTCCAAGCGTGGCTGGTGGGCTCGGGGATGGGGCCGGGGGACCACGACCAGCTCCAGCGCGCCCGCGACGCCGTGGACTCCGACCTCCCGGTTGTGGCGGATGCCGGGGCCCTGCCCGCGCTGCCCGATGTCCTGCCGCCGCACGTTGTGCTCACCCCGCATGCCGGCGAGCTGGCCGCACTCCTGCAGCGCCTCGGCGGGACCGAGGACAGGGATGCCGTCGAGGCCGGCACCCTGGCCGCCGTCCGCCGGGCTTCGGAACTGACCGGTGCCACAGTGCTGCTCAAGGGCGCCACCACCCTGGTGGCCGCCCCCTCCGGCGGCGTGTACAGCCAGGCCGACGGCACACCCTGGCTCGCCACCGCCGGCAGCGGGGACGTCCTGGCCGGCGTCATTGGTGCGCTGCTCGCCCAGGGAGGTTCCGACGTCGGACGCTTCCGGAAGGCAGGCATCGACGCGGAGGCGCGGTGGGCGGCCATTGCCGCGCTGGGAGCCGCGCTGCACGGCAGGGCCGGCACCTCGGCGTCGGACGCTTGCTCCGGCGGTCCGATCGCTGCTGGCGGAATTGCCGACGCCTTACCCGAAGTGTGGGGTAAAGTCAGCATGCTTAGTAACGCTGGGGCCGGGAAATGTAATAGTCACAGCCAGCCGCTACGGTAGGCATTAGTTCGCACCGGCAGTAGGGGCGCTCCTGCTCCTCTGCTGCCGAATCACAAAGAGGAGCATTATGGAAGTCTGGCCTGGATCGGCTTATCCCCTTGGCGCCACGTACAACGGCACCGGCACCAACTTTGCCCTGTTCAGCGAACGAGCAGAAAAGGTCGAACTTTGCCTTTTTGACGAGGAGGGCAAGGAAACCCGCATCGAACTGGACGAAGTGGACGGGTATGTGTGGCACTGCTACATCCCGCAGGTCCAGCCCGGCCAGAAGTACGGCTACCGCGTCCACGGGCCCTACGACCCCGCGTCCGGCAACCGCTTCAACCCCAACAAGCTCCTGCTGGACCCCTACGCCAAGGCTGTCCACGGCCAGGTCGACTGGGATCCGTCGCTGTTCACCTACAACCTGGGCGAGCCGGACTCGATCAACAACGAGGATTCCGCCAGCCACATGATGATGGGCGTGGTCATCAACCCGTTCTTCGACTGGGACGGCGACCAGAACCTGCGGATCCCCTACCACCAGTCGGTCATCTACGAAGCCCACGTCAAGGGCCTCACCCAGCTGCACCCGGAAATCCCCGAGGAGCAGCGCGGCACCTATGCCGGCGTGGCGCATCCCGCCGTCATCTCCCACCTGCAGAAGCTCGGCGTCACCGCCATCGAACTGATGCCGGTGCACCAGTTCGTCAACGACGGCACCCTGCAGGACAAGGGCCTGAACAACTACTGGGGCTACAACACCATTGGCTTCTTCGCGCCGCAGAACACCTACAGCTCCACCGGCGACACCGGCCAGCAGGTCCAGGACTTCAAGGCCATGGTCCGGTCCCTGCACAAGGCCGGCATCGAGGTCATCCTGGACGTGGTGTACAACCACACCGCCGAAGGCAACCACCTGGGTCCCACGCTGTCCTTCAAGGGCATCGACAACGCCGCCTACTACCGGCTGATGGAGGGCGACGAGAAGCACTACATGGACTACACCGGCACCGGTAACTCCCTGAACGTCCGCCAGCCGCACTCCCTCCAGCTGCTGATGGACTCGCTGCGCTACTGGGTCACCGAGATGCACGTGGACGGCTTCCGCTTCGACCTCGCCTCCACCTTGGCCCGTGAGTTCTATGACGTTGACAAACTGTCCACCTTCTTCGAACTCATCCAGCAGGACCCGGTAGTCTCCCAGGTCAAGCTCATCGCCGAACCCTGGGACGTGGGCCCCGGCGGCTACCAAGTGGGCAACTTCCCGCCGCAGTGGACGGAATGGAACGGCAAGTACCGCGACACCGTCCGCGACTTCTGGCGGGGCGAGCCCGCCACGCTCGGCGAATTCGCCTCCCGCATCACCGGCTCCGCGGACCTCTACGAGCACTCCGGCCGGCGCCCCGTGGCGTCCATCAACTTCGTCACCGCGCACGACGGCTTCACACTGGCGGACCTGGTGTCCTACAACGAGAAGCACAACGACGCCAACGGCGAGGGCAACAACGACGGCGAATCCCACAACCGGTCCTGGAACTGCGGTGTTGAAGGTCCCACCGATGACCCCGTAGTCCTTGGCCTGCGCGCCCGCCAGCAGCGGAACTTCATCGCCTCGCTGCTGCTGTCCCAGGGCGTCCCCATGCTCCTGCATGGCGACGAACTGGGCCGCACCCAGCAGGGCAACAACAACGGCTACTGCCAGGACTCCGAACTGACCTGGATCAACTGGGACACGGTGGACCAGCCGCTGATCGAGTTCACGTCAGCGGTCAACGCGCTGCGCGCCAAGCACCCCACCTTCCGCCGCAGCCGGTTCTTCGACGGCCGGCCCGTGCTGCGGGGCGAGGGCGAACGCCTGCCGGACATCGTATGGCTGGACCCGTCCGGCGAGACCATGAAGCCGGAAGCATGGGACAGCGGATTCGGCCGGTCCGTGGGCGTCTTCCTGAACGGGCACGGCATCCAGGGCAAGGACAGCCGCGGGCGGAGGATCACCGACGTGAACTTCCTGCTGTACTTCAACGCGCACGATGACACTGTGAAGTTCACGCTGCCATCCGACGAGTACGCCCCCGCCTGGGACGTCATTATCGACACCGCAGGGCAGAACGCGGACACCAAGCCGGTCAACGCCGGCGAGCCGCTGCCCGTGGAGGCGAAGTCCCTGGTGGTCCTGCGGGCCCACACCATCGAGGAAGTGGAACCCGACCATTCCGTGGCGGCCTCCCTCGCGGCATTGACCCAGACCGCCACCAGCGAAACCGAGTCGCTCACCGCGCCCATGGTGGCCGAGCCCGGGAAGACCACCAAGGTGGGCGCACGGAAGTCCCCCAACAAATGAGGGTTCCCGCGTCCACCTACCGCCTGCAGATCCGCAAGAGCTTCACCCTGTTCGACGCCGCGGAAAAGGTCCCTTACCTCAAGGACCTCGGCGTCGACTGGGTCTACCTCTCACCCATCCTGACCGCTGAGCAGGGCTCGGACCATGGCTATGACGTGACCGACCCCTCCGCCGTGGACCCGGAGCGGGGCGGCCCCGAAGGCCTGCTCGCCCTGTCCAGGGCTGCCCGCGAACACGGCATGGGCGTCCTGGTGGACATCGTGCCTAACCACGTGGGCGTGGCAACGCCTGCCCAGAACCCGTGGTGGTGGTCCCTGCTGAAGGAAGGGCAGGGCTCGCCCTATGCTGAAGCCTTCGACGTCGACTGGGACCTGGGCGGAGGAAAGATCCGGCTGCCGATGCTCGGCTCCGGCGAGGACCTGGACAAGCTGGAGGTCAAGGACGGGGAGCTCCACTACTACGACCACCGCTTCCCGCTCGCCGAAGGTTCCTACTCCGACGGCGATACGCCCCAGGAGGTGCACAGCCGCCAGCACTACGAGCTGATGGACTGGCGCCGCGCGGATGCCGAGCTGAACTACCGGCGTTTCTTTGCGGTCACAACTTTGGCGGGCATCCGGGTGGAACTTGCCAGCGTTTTCGAGAAGGCGCATTCCGAGGTGGGCCGGTGGTTCAAGGAAGGCCTGGTGGACGGCCTGAGGGTGGACCACCCGGACGGCCTGGCTGATCCTGCGGGCTACCTTCGCTGGCTGAAGGACCTCACCGGCGGAGCCTACGTGCTGGTGGAGAAGATCCTCGAGCCGGGCGAGGTCCTGCCGCAGGACTTCGCCACCGAGGGCACCACCGGCTATGACGCACTGGCGGATGTGGACCGGGTGTTCATTGACCCGGCCGGCCAGCAGGCGCTGGATGCCCTGGACGCTGCCCTGCGGGGCTCACCAGCTCCGGCGGATTACGCCGAGATGATCCGCGGCACCAAGCGGATGATCGCGGACGGTATCCTCCGGTCCGAGGTGCTGCGGCTGGCCCGGCTGGTGCCGGAATCCCACGGACTTTCGGTGGAGCAGGCCGCTGACGCCATTGCGGAAATCATCGCGGCCTTCCCGGTGTACCGGAGCTACCTGCCTACCGGTGCCGAGATCCTCAAGGAGGCGTGCGAGTCCGCCGCCGCCCGCCGGCCCGAGCTGGACGTTGCGGTGGGGACGCTGCTGCCGCTGCTCCTCGACCCTGCCAACCCCATCGCAGTCCGGTTCCAGCAGACCTCCGGCATGGTGATGGCCAAAGGCGTGGAGGACACTGCGTTCTACCGCTACACCCGCCTGGGCACCCTGACCGAGGTGGGCGCCGAGCCCACCGAGTTCTCGGTGTCCCCGGAGGAGTTCCACCACCGGATGCTGCGGCGCCAGCAGGAACTGCCCCTGTCCATGACCACCCTGTCCACCCACGACACCAAGCGCAGCGAGGACGCCCGGGCCCGGATCTCGGTCATCGCCGAACTTCCCCAGGAGTGGACGGACACCCTGGACACCCTCCGGGAGCTGGCCCCCGTTCCTGACGGCCCGTACGAGAACCTTCTCTGGCAGGCGATCGTCGCCGCCTGGCCGGCCAGCCGGGAACGGCTCCAGGGCTACGCGGAAAAGGCCGCCCGGGAAGCCGGCAACTCCACCACCTGGACGGACCCGAACGAGGAGTTCGAATCGCAGGTCAAGGCGGCGGTGGACGCCGTGTTCGACGACGAGCGGGTCACCAAAGTGGTGGAGGACTTCGTGGCACGGATCGATTCGCACGCCGCCTCCAATTCCGTGTCCGCCAAACTGGTCCAGCTGACCATGCCCGGCGTGCCGGATGTGTACCAGGGCAGCGAGTTCTGGGAACGGTCCCTCACGGATCCGGACAACCGGCGGCCGGTGGACTTTGCGGTCCGCCAGGAGGAGCTGGCAAAGCTCGACGGCGGAACATTGCCTGAGGCGGGTACCGAAGCCAGCAAGCTCCTGGTCACCTCCCGGGCACTCCGGCTCCGGCGCGACCGGCCCGAACTGTTCCAGGGCTACAGCCCGGCGACGGCCACAGGTCCGGCGGCCGGGCACCTGCTCGCGTTCCACCGCGGGACGGAAGGCGCGCCCGGTGCCCTGACGCTGGCCACCCGGTTGCCCGCCGGACTGGCAGCCGACGGCGGCTGGCGGGACACCGCCGTCGAACTTCCCGTTGCCATGCAGGACGCGCTCACCGGCGCCGGTTACGCAGCTGGCGCCGTTTCGGTCGCGGACGTGCTGGGTACCTACCCGGTGGCTTTGCTGGTACCGGTGGATGGAGAACAGGCATGACCCTTGTGAACAGTGGCCCCGAGCGCTTCGACGTCTGGGCTCCGGAGGCCTCTTCGGTGACCCTAGTGGCCGACGGCCGGCAGTACCCGATGCTGAAGAAGGAGACGGCGCCCGGCTCGGAAGGCTGGTGGACCGCTCCGGACGCGCCGGGCAGTGGCGAGGTGGACTACGGCTACCTGCTGGACGGGGACGGCCACCCGGTGCCGGATCCGCGCTCGCGCCGGCTGCCGGCGGGAGTACATGAACTGTCCAGGACCTTTGATCCCGCCGCCCACGCCTGGCAGGACAGCGGCTGGAAGGGGAAGGAGCTGCAGGGTTCTGTCATCTACGAACTCCACGTGGGAACCTTCACGCCAGAGGGAACCCTGGAGGCCGCAGCCGCAAAGTTGGGCTACATGGCAGACCTCGGCGTCGACTTCGTGGAACTGCTGCCGGTCAACGGCTTCAACGGAACCCACAACTGGGGGTACGACGGCGTCCAGTGGTACGCGGTCCATGAAGGTTACGGCGGGCCGGCGGCCTACCAGCAGTTCGTGGACGCGGCGCATGCTGCCAGCATTGGGGTCATCCAGGACGTTGTCTACAACCACCTCGGCCCCAGCGGCAATTACCTGCCCAGGTTCGGCCCGTACCTGAAGCAGGGCGACGCCAACACATGGGGCGACTCGGTGAACCTGGACGGCCCCGGCTCCGACGTGGTGCGCGAGTACATCCTGGACAACCTGGCGCTATGGCTCCGCGACTACCACGTGGACGGGCTTCGGTTGGACGCGGTGCACGCCCTGCGCGACGAGCGGGCCGTGCACATCCTGGAGGAATTCGGTGCCCTGGGCGACGCGGTCTCCGCCGAAACGGGCCTGCCGAAAACCCTGATCGCAGAATCGGACCTGAACAATCCGCGCCTGCTCTATCCCCGGGATGCCAACGGCTACGGACTGGACGGGCAGTGGAGCGACGATTTCCACCACGCGGTCCATGTCAGCGTCAGCGGCGAGACCACCGGGTACTACTCCGACTTCCAGTCCCTGGGGGTGCTGGCGAAGGTCCTCAAGGACGGCTTCCTGCACGACGGCAGCTACTCCAGCTTCCGGGGGCGCCACCACGGCCGGCCCATCAACGCTTCGCTGGTACACCCGGCGGCGCTGGTGGTCTGCAACCAGAACCACGACCAGATCGGCAACCGAGCCACAGGGGACAGGCTGTCCCAGTCGCTGTCCTACGGGCAGCTGGCCATTGCCGCCGTACTCACGCTGACCTCGCCCTTCACGCCGATGCTGTTCATGGGCGAGGAGTTTGCCGCCAGCACGCCTTGGCAGTTCTTCACCTCGCACCCGGAACCGGAGCTCGGCAAGGCGACTGCGGAAGGGCGCATCAAGGAGTTCGAGCGCATGGGGTGGGATCCCGCCGTCGTGCCCGATCCCCAGGATCCGGAAACCTTCCGCCGGTCCAAGCTGAACTGGGACGAGGCCGCCGGGGGCGACCACGCGCGGTTGCTGGAGCTGTACCGTTCCCTGACGGCGCTTCGCCGGGAGCACGCCGAACTTGCCGGGCTTGGCTTTGGCGGGACGGACGTGACGTACGACGACGACGCCGGCTGGCTGCGTTTCCGGCGGGGGAGCGTTGAGGTGCTGCTGAACCTGTCGGACGCCAAGGTTCGGCTGGAAAATGTCCCCGGCTCAGTCCTGCTGGTGACCGATGAGGCTACCGCCCTTGAGGGTGAAGCCCTGGCGCTGGCGCCTTGGAGTGCAGCTATTGTGAAGTCCTGACCCGCCGTTCAGGCAAGGTTACGCCGCGGGCTGTTGTCAGCCCGCGGCGTAACTTTTGCTCCTTCGGTTGTTGCCCGCGTCACAGCTGGCAGGATGGGACCTATGACTTACTCCGCGGCGGAAGACCGCTACGAATCCATGCCCTACCGCCGCGTCGGCCGCAGCGGACTCAAACTCCCGGCCATCTCCCTCGGCCTCTGGCACAACTTCGGCGACGACAAGCCCTTTGACGAACAGCGCGCCATCCTCCGCCGCGCCTTCGACCTCGGCGTGAACCACTTCGACCTCGCCAACAACTACGGCCCGCCCGCCGGATCGGCCGAGACCAACTTCGGCCGGCACCTGCGTGACGACTTCAAGCCCTACCGCGACGAACTCATCATCTCCACCAAGGCCGGCTACTACATGTGGCCTGGCCCGTTCGGGGAATGGGGCTCCCGCAAATACCTCATTTCCAGCCTGGACCAGTCCCTGCAGCGCATGGGCCTGGACTACGTGGACATCTTCTACAGCCACCGGCCGGATCCCGAGACTCCGATGGAAGAGACGATGGGCGCCCTGGACCACGCCGTCCGTTCGGGCAAGGCACTCTACGCCGGCATCTCCTCCTACACCCCGGAGCAGACGCTTGAGGCGGCCCGGATCCTGAAGGAACTCGGCACGCCGCTGCTGATCCACCAGCCCAGCTACTCCATGCTCAACCGCTGGACCGAGAACGGCACCCCCAACCTCTACGAGGCTTTGGACCAGGTGGGGGCGGGCTCCATCGCCTTCTCACCGCTTGCCCAGGGCATGTTGACGGACCGGTACCTCAGCGGCATTCCCGCCGATTCCCGGGCCGCGCAGCACAAGTCCCTGGACCAAGGCCTGATCACCGACGAGAAGCTGGACCGGGTCCGGGGCCTGCACAGGATCGCCGAGGGCCGCGGGCAGTCCCTGGCCCAGATGGCCGTCGCGTGGATCCTGCGGGACCAGCCGAAGGGCTCGCCGGTCACGTCCGCCCTGATCGGTGCCTCAAGCGTCCGGCAGTTGGAGGACACCCTGTCCGCCATCAACAATCTCGACTTCACCGCGGATGAGCTGAACGCCATCGATGAATTCGCCGTGGAATCGGACATCAACCTCTGGAAGCAGACCGTCTGACTCCGTTACGGCTGTTTCACTGAGTGGGACAGGGGAACACTCCCTTGTCCCACTCCGTTGGGTACTATGAAAAGGCGCCGCGCGGCGCCGTGCCTGCCGGCCGCCGTCGTACTTCCTCCGAAGCCGAACCGGCCGGCTGACGTTTGTCCTCAAAGGAGTTCCGTGTCTTCACATCCGATTCGTGTTGCAATCGTCGGCGTAGGAAACTGTGCCGCTTCGCTGGTCCAGGGCGTCCACTACTACAAGGACGCAGACCCCAAGGCCACGATCCCCGGCCTGATGCACGTTGAGTTCGGCCAGTACCACGTGGGTGACGTTGAGTTCGTCGCCGCGTTCGACGTCGACGGCAAGAAGGTCGGCGTTGACCTGGCCGACGCCATCCTGGCCAGCGAAAACAACACCATCAAGATCGCCGACGTGCCGCCCACCGGCATCACCGTCCAGCGCGGGCACACCCTCGACGGCCTCGGCAAGTACTACCTCGAGACCATCGAGCAGTCCACCGAAGAGCCCGTGGACGTTGTCCAGGCACTCAAGGACGCCAACGTTGACGTTATGGTCTGCTACCTGCCCGTCGGCTCGCAGGAAGCTGCAGAGTTCTACGCCCAGTGCGCCATCGACGCCGGGGTTGCCTTCGTCAACGCCCTGCCCGTGTTCATCGCCGGAACCAAGGAGTGGGCTGACAAGTTCACCGCCGCCGGCGTGCCGATCGTGGGCGACGACATCAAGAGCCAGATCGGCGCCACCATCACGCATCGCGTCATGGCCAAGCTGTTCGAAGACCGCGGTGTCACCCTGGATCGCACCTACCAGCTGAACGTCGGCGGTAACATGGACTTCAAGAACATGCTGGAGCGCGACCGGCTGGAGTCCAAGAAGATCTCGAAAACCCAGGCCGTCACGTCCAACGTGGAAGCCGAACTGGCCGCCAAGGACGTGCACATCGGCCCGTCCGACTACGTCCAGTGGCTCGATGACCGCAAGTGGGCGTTTGTACGCCTTGAGGGCCGCAACTTCGGCGACGCGCCCGTGTCGCTTGAGTACAAGCTGGAGGTCTGGGACTCACCCAACTCCGCCGGCGTGATCATCGATGCCATCCGCGCCGCCAAGATCGGCCTGGACCGCGGCATCGGCGGACCCCTGCTTTCGGCATCGAGCTACTTCATGAAGTCCCCGCCGGAGCAGTTCAACGACGACCTCGCCCGCGAAAAGGTGGAAGCCTTCATCCGCGGAGACCTCGAGCGCTAAGCGTTGAGCCCGTCTGCCCCCTTGCGACCCTCTCTCACTTAACGTCGGTTTCTGGACGATCCTCTCTCACTTAATGTGGGTATTCACGCGGCGCTCTCTCACTCTGGTGGGGGAGCGCCGCGTCGTTGCGGCCGGGTGGGCATGCCGACCCGGCCCTTGTGGCCGCACTGGCGGCGGCCGCCAGAGTCCCTGACTCGCCGGAACATGCGAGAGGATCGCCGGAAAGCCCACGTTAAGTGAGAGGGCGTCTGTGGAAAGGCCAGGTTAAGTGAGAGAGCGTCTGTGGAAAGCCCACGTTAAGTGAGAGAGCGTCGCAGGGGGCGGCGGGGCGCTAGGCGAGGCCCACGGGGTTGCCGTCGCTGTCCACGTCCATCCGCATTGCCGCCGGGGCCGCAGGCAGGCCCGGCATGGTCATGACCGCTCCGGTCAGCGCCACAATGAACCCTGCGCCGGTCTTGGGCAGGAGGTCCCGCACGTGGATGGTGAAGCCCTTGGGTGCGCCGAGGCGGGACGCGTCGTCCGTAAACGAGTACTGCGTCTTGGCCATGCACACCGGCAGCCCGCCCCACCCGTTCCGCTCAATATCCGCCAGCCGCTTCAAGGCAGGAACCGAGAAATCCACGCCGTCCGCCCCATAGATCTCCTGGGCGATGGTCCGGATCTTGTCCTCCACCGGCAGTTCCAGGGGGTACAGGTGCCGGAAGCTGTTCGGGCGGGCGGCTACCTGGGCTACAACCGCGGCAAGTTCGTCCCCGCCGTCGCCTCCGCCCCCATGCCCCCAGACATCGGCGACGGCGGCCGGAACGCCCTCCGCGGCGCACCAGGCCAGCAGCCAGTCGAGTTCCTCAGCGGAATCGGACGCGAACCTGTTGATGGCCACCACGGGCGGCACCCCGAACTTCTCCACGTTCCGGACGTGCCGGCGCAGGTTTGCCACACCGGCCTCGAGGGCGGCCAGGTCCGGCACGGTGAGCTGGTCCTTGGCCACCCCGCCCTGCATTTTCAGGGCGCGCACGGTTGCCACCACCACAACCGCTGAAGGCGCCAGGCCGGCGGTCCGGGCCTTGATGTCCATGAACTTTTCGGCGCCCAGGTCGGCGCCGAAGCCAGCTTCCGTGACCACGATGTCCGCCAGCCGCCGGGCCGTCTGGGTGGCAATCAGCGAGTTGCAGCCGTGGGCAATATTGGCGAAGGGACCGCCGTGGACAAGGGCGGGGGTGCCGGCGATGGTCTGCACCAGGTTGGGTTTGATGGCTTCCTTCAGCAGGAGCGTCAGCGCACCCTGCACGCCCAGGTCCGCAACCGTGACAGGGGCCCGGTCGAAGGTGTAGCCGAACGTGATCCGGCCCAGTCGGGAACGGAGGTCTGCCACATCAGTCGCCAGGCAGAAGACCGCCATGATTTCGGACGCCACCGTGATGTCGAAACCGTCCTGCCGCGGAATCCCCTGGGTGGGCCCGCCCAGCCCGATGACCACTTCCCGCAAGGCGCGGTCGTTCATGTCCAGGACCCGTTTGAACGTCATGCGCCGGGGGTCGATGTTGAGCTGGTTCCCCTGGTAGATGTGGTTGTCCACCAGCGCCATCAGGGCATTGTTGGCGGCCGTCACGGCGTGGAAATCGCCGGTGAAGTGGAGGTTGATTTCGTCCATCGGCAGCACCTGGGAGTAGCCGCCGCCGGTGGCGCCGCCCTTCATGCCCAGGACCGGGCCCAGCGACGGCTCGCGCAGGGCGATCATCACCTTGTGGCCCGCCCGGGCCAGGGAGTCCGCCAGCCCCACCGTGGTGGTGGACTTCCCCTCGCCGGCGGGCGTGGGGGACATTGCGGAGACCAGCACCACCTTCCCGGCCGGAGCAGGAGCCTGCAGCCGCGCGGGGTCGATCTTCGCCTTGTAGCGCCCGTACTGTTCCAGGGCGTCGGCGTTAATGCCGGCCGCAGCAGCTATTTCCTCGATGGGCCGGATCCGTGCCGCCCTGGCGATCTCCAGGTCACTTGGGGTGGAGGGCATCATTGTCCTTCTGTTTGGCGGGTACGGTCAGGTTTGCGTGGAGGGGAACAGTCATGAGGCCGGAAAGGCCTGCACCAGCCGGCTCCCCGAGTAGCGGTCGACGGCGGCATGGTAGCTTTCGAGCGTGATCGCCGCAGTGCGGGCCCATCCGGAGTTCTGGGCGCGGATGGCGGCGGCCCGCCCCATGTCTTCGCGGGTGGCGGGATCGTCGTACAGGGCCTCCAGCGCGTCCGCCCAGTCGGCGGCGTGGTGCCCGTCCACCAGCAGTCCGGTCCTGCCATGGAAGATCGCCCGTGACAGCCCGCCCACCCGGGTGGCCACCACGGGTGTGCCGCAGGCCTGCGCTTCGAGCGCCACCAGCCCGAAGGATTCGCTGAAGGAGGGCATGACCACCACGTCCGCTGCCCTGAACCAGGCCGCCAGCTCAGGTGCCTTGACCGGCGGAAGCTGCGTGACGACGTCGTCCATTTCCGCCTCGGAGACCAGGCGCCGGAGGTTGAATTCCTTGTTCCCGCTCAACGATCCGAGGATGGTAACCCGGAGGTCGATGTCCGGGCGGCGCCGCCGAAGGAGCGCGGCGGCCCTGACCAGGACCTGGGGCCCCTTCAGCCGCTGGATGCGGCCGGCGAACACAAGGTGGAACGTCCCTGGACCGATGCCGTGCTCTGCCCTGGACCTGGCCCGGAAGGCAGGCGTGAAGGTGCTGAGGTCCACGCCGGGCGGGGCGATGTCGATCCGGTCGTACGTGGCGCCGTAGTGCGACACCAGTTCTGCTGCCTCGGCGCTCGTGTTGGCGATGAGCCGGGCCGCGCCGTCAACAATGTTGTGCTCGCCCAGTTCCCGCCGCCGCGGCTCCGGCTGTTCACCTGATTCGAGCAGGAGGTTCTTGACCTTGGCCATCGTGTGCATGGTGTGGACCAGCGGCACGCCCCAGAGTGCGGACAGCTCCAGCCCCGCAATTCCCGAGACCCAGTAGTGCGAATGGATCACGTCGTAGCGCCCGTGCGGCTGGCGGCGGCGGATCTGCTCGATCTCAGCCACCATGCTGTGCAGCAGGCCCGGAAGCTCTTCCTTGGGGATCTTCTTCAGGGGCCCGGCCAGGACGTTGTGCACGCAGACGCCGGGATCCGGATGTTCGACGGCGGGCTGGTTGGCTGAGGTGGACCGGGTGAAGATCTCCACCTCAACCCCTGCCTCGGCCAGGGCTGATGCAAGTTCGCGGATGTAGACGTTCATCCCGCCGGCGTCGCCGGAGCCCGGCTGCTCCATGGGGGAGGTGTGGAGGGAGAGCAAAGCGACCCTGCGGATCAGTGCCATGGGACCTCCTTCCGGCCACCGGCGTGTCCTGGCAGCGCCGGTAGTGTGCGCATCCGATAAAACACTACTCCTCCCTCAACGCCCGCCACGGCGCCACAGGTCCCGGAGGGCCGGGAACTCCCGCTCGTAGCCCGCCAGCAGCTGCACGGCCAGCTCCCGGGAATCCACCAGGGGATGGCGCGTGAACGCCTCCAGGGCAGCGTCCCGGTTCCCGTCCGTGGCCGCCCGCACCGTCAGCCGCTCCACCTCCTTCACCCGCCGGAGCAGTGCCAGCTGCGGCTCCGGGGGAGCCTGCTGGGCCAGTGGTACGGCGCCGTTGGTGGTCACCGTGCAGGGAACTTCGACGACGGCGTCCGCCGCCAGCCCCGGAATCGCCGGTTCAGCAGTGGCTGGTTGAGCAGTGGCTGGCTGGGCGGCGGGTGGCACGGCGGCGTCCGGCCCGGGTTGCTGTGATGCGGGCAGCGAGTTGCGGGTGTTGAGTATCAGCTGGGTGTCGCCTGCACCGGACAGGGCGTGCATCGCGGCAAGGGCAACCCGCTCGTAGCCGCCGCCCGCCAAGTCCTCCTCGTCCCGCTGCCCACTTTCACTGCGGGCCTCGGCCAGGTAGCCCTCCTCGCGGGACCGGCGCGCCTCTTCCCACAGCCGGAAGGCATCGGTGCCGGCTGCGGCCAGCCGCGGATAAAGCTCCTGCTGCTGGCCGTGGATGGTCTCGCCGCGGGTACGGGACGCCGCGCGCATCGCCGTCCGCGCGGCGTCGTGCTGGTAGTAGTAATAGAGGTATTCGTTGGGCAGTGCGCCAAGGCCGGCCAGGAACGGCTGCGGGAACAGCCGGCCCTCCTCGAACGAGCCCAGCACCCGCGGGTCCTCAAGTAGCTCCGGCAGCACATCCCGCCCGGCGGACTCCAGCCGGTACAGCCAGCCCAGGTGGTTGAGCCCGTAGTAGCCCACGCCGTCGAGCCGTCCTTCCGGAAGCGCCGCGCCGGCCGCCCGTGCGGCCCGCTGCACCAGGGCCCCTGCGGAGTCGCAGATGCCGATCACCTTCCCGCCCAGCACGGGAAGCAGCGCCTCCGTGACCATTCCGGCGGGGTTGGTGAAGTTGATCAGCCAGGCATCCGGGCAATGCTCCTTCATCAGCCGGGCCAGGCGGAGCATGTGCGGGATGGTCCGCAGGGCGTAGGAAATCCCGCCGGCGCCGGTTGTTTCCTGGCCCAGCAGGCCAAGGTCCTGCGCCACTCTTTCGTCCGCAACCCGTCCCGCGGTACCGCCCGGCCGGATGGCGGCGAACACCATCCCGGCACCTGCCAGCGCCTCCACAAGGTCGGTGGTGGGATGGACGGCAAGGCGCGCACCCGGCGCTTCCGGCATGCTGCGGAGAACAGCGGTGACAGCATCGAGGCGGGCGGGGTCGACGTCGTACAGCACAAGGTCGGTGACCATCCCGGCAAAGCGGCCGGATGCCAGTGCCCGGTAGATCAGCGGCACCCGGAAACCCCCGCCGCCGGCAATAAGAAGCCGCATAACCAGCAGTCTAGGCCCGTGCCGGGCGGGCCCCTACCGGATGTCAGCGGCAGGGCGTAGTGTGCGGACATGGACGCGATCCCAGCCCGCCCGTTCGACCCCCTGGCAGCTGTCCGCCCGCCGTCCACGCCCGGATTCGATGTGCTGCTGGCCGGAACTGTCTTCCAGGACATCATTTTCACCGGCCTTCCGCACGCGCCGGAGCCCGGCACCGAAATCTGGAGCGACGGCATGGGCAGCTGCCCCGGCGGGGTTGCCAACCAGGCCATCGCTGCGGCCCGGCTGGGCCTGAAGACAGGGCTGGCGGCCGCGTTCGGGGACGACGGCTACGGGGACTTCAACTGGAAGATCCTGTCCGGCCAGGAGCATGTGGACCTCACGCTGTCGCAAAAAGTGCCCGGCTGGCACTCGCCCGTCACAGTCTCCCTCTGCGTGGAGAAGGACCGGTCCATGGTGACCCACGGCCACGCAGCCCCGATCACCTCCTCCGAGCTGATCGGGGACCCGCCCCCTGCGCTCGCAGGCATCGCGGAAGTGGGCAGGGAGATCGAGCCGTGGGCCAAGGCAGCGCACCACGCGGGGGTCAAGCTGTTCGGCGACGTCGGCTGGGACCCCAGCGGAGAATGGGCGCCCGCCCGGCTGGACAACCTGCAGTACTTCCATGCCTTCCTCCCCAACCAGCGCGAGGCCATGGCCTTCACGGGGAAGGACGATCCGTGGACCGCCCTCTACGCGCTGGCGGACCGGGTCCCGGTGGCGGTGGTGACGCTCGGCGCCCAGGGCGCGATGGCCGTGGATTCCGAGACGGGGGAAGAGGAATGGGTACCTTCGTTGCCGGTCAAGGCTTACGATCCCACCGGCGCGGGGGACTGCTTCGACGCCGCGTTCATCGTTGGCAGCCTGGCCGGCTGGCCGCTGGGCAACAGGTTGCGCTTCGCCAACCTCTGCGCCTCGCTGGCGGTGCAGGAGGTGGGCGGATCGCTGGCTGCCCCCGGCTGGGGCGACATTGCCGACTGGTGGAAGCGCGCCAACGCCCGTCCCGAACGGCAGACGAGCCAATGGCTGCGGCGCTTCGGCTTCCTCGCCGACATCATCCAGGATGTCCCGCTCGCCGCCCAGCGCCGGGCGTCGGCCACCATCGCCCACCTCTCGGACGCCTGACGGATTATTCGGCCTGAAGCGCCAGCACTAGAATCACTAGGGTGACTTACCCCGCAACAACCGGAGAATCCAGTGCTGCCCCGGGGCACGGCCCCCGATATGAACGGTCCGCCGTGATCGACCTCGACGCCATCCGGCACAACGTCCGGCGCCTGGCCGCTGCCGCGTCCCCGGCGAAAGTCATGGCCGTGGTGAAGGCTGATGCGTACGGGCACGGCGCGGTTCCGGTGGCGCGGGCCGCCCTGGAGGCAGGCGCCTCCTGGCTGGGGGTGGCCCACATATCCGAGGCGCTGGCGCTGCGCGCTGCCGGCATCGAGGCGCCGCTGCTCGCCTGGCTGCACACCACGGAAAGCAACTTTGGTGCTGCTGTGGCGGCCGGCGTCGATATTGGCTGCTCGGGCTGGGAGCTGGAAAGCGTCGTGGCCGCGGCCCGGGAACAGGAGCGCCCCGCCCGCATCCACCTGAAAGTGGACACCGGCCTGGGACGGAACGGAGCCGCCCTGGACACCTGGGACCAGCTGGTGGGCGAAGCCATGGAATACCAGGACCAGGGCCTGCTGCGGGTGGTGGGAATCTTCTCCCACCTTGCGGTTGCCGATGAGCCCGAGCGCCCCGAAACAGACCAGCAGCTGGCCACGTTCCGGGAAGTCCTCGCCGTTGCCGAGGACGCCGGCGTGGACCCGGAGGTCCGGCACCTGGCCAACACCCCGGCCACGCTCTCCCGGCCGGACACCCACTTCGACCTGGTCCGGGTGGGCCTTGGCATTTACGGTCTCTCGCCCTTCAGCGGGCAGAGCTCCGCCGAGCTGGGACTCCGACCGGCCATGACCCTGCGGACCCTGGTGTCACAGTGCAAGGGCGTGCCGGACGGCCAAGGCGTCTCCTACGGCCTCCGCTACCACACCAGCGGCCCCAGCACGCTGGGACTGATTCCGATGGGCTATGCCGACGGCGTCCCGCGGGTTGCCACCGGCGGGCCGGTGCGGGTGGCGGGCAGGACATACCCCGTGGTGGGCAGGATTGCGATGGACCAGATGGTCATCGACATGGGCGACGACGGCCCCGGCGGCGCGGACCTGCTAGGCGCGGAGGCGGAGCTGTTCGGCGACGGCGCGGACGGCGGCCCTACCGCCGATGACTGGGCGCGCGCAGCCGGAACCATCAATTACGAGATCGTCACCAGGATCAGCCCCAGGGTGCCGCGGTACTTCGTCAACGAAGAGGACCAGCGCTCCGCGTCCAGCCAGGAGACGTCCTCGTGAGCACCAACGGCGAGGCTGCCCTGCCCAACTGGGAAAAGACTTTCACAGCCACGACGGCGGAGCAGACCCATGCGCTCGCCGTCAGCCTTGCGGCGGCCCTGGAGGCCGGGGACCTGCTGGTGCTGAGCGGTGAGCTGGGTGCCGGGAAGACCACCTTCACACAGGGGCTGGGAGAAGGGCTGGGCGTCCGGGAGGGCATCATTTCCCCCACGTTCGTCCTGGTCCGCATCCACCCCAACCTGGCCGACGGTCCACGGCCCGGCGGCCCGGACCTGGTCCATGTGGACGCATACCGGTTGGGTTCCGCTGCCGAAATCGACGACATCGACCTGGAAAACACCATGGACTCCGCCGTCACGGTGGTGGAGTGGGGCCGGGACCGGGTGGAACACCTTAGCGAGAGCAGGCTGGAGATCGACCTGCACCGGGCGATCGGACTCGGAGCCGGCCTGCCCTCTGCCGGCGCGTCCTCTGCAGGGCTGCAGTCTGCTGGCCTGGACTTCGACACAGAGGACATGGACGAGCCGCGCACCATCGTCATGCGCGGGTACGGCCCGCGGTGGGCTGCCGCCCCTGAACTCGGCGCCGCCACGGAAGGGGTCCGCTGATGCTGGTCCTCGCCATTGACACCTCCGCCGTTGCCAGCGCCGCCCTGGTCTCATCCGAGGCTCCCGGGCACGTGCTGGCCAGCTTCTCCACCGAGGACACCCGCAGCCATGCCGAAGTGCTGGCCCCGGGAATCGAGGACCTGCTCGCCGGTGCCGGCGTGGCCGGGCAGGACATCGACGCCCTGGTGGTGGGTGTGGGACCCGGGCCGTTCACCGGACTGCGGTCTGGAATTGCGACCGCCCGGACCCTGGCCTTTGTCTGGGGAAGGCCCCTCTACGGGCTGGTCAGCCTGGACGCCGTGGCCCTGGAGGTGGCGGAATCCGCTGCAGCCGTCGCGGAGTTCCTGGTGGTGACCGACGCCCGCCGGAAAGAGGTCTACTGGGCGCGCTACAGCGTTGCGGACGGCCAGCTTCCGGTCCTGGAGGACGGCCCCCACGTCAGTTTCGCGGGCGAGCTGCCGGACCTGCCGGCCTTCGGCGCCGGCGCCGGCCTGTACGCGGATGCCCTGGATGCCCACCCCGGATTCACGGAGGAACAGCCGGACGCCCTGTTCCTGGGAAAGTTCGCGCTTGCCCGGCTGGCGGAAGGCAACGGGCTCCTGGACTCCACTCCGCTGTACCTCAGGGAATCCGACGCCCAGGTGCCCGGACCGAGGAAGAGGGCCCTGTGAACGCCGACCCCCGCAGCCACGGCATCACTGTCCGCGACATGACACTGGATGACATTCCCGCCGTCAGTGCCCTGGAGCAGCGGCTCTTCCCGGTGGATGCCTGGCCCCTGCAGATGTTCCTTGACGAACTGTCCCAGCCGGAAACCCGCCGCTACCTGGTGGCGCAGGGCAGTGACGGCATCGTGGGCTACGCCGGCCTGATGTGCATCGAGCCCATCGCGGACGTCCAGACCATCGCCGTCGTCCCTGAATATGAGGGGCGGGGCATCGGCACTGCGCTGCTCACCAGCCTCATCGACGAAGCCCGACGCAGGCGGGCAGCAGACGTCCTACTGGAGGTACGGGCGGACAACCCGCGTGCCCAGCAGCTGTACGTCCGCTTCGGCTTCGAACAGATCCACATCCGCCCCCGGTACTACCGCGACGGCACCGACGCCCTCATCATGCGCCTCCAGCTCGCCGGCACCCCTGCAACAGGCACCTCTGCAACAGGCACCCCAGGAACCGGCGCCGACGACGTGAATCCCAAGGAAGGAGGCCAGCCATGAACCGCTCGCAGCCACTGGTGCTGGGCATCGAATCGTCCTGCGACGAGACAGGCGTCGGCGTGGTCCGCGGAACAACGCTGCTGACCAACACCGTGTCCTCCTCGATGGACGAGCACGTCCGTTTCGGTGGCGTCATTCCCGAGATCGCCTCCCGGGCCCATCTGGACGCCTTCGTTCCCACCCTGGAGCAGGCGCTTTCCGAGGCCGGCGTCACCCTCGACGAGGTGGATGCCATCGCCGTCACCTCGGGACCCGGCCTGGCCGGGGCCCTCATGGTGGGCGTCTGCGCGGCCAAGGCCCTGGCCGTGGCCACCGGCAAACCCCTGTACGCCATCAACCACCTGGTGGCCCATGTGGGCGTGGGACTTTTGGACGGGAAGAACGCCGCCCGGCAGGGCAGCGCCGCCCCGCAGCTTCCGGACAACCTCGGCGCGCTGCTGGTCTCCGGCGGCCACACGGAAATCCTGAAAATCAACAGCATCACCGACGACGTGGTGCTCCTCGGCTCCACGATCGACGACGCCGCCGGCGAGGCCTATGACAAGGTGGCGCGGATCCTCGGCCTCGGCTACCCGGGCGGGCCCGCCATCGACAAGGTGGCCCGCACCGGCAACCCGAAATCCATCCGCTTCCCCCGCGGCCTGAGCCAGCCGAAGTACATGGGCACCGCCGAAGAGCCCGGCAAGCACCGCTACGACTGGTCCTTCAGCGGCCTCAAGACCGCGGTGGCCCGGTGCGTGGAGCAGTTCGAGGCGCGCGGCGAAGAGATTCCGGTGGCTGACATCGCCGCCGCCTTCCAGGAGGCCGTGGTGGACATCATCTCGTCCAAGGCGGTGCTGGCCTGCCGTGAGCACGGCATCAAGGACGTGCTCCTGGGCGGCGGCGTGGCGGCAAATTCCCGTCTCCGCGAGCTCACCGGCCAGCGCTGCGCCTCCGCCGGGATCCGGCTGCATGTGCCGCCGCTGGACCTTTGCACGGACAACGGCGCCATGGTGGCCGCGCTGGGCGCGCAGCTGGTGATGGCGGGAGTGGAACCCAGCGGCATCCATTTCGCACCGGACTCGTCCATGCCGGTCACGTCGGTCTCCCTGCCCGCCTGACGGCAGGGCGTCCCGCCAACCGTCGCGGGGCACTTTGGGGGCGCCGCCGTCGTAAATCACGAGGGCGGCCGGCGTGTGCGTGT
Organism: Pseudarthrobacter sp. L1SW; assembly: GCF_020809045.1. Taxonomy (NCBI): domain Bacteria; kingdom Bacillati; phylum Actinomycetota; class Actinomycetes; order Micrococcales; family Micrococcaceae; genus Pseudarthrobacter; species Pseudarthrobacter sp. L1SW. The sequence continues at coordinate 2,825,994 of NZ_CP078079.1, read as the reverse complement.
TGAAGTGCCCCGATTCGGCAGGGGAAGTCAGGCGGTGGGGCCGTTGCGCATCTGCTTGACCAGGTCCAGGACCACGGCCCGTAGGTCCCCGCCGTGTTCAGCCGCCACGCGGCGCTGGCGCTGGTAGCCGGCACCTCGGCGGATGATTTTCTCCACATCAGCAAGTTCGTCGGCACAACGAAGCTTGGCAGCCACGGGCTCAAGCCGGTTCAGGGTCTCCAGCAGGTGCTCGGTGACCAGCTGCTCCTTGCCCGCGGCGTCCAGGATGATGATGGCGTCCATGCCGTAGCGGGCCGCGCGCCACTTGTTTTCCTGGATGTGCCACGGCGGCATGGTGGGGATGGTGCCGCCATTGTCCAGGATGGTGGAGAACTCGTCCACCAGGCACTGGGTGAGGGCGGCGATGGCGCCGACTTCCTCGAGCGTGGCCAGGCCGTCGCAAATGCGCATCTCGATGGTCCCCAGGTTGGGCACCGGCCGGATGTCCCAGCGGATCTCCGAGAGGGTGTCGATCACGCCGGTGGTGAACATGTCCTGGACGTAGGACTCGTATTCCTCCCATGAGCGGAACTGGAACGGCAGCCCGGCGGTGGGGAGCTGCTGGAACATCAGAGCGCGCTGCGAAGCGTAGCCCGTGTCCTCGCCGCCCCAGAACGGGCTTGATGCGGAGAGCGCCTGGAAGTGCGGGAAGTAGTTGACCAGGCCGTCCAGCACCGGCAGGGCCTTGTCGCGGCGGTCCAGCCCCACATGGACGTGCACACCGTAAATGACCATCTGCCGGCCCCACCACTGGGTGCGGTCGATCAGCTTGGCGTAGCGGGCTTTGTCCGTCACCGGCTGGAGCTGCGGCGGGCTGAACGGGTGGCTTCCCGCGCAAAAGAGCTCCACGCCCATGGGATCGGTGATTTCGCGGACGGCAGCCAGCGAGCGGCTCAGGTCTTCCTTGGCCTCAGCGGCGGTCTCGCAGATGCCGGTCACCAGCTCAACAGTGTTCAGCAGCAGTTCCTGCTTGATGTGCGGGTGCTCGTCGTCATCGTTCAGTTCCGGGTGGCGTGAGGCAACGCCGCGGAGCACCTCATTGGCAACGGATGCGAGTTCGCCTGTCCTGCCGTCCACCAGCGCGAGTTCCCATTCAACGCCCAGGGTTGACTGCCTTGAGGGGGCGAAATCGATCTTCACGCATTTCCTAACTGTCCTGTTTGCCGCTGGCTCACGCCGTCACTGACAGGCTGTTGCCGGCAGGCGAACGGGTGGTTCAAGTCTAGTGCAGGGGTAGCATCGTATTGATGGCCTTGTTCCAACACCTGCGTGACAGTCCTAACAAAACCCTCCCACTCCTGGCGGCAGCCTCTGCCGCAGTAGCCCTGGCGTCCTGCATGGCCGCACCCGGGCCCGTCCCGTCGTCGGCCCCTTCCGCTCCAGCCCCGCCCACCCCTACGGGTACCACGACGGCGCCCGCCACCTCCTCGCCGGCACCTGATCCGGGTGCCAGGCCACTGGGTTGGGGTCCCCAGCAGCGCGACGCGGACAAGGCCGCCGCCGCCGTGGCCGCGATGACCACCGAAGAGAAAGCGGGGCAGGTCCTCCTGCCGTTCTTCAAGGGCAGGGAGGTGGAGGCCCACGCTGCCGCCATCGAGCGCCTGCACCTTGCCGGGTCCATCATCATGGGCGACAACGTTCCGCTCGACCCCCAGGGCAGGATGGACGTGCCCGGCATGGCTGCGATCAACCAGCGGCTGGCCCAGGCCGCAGCCGGCCGCCCCTGGCCCGGGATCATCGCGGTGGACCAGGAAGGCGGCCAGGTTGCCAGGCTGGGGCCGCCCCTGACGGAATGGCCCACGCCCATGAGCTACGGGGCAGCCGGGAGCGCGCCGCTGGCCAAGGAGGCAGGGCAGGGGCTGGCGGCTGAGCTTGTGCCGCTGGGGTTCAACGTGGATTTCGCTCCCGATACGGACGTCACCATCGGCCCGAAGGACCCCACCATCGGTGCCAGGTCCATGTCCTCGGACCCGGGCGCTGCCGCCTCCCTCGGCGTCGCGTTCGCCCAGGGGATGCTCGCCGCTGGAGTCCTGCCGGCCGTCAAGCACTTCCCGGGGCACGGCTCGGTGGCCGTTGATTCCCACGTGGGCCTCCCCGTGCAGCCCGCGTCCGTTGCGGAACTCAGCGGCCGCGACTGGAAGCCGTTCGAGGCCGCCGTCGCCGCCGGTTCGCCGATGGTGATGACCGGACACATCGCCGTCCCGGCGCTGGAACCCGGCGTCCCGGCGTCGCTCTCGGGACCCACGTACGCGGCGCTGCGGGGCCTGGGCTTCAAAGGGGTGGCGGTGACGGACGCCCTGAACATGGGCGCGGTGACCAAGCAGTACCCCGGCGGAACGGCCGCCGTGATGGCCCTCGCCGCCGGTGCGGACCTCCTGCTCATGCCGGCCGACGTGGCGCAGGCGCATGCGGCCATTGTCCAGGCCGTTGCATCCGGCAGCCTGCCGGCTGAACGCCTGGATGAAGCCGCCCGGCGGGTGGCCACCATGATGGCGTGGCACGGCCGGACTGCTGCGGCAACCGGTGCGCCGGCGGGAAGCGGGGGATCCCTCTCAGCCCGGGTTTCGGCCGCTGCAGTCACCATGCTCTCCGGACCGTGCACCGGCCCGCTGGTGCCGGGGGCGGTGCGGGTGGCCGGCGGCGGGCCGGCGGACAGGGCCCGGTTTGAAGCTGCTGCCGGCCGGGCCGGACTGTCCGTGGGCTCCGGGCCGCTGGTCACCCTGATCGGCTACGGCGGGCGCGGGGCGGAAGGGGACATCGCCGTCGCCCTCGATGCTCCCTGGCCGCTGCAGGACTCGGCCGCTCCGGTGAAGATGGCCCTCTATGGCCGCAGCGATGGCGCCTTCGACGCCCTGGCCGCCGTCCTGGCAGGAAAGGCGCCCGCCCCCGGGAAGCTGCCCGCCGCCGTCGGAAGCTTCCCCGCGGGAACCGGCTGCCCCTAACCCAACTAAGTAGCGCTAAGTGTCGTTTTGAACCCCCAAAACGACACTTGGCGCTACCCAGTTGGGAGGGAGCGGGTTAAATGGTGGGGTGCCCATTCTGAATAAAGACATGACCCTCTGCATCTCGCTCTCGGCCCGGCCCAGCAACAACGGGACCCGCTTCCACAACCACCTGTATGAGCAGCTGAACCTTAACTGGATCTACAAGGCGTTCGCCCCCACCAACCTGGAACAGGCCATCGCCGGGGTCCGCGGGCTGGGCATCCGGGGTTGCGCCATCTCCATGCCGTACAAGGAAGATGTGATCGCCCTCGTGGACGAGATGGACCCCTCCGCCAAGGCCATCGATTCCGTGAACACCATCGTGAACACTGACGGGCACCTCAAGGCCTACAACACCGACTACACGGCAATCGAACAGCTTCTGGCCACCAACAAGGTGCCCACCGGCTACTCCGTCCTGGTCCAGGGCGCTGGCGGGATGGCCAAGGCGACCGTCGCGGCGCTGCGCGACGCCGGCTTCACCGACGTCACTGTCCTCGCGCGGAACGAAAGCACGGGCCGGGCGCTCGCCGAACAGTACGGCTTCCAATGGCGGGCAGCGCTCGACGGCGGGACGGCTGACCTGATCATCAACGTCACCCCCATCGGCATGGCCGGAGGGCCGGAGGCTGAGTCGCTCGCCTTTCCGCAGGAAGCGATCGCCGCCGCCCGCGTGGTGTTCGACGTCGTTGCGCTGCCTGCCGAGACGCCACTGGTCAAGGCAGCACGGGCGGCAGGTAAGCCGGTAATTACCGGTGCGGAAGTGGCCACCATCCAGGCGCTGGAGCAGTTTGTGCTCTACACCGGCGTCCGGCCCACGGCCGGGCAGGTGCGTGCCGCCGAGGAGTTCATGCGCGCGCAGTAGCCGTTTCTTCGCCGGCAGTGCCCTGCACCGGCTCCACCACGATGGCCACCCGGTCCTCCCCAATGCGGGTCAGGACCAGGGTGGCTGTTTTGGCCCCGGCCTTCTTGCCAGCTGCTTTCCCCCCTGCATTCTTCCCGGCTGGGTTCTTCCCTGCGGGCAGCAACTGCTTGCGCAGTTCTTCGGGTGTGACGGCGGTGCCGCGCTTCTTGATGTCCAGCACGCCGATGCCCTCCGCCTTCACCCAGGCCTTCAGCGCCTTCACGTTGTACGGCATCACGTCCAGGACCTTGTAGGCGCGCGCGAACGGGGTGTCCACCAGGCGGGGAGCGCAGATGTAGGCGATGTGCTCATCCACCAGGTGCCCGTCCAGCTGCAGTGCGACGTCGGCCACCAGGCCGGCCCGGATCACGGCGCCGTCCGGTTCGTACAGGTATCCCTCCACCGGCCCCACCGGTGCCGCTGGCCCCGCCCCAAAGTCCTCGCCGCTGGTCAGCTCGGCCGCGCCCTGGGCGCCGAGCACCAGCGCAGCCCGGCGGACTCCGGGCCGGCGCACCGCGTTGAACCACAGCGCCACCTCGGTGACGTCGCCGGCTACCGAAACCCACTGCGCCTCACAGCCGGGCGGAACGGACTCATGCGGCATGCCGGGCCCCATCTTGACGCCCACGGCCAGCCCGGACGCCGCCAGCTTCTCCACGAAGGACAACGGCGGAGAGAATGCTTCCGGGTCCCAAATCCGTTTGGTCCCCGAACTGGAGGTGACGCGGCGCGCGGGATCCAGCCAGACGCCGTCGACCCCGTCCAGCGGCACAGCCGTGGCGTCCGCGTGGACCACTGTGGCGTTGGGGAACGGAATGAGGTTCACCGTGGCGCAGGCCGCCGTCGTCTCGTCCATCTCGACGGCGGTGACGTTGATGTCCATCGATGCCAGCGCCAGCGAGTCCGCAGCGAGGCCGCAGCCGAGGTCCGCCACGTGGCGGATGCCGGCCTCGGCGAACCGTTGGGCGTGGCGGGCGGCTACGTTCAGCCGGGTTGCCTGTTCCAGCCCCGCCTGGGTGAACAGCATGCTGCGGGCGAACTCACCGAATTTCGCGGCGGCCTTGGTGCGGAGCCTGGACTGGGTGAGGACGGCGGAAACCAGTTCGGGGGAGTGGCCTGCCTTGCGGAGGGCGGAGTTCAGCTCGAAGGATTTCTCCTCCTGGTAGGGGCCCAGGGACGCCAGGAGCTCCCAGCCTTCAGGGGTGAGCAGCGGTGCAATCTGGTCCTGGGGAGCGTGAGCCATGGGTTCCAGCCTAGTGGAGGAGCGGCACGCCGCGATGCCGATAGTGTTGAAGCCATGAACCAGAGTGCAGGTCCCCAGCAGTCCCGTCAGCCCCAACCCGGGGACGGCGGGCTGGCGAGGTTTGCCCGGCCGGCACTGATCGCCAGTTCGGTGGTGGCCGTGGTGTGCCTCGCGCTCCTGGTGGTCATTTTCTTCCTGGACACCTTCAACGCCACGGTCTACTCGGTGGGCGGCAACAACATCCAGGACGACACCCAGGAGGCCCGGGATATCCGCGGGCTTTACGACGGTGCCCGGGCCGGCAGCGTCGTCTTCCTTGTCGCATCCCTGTTGACTGCCCTGGCTTCTGCCTTCCTCCTCTACCGGGGGCGGAATTCCCCGGGGGAGGCCGACGGCGGAGAGGACGTCGACTTCGACGACCTGGGCCGCTGAGGTGGCTTGCTGCCCGCACTGGTGAGCAGGACGCCTGAAATAACCAGGATGCCGCCCAGGACCTGGGGGACGGTGATGGGCTGCCCCAAGGTAATGGTGATGATGGCGGTAAACACTGCGATGAGGTTCAGGTAGTTGCCGGCGTTGGCAGCCGTGGTGCGCTTGAGGGCCAGGTTCCAGAGCAGGTAGGAACCCAGCGAGGGGAACAGGGCGATGTACGCCAGCGACCAGCCCTCCGAGGGAGTGGCCGGCAGCCCGGCTCCCGCTGCCACCGCAAAGGGGACCAGGACAACGGCCGCCATGGCCACCTGCACCGCGGTAGACGTAATCGCCGGGACGGACAGCCTGCGCGCAGTGATGGTGTAAAAACCCCAGACGGTGATGGCCGCAACGATCAGCAATTCACCGGCGTCGATGGAGAAAGTCAGCAGCCGCTGCAGGTTGCCGCCGGTGAGGACCAGCAGGACCCCTGCCAGGCCCAGGGCAACGCCCACCCAGCTCAGCGGGCCCGGCCTGTCCCGGAGCAGGATGGCGGCCAGGACCATGATCAGGGCCGGGTTCGCGGCAGTCACCAGGGAAGCGTTCAGGGCCGAGGTGTGTCCCAGTGCGCTGTAGAGCAGCAGTGTGTAGGCGCTCATGCCCAGGCAGCTCAGGAGCAGGAGCATGCGCCAGCGGCGCAGGACAGCGCGCCAGTCGGGCCGGTCAACGGCCTGGGCAAGGACCAGCAGCGGCACGGCAGCCAGGGCCCAGCGCCAGAAGGTCAACTGGAGCGGCTGCATGGTTTCCATGGCGGCCTGCCCTACAACGAAGTTGCCCGCCCAGAAGAGGGTGGCAAGGGTCAGGTACAGGGCTGCTCGCACCGGTCAAATGTACATGGATGGTGTCCGCCCGTGACGAAATGCTGGCACTCGCCTTGACCGAGTGCTAACCCTTACATAGAGTCTTCATTAGCACTCTCCCTAGGAGGGTGCTAATACATGAAGAGCTGCCAGCCAGGCTGCTGCCGGCACCGCGACGACGGTTTGCCAGCCACGGCGGAATGCTTTCCAGTCCACGAATTTGCTGACGAAAAGGAGAGGTCCGAGTGTCGGTCTCTATTAAGCCTCTTGAGGATCGTATTGTTGTCCGCCCGCTCGAAGCCGAGCAGACCACGGCTTCCGGCCTGGTCATCCCGGACTCCGCGCAGGAGAAGCCCCAGGAAGGCGAAGTTGTTGCTGTAGGCCCCGGCCGCTTCGAAGACGGCAACCGCGTTCCTGTCGACGTAGCCGTCGGCGACGTCGTTATCTACTCCAAGTACGGCGGAACCGAAGTCAAGACCGGCGGCACCGAGTACCTCGTGCTGTCCGCCCGCGACGTCCTGGCGATCGTCGTAAAGTAACTCCCCGGATCCCCGTGCCGCTGGTCTTGCATTCTGCTGGTCAGCTGCGCGGGGTTCTGTCTTGAAAGGACAAAACCATGGCAAAGCAGCTTGCGTTTAATGACGCTGCCCGCCGGTCTCTTGAAGCCGGCATCGATAAGCTCGCCAACACCGTCAAGGTGACGCTCGGCCCCCGCGGCCGCAACGTCGTCCTGGACAAGAAGTGGGGCGCTCCCACCATCACGAACGACGGCGTCACCATCGCCCGCGAAGTGGAACTGGACGACCCCTACGAGAACCTTGGCGCGCAGCTGGCCAAGGAAGTGGCCACCAAGACCAACGATGTTGCCGGTGACGGCACCACCACGGCAACCGTCCTGGCGCAGGCCCTGGTCAAGGAAGGCCTGCGCAACGTAGCGGCAGGCGCTGCTCCCGGCCAGATCAAGCGGGGCATCGAGGTTTCCGTTGAAGCCGTTGCAGCACGCCTGCTGGAGAACGCCCGCCCCGTTGAAGGCACCCAGGTGGCCAACGTTGCAGCAATCTCCGCCCAGAGCGACGAGATCGGCGAGCTCCTCGCCGAGGCCTTCGGCAAGGTGGGCAAGGATGGTGTGATCACCATCGAGGAGTCCTCCACCACCCAGACCGAACTGGTCCTCACCGAGGGCATGCAGTTCGACAAGGGCTACCTGTCCCCGTACTTCGTCACCGACGCGGAACGCCAGGAAGCAGTCCTTGAGGATGCCCTCATCCTGATCAACCAGGGCAAAATCTCCGCGGTGCAGGAATTCCTGCCGCTGCTGGAAAAGGCCCTGCAGAGCTCCAAGCCGCTGTTCATCATCGCTGAAGACATCGACGGTGAGGCCCTGTCCACGCTGATCGTCAACCGCATCCGCGGCACCCTGAACGTCGTGGCCGTCAAGGCTCCCGGCTTCGGCGACCGCCGCAAGGCCATGCTGCAGGACATCGCCACCCTCACCGGTGCGCAGGTTGTCTCCCCGGAACTGGGCCTCAGCCTGGACACCGTCGGCCTTGAGGTGCTGGGTACCGCCCGCCGCATCACGGTAACCAAGGACAACACCACCATTGTCGACGGCGCAGGTTCGGCCGAAGACGTGGCAGCACGAGTCGCCCAGCTCCGCGCCGAGCTGACCCGCACCGACTCCGACTGGGACCGTGAAAAGCTCCAGGAGCGCCTGGCCAAGCTGGCCGGCGGCATCGGCGTCATCAAGGTCGGCGCAGCCACCGAGGTTGAGCTCAAGGAAAAGAAGCACCGCATCGAGGACGCTGTTTCCTCCACGCGCGCTGCCCTTGAAGAAGGCATCGTCGCCGGCGGCGGCTCGGCCCTGATCCACGCCCTGAAGGCACTGGACGAGGACCCTGCTGTCAAGGCGCTCGAAGGCGACGCCGCCGCTGCTGTGGGCATCGTCCGCCGCGCGCTGGTCCAGCCGCTGCGCTGGATTGCCCAGAACGCCGGCTTCGACGGCTACGTCATCACCGCCAAGGTTGCCGAGCTCGAAACCAACAACGGCTTCAACGCCAAGTCGGGCGAGTACGAGGACCTGATCGCCGCCGGCGTGATCGACCCCGTCAAGGTCACCCGCGCCGCCCTCCGCAACGCAGCTTCCATCGCTGCCCTGGTCCTCACCACCGAGACCTTGGTTGTCGAAAAGCCTGCCGAGGAAGACGAGCACGCAGGCCACAGCCACTGACCTGTGGCTCCGTGCGGGCAACCGTGCATGCACAAAAAACCGGTCCAGCATCCGCTGGGCCGGTTTTTTGTGGGCCTAGGGATCAAGTCCCCGGCATGTCCTGGGTCTCCACGCCCCCCGCGCGCTCGTAGACCAGCGACACCGCCCCCTTCGGGAAGCTGCGCGCCGGCTCGGCGAGGCGGAACGTGGCGGGGATGGTCCCGGCGTCGAAAAGGCGCTTGCCCTGCCCCAGGGTGACCGGGTACAGCCAGAGGTGGAGGCGGTCGAGCACATTTGCCGCGAGCAGCGAACGGATGAGGACGCCGCTGCCGAACATATGGACCTGCTCGTAGTCCTTCCGCAGCCGGCCCGCGGCCTCGGCATCCGGCAGGACTGTTGTGCCCGCCCAGCCAGGAGCGGTGAGGGTGCCGGAGACAACGTACTTGGGCACGCGGTTGAGCGTGCCGCCAATGTCGCCGGACTGGTGGGGCCAGTAGGAAGCGAAGATGTCGTAGGTCTTCCGGCCGAGAAGCAGGGCGTCGATCTGGTTGATCCCAGCCTCGATGGACGCTTCAGCCTCGTCGTCGGACACCGGCGCCTGCCACCCACCGAAGGCGAAGCCGCCCGCGGTGTCCTCCTCGCGGCCGCCGGGCGCCTGGTAGACGCCGTCGAGGGTCATGAACAGGTTCGCGACGATGATTCCCATGGGTCCAGTCTGGAACTGGCATTTCGCGCTGTCCAGCATCAGCGGCCAGCCGTCCGTCCACGTGCGTGGCAGACTGATTGCCATGCTGCTGGACGAGCTTGTCAGAACTGCGGATGCCGTGGCGTCCACCCGGTCCCGGCTCGTGAAGGTGGACGCGCTGGCCCACCTGCTGCGCCGGCTTGAGCCCGCAGAGATCGCGACGGCGGTTGGGCTGTTGGTTGCCAAGCCCCGCCAAGGCCGGGTAGGGGTCGGCTGGCGCGGCATGTCAGCCGCCATGGGGGAGCCCGCCGCCGAGCCGAGCCTGACTGTCGCGGACCTCGATGTTGCGTTGGACCGGCTGCTTGCAACAGCAGGCGCGGGATCGGCAGCAGGACGCGCCGCGACGCTCAGGACGCTCACGGCGGCAGCCACTGAACGCGAGCAGGCATTCATCGCCGGCGTGCTGCTCGGAGAACTGCGGACCGGTGCCCTGGAGGGTGTACTGACGGATGCGGTGGCCCGTGCCTCCGACCGGCCCGTCGAGGCCGTCCGCCGCGCGGCCATGCTCTCCGGCGATCTCGGCGGGACCGCCTTGCTGGCCATCACCGGAACGCCCGCCCAGCTGGACGCCGTCGGCCTCGTCGTCGGGCGTCCGGTGCAGCCCATGCTCGCCTCAACCGCGGCCAGCGCCAGCGCGGCGCTGGAAGCCACCGGGGAGGCGTCCGTGGAATACAAGCTCGACGGCGCGCGCATCCAGGTGCACCGCACCGGCGACGACGTGCGCATCTACACCCGCACCCTGGCCGACGTGACCCACCGGTTGCCCGAGGTGGTGGCGGCGATTCGCGGCCTCGACGTGCGGGACGTGATCCTCGACGGCGAGACGCTCGCCTTGGACGAGGACGGGGGCCCGCGGCCGTTCCAGGAGACCATGTCCCGGTTCGGGGCGGACGCTGTCCGCGAAACGCTGCTGCACCCCTGGTTCTTCGATGTGCTGCACCTTGACGGGCGGGACCTGCTTGACGAGCCGCTGTCCACCCGCATCGGCGTGCTTGATAGCATCGCGCCCGGGCTCCGGATCCCCGGCGAGATCACGGCCGATGCAGCCGTCGCAGAGAGGGTGTCCCGTGATGCGCTCGCAGCCGGGCACGAGGGCGTGGTGGTGAAGGCCGTGGGATCGCCCTACGCGGCCGGCCGGCGCGGTTCCAACTGGATCAAGGTGAAGCCGGTGCTCACCTATGACCTCGTGGTCCTCGCCTGCGAGTGGGGCTCGGGCCGGCGCACCGGGCTGCTGTCGAACCTGCACCTCGGAGCCCTGGACCCCACCGGCGAATTTAGCGAACCCGGCGGCTACGTGATGGTGGGCAAGACCTTCAAGGGCCTCACGGATGAGCTGCTGCGCTGGCAGACCGGGCGCTTCCAGGAGCTCGAGGTTCGCCGCACGGCAGGCACGGTGTGGGTGCAGCCCGTTACCGTCGTGGAAATAGCGATCGACGGCGTGCAGCAGTCATCCCGCTATCCCGGCGGCATCGCGTTGCGGTTCGCGCGGGTCAAGCGCTACCGAGACGACAAGGCCGCGGCGGAAGCGGACACCATCCAGACGCTCCGCGCGCTGCTCCGGCCGTAGCGGGAGGCGCCCCGTCCTGCCGCTTGTGCCCGGTGTGCACCGGGCGTAGCGTGGCGCTTAGGTCCCGGATGCCCGGCGCCCGGGGCAACGAGGCCGGCTGGGCGGACGGCGCCCGAGGAGGTCAACGTGTCAACTGAAACGGCCATCGACGACGGCAGGCTGGCCTTCCGGGAGAATCGCTGGACCGATGCCCTCAGGAGCTACACGGACGCGGACCAGCGTGGCGGACTCCCCGCTGCCGACCTTGAACGGCTGGCCACCGCCGAAATCCTGACCGGCAACACGCCAACAGGACTGCACACACTGACCCGCGCCCACGAGGAATACCTGGAAGTCGGCGATGTGGCGGGCGCCGCCCGGTGTGCCGGCTGGCTGGGGATCCAGTTCATGAACCTCGGCGAGGCGGCACAGGCCGGGGGATGGTTCGCCCGCGGCCAGCGGCTCCTGGACGAGCTGACGGAGCCGAACGTCGTGGAGGGGTTCCTGCTGGTCCCCGCAGCCCTGGGCAAACTCTATGGCGGGGATCCCGCAGGCGCACTCCAGCTCTTCTCCCAGGCCGCCGACGCCGGCCGAAGGTTCCAGGACAAGGACCTGTCCGCGCTGGGCCTCCTGGGCACCGGCCAGGCCACCCTGATGCTGGGCCGGGCTGACGAGGCAATCAGCTTGTTCGATGAAGCAATGATCGCCGTGACAACAGGGGAGCTCTCCCCGATCCCTTCCGGCATCATCTACTGCGCGGTGATCGGCAACTGCCATCTGGCCTTCGACCTGGAGAGGGCGCTGCAGTGGACGGCGGCCCTGGACCGCTGGTGCGCCGCCCGCCCGGACATGGTTCCTTTCAGCGGCCAGTGCCAGGGCCACCGCGCCGAACTCTTCCGGCTCCACGGCGCCTGGCCTGAAGCGCTGGAGGCAGCGGCGGTCGCCCAGAAACGGGCTATCAACGGTGATCCCCAGGCGCTGTTCGGCGGCTACTACCAGCAGGGCGAGGTGCAGCGCCTGGCCGGCAGCCTGGACGCAGCCGAGGCCTCCTACCGGCAGGCGGCGCGGAGCGGCTACGACCCCCAACCAGGCCTTGCGCTCCTGTGGCTGGCCCGTGGCGACCCGCAGCAGGCGCAAACGATGATACGGCGGGCCGCAGGCGAAGCTGACCAGGCCACCCGCCGGCACCTGTTGCCGGCGATCGTGGAAATCGAACTGGCAGCGGCAGATCCGGAAGCGGCAGCCCGGGCTGCCGCTGAGTTGGAGTTCTTCGCCCGGGAGTACCCCAAACCCATGGTCCGGGCCGCGGCCAGCCAAGCTGATGGAGAGGTCCGGCTGGCCGGGGACGACCCTGCCGCCGCGTGCGTCTCCCTGCGGCAGGCCTGGCACCTGTGGGCTGAACTGGGCGTGCCGTATGAGGCCGCCCGGTGCCGGGTGCTGATCGGAATCGCCTGCCGTGCGCTGGGCGACGAAGCATCCGCGCTCATGGATTTTGAGTCCGCCCATGCAGAATTCCTCGACCTTGGCGCCGCTCCGGCCGCCGCGTGGGCGGCTTCCCTCATCCAGGCAGGCCAGGACGACCCCGGCCGGCGCCAGGGCCTCTTGACCCCGCGGGAGGTTGAGGTGCTTCGGCTCGTGGCTTCCGGGCAAGGAAACCGCGCCATCGCCGCACACCTCTTCCTCAGCGAGAAAACCGTGGCCCGGCACATCAGCAACATCTTCCTGAAGCTCGGACTGTCCTCCCGGGCCGCAGCCACCAAATATGCCTTCGAACACGGGCTCACAGGCTAGGAGGCGTACACAAAATTACCCAGCAGGCCCTGCCGCGCACTTGCATGTTTCGCCCGACGCGGCCACCCGGACCGGGCCCATAGCCTTCAAGCATGAACCTCCCAGTCCTCGCCGGCACCCTTTCCACGGTGCTCTTTGCCGTCGGAATGCTGCCCATGCTCGCCAAGGCGGCGCGGACCAGGGACCTGGGCTCCTACAGCCTGGGGAACCTGATGCTGACAAACGTGGCCAACGCGGTCCATTCCGTCTACGTGTTCAACCTCCCGGCCGGCCCCATCTGGGCCCTCCACCTCGCCTACGTCCTGGCCTCCGCCCTGATGCTGGGCTGGTGGCTCCGCTACAGGGACGCAGGCCGCGCCGGGAAGGCGCCACGGGAGGAAGACAGGAAGGCTCAGAAAAAGGCATTCCCATCAACCCAACAGGAGCAAAGCCATGAACAGCAGCAACGTGAGCGGCATGCTGGACACAATGATCATCGGCGGCGGCCAGGCAGGACTCGCCCTGGGCCACCACCTCCAGGAGCAGCAACGGCACTTCCTCATCCTGGACGAAAATCCGCGCACCGGCGACGCCTGGCGCCAGCGGTGGGATTCGCTCCGGCTGTTCACTCCGGCGAAGTTCGACGGACTTCCCGGTACACCGTTCCCGGCCGATCCACTGTCCTTCCCCACCAAGGATGAGGTGGCCGACTACCTGGAAAACTACGCCACGGGGGAGGGCCTGCCGATCCTCCACGGCACCCGGGTGGAACGCCTCTGGCGGGAGGCGGACCACTTCGTGGCAGCATCCAACGGCCGCCGCTGGGAGGCGCGCAACGCCGTCGTGGCCACAGGGGTGAGCCAGGCACCCAAGGTGCCCGGCTTTGCGGCGGAGCTTGCCCCCTCCACACTCCAGCTCCATTCCAGCGGCTACCGGAACCCGGGCCAGCTGCAGGACGGTCCGGTCCTGGTGGTGGGGCTGGGCAACTCGGGAGCGGAGATCGCCCTTGAAGTGAGCCGCTCCCACCCCACCACCGTGGCAGGCAAGCCCGGGGGCGAGCTTCCCCTGAAGCACGGCCGCGCCGCTGCCCGCTATGCGCTTCCGCTCATCCGCTTCCTCGGAATGCATGTGCTCACGCTTGGCACGCCCGTCGGGCGCAAGGCGGCGCCTGTCTTCACGGCGCGCGCCACGCCCCTGATCAGGACCAAGACCAGGGACCTGGCGGCGGCCGGCGTGCGGCTCGCACCGCGGGTGGCCGCAGTGGAGGACGGCAAGCCGGTCCTGGAGGACGGCACCCGGATGGAGGTGGCGAACGTCATCTGGTGCACCGGATTCCGGGACGATTTCAGCTGGATCGATCCGGCCCTGCTCGACGGCGGCGCGCTGCCGCGGCAGCACCGCGGCGTCGCCCTGGATACCCCCGGACTGTTCTTCCTGGGGCAGGAGTTCCTGTATGCGGCCGTCTCCGCGACGCTTCCAGGCGTGGGCCGCGACGCGCGGTACATGGCAGCAAAAATACCCCGCCTCGGTAGGATTGATGTTTTGCCCATGCGCCAGTGAGGTCTTTTTGTGTCGATAGCGGGAACAGGAACCCAATCCGGACCGGTACCCGGGGCCTCCGCCAAGGGCAGGAAACCGGCCTTCCGTCCCGAAGTCCAGGGACTACGGGCGCTCGCGGTCCTCATGGTGGTCACCTACCACGTCTGGCTCGGCCGGGTGTCGGGCGGAGTGGACATCTTCCTGCTGGTTTCCGCCTTCCTGCTGACCCTTTCCTTCGTCCGGAAAGCGGAAGCCGGGCGCCCGTTCGGACTTGTGGCGCACTGGCTGCACCTGTTCAAGCGGCTGCTGCCCGCCGCCGTCGTGGTGGTCCTCGGAGTGCTCGCCGGCACCTGGCTGATCCTCCCGCAGAGCCGTTGGCCGCAGGTCCTGGACCAGGCCTGGGCGTCGTTGTTCTATGGCCAGAACTGGCTGCTCGCAGACACGGCGGTGGACTACTACGCCCAGGACCACGCAGGTGCCAGCCCCCTTCAGCATTTCTGGTCGCTCTCCATCCAGGGCCAGGTGTTCATCCTGTGGCCGCTCGTCTTCGCGGGCACCGCGGCGCTGCTGGCTTTGCTGCACCGCGTCCCGGCGCTGGCCCGGGTCAACTACCGCGGACTGCTGGGGCTGGCCTTCGGCACGGTCTTCGCGTCATCACTGGCATACTCGGTGGAGCAGACAGCCACCAACCAGGCCTACGCCTACTTCGACACCAGGGCCCGCCTCTGGGAGTTCGCACTGGGGTCACTGCTGGCCCTTGCCCTGCCCCACCTCAAACCCGCCCGGGCCTTCCGCGTGGTGCTGGGCTGGGCGGGCCTGGCGGCCATGGTCTCCTGCGGCCTGCTCCTCACCGTGGACCGTTCATTTCCCGGGTACGTTGCGCTCTGGCCCACCCTGGCCGGCGCCGCGGTCATTGTCGCGGGGCAAACCGGCAGCCGCTGGGGCGTGGACAGGCTCCTCAGCAGCAAGCCGCTGGTGGCCCTGGGGGACAACTCCTACGCCCTGTACCTGTGGCACTGGCCCGTCCTGGTGCTGGTGCTCGCCGCCACTGGCGTGGAGGCGCCCAATCTCGTCCAGGGCCTGGGGATCGTCGGTGTGTCCATCGTGCTCGCCGTCTTCACCACGCGTTTCGTTGAAAAGCCGCTTCGCGACTGGCGCTGGCCCCAGCTGCGGGCGCGCCGCACCGCCGTCGTCATTGTTGCCTGCGGTGCCCTCCTGGCCGGGCCCGTCGCCGTATGGCAGACCACGCTCACCGCCGAGGAAAGCGCGACGGCGGCACAGCCGCGGGAGCTCACGCCAGGGGCCGCGGCACTGAACCTGGAGAACGCGCCGGTGCCGCCCCCGGATGCGAGGATCATTCCCGGGCCCGCCGCGCTGGACAACGACTGGGCTGGGATCCATGCCCCCTGCACCGATGCCAACGCCACGGGCGATCCCATCCTCGAGGGCTGCCGGCAGGAGGTTCCGGAAGGGGAGGCCACCAGGCGGATCGTGGTCCTGGGCGACTCCCACTCCCAGCAATACCTGGGTGCGCTGGCCCCCATCGCCGCCGCCAAAGGATGGGAACTGGTCACGCTCCTGATGCCGGCGTGCCGCTTCGGTGCCGAATCGGAAACCAGGAACGCGGAGTGCAACGCCTACAACCGGGCCAGCGCCGCCTACGTCCTGGAACACCGGCCTGACGCTGTGTTCACCGTGGCTACGCTGACGCACGAGGACGCGCCCTTCGAAACAGAGGTGCCGGGCTACCTGGACGGTGTCCGGCCGTTCATAGAAGCGGGAATCGAGGTGATCGGGATCAGGGACAACCCCCGCTTCACGTTCAACATGCCTGAGTGCGTGCAGCGGAACGGTGCCTACGCTGCAGAATGCAGTGTGCCCCTGGCAGAGTCACTGGTGGAGCCGTCACCGCTGGAGGGCTACCGGGGCAAACTGGACCGGCTGCACCTGATGGACCTGAGCGACTTCATCTGTGCGCGGGGGATCTGCCCTGGCGTTGTGGGGAACGTCTATGTGTACAAGGACGACAACCACCTCACCCGGACATATGTGGAAAGCATGATTCCCATGTTCGAGGAGCGGCTGCTGGCAGCCACGGGCTGGAGTGCAGTTGCTCACATTGAACCCATGGAATAGGGGGATCGGCGCGGAGGTTCTAATATTTACTCAATACTTTCTGCCCCCGGGGCGCCGCCTGCCGCGGTGCTTCCTGCACGATCTCCTGCACAGGCCAGTCCCGTAATGACGGGCTGGTCATCGGCTGCAACCCCTACCCGTCCAGCAACCAAGGTAAGAGGCGCACTCATGACCGAGCCCGAACACAACCCCTTCGGCTTCATTGGCCTGACCTACGACGACGTCCTGCTCCTGCCGGGCCACACCGAGGTCATCCCGTCCGAGGCAGACACGTCCTCCCGGATTTCCAAGCGGATCACCGTGCAGACGCCCCTGCTGTCCGCAGCCATGGACACTGTCACCGAATCCCGCATGGCCATCGCCATGGCACGGCAGGGCGGCCTGGGCGTAGTGCACCGGAACCTTTCCATCGCGGACCAGGCGGACCAGGTGGACCGGGTCAAGCGCAGCGAGTCGGGCATGATCACCAACCCGCTCACCATCCGCCCCGAGGCAACCCTGCGCGAGCTGGACAACCTGTGCGCCCAGTACCGCGTCTCGGGCCTTCCCGTGGTGGATGAGGACAACCGCCTGCTGGGCATCGTCACCAACCGCGACACCCGCTTTGTGCCCGAGTCCGACTTTCCGCTGCGGCTGGTCAGCGATGTCATGACCAAGATGCCGCTGGTCACCGGACACGTGGGAATCAGCCGCGAGGAGGCCTCGCACAAGCTCGCCACCAACAAGATCGAGAAGCTCCCCCTGGTGGATGACCAGGGCCGGCTCAAGGGCCTCATCACCACCAAGGACTTCACCAAGGCGGAGCAGTACCCCTTGGCCACCAAGGACGACGAAGGCCGGCTCCGCGTGGGCGCCGCCATCGGCTTCTTCGGGGACGGCTGGGAGCGGGCCATGGCGCTGGTTGACGCCGGCGTCGACGCCCTGTTCGTGGACACCGCCAACGGCCACTCACAGGGCGTGCTGGACATGATCCGCCGGCTTAAGTCCGATCCCGTTGCCGCACACGTGGACATCATCGGCGGCCAGGCAGCCACCCGCGAAGGTGCGCAGGCCCTGATCGACGCCGGCGCCGACGGCATCAAGGTGGGCGTGGGGCCCGGCTCCATCTGCACCACCCGTGTGGTTGCAGGCGTGGGTGTACCGCAGATCACCGCCATCTACGAGTCCGCCAAGGCCGCCATCCCGGCCGGCGTGCCGCTGATCGCCGACGGCGGGCTGCAGTACTCCGGCGACATCGGCAAGGCGCTGGTAGCCGGAGCCGACACCGTGATGCTCGGCTCCCTGCTTGCGGGCTGCGACGAGTCCCCGGGTGAGCTGATCTTCGTCAACGGCAAGCAGTTCAAGTCCTACCGCGGCATGGGCTCGCTGGGTGCCATGCAGTCGCGAGGCAAGAACACGTCCTACTCCAAGGACCGCTACTTCCAGGCGGACGTCTCCGGTGATGACAAGCTCATCCCCGAGGGCATCGAAGGCCGCGTGGCCTACCGCGGTCCGCTGTCCTCCGTGGCCTACCAGCTGGTGGGCGGCCTCCGCCAGACAATGTTCTACACCGGTGCGCCCACCGTTGCCGAGCTGAAGGCACGCGGCAAGTTCGTCCGGATCACCCCGGCAGGCCTGAAGGAATCGCACCCGCACGACATCCAGATGACCGTCGAGGCGCCGAACTACGGCTCCCGCTGACCGCGGGTTCAGCATGATCCGGCAGGCCATGGGGTTTTCGAACTCCAGGGCCTGCCCGCGCCTGTACGGAACTAGGCTGATTGCATGTCCGCACCACGCCATCCGGCGGAACTGACCCCCAAACGCGACCCCCAGCGCCGGCTGGCCCTGCGGCCTTATGCCCGGGCCGTAGCCCAGGTGCTGCGGGTCAGCTTCCGTGCCTCCCCGGGCGCGGTTGTCATGAAGGTCCTGGGCTCCCTGATCTCCGCCGTCCTTCCGCTGGTCACCACCTACTTCGCCGCGCTCACCACCACGGCGCTGGCAGCGGCCTACGCCGGTGATGCCGGCGCAGGGCAGTCGGCCATCATCTACGTCATCATCACCGCCGCGCTCGGCCTGTTCTGGGGCGCCTTCACCAGCGTGGACCGCTATATCCAGCAGCTCATGAGCTTCAAGGTGGGCGCCATCGTGGGCGACCAGATGTACGAAAGGTTCCTCGCGCTCGAGTTCTGGCGGTATGACGACAAGGAAACCGTTGACCTGTACGACCGGGCCAAGAGGTTCTCGGACTCCTACGCACGCGTCCTGGACCGGATCGCCGCCATCTTCACCCAGCTCATCTCTGTGGTCCTCGCCGTCGGGGCGCTGCTGCTGGTGAGCTGGTGGATCGCGGTGATCGTGCTGGTGGCCATCGTGCCGAGCGTCTACCTGCAGTTCAAGCTCTCCAGGGAGCAGATTGCGCACTGGAATACACAGGTGGACTCACGCCGGCAGCGGAGAATGATCGAAACGAACCTCCTCCGGCCGCAGCACATCGCGGAGATGCGGCTGTACGGCATCGTCGGCTTCCTGATGGACCTCCGCTCCCGCCTGCGGGACGCGGACGAGCGCCGCCGCCTTGATTACCAGCGGCGGTACATCCCCAAGCAGCTGGTCGCCGATTCCCTCCAGTACGGCGCAGAGGTGGTGTCCCTGGTCTGGGTGGTGGGGCAGATCATCGCCCGCGCCCAGCCCGTGGGGCAGTTCCTTTACGTGCAGCAGATTGTCAGCAGGGCGCTGTCCACCGCGAACAACCTCGTCTCCTCCCTCAGCTCGATTGACGAGGACCTGGCCAACCTCAAGGACTACGAACTGTTTATGGCCCTGCCCGTGCATTCGGAGCATGCGCCGCCGCTGCTGCAGTCCCCAAAAACCGTGGAGCTTAAGGACATCCGCTTCACCTATACCGGCAGCGACATCGAAGTGATCCGCGGGATCAGCCTCACCATCCGCGAGGGCCAGCACATCGCCATCGTGGGGGAGAACGGTGCCGGAAAGTCCACGTTGATCAGGATCCTGGCCGGGCTGTACCGCCCGGACTCCGGGCAGGTAATGCTCGACGGCGTGGACCTCGCCGCCGTCGACGTCACCTCCTGGCACCGCCACCTGGCGGTGCTGAGCCAGGAGTTCCTCAAATACGAGTTCGCCACCGCCGCCGAAAACATCTACTTCGGCGATGTCGACTCGCCGCGTGACGACGCCCGCATCCGCAGGGCCGCCGGAGATGCGGAGGCACTGGAATTCATCAACAAACTGCCCAATGGCCTGGAAAACCACGTCAGTAACTGGATGGAGGACCCGCGTGGCCGGAAGGGCAGCGGTCTCTCCGGCGGACAGTGGCAGCGGCTCGCGATGGCCCGCAACTTCTACCGGAACGCTTCATTCATGGTGATGGACGAGCCGACGTCGGCCATCGACGCCCTCGCTGAGCACCGGATCTTCACCCGCCTCTTCGCGGACCGCAGCAGCACCATCATCGCCATCAGCCACCGCCTGGCAACCATCGAGAAGGCGGACATCGTGTACATGCTGGAGGACGGCCGGATCGTTGAGCAGGGCACGCACACGGAACTGGTGGCGCTGCGCGGGCGGTACTTCCGGATGTTCGAGTCCCAGCTCAGCGTCCCCGCCAGCCCCGGCCAGGGACCAGCCGAAGCCGGTTGAGTCCCCCGGGCTCCGGCCGGGCGCCCTCGCGGCCGCCCACTCACCGGCGGCTGAGCCAGCCTTTGTAGAGACGGTCCCGGTGCCGGTGCAGGTGGCGCGAGTACAGCATTCCTGCTCCAACGGGCAAGGGAAACGCCGCCAGGAACGCAAGGATGGGCAGGACGTCGGGGGAGGTTCCCCGCGGTGCGGCCAGCATCACGGCTGCAACCAGCACCAGCATGGCCGCCACCATGCCGATCACGGTCCCCGGAACAATCCTGATGTACTGCTCAGCGCGGTTGACGTCATTCGCCGGGCGGGGCTCGCTGCGCGTAAAGCGTGGTCCCACGGCCATCAGCCACCCGGCTCCCGAGATGGCCAACCCCAGGAACGCCAGCACCAGCCCGTCCTCCGGGTTCTGGCCTGTGCCGGCCAAAACAGCGGCCTGGACCGTGCCTGGCACGGCGAAAACCATGCCCATCCACCAAAACCAGAAAACGCGGGCCCGGCGGTGGGCGTACCCCAGGGCCATTTGCGGGAAGCCTTCAGTGTTGGTCGCAGCCATGTTCGTCATGCCGGGGCCGCCAGCAGCGCCCGTACGGCCAGGCCGGGCTGCTGGGCCTCATCCAGGTCCCGGACTCTGAGTTGTCCGTCCTCGTCCAGTGGCGCCGAGGCAAGCTGAAGTGTGCCGTCCTCCAGGACCTTGATGTTGGCAATGACGGGGTCCGGTGTTTCGGCGCTGTACCGCCTTGAGCTCACGATGCCGCCGCCCTGGTTCCCCAGGGCTGCTGCCCCCTCATCCACCTGGGCCTGGACGAAGTCCAGCAATTCCACGTCCTCCCGGAGCGGAAGGCACAAATACTCGCTGAGGGGTCGGAGGAACACGGCCGCGCGGCCGGCGGGGGAGCCCACCAGGTAGCTCGGGGACGTGTACCCGGGACCAATCCGGGTCACGTCGTACCACTGTGATGATGTGCTGAAGATCTGCGCAAGAACCTTGGCCTCCCCCCGGAGGGACACTTCCTCGCCGTTGATCTCCAGCATGTCCCTGACGTTCAGTGTTCCCAGGCCGGCACGGACAAGATCGTGGTCATCAGCCAGTTCGGCCAGCCCAAGGACCCGGCGGGTCAGTGAAGTTCCGGCCCCGGGCACGAAGGCGAGCAGCGTAAGGATTTCGTGGCTCGTGATCCGGTAGGCGGGTGTGGCGGAGCCGGTCTCCGTTTCCGTACTGCTGGGGTCTGTCATTGTTTCCTCACAGGATCAGGTTGCCGGGTTGGTCCAGGCTCGGCCTCAGCCGAAACCGAGCTTACCGCCCACCCATCCAAGGGCATCCCGGGTGCCGGAGGCCACATCCTTGGCGGCGCCTACCACTCCTGCGCCGAAGTCCCAGATCCGCTTGGTGACCGGAACATCCCCCGACATCATTCCCAGGAGTCCCCAGCCGAGGGCAAGTCCGCCCAGGACTACACCGGCAGGTGCTCCTACAATGGTCCCTGTCGCAACAACGGCAGCCACGGAGAGGCCGCCACCAATGAGGCCGTCCGCGATCCTGAAGGGGTCCTTTCCATCGATTCCGGAGAGGACGTCCAGGACACCGGTTGCCCCGCCCAGGACGCCCAGCACCTTCCCGGTGCCCTTCATGAAGTCGAAGAATTTACTGACGCCCGGCTGGACCTGCGCGAGCTCCAGGTTCCAGTTGAATTTGTCGGCAACAAACACCATGGCCGCAGCAATTCCTGATGCCGCGCTGCCGTCGTCAACTCCGATTTTTTCGAGGAGCCACTCGATGCCGGAGGGAGCATGCTGATAGTCCGGGTCCGTGAACGCATCACCCCACCCGCCTTCCGGGGCGGAACCCGCGGAATTTGTGCTGGTCCCGTTCCCGGAGGCGGGTGAAGAACCAGCGCCGCCCTGGTTGCTGGCGGTTTCCTGTTCGACAGCGTGTTTCAACAACGCTGAAGACTGGTTTTGCAGGGACTCCGACGTTTTGTTGAGCATCGGACGGAGGGTGGAGGACCATTCGCTGCGGAACCTGTCGCCGTCGGTGCCCTTCCAGGCAGCGGACTGCACCAGCGCATTCACGGTCGATTCCACACCCTTCAGGCTCGACCCGGATGTTGCCAGTGACCGTGACAGCGTCCGCAGCTGATCGATGTCAGCCCCATATATTCCTGGCGCCACAGTTTGCCCCCAATGTTGTTGCCACAGTCCAAAGAGCCCACAGCAAAACCTACGTCACTCCTGGGACCGCCGCGATGGGGAGTTGTCCCCGCTGCCACCAGTTTGCAGGATGGTCGTCCGGACCCGGGCGAGGCTTGGCTGGGGCGGAACACTGCTGAAACCGAACGTCACGGCGGGGCGGATGGGCACCAGTGCGCCGGCGTCCGTGCCGTTCCAGCTGACGACGGCGGACGTGATGTTGTGGAGGTCGCTCACCCCGTAGTACTCCCGGCGGCCGCTTCCGGCCGTTCCGGCGGTCCGGGGGCCGCCGCTGAGCAGCCCCGCGACAGGACTGACCGCCCCCAGCCAGCGGGGATGGACGGCGAGGGGCCGGGGAACCGCCCGCAGCGTGCGGCCCAGGAGGGTCCGGCTGCCGATGCTGGCGCTCACGGCGAGCGGGCCGGCGTCGACCCTCAATGAGCCCCGCTCCAGCCGGGCGGACACGCCGACCAGCACAACGTCGTCGAACGCGTAGGTGCCGGAGATGAAGTCCGCCACCTCTGCGGTGGGTGCCAGCAGCAGCCGCCGCCCGGACGGCTGCTGGAGCATCACGTCGGAAAACGCGCCGAACGGGGACTGTTGCCAGAGGCCCACCACCGCACGCAGCCCGGAGGAGGTGCCCAGGCCCGCAATGTGTCCATCAAAGATCCAGCGTCTGCCCACCGTGCCACTCTAGCCAAGGACACCGCAGCGGCTGGGATAACCTAGAGCAGTGACTTACGAGATCGAGATCGGCCGTGGCAAGCGTGGGCGTCGTGCCTACTCCCTGGATGACATAGCAATCGTCCCCAACCGTCGCACCCGCGACCCGAAGGACGTCTCCGTCTCCTGGCAGATCGACGCCTACCAGTTCGACATGCCGGTGATCGCCGCCCCGATGGACTCGGCGATGTCCCCGGCTACGGCCATTGCCCTCGGCAAGCTCGGCGGCCTCGGTGTCCTCGACCTCGAAGGCCTGTGGACCCGCTACGAGGACCCGCAGCCCATCCTGGACGAGATCGGAGCGCTGGAGGACGAAACCAACAGCCCCGCCGTGACCGGCCGCATGCAGGAGCTGTACCAGGCGCCCATCCAGCCTGAGCTGATCACCTCCCGCCTCGCCGAAATCCGGGAGGCCGGAGTGACGGTGGCGGGATCGCTCACCCCGCAGCGCACCCAGGAGCACTACAAGACCGTCCTCGCTGCCGGCGTGGACATCTTCGTCATCCGCGGCACCACCGTCTCCGCCGAGCACGTCTCCAAGGACCACGAGCCGCTCAACCTCAAGCAGTTCATCTACGAACTGGACGTCCCCGTCATCGTGGGCGGCGCCGCCGGCTACACGCCCGCCCTGCACCTCATGCGCACCGGCGCCGCGGGCGTCCTGGTTGGCTTCGGCGGCGGGGCCACCACCACCACCCGCCGCGCATTGGGCATCCACTCGCCCATGGCCTCCGCCATTTCCGACGTCGCTGCCGCCCGCCGCGACTACATGGATGAGTCCGGCGGCCGCTACGTCCACGTGATTGCCGACGGCGGCATGGGCACCTCGGGTGACATCGTCAAGGCCATCGCGATGGGCGCCGACGCCGTGATGCTCGGCAGCGCGCTGGCACGGGCGGAGGAGGCGCCCGGCAAGGGCTGGCACTGGGGCCAGGAAGCCCACCACCTTGAACTGCCCCGCGGCGACCGCGCCAACGTGGGCACCGTGGGCCCGCTGGAGGAAGTCTTGTTCGGGCCGGGACACCACACCAACGGCACCTCGAACCTCATCGGTGCGCTGCGCCGCTCCATGGCGACCACCGGCTACTCTGACCTGAAGGAATTCCAGCGGGTCGACGTCGTGGTTTCCCCTTACGCCGGAAACTGACGGACGCCTGCCCAAGCGTGCCGCCAGCAAGTAGGGTGGTTTTACTACCGGCACAAGAGGCACTGGAGGCGTTCAATGAAGAGATTTCCTGTTAACGGCGGGGCCCTCGGCCCGGAAGCCAGGGAAGCATCCATCCAACGGCTGCGCGCCACGTCGGAGCCCGGCCAGGAGCTGGACATCCTCATTGTCGGCGGCGGAATCGTGGGCACCGGAGCCGCCCTGGACGCCGTCACCCGCGGCCTGACGGTGGGCATCGTTGAGGCGAGCGACTGGGCGGCAGGCACGTCCTCCCGGTCCTCGAAGCTCATCCATGGCGGCCTCCGCTACCTGGAGATGCTTGATTTCGGCCTGGTGAAGGAGGCCCTGCAGGAGCGGGGCCTGCTGCTCTCGGAACTGGCGCCGCACCTGGCCCGGCCGGTGCCTTTCCTGTACCCGCTGACCAAGCCCTTCATCGAGCGCCCGTACGTGGGTGCCGGCATCGCACTGTACGACGTCATGTCCATCTCCAGCGGGCACAGCAGGGGAGTGCCGTTCCACAAGCACCTCACCCGACGTGGCACCCTGCGCGCCGCCCCCAGCCTCAAGAACGACGCCTTCGTGGGCTCCATCCGCTACTACGACGGCCAGGTGGACGACGCCAAATACTGCGCCAATTTGGTGCGGACTGCCGCCTACTACGGCGCCCACGCCGTCAACCAGATGAAAGTGGTGGATTTCCTCCGCGAGGGCGAACGGGTAGTGGGGGCCAAGGTGGTCAACCACGAGGACGGCACGCAGTTCAACATCAAAGCCAAGCAGGTCATCAACGCCACGGGCGTCTGGACGGACGAAACGCAGGCCATGGTGACCGACCGGGGCCAGCTGAAGGTGCGTGCCTCCAAGGGCATCCACCTGGTGGTGCCGCGCGACCGGTTCCAGTCAACGGTGGGGCTGATCCTGCGCACCGAGAAATCGGTGCTGTTCGTCATTCCCTGGGGCCGGCACTGGATCATCGGCACCACGGACACCGACTGGAACCTGGACAAGGCCCACCCGGCCGCCTCCAGCAAGGACATCGACTACATCCTGGAACACGTCAACAAGGTCCTCAAGCGGCCGCTGACCCGGGAGGATGTGGAGGGCGTCTACGCCGGCCTGCGTCCCCTCCTCGCCGGCGAAAACGACTCCACTGCCAAGCTGTCCCGCGAGCATGTGGTGGCCCATCCCGTTCCGGGCCTTGTGGTGGTGGCCGGGGGCAAGTGGACCACCTACCGCGTGATGGCCAAGGACGCGGTGGATGAAGCTACCCGCACCATGGACGAGCGGGTTCCGCCCAGCTGCACGGAAACCATCCCGCTGTTGGGCGCAAGCGGCTTCCGGGCGGCATGGAACCGGCGCAACCGGACCGCGGAGGAATCCGGAGTGCATGTGGCCCGCGTTGAGCACCTGCTGAACCGGTATGGCTCCATGACCGATGAGGTGCTGGCCATCATCGAAGAGAATCCGGCCCTGGCTGAGCCGATTCCCGGCGCTGACGACTACCTCCAGGCCGAGGCCGTGTACGCCGCCACCCACGAGGGCGCGCGGCATGTGCACGACGTCCTGACCCGGAGGACACGGATTTCCATCGAGGCGTGGGACCGCGGCGTGTCCGCGGTGCCGGTTGTCGCTAAACTAATGGGTGACGTTCTTGGCTGGAGTGACGCACAGCGCGAAAACGAGGTCCGGCACTACATCGCACGGGTGGAGGCCGAACGCCTCAGCCAGCAACAGCCGGACGACGAATCCGCAGACGCCGCCCGCCTGGGCGTGGAAGACATCGTGCCCTTGCGCTGAGGGATTCACGGCAACAGCACTCCTGACCGAAGGGATACGCCTTGGCGGAACCACTAGACCGGTACGACGCCGAGCTCACCACTCCCGAAATGGTGATCCTGGAGCTGGAGGCAACGGACAAGGCCGACGCCGCCACGCAGCTCGCCAAGCGGATGTACGCCGCCGGGCGCATCTCGGACCTGGACGGGTTCCTCAAGCATGTGAATGCCCGGGAGCACCAGCTGGCCACAGGACTCCCGGGCGGCATCGGCCTGCCGCATGCGCGCAGCGAGTTCGTGTCCCAGACCTCCATCGCCGTGGGCATCGCCAAATACGGGCATGCCTTGGATTTTGGCGCCGCCGATGGCCCTGCCACGGTGATCCTGCTGATCGCCACCCCCGCCAGTTCCTTCTCGGACCACCTTGAGGTCCTCGCAACGCTGGCCCGGTCGCTGTCCAAGGAGTCGTTCAGGGAATCGCTGCGCCGGGCCTACGATCCCGAGGTGATTGCGGAGCTCATCAACTCGAGCCTGGTGTTCTTCGATCACTGAGCAGCAGCTCCGGCGTTTAGTTGTTCTACAGCGGTACGAAGTACGGTTAAGACGTGTGGAAAACAGCCCTTAAGCCCCGATGGATCGCCGGTTTTGTCTTCGCGATCGCCATCTCCGGGGTCTTCGTGCTGCTGAGCCAATGGCAGTTCGGGCGGTCCACGCGGCCGGAAATCCCGGCCAACCCTGCCACTGAACAGGTCAAGCCACTGACGGACACCCTCCGGCCCGGCGAGTTCTTCCACGGGACCGATGCCGACCAGATGGTCTCGGCGCAGGGGTCCTATGACCCCGCAAAACAGCTCCTGGTCCCCGGCCGGCTGCATGACGGCAAGCCGGGCTACTGGGTGGTTACCGCCTTCGCCGTCTCCGGCGCCCCCACCCTGAGCGGCGTGGCCGCCTCACCCCAGACGTGGATTCCCGTGGCCCGCGGATGGGTGGCGGACCCCGCAGACGTCCCGGCGCCGCCGTCGGGCGTCCTCGAACTGACGGGGCGGCTCCTGCCGTCCGAGGCACCTGTGCCGGGAACGGCACCCCGGCCGGGCGAAGCCACCGCAGTGTCCGTGGCTGAGCTGATCAACTACTGGGAAGTCAGCAGTTACCCGGGCTTCGTCGCTGCCACTGCTGAACTAGCCGGCGGCGAGGACGTCAGCCCGGCCGCCGTGCCCGGTGGACTCCTTCCCCTGGATATCGGCCCGCAGCCGCCCGCCCAGCAGATCAACTGGCTCAACCTCTTCTATTCCCTCGAATGGGTGGTCTTCGCCGGCTTTGCCCTCTTCGTCTGGTGGCGCCTGGTCAAGGACGACTACCACCGGGACCTTGAGGAGGCCCTCGATCATGATGGCGACCACCCTCTCCCTGAACAACCCGAGCATCCTGAACAGAACCAGCAAAAGGTACAGCCATGATTGATCCAAAACCGGCCACTCCCGCCGCCGGCACCAACGCAGGCACCAACACTGCAGGGAAGCGCCCCGGCAAGAAGCGGCGCTTCGGCGGCACGGAAGCCCAGATCCGCTCGGCCCTGAAGTTCTACAAAGTGCTCGCGTACCTCACCGGCACCATGCTGCTGCTCCTCTGCGCGGAACTGGCCGCCCGGTACGGCTTCGGGCAGTACCTGTTCGCCGGCGGCACCAACGCCGTCACCGGCCAGCCTTTCGGCTTTGGCTTCGCTGACGCGGAGCCCCCCGGGGTTCTGGGCGGAGTGAACCTGTCCGTGGCCGTCCTGATCGTGCACGGCTGGATGTACGTCGTCTACCTGATCTCGAACTTCCGGCTCTGGTCCCTGATGCGCTGGCCGTTCCTCAAGCTGATCCTGCTGGCACTGGGCGGCGTGGTCCCTTTCCTTTCCTTCATTGTGGAAAAGAAGGTCCACGCGGAGGTTGAGGCCGAGCTTGCCGCCAACCCGCAGGCCCCCCAGCGCTACTGACCAGCGCTTGCCCGGCGATGCCCGCCGGGGGAGTCTGCTGCGTCACAGCACCGCTTCTCAAGGTGCGCCGGCGCAACGGCGCAAAGTAGGCTATGACGGTGACTACTCCCACTGCATCCCAGACTTCCCAGAAGCCGGTGCTGGTTGTTGACTACGGTGCCCAGTACGCGCAGCTGATTGCCCGCCGCGTCCGGGAAGCGAACGTGTATTCGGAAGTGGTTCCGCATACGTACACCACCGAGCAGCTCCTGGCCAAGAACCCCGCCGCCATCATCCTGTCCGGCGGCCCGTCCAGCGTTTACGCGGACGGTGCCCCGAGCGTCGGGGCCGACCTCTTCGAGGCCGGGGTCCCGGTCTTCGGCATCTGCTACGGCTTCCAGGCCATGGCCAACGCCCTGGGCGGCAAGGTGGACAAGACCGGGCTGCGGGAGTACGGCTCCACCCAGACCACCATCATCGGCGAAGGCCGCTCGGTCCTGGAGGGCATGCCGCAGCACCAGAACACCTGGATGAGCCACGGCGACTCCGTGCACGAGGCCCCTGAGGGCTTCGAAGTGCTGGCGACGACGGCGGGCGCTGAGGTGGCTGCCTTCGCCAACGAGGAGAAGGGCCTGTTCGGCGTGCAGTGGCACCCCGAGGTCAAGCACTCCGCCTACGGCCAGCAGGTCCTGGAAAACTTCCTCTTCAAGGGCGCCCGGATCGAGCCCAACTGGACCACGGGCAACATCCTGGAGGAACAGGTGGAGCGGATCCGGAAGCAGATCGGCGACGCACGGGTGATCTGCGGCCTCTCCGGCGGTGTGGACTCCGCCGTCGCGGCTGCCCTGGTGCAGCGCGCCGTCGGTGACCAGCTGACCTGTGTGTTCGTGGACCACGGCCTGCTGCGCGAAGGCGAAGCCGAGCAGGTTGAGCGCGACTTCGTTGCCGCCACCGGCGTGAAGCTGTATGTCGCCAACGAGCAGGAGCGCTTCCTGTCCGCGCTTGCCGGTGTCAGCGATCCCGAAACGAAGCGCAAGATCATCGGCCGCGAGTTCATCCGCGCGTTCGAGGAAGCCGAGCTGGCCATCATCGCCGAGGCCGCCGCCCACGGCGAGAAGATCAAGTTCCTGGTGCAGGGCACCCTCTACCCGGACGTTGTCGAATCCGGCGGCGGCGAGGGCGCAGCGAACATCAAGAGCCACCACAACGTGGGCGGCCTGCCCGAGGACCTGCAGTTCGAGCTCGTCGAACCGCTCCGGGCACTCTTCAAGGACGAGGTCCGTGCCGTGGGCGCCCAGCTGGGCCTGCCGCAGGAAATTGTGGGGCGCCAGCCCTTCCCGGGGCCTGGACTTGGAATCCGGATCGTCGGCGAGGTCACCAAGGAACGCCTTGACCTGCTGCGCAAGGCGGACGCCATCGCCCGTGCCGAGCTCACTGCCGCGGGCCTGGACAACGAGGTCTGGCAGATGCCCGTGGTGCTGCTGGCCGATGTCCGCAGCGTCGGAGTCATGGGCGACGGCCGCACCTACGGCCACCCCATCGTGCTCCGCCCCGTCTCCTCTGAGGACGCCATGACGGCGGACTGGTCACGGCTTCCGTACGAACTGCTGGCCAGGATCTCCAACCGCATCACCAACGAGGTGGAGGGCGTCAACCGCGTGGTGCTCGACGTCACCAGCAAGCCGCCGGGAACCATCGAGTGGGAATAGCATCCTGAGTGGCCGGCCTCCGTCAATGGAGGCCGGCCACTGGTGTTCCGGGGTGAAATCCTCCGGAATTTCGGGCTTTGCAGTGTTGCGGTCTCTCAGTCCCGCCGCCTGAGCGGCTACTCTCGAACCTATGCCCGTATGGTCCAGGACGTCACGTGCAAGCGCAGAAAAGAAGGCAGTAGTGTCAGTTGGTCAAGGCCACCCGGAGGGCTCCGAGGAGCTCCGCAAATGGCTGTCCGGGCTTAAACCCGTCACCGGGGCAGACACCATGCTGCGCTTCACCAAGACGCCCGAGGGCTCCATCGACCTGACGCACGCCCATCCGTCAGGGCTGGCCCAGCTTATGGCGGGCCGCAAGACGCGGCTGTCCACCCTGATCCGGGACCGCCAGCAGTACGTCGTCGCGGCCAGGGCATCCCGGAACATCCGGTCCAAGATCTTCGAGCTGTCCAACGAGCGCGGCATTGACGCCGGCTATCTCTCCGCAGGCACCGTGGTGTGGACGTCGGCCGTCGGCGGCAAGCCCCAGCGCGTCTCGGCCCCGGTCATGCTCACCGCCATTTCGCTCACCGTCCGGCCGGGGGAGGACGACTACGAACTCCAGCTGACCGAGCAGGCGCACATCAACCCCGCCCTGGTGCGGCACCTGAAAAACATCCATGGCATTGTTTTTGACGTCAACGCCGTCACGCGGCTCGCCTACAGCACGGCCCGCTTTGATCCCCAGCCCGTCCTGGACCGGCTGGGCACGCTGATCAGGCCTATTCACGGCGCCGAGGCGCAGCACAACCTGCTGGTTTCCACGTTCGCGGACCTGTCCGGCAACCTGGACGACCCGTGGATCAACGACTCCAACCCGCTCATTTCCGCGCTGGCCACCGCCGGCGGAGGCGAAGTGGTGGACGTCGAGGAGCCGGACCCCTCACGGTTTCCTCCCCTGGACAGCAGGCACCCGAAGGACGAACTGCTCCTGCTGGACGCGGACACGGACCAGCAGTACGTCATTGACGCTGCCCGTGCCGGTGATTCCCTGGTGGTCAGGACCCCGCCGGGCACCGGCCAGACCCAGACCGCCATCAACACCATCGGCGCACTGGTGGATGCCGGCAAGACCGTCCTGGTGGTGGGGGACCGCCGCGCCAGCCTCAACGAAGTGTCCGGCCAGCTTGAGGGCCTGGGCCTGGAGTCCATCCTCTTCCAGCTGTCCGGGAACGTCACCGCCCAGCAGCTCAAGGCGCAGCTGGTCCGTGCCATCGTCCGCAACGAAAAGTCGCTGGAACCCCAGCTGGGGAACCTGCACAACACGCTGACTGAGCACCGCCACGCGTTGATGGACCATGTGGCATCGCTCCACAACGTCCGGCAGCGGTGGGGCTGCTCCCCATACCAGGCCATGCAGTCGCTGGCGGAGCTCACCTCGATCCACCCCGCCCCGGCCACCACTGTGCGGCTGAAGCGGAGCGTCCTGGACAG
Organism: Pseudarthrobacter sp. L1SW; assembly: GCF_020809045.1. Taxonomy (NCBI): domain Bacteria; kingdom Bacillati; phylum Actinomycetota; class Actinomycetes; order Micrococcales; family Micrococcaceae; genus Pseudarthrobacter; species Pseudarthrobacter sp. L1SW. Next base: position 2,794,989 of record NZ_CP078079.1, on the reverse strand, counting down.
CATCCGGGACCGTGACGAGCTTGCGGGGAGGCTCCGCCGGGCAGCTGAGCTGGGAAGCTTCAGCAAGGCCTCCACCGCCAGCCCGTGGCACGGTGCCCGGCTGCTGACGCGGAAAGAGACCGAGGAAGCACAGGAGCTTGTCCGCTCGGTGGAAAAGAGCCTGCCGGCCCTCCGCGACCGCATGGAAGCCGTGGCTGAACATGCGGAAATCCGGCTGGGAGCCTCCTTCGCGGAATGGGGTGAACAGCTCGAGCTCCTGGTGGCGGTGCGGGGCAGCCTGGACAAGTTCACGCCGGACATTTTCGACCGCCCCGTGACGGACCTCATTTCGGCCACCGCGCCGTCGGCCTGGCGCAAGGAGCGCGGCATCGAGATGACCTCCATGCAGCGCTCAAGGCTGCGGAGGGTCGCGAAGGAGTATGTCAGGCCCGGGGTCCACATCGCCGACCTGCACACGTCCCTCCTGCTGGTACAGGAGCAGCGGGCGCTGTGGGCGGGTTATGCCACCACGCAGCGGCATCCCGCCGTGCCGTCCGGGCTCGCCGAGATGAACGCCATGTACCGCTCGCTGGACAGCGACCTTGCCCGCCTGGGCGAGGCCCTGCGCCACACGGCGGCCGGCGGTTCCCTGGCAGCCGTCCGGTACGAGGAACTCATGGAGCGCCTTGAACGGCTGGTGGCGGACACCGACACACTGAAGACACTGCCCGAGCGCACCCTGCTCGTCGAGAACATGCGCGAGCACGGGCTCGGCGAGCTGCTGGCCGACCTCGCGGAGCGCGAGGTTCCCGCCAGCTCCGTGGCGGCCGAACTTGAGCTGGCATGGTGGCAGTCAGCCCTTGAGGCCATGATCAGCGGCGACGACTACCTGGCCATGTCCGACGGCGACGCGCTGCGGAAGCTGGAGGCCGAGTACCGCCTCGCGGACAATGCCCACATCGCCAGCGGCGCCGCCCGCCTCCGCTGGGACCTTGCCGAGCGGTGGCGCAGCGCCATTGCAGCCCATCCCCGCCAGGCCGACCTCCTCCGGAGCCTGCTCAAGGACGGGAGGGTGTCGCTGCCGTCGCTGACGGCGCAGGCACCTGAACTGATCGGAACGCTGGTTCCGGTCTGGTCCGTGAGCCCCTATCTCATGACCGGCCTGCTGCCGGCGGAACAGCGGTTTGACGCGGTAGTCATCCTGGACGCGGAGGCGACCTCGCTGCAGGCCGTGCTTCCGTCCATCGCCCGTGCCCGGCAAGTCATTGCCTTCGGCGATTCCCGGATTGCCAGCCCCCGCACTTTCACGGTAGGCGTTGAGCGTCTGGCACCGGGCGAATCGGCGCACCAGCGGGTGGAGAGCGCCTTCGGTGCCCTGTCCAAGGTCCTTCCGGTGTGGAGGCTCAACTTTGTCTATCGGGCGGTGGACGAGGACCTCGTCCTCCAGCTGAGTAAGAACTTTTACGACGGCGGCCTCCGCCGGCTCCCGGAAGGGCAGTCCGCTACCGGACTGGACCGGTCCCTGCTGGTGGAATACCTTCCGGACGGCACCGGGTTGCCCAGTGCGGACCACGAAGGCGTGGAATCCGTGGTGGCGGAAGTCAACCGGGTGGTCCAGCTGGTCTTCGAGCACGCCCGGCTGCGTCCGCGTACGTCGCTGGCCGTGGTCACGGCCAGCCTCCGCCACGCGGCCAGGATCGGGGAATCCATCCGGCTCCAGCTGCCCAACTACCCGGCCCTGGCGGGCTTCTTCGGGGCCGGTCCGGAGTCCTTCCGTGTTGTTGACCTTGAACGGGCCCAGGGGCTGGTGCGCGACCATGTCATCTTCTCGCCCGGCTTTGGCCGGACACCCCACGGACGCGCCCTGCACAACTTCGGGCCCCTCTCTGCCGAAGGCGGCCGGGAAAAGTTCGCCCTGGCCATGACCCGCGCCCGCAGGTCGATGCATGTTCTCACGTGCTTCCGGCCGGAGGACCTGGACCAGACCAGGCTGACGCACGGTGCGGTGGACCTGTACGCCCTCCTTGACCGTGAAATCGCGGGAAACACGGACCTCGGAACTCCGGCTTCGCGCGCCGCGGCAAGCGAGCAGGCACTCGGAGCCGATCCGCTGGTGGCTGACCTCGGAGACCGCCTGCGCGCCCGCGGCGCCCGGGTGTGGCACCAGTACGATGGCGCCATCGACGTCGTGGCGGCCGCCGATCCGCTGAGCACCATGGGCCAGGAGGACGCAGACCTCCCGTGGCCGGTGGCGATCGAATCGGACGGCACCGAACAGTACCGTGCCCTGAGCGTCCGGGAGCGCAGCCGGCTGCGTCCCCAGCTGCTGGAGCGCCATGGCTGGCGCTACATGCCGCTGTGGACCATCGAGGTGTTCACTGATCCGTCCGCCTGCGCCGACCGCATCGCAGGGTACCTTGGCCTCGAAAAAAATGCGCTCTCCGGGCGAACGGCCACATCCGTCGCCTTCCTGGACGACGACGTGGACCAGGCCCTCAACGGAATAGATGCCGTGTCCCGGCACACGGCATCGAACCATGAACCAATGCAGGCCGAAGGCCCGGACAGCAAGGAGGCGGGTGCCATGGCGCCGGACCACCAGGACAACGACGCTTCGGACAGCGGGCAGGCCGCCGCTGCACCTGCGCCCGGGCAGGACGAGGAGGGCGCCCGCGGCGCTGTTCCCGGCAGCGCGTCCACGGCTGCCCAGTCCGGCACGGCCGCCCAGCCCGGCGCGCCTGCCCTGCCAAAGAAGGCAGCTGAAGACGAACCCCGGGGCTGGGGCGACCGCGAAGACGACGACCACGATGCGTGGCTGAAGGAACAGAAACCTCCCCACTGGGGCTGAGGTTAGCTCCAGGCTGAGGCAAGTGCCTGCCCGTTGTGGAAGAAGCCGGCGCTGCGCCTCCGGCGCTGGCCCGGACCACAGCCCCAAGGGCTACGGCCCCACCAAGACGAAAAAGAGCTTCCCCTGGGTGGAGGCGCCGGCAAGCCGGGCCGCCTGTTCCGCATTGGCTGCCACCACGATGAGTCCGTCAGTCTCCGCCATGCCCAGCCACTGGCCGCCCTGCCCGCCCTGGCCGGACGTCCACAGCACAGGCACGCCAGAAGCCAAGACCTCCGGTGGTGCCTGCTGGTCGTAGCCGCTGGCTGCCGTCAGCACCACGTTCACGAGCTGACCGGGGGAAACGAGCTGGATGGACGATGGATCCGCCATGCGGAGGGGAACAGCCGCTGATCCGGGTGGAGTGCCCGCCAGGAGCCCCGGACCGAGCAGTTGGGCATCCGTCAGTAACTGCCCCTTGCGCAGCGGGGCCGCGAGTTGCTTCCCTGCCGCCTCGCCCGGTTCATGGAGGAATCCGTCGGCCAGCATGCCGGGCGGGACCTGGACGGAGGCGAGGTCAGCGGACGCCATGGCGGTGCCTGCGGGCAGGTCCCGGGCGGCGGCCAGGGCGGAGATGGTGTAGACCGGCGCCGGCGTAAGTTGCTGGACCGTGATGGCGGCTGCGGCGCACAGGAGCAGCGCGGCCGCCAGCCTCCTGTTGCGGCTCAGCCAGCCGGCAAAGCGGGCCGGCGGGCGGCGGCTTGCGTTGCGGCCGGCGCCGGGGCCCCTGCCGTGGGGGCCACCGCGCTGTTTTTTCCCCGGGAGTCCACGTCTGTGTGGCGTGCGTGGGCTGACCAGGCGTAGCTGTCCGTTTGCAGGCATGTGCCCACGCTAGGGCGCATCTGAGGACCGCGGCAGGAGCCATGGCAGCTATGTGGACAACCGGGTCCAAACGCAGGCAGCCGCCCGGGCGGAGGAACCTTGGATCAGCTCGCGGCGGCCGCCGGAGCCGGAGCCGCAGACGCAGGAGCCGCTGTTGCTGGCGGCGCCGCGGGGGCGGCCGATACCGTGCTGCCCTTGGCGTCCCGGGAGTCCGTGCGGTAGAAGCCGGAACCCTTGAAGACGACGCCCACGCTGTTGAACTTCTTGCGCAGGGTCCCCTGGCACTCGGGGCAGGACGTCAGAGAGCTGTCCGAGAACGACTGGACGATGTCAAAGGCATGGCCGCAATCCTTGCAGGCGTACGCATACGTTGGCACTGGTGCTCCTCCTCTTGGGCAAACGAGAGGTCCCGGACTGCCGCACGGTCATCCAGCTGGATGTCTATTAGCAGTCACAGGGCCTGAGTGCTAATTCTACCATCCTCCTGCGCCGGCCTTCCCGGTCAGGCGGCCTCCGTTAGGCTCCGGAATCCGGAAGGAAGCACAACGCCCGGCACGGGCCGGTCGAATTCCTCTACAGGAATCCTGCCGGCAGGCAACAGTTCACCGTCGTAGATCACCGCGGCCAGCGGAATATGCTTCCCGGCTGATGCGAGGTGGCCCAGGAACTTGTCGTAATAACCGCCGCCCTGGCCCACCCTGCTGCCTGCAAGATCAATCGCGGTGGCAGGGATGAAAAGCGCGGCAGCTTCGCCGGCCACCTCAATCTCATGCCGTGTCCCCACAGGCTCCAGGATGGGGGCAAAGCTGCTCCTCACCAGGTCGACGCCCGGCGTCCAGAAGACCCACTTCAGCTCCCGCCCCGGTTCGCAGACGGGAAGGAGGACCTTGTGGCCGGCATCGTGGAGGGCCGCGATCAGCGGCAGCGTAGGCGGTTCCGCCCCGACGCCGAGGTAGGCGCAGACTGTCGCTGCGTTCCCCTGGGTTACTGAATCTGCCCACGCTGCGCCATGCTTCGCCAAGGCTTCCCCCGCGTCCTGGCGCTCCTGGAGCGTCAGGGAAGCCCGGCGGCGGCGATGGGCAACACGTATCTGGTCCTTGGCTGCCTTTATTTCCTCGAGCGTCATATCTTTCCTCCGTAGCTGCCGCGGCGTTGGCCAATGCCCGGGCCAACGCGGTGCCGCCGGTCCGTCCGGCAGCACCGGACATCGCTGGCCATCCAATGATTACTGAATGCTTGACGCTGACGTTAGATTAGTCCGGTGACTACCAGTAACCCGAGAGTGCGCAAAGCCGTCATTCCTGCCGCCGGACTTGGCACCAGGTTCCTGCCGGCAACCAAGGCGATGCCCAAGGAAATGCTTCCCGTTGTGGACAAGCCTGCCATCCAGTACGTGGTTGAGGAAGCCGTGAACGTCGGCCTCAACGATGTCCTGATGATCACCGGGCGGAACAAGCGGGCGCTGGAAGACCACTTCGATCGTGTGCCGTCACTGGAGTCCACCCTTGAAGGCAAGGGGGATGCCGAGAAGCTGGCGTCCGTCCAGGCCGCAAGCAACCTGGGCGACATCCACTACGTCCGGCAGGGGGACCCGCACGGACTGGGCCATGCAGTACTCCGGGCCAAGCAGCACGTTGGCAATGAAGCCTTCGCCGTGCTGCTGGGCGATGACCTCATCGATGCCCGGGACGAACTGCTCGGCACGATGATTGACGTGCAGGCCAAAACGGGCGGGTCCGTCGTCGCACTCATCGAAGTGGAACCGTCGCAGATCAGTGCCTACGGCTGCGCTGACATCGAACCGATCGACGGTGAGTCATACGTGCGGGTCAACCGGCTCGTGGAGAAGCCGAGCGCGGAGGAAGCGCCCTCCAACCTGGCGCTTATTGGCCGCTACGTACTCCACCCCGCAGTCTTCGACGTCCTCGAGCGCACGGGTCCGGGACGGGGCGGCGAAATCCAGCTGACAGACGCGCTCCAGGAACTGGCCACGGGTGACGGCGAAGGGCGCGGGGTCTACGGCGTCGTGTTCCGGGGGCGGCGTTACGACACCGGGGACAAGCTGAGCTACCTCAAGGCCTGTGTCCAGCTGGCCATTGACAGCGAGGACCTCGGCCCCGGCTTGCGGGAATGGCTGCCCGGCTTCACTGCCAGCCTGTCCAAGTAGTGCCATGCGTCCTGGTCCCATCTGGCCCGTAACACTGGAATGCGGGGATCTGGTCCTGCGGCCCATCCGGTACCGGGACAAAAAGGAATGGACCGAGGTCAGGTCCCGCAACAGCCAATGGCTGGCCCCGTGGGAAGCATCCAACCCGGATCCTTCCGGCGGCTTGCCGGACTACCGGCAAATGGTCCGGTCATTAAAGGCGCAGGCCGCCCAGGCAACGGCCTTGCCCTTCGTCATTACCGAGCGGCGGCCCGGCAGCGTCAATCCGCCCATTGTTGGCCAACTGACTGTCTCCTCCATTGTGTGGGGCTCGGCCATGATGGCGACCCTCGGCTACTGGGTGGACCAGGCCCGTGCGGGCCACGGCATTGCGCCCACCGCCGTCGCCATGGTGACGGACCATTGCTTCAAGACCCTGGGCCTGCACCGGATGGAAATCAACATCAGGCCGGAGAATGGACCCAGCCTGCGCGTGGTGGAGAAATTGGGATTCCGCGATGAGGGCTACCGGCCGCGGTACCTTCACATCAACGGTGAGTGGGCCGACCACCGCTCGTTCGCCCTGACGTCGGAAGAGGTCCCGGATGGACTCCTCCGGCCGTGGCTGGCCTCACACCGGTCATAAATCCAGTGAATTGCGGGCTGTACCACGACACACCGCAGCTAATGCTGCGGCAGCGGGCCGGATGCTCATACGGTTTTGAGTGTGGACTTCCCCCTTAGCAGCTCAGTGATCCTTGTGGTTGCCGTTGTGCTCTGGATTGTGTGGGTTGCGCCCTACGTCCTCCGGAACCGCAGGCACCAGTTTCAGCCCGCCGGCGATTTCCTGGCAGAGACCGCAGCCGATGAAACACCGGAACCGCCAGCCGCTTTGGTTTTGAACGTCGCCGCCCAGCAGGAGAAAGCCATGGACACCAGGAAGAGCGCCGGACCCGGGACCGCTGCTGCCGGCTCGCCGGCCGGAGGCAAGTTCCGCATACGCTATGGCCGGACCGCAATTGCCCTGATCGGGCTGCTGTCGCTGGCCACAGCCTTCGTGTCCGGGGTGCTTCTCCTCTTCGGCTTGGGTTCCCCGGTCCTTCCGCTGGTGTGCGTGGCACTGACGGTCGGATCCTTGGTCCTGCTGCGTGGGCTTGCCGTCCGGGACAGAAGGGCCAAGGTCAATGCAGCCTTCCGGTCCGCGATGACCGCGCCTGCCCGGCAGCCCGCCGCTGCCGGGAACGTCCCGCCGAAACCGGAAGCAGCACCGGCAAAGAAGGACAACCCGCTGTTCGACGCCGAGGCGCACCAGCCGAAGGTCAAGCCGCTGACGGCAGTGGAACTGCGCGAGGCCGCCCTGGCCGTCGCTGTGGCCGCCGGGGATCCAAGTGCCGCAGCAGCCAGTGCCGCGGCCGCTGCGCCGGCTTCCGCAACGTGGGAGCCCGTGGAGGTCCCCAAGCCGGTCTATGTTGAGGCTGCAAAGGCCGAGCGCCCGGACCCCGAGCCGCTGGAGCTCCCGGCGGCGCCCAAGGCTGTTGGCAAGCCGTCCCTGAAGCAGGGTGCGGCCGCGCCGCCGGCGGCTCCTGCTGCCGCGGAGGGCCCCCAGCTGTCCAAGGCGCAGAGCGCCCTCAGTAATCTCGACGACGTGCTGCAGCGCCGCCGCGCCTGACAGGTGTTGTGCCGCCCAGGCTATCCCGCGCGGTTTCGCGACCGGTTGGGCATGGCGGTTTGGCATTCCGCCGGGAAAATTTGTAGCCTAGGGTCACCGGTGCCCGCCAGGCGCGGATGTTCCGGGGCTATAGCTCAGTTGGTAGAGCGCTTCGTTCGCATCGAAGAGGTCAGGGGTTCGAATCCCCTTAGCTCCACAACGAAGGCCCCGCTTGTGCGGGGCCTTCTCCGTTAACGGGGGCGGCTGTCCCCGTCAACGGACCGCCGTCGGAAGTTCTCCAGCTAACTCCCGGACACGCCCTCAACGGTGACGGTCTCGTCCGATTCAATCCTTTTAAGGCCCGCCAGGAGCCGGCCGATGCCGTCCAGGGAGGCACGCAGCCGGGCATCTTGGGCCGCAGAGGAGGCGGCCGCCCACTCCATCCGCCTGTTGCCCACAATAAAGACCGTCGCATTCCGGGCCGCGAGGACGGCAAGAACGGCGGCAAACTGCTCCCAGGCTTCCACCCGAAACCCTGCATCCGCCGCTTCCGGTGGGGGTACGCCGTCAATAACGCAGAGCTCCGGCCCGGCCGCCAGGCCGATGTAGTCATCCGACGTGGTGCCCGGCGCGCACAGTTCGTCGAAGCTGATCCACAGCAGTTCATGCTCCAGCGCCTTGGCATGGAACGTACGGGAGCCGGAATGGAGGATCCGGTGCTGGTCGGGCTGCGGAAGGAACAGGCCGTAGGCGGCCAACTGGCGGCTGCTGCCGGGAACAATAATGCGGCCTTGCCGGAGAACCGGCGACTCCGGCCCTGTTTCCATGCCTAGAGCCAGCCCTTCCCCTTGAAGATGCCGTACATGAGGGCCGCCGTCGCGATCATCAGTCCGATCGCCATCGGATACCCGAGCTCCCAGTGGAGCTCGGGCATGTGGTCGAAATTCATCCCGTAGACACCGGCAACGAAGGACGGCGCGAAGAGGATCGCAGCCCAGGACGAAATCTTCTTCACCTGTTCGTTCTGCTCGGCGCTGGCCTCGTTCTGCCGGTTGGCTGTGAGCGTGCCGTCCAGCGTCAGGGCGTTCTGCAGCAGGTCGCGGAAGGAGTCGGCCCGGGAAATGACCCGTTCCACGTGGTCTTCCACGTCGCGGAGGTTGTGCCGGAGGTCGGTCTCGACGTCGTACTTTTCAAAGCCCTGCTTGAGCTGGCGCATGATGTCCGGGAGGGGATGGATGGCCCGCTGGAACTGGATGACCTCGCGGGCAAGCTCATAGATGCGCCGGGATACTGCGGTGTCGCCGCTGAACAGTTGGTCTTCAATCTCGTCGATGTCGTTTTCAAGTCCGGCCACCACGGGCCCGTAGTCATCCACAACCCTGTCCAGCAGTGCGTAGAGCACGGCCTCGGGCCCGTGCCGCAGCAGGTCCGGCCGGCCTTCCAGCCGCTGCCGTACCCGTGCCACACCGGCCGTCTCGGCGTGCCGGACCGTGACCACGAAGTTCTTCCCCGTGAAGATGTGCAGTTCGCCGAATTCAACCGTTTCAGTCGCGTCCAGGTACCGTGCGGGCCGGAGGACGGTGAAGAGGTTGTCCTCATAGCGCTCGATCTTGGGGCGCTGGTGGGCGGAGATGGCGTCCTCCACGGCAAGCGCGTGCAGGCCGAACTCGGCGGCAACGGCTGCCATTTCCTCCGCCGTTGGCCGGTAGAGCCCGATCCACGCCATGCCTCCGTGCCGGGCAAGGGTTTCGAACGTCTGCTCCAGGTTTTCGGGCTCGGCGTGGCGCACGCCGTTCACGTAGACGGCGTTGTCGATGATGGTCATGGGCGGCGGCCTCCCGCCGGCTGGTCGACGGCGGCCATCAGGACATTCCGCCGATGATGGCACCGGCCACTGTCATGGCCACCAGGTCGTGGCCGGAGTCGATCAGCGTGACGGCTGCGGGGCGCCCGGCAAAGCCGTTGTGGATGACGTGCCCGCCGGCCCTGAACACCAGTCCCAGGACCAGGGCGAACCAGCCGCCTGCCACGGCGCTGTCCAGGCCGAGCTTGGCGATCAGGATAGCGAGCAGGACCGAAGTCAGGGCTGCGGCCGCCATCATCGGGAGCCAGATTCCTGCCCCGCCGCTGATGTTCTTGAGATCGTCCTCGGTCTTGCCGATGGCAGCCATCCACCGGTTGCCCAGGACTGCGGGCATGTACCAGACAAAGCCGATGGCCATGGTCGCGAGGAAGGCCAGCAGCACGGCGAGCCAGTTGATCTGAGAAACGTACGAGAGCCAATCCATTCTGGAAATCCTAGCCGCCCCGGCCCGGACGTCAGGTGTTTGACGCCTTGGCCAGGCCGCTGATCAGCGGCTCGGTGCGGTAGGGGATATGGGTATGCAGCGCCAGCACGGTTTCGGTCCGGATCACGCCCTTGATTCTCAGGACCTGCCGCAGGGAGGACTGGAGGTTGTGGGTGTCCGTGGCCACCACGCGGCACCAGACATCGCCGCGGCCTGAGATCTCATGAACTTCCAGGACCTGGGGGATCAGGCGCAGCGCGGCTACCACACCGTCCAGCTCGCGGTGCGAAACTTCGATCGTCACGAAGGCCACCACGTCATAGCCCACGGCCTCAAGGTCCACTTCGCGGCCGCCCGGCCTCAGTACTCCTGCCCGGATGAGGCGCCGCAGCCGCGTCTGGGCCGTGTTGCGGGCGATGCCCAAGGATTCGCTGAGTTCACCGACCTGGATCCTGGGGTCCTGGATGAGGGCCAACAGGATTTTCAGGTCGGTGGCATCAAGATTGTTCATATGGTCATTCTGCATCACGTTGCCGGGCAAAATTTGATGGTTTTGCGCAATAGGTGCTCGGATCACCGACCAGTGGAGCAGAAGTGCCGCATTCTGGTGCCATCGGATACCCACCCCGCGCCGGGCTCCCACAAGGACCACCTGCCGCGGTAGACCCAAAAGGCGGCCCACATGACGGTCTTCAGTGAACTCCGGATGCGCCCCGCCCCGGCTGCTGCCAGAGGAGGCTGGGATGCATCCACCACGGCGCGGCTGGTGATGGCAGGCGCCGTCATTTTCGTTCTGCTGGTGGGAGCCAACCTGGCCACGCCGCTGTATCCGCTCCTGCAGGCGGAGCTCGGGCTGTCCAGCCTGGGCGTGACCGCCGCGTTCGCCAGCTATGTCCTGTCCCTCGTGGCCACGCTCATGCTGGCAGGGCACTGGTCGGACCACATCGGGCGCCGGGCTGCGCTCATCCTCGCCGTCGTCGTCGGGCTGGCAGGAGGCTGGGTCTTTGCGGAAGCGCAGACGCTCGCTGCCTTGTGCGCCGGGCGCGCGCTGCAGGGCACAGCTGTGGCGCTGGCAACCGGAGCCAGCGCCGCAGCGCTGCGGGAGCTCCTCCCGTCCCGTCCCGAGTGGGCATCCCGGTTCACCTTGCTGGCATCGTCCGGGGGAGTTGCGGCCGGACCGGTTATCGGGGGACTGCTGTCCCTCCTCCCGGGCCCCACCACAGCCCCCTATTACGTCCATTCCCTGGTTCTGGCCGGCCTCCTGGTGCCGCTGTACCTGCTTCATGCCCGCCCGGCAATCAACCCTCCAGCCCCGTCCAGGCCGCTGCAGGCCTTGGCGCCCCGCCGTCCGTCCGTATCGCGGGAGGCGAGGGGCGCCTTCTGGCTCGCAGCCGGCGTCGGCTTCCTCAGCTTTGCTGTTTTCGGCTTCTCCCTGTCGCTTGCCCCCGGCTACTTCGCGCAGGTCCTGGAGACGGACTCCCGCCCCCTGGTCGGCGTGCTGGCCGGCCTGGCCCTGGGGTCCTCGGCGCTGAGCCAGCTGCTGACCCTCCGGGGCCGCTTCGTGGTTCCGGCCGGGCTTGCGGTCCTGGGCGTGTCCGTGCTTCTCCTGGGGGCCGCGGGCGCCTGGCAGAGCCCGCCGCTGCTGGTGGCAGCCGCCGTTACGGCCGGGGCAGGGCAGGGCATCGCCTTCCGCACTGTTTTCAACGAGGTAGCGGCCAAGGTGGAGGCATCACGGCATGCGCAGATCGTCAGCACTGTCTACGTCATCACGTACCTGGGAAGCGCAGTGCCGGTCCTGGGCCTGGGCTGGGCCTCCGGCGTGGTCGGGGTGCCCGCCGCCGTGGCAGGTTTCGTTGTGCTGTGCGGCGCCGCTGCGTTGGCCCTCTCAGCGGTGACACTCCGCCTTGCCGTCACCGGCCGCAGGGCCGCCGCTTAACGCGTCCCGGCGGGGCGCTCACTCAGGGAGCGGCCCGTGGTTGCCCTGGATGTGTTCAAACACCAACGTGGTTTCCGTGTGCCCCACCACCGGATCCGTTGCCAGGTTGTCCAGCACCCAGTCCCGCAGGTCCTCGGTAGTGGCGACGGCGATATGCAGCAGGTAGTCCACGGAGCCTGAGGTGTGGAACGTGGACAGCACCGCGGGCAGGTGTGGCACACGGGCGGTGAAGCGGTCAATCTGGTCCCGGTCGTGGGCGCGCAGGCGCACGGCAACCAACGCCTGCACCGACCGTCCGATGGCGGAAAGGCTGAGCTTTGCCTCATAGCCCTGCACGATCCCGCGCTCGGACAGGGCACGCGTGCGCATAAGGGCGGTGGAGGGGGCAATCCCGACAAGTTCCGCCAGTTGCTTGTTTGAGATCCGCGCGTCCGCCACCAGCGCGGCCAGGAGCCGTTCGTCAATCGCATCCAGCGGCTCGAGGTGCGCCCCCGGCCTGGGAATCCTGGCGTTCGTGCTCACTGCAACTCCTCATTGGTCCTCTGTTCATCCTAGACCCGCGAATATGCGCTTTCACGTTCCCACGGAGCGCGCAGCCGAATTTTTGCACTGCCGCTTCCTTCGGAGGGGCAGATAATTCGTGCGGGGCGCTTTACGCCCCGGGGCCTTCAGCCCGGGGATGGACGACGGCGACAGCGGCCGCAGTGAGGCAGGCCAGTATCATGACTGCCGCGGCCAGCGCGTTCCAGCCGAGGGACTGGAAGGCCAGGCCGCCCGCCCATCCGATGATGCTGGAGCCCAGGTAGTAGGCCAGGTTATAGAGGGAGGCAGCCTGCGCCCGGCCGGTGCTGCCGAGGGCACCTGTCCAGCCCGCCCCGATGCTGTGCGCGGCGAAGAAGCCGCCGGTGAACACCACGAGCCCCGCCAGTATCAGGGGGAGGGACTCGGTCAGCGTCAGGGCGAGGCCCGCCGTCGACAGCGCCAGGCCGGAGAGCAGGACGCTGCGGCGCCCGAAGCGAAGGGTCAGTCCTGCGGACCAGCGTGAGGTCACTGTCCCGGACAGGTAGGCCAGGAAGATCAGGCTGATCAGCGTTCCCGGCAGGCTGAACGGTTCGCCCGAAAGCCGGAACCCCAGGTAGTTGTAGACCGCCACGAACCCGCCCATCATCAGGAAGGCCTGACCGTAGAGGACCAGCAGACGGGCATTGCGCAGGTGGCCGCCCAAGGTCCGGAAGGCGCCGCGCAGGCCGGATGCGGGGGCGGAGACGAAGCCCCGGGCGCGCGGCACCAGGACCAGGAAGGCCACCGCGGCCGCCGTGGCCAGGATCGAAACCGCCAGCGCGGCGGCGCGCCAGCCCCACAGCTCGCCGGCCGGCCCTGCAACCAGCCGGCCGGCAAGGCCGCCCAGCGTTGTTCCGGCGACGTAGCTTCCCGCCGCCAGGGCCGCATGCGCTTTGGTGACCTCCTCGTTGAGGTAGGCGATGGCGATGGCCGGAATGCCGCCGAGCGCCATGCCTTCCAGAAGCCGCAGGGCAAGCAGCATGCCAAAGCTGGTGGACAGCGGCACCAGCAGCCCCAGGACGGTGGCCACCGAGATCCCCCATGTCATCGCCCGCACCCGGCCGATGCGGTCCGCAAGGAAGGACCAGGGGATCACGGTCGCCGCAAGGCCCACGGTTGCCAGGGAAATGGTCAGGGCTGCGTCGGCCGCGGTGACCTGCAGGTCCGAGGCCAGGATCGGCAGGACGGCCTGGGTTGAATAGAGCTGCGCAAAGGTGGCCACTCCCGCAAAGGAAAGGCCGGCGAGGATCCTGGCGTACGCCGTCGACCCCTTGGCATGGCCGTCCCAGCGGGGGGAAGGACTGTTGCCTGCGGGACGGACCATGTGTGCCATTCGGCCAGCCTAGCTTTCACCCAATAGATGCCTCCAATGCATGCTTTGTGCCAAACTGATAGCCATTCCGCATGCTTCCCCAACTAGGTAGCGCGAAGTGTCGTTTTGAGCCCCCAAAACGACACCTAGCGCTACCTAGTTGGGGGGTGGGGGCGGGACACGAAGGAGGCCCGCCCGTGGAACCGGACCAGAAACAGCTGGTGCAGCTGCTCCCGCTGCTGCCCGTGCTCGCAGAACTTGGGCGGACCGAACACGTCACGGAAACCGCGGAACTCCTTGGCGTACCCCAGTCCACGGTGAGCCGTGCACTGGCGCGGGCGAGCGCCGTCGTGGGTACCGAACTCCTGGTCAGGGACGGCAGGGGAGTCCGCCTGACGCCGGCGGCGCGGACCCTGCTGCCCTACATTGAGCAGGCACTCACGGCGTTCCAGGCGGGGCTCGACGTTGTGCGCGACGAGTCCGACGTGGCAAGGGGAAGGATCTCCCTTTCGTTCCAGCACACCTTCGGTGAGGCCACGCTGCCGCTCCTGATCAGTGCCTTCCGGAGCAGGCACCCCGGCGCCGTCTTCACCCTGAGCCAGGGCGCCCGCAATGCGTGCCTTCACGAACTCGCGGCGGGTGAGTCGGACCTCGCCCTGACGGCGCCGGTGGCGCCGTCAGGCCGGAACCTGTCCTCGGCGTCGCTTTACCGCCGCTCCGCCTGGTTGTGCACCACAGCCACCCTCTCGCCACCCGGCCGGCGGCCCGGCTTGCGGACATCAGGTCAGAGCCTTTTGTGGCCCTCGGTCCCGGCTACGGGATGCGGTCGCTCACGGATGCCCTGTTCCGCGAGGCTGGCTACCGGCCCCGTATAGCCTTCGAAAGCCAGGACTCACACACGGTCCGCGGCCTTGTCTCGGCAGGTCTGGGCGTGAGTATCCTGCCGCCGGGCGGGGATGCCCCCGGGCGGACCGTCAGCCCCGAAACCGGGAACCTCGGCTGGGTTGAAGTTCCGCTGGAGTCCGCCCTGGCGTTCCGCGAGGTAGGCCTGTCCTGGCGGCGGCGGAAGCTGGGCTCCGAGCCGGTGCCCGTCCGGCTGTTCCGGGACATGGTGGTGACGGAAGGGCCGGGGCTCCTGGCCGGGCTGGTCAGGCAGCGGTCCCGCTGACGAGCCCGCCGGGAAAGTGCGGCGCCGGGTGTCCCGTTGCTCCGGCACCATTACCCTTGTGACGTGACCAACGCCGAAAACTCCGCCGCACTCCCTGCCTCCAGCCCACTCCGTGGCGCCATCATCGGGCTGGATATCGGCGGGACCAAGACCCACGGCGTCCGTTTTGAGGACGGGATACCGGTTGCGGATGAGTCGGCCGGCAGTTCCAATGTGCAGAACGTCAGCCGCGACGAGGCAGCAGCCAACCTTGCCGACCTCTTTTCGCGGATCGGCGGGGGCCACGTATCGCAGGTGTACGCCGGTTCCGGCGGCATTGACACCGACGACGACGCCGCCGCCCTTGCGTCCCTGATCCAGCCGCACGTCCCCGGCGCCCGGGTCACCGTGGTCCATGATTCGCGCCTTCTGCTGGCGGCCGGATACGCGAGCACCGGTGTTGCGGTGATCGCCGGCACGGGGTCGGCGGCCTGGGGCAGGAATGCAGACGGCGGCGAGGCCAGGGCGGGCGGCTGGGGGTACCTTCTGGGTGATGAAGGCAGCGGCTACTGGCTGGGCCGCGAAGCGGTGCGGCACAGCCTCCGGCGGATGAACCAGGGCCTGCCGGCCGACGTCCTGACCAATGCCCTCTTGCAGTCCTGCGGGGTGGACGATCCCAACCGGTTGATTGCGCTGTTCCATTCGCCCAAAACCGGCCGGCGCTTCTGGGCGCAGCAGGCCCGGCTGGTGGTGGAGGCGGCAGCCGGCGGCCACCCGGAGAGCCAGGCCCTGCTGGAGCAGGCCGGCGAAGACCTGTCAGCACTGGCCCTTCAGGTACTGGGCCTGCTGGGTATTGCCGGTCCGGTGATCCTGGGCGGGGGCCTGGGCATGAACGTGGCCCCGCTGCAGCATTCCTTCCGCCGCCACCTCACGGCTGCGGGCGTCACCGACGTCCGGGTGCTGGACCAGGAACCGGTGTTCGGTGTGCTGCAGCTGGTGGCCGAGCAGTCCTAGGCGGAGTAGTTCCCCTACAGCCGCTTCCGGGGCGTGAGCCGCACACCGGGCAGCGGGGGAGCAGGAATGCGGCCCGCCTCCGGCCCGGCGTCGGGCCCGTGGCCGGGGACCAGGCCGTACCGGGCTGCCGCCTCCTCGGCTTCGGGCAGTCCGGCCTGGGCTTCCCAGTCACTCCGTGCCTGCTCCACTTCGTCGTGCGTGCGGCCAACAAAGTTCCACCACATCAGCAGTTCCTCCTGGAAGGGCTCGCCTCCGATCAGCAGGAAGCGTGTGCCGGGAAGTGCCTGGACCTGCAGTTCTGTACGCCCGGTGCCCAGGTAGCCCAGCGGCCCGGGCGGAACCTCCTGGCCGTCCACCGCCAGGCCGCCGTCGAGCACCAGGATCCCGTGCTCGAAGCCGGCGTTGAGCGGCAGCACTGCGGACCCGCCACCGCACGAAACGTCAGCGCCCACGATCGGTGAGTACATCGTTGCCGGCGAGGCGACGCCGGCGAGTTCGCCCACCATGACAGTGGCGGTAAAACCCTGCCCGCTGGCCCGGGGAAGTTCGCGGTGCTGCTCGAACGCAGGCCGGCGGTGCCGTTCGCTCTCAGGCAGGGCCACCCAGAGCTGCAGGCCGCGCTGGACCGGGAGGTCCTCCCCGGCAGGCGGCAGCACGGCGAACTCCGAGTGGGAGACACCGTGGCCGGCCGTCATGATGTTCAGCTCGCCCGGCCGGACCACCACGTCGCTGCCGACGCTGTCGCGGTGCCTGATGTGGCCGGCCAGGGGCCAGGTCACGGTCTGGAGGCCGATATGGGGGTGGGGGAGCACGGACATCGCAGTCCGGTCAGGGCCGAAGCTGTCCAGGAAACACCACGCCCCGATGGTGGGAAGGCCGCGCTGCGGCAGCGTCCGCTGGACGTTCATGGCCCTGACTCCGCCCAGCGGCACTTCGCGCTGCGGCCACAGCTGCAGGCAGGGTCCGGACGTGCCGTCCGCGCCTGCCGGCGGGCACACTTCCTGCTGGGGCGCAATCTCCAAATTGGTCACGGATCCACTCTAGGCCGGACGGCCCACAACCGGCACCGTTCCGGGCCCCCGGCTGTCTCCGCCGGAATAAGGACCCATCCGGGGCCCTCCCGGCTGCGAATGATTACAGTAGGGATTCCTTTGCCCGGATTCGGGACGCTGCAGGGTGTTGCCGGCCCCGGATTGGGTTACCGTAACTATCAGCGTGCTGATGACAGTGTCGCGGTGCTTCCAGGAGCCCGTCCCAGAGAACAGGTAAGTCCGCACCATGGACCAGGCGATGATCGAGTTTCAGAGCGTTACCAAGCAGTACCAGGGCGGGCAGCCTGCCGTGGACAACCTCTCCATGTCCATCAGCAAGGGCTCCATCACCGTCCTGGTTGGCCCGTCAGGCTGCGGCAAGACAACTACGCTGCGCATGATCAACAGGATGGTGGAACCCACATCCGGCACCATCACTGTGGGCGGCCGGGACGTGACCGCCGTCCCGGCCGCTGAACTGCGCCGCTCTATGGGGTACGTGATGCAGTCGGCAGGCCTGCTCCCGCACCGCTCCGTGCTGGACAACATCGCCACCGTGCCCCGGCTGAACGGGGTGTCCAAGTCCGACGCCCGCCGCCGTGCCGAGGAACTGCTGGACGTGGTGGGCCTGGCACGTTCACTGGGGAAGCGCTACCCTTCCCAGCTTTCCGGCGGCCAGCAGCAGCGCGTCGGAGTGGCCCGCGCGCTCGCCGCCGATCCTCCCGTCCTGCTTATGGACGAACCCTTCAGCGCCGTGGATCCCGTGGTCCGGGACGAACTCCAGCAGGAACTGCTGAGGCTCCAGAAGGACCTGGCCAAAACCATCGTCTTTGTCACCCATGACATCGATGAAGCCACCGTCCTGGGGGACAAAGTAGCGGTCTTCGCAGTGGGCGGAAAGCTCGCCCAGTACGCCACGCCGGAGGAGATCCTCCGGGCGCCGGCAAATGACTTCGTTGCCTCGTTCGTCGGACGGGACCGCGGGTTCCGGCACCTTGGCTTCACCCCGTCCGACGGCGTTACCCTCCATCCGGTGCCCACGATCGTCCGCGGCCGCGACGGCAACGCCGATGCGGAAGCCGCTGGCGGCTGGCAGCTGGTGGTGGATGAGGAGCTGCGCCCCCTTGGCTGGTCGACTCCAGGCACTGACGGAGGCCTCATTCCGGGGGGTTCCCTGTTCCGCCCGGGGGAAAGCCTGCGCCGGGCGCTGGACGCCGCGCTCTCCTCGCCGTCGGGCCTGGGCGTGGCAGTGGATGAAGAGGGCACGGTGAAGGGCGTGATCCGCGGCGGCGAAGTGCTGGCCCTCATTGAAGAGGCACGCCAGCTCCGGCAGGCTGCGCTCTGATGGACTGGTTCCTCGCCAACAGCGGCATGGTGCTGGAGCGCGCCGGCCAGCACCTGGTGCTGGCCCTCGTCCCCATGGTCCTGGGGCTGGTCATCTCCATCCCCCTGGCCCAGCTGGCGCGGCAGAACCGGGCGCTCCGCTCGGTGGTGCTCACAGCCTCCTCGCTCCTGTACACCATCCCGTCGCTGGCACTGTTCATCATCCTGCCCACCATCCTGGGCACCAGGATCCTGGATCCACTCAACGTGGTGGTGGCCCTGACCATCTACGCCGTTGCCCTGCTGGTCCGGGCGGCCCTGGACGCCTTCGACTCTGTCAGCGGGGACGTGAGCCAGGCCGCCGTCGCCATGGGCTACAAACCGCTGGCGCGGTTCCTCCGCGTGGACCTGCCGCTGTCCCTGCCCGTCCTCTTCGCCGGGCTCCGGGTGGTCTCGGTCAGCAATATCTCCCTGGTCAGCGTGGCCGCGCTGCTGGGCATCGGAAACCTGGGGATGCTCTTCACCTCCGGACTCCAGCGGGACTTTGTCACCGAAGTGGTGGTGGGGATCATCGCCATCCTGGTCCTGGCACTG
Organism: Pseudarthrobacter sp. L1SW; assembly: GCF_020809045.1. Classification (NCBI taxonomy): domain Bacteria; kingdom Bacillati; phylum Actinomycetota; class Actinomycetes; order Micrococcales; family Micrococcaceae; genus Pseudarthrobacter; species Pseudarthrobacter sp. L1SW. The sequence goes on along the minus strand of NZ_CP078079.1, from coordinate 2,776,304 downwards.
CTGATGGATGCGTTCCTGGTCCTGCTGGAACGGCTCCTGACCCCGTGGGAGCGCGCCGGGAAGAGGCCGGACAGGCAGCGGGAAGCCGGGCAGGCCGGTGAGGCACCTGCCGCAGCACTTGACCCGGCCCTCAGGCTGTCCGAGCCCAAGGCGGGAGGCGGAAACCCATGAGCGTTTTCTCCGACACCTTCGCCTGGCTTGCCGATCCGGAGAACTGGACCGGCAGCGCCGGGATCCCCGCCCGGCTGGGCGAACACCTCCAGTACACCGGCCTGGTGATGCTGATCGCCGCCGCCATCGCCGTCCCCGTAGGCATGTACGTAGGCCATACGGGCAGGGGAAGGGTCGCGGTGGTTGCGCTCGCCGGGGCGCTGCGGGCACTGCCCACGCTCGGCCTGCTCACGCTCTTCGTGCTCCTGGCCGGGATCGGGCTGATGCCGCCCATCTGGGCGCTGGTCATCCTCACTGTCCCGCCCCTGCTTGCGGGCACCTACGCCGGTATCTCCAGCGTGGACCGCAACGTGGTGGACGCCGCCCGTGCCATGGGCATGACCGAACTGCAGGTTCTGTTCCGGGCAGAGCTGCCCAACGCGCTCACCGTGATGTTCGGCGGCTTCCGCACCGGCGTGCTGCAGGTCATCGCCACGGTCTCCGTGGTGGCCTACATCAACCTGGGCGGCCTGGGCAGGTACCTCTTCGACGGGCTCGTCCTCAGCGACTTCCCCCAGATGCTCGGCGGTTCCCTGCTCATCGCGGCCCTGGCGATCGCCGTCGACCTTGTCCTTTCCCTTTTCCAGAGGCTGTTCCTGGCAACAGGCGCCTCGAGGCAGTCCCGCCGCAGCCAGCAGGCTGCGGCCGATCTCACAGACCCCGTCCCTACGGAGGCTGTGGTACAAGGAGGTAAATCATGAAAGAAAGCCGCCAACACCATCTCGGCCGGCGTGCGTTCAGCGGCCTCGCGGCAGGCCTCGGCCTGGCCATGGCGCTCTCTGCCTGCGGCGGATCCTCGGACCCCCTAAGCAAGGCGCCGGCCAGCAGCGGTGCAGCCTCCGGGGGAGCAACATCCCTGGTCATCGGTTCAGCCGACTTCACGGAAAGCCAGATCATCGGCGAACTGTACGCCGGGGCGCTGAACGCAGCCGGGGTCACCGCCACCACCAAGCCCAACATCGGCTCCCGCGAGGTGTACTTCAAGGCCGTCCAGGACGGTTCCGTGGACGTCATTCCGGATTACACCGGCAACCTGCTGCTGCACGTGGACAAGGAAGCCTCGGAGGTTTCGGCGGAAGACATCGCCAAGGCCCTGCCGGACAAGCTGCCCGGCGGGCTTGCCATCCTGGAGCCGGCCAAGGCCGAAGACAAGGACGCCATGGTGGTCACCAAGGCAACCGCCGAAAAGTACCAGCTGAAGTCCATTGAGGACCTGGCCAAGGTCTGCAGCGAGATCGTCGTGGGGGCTCCGGCCACCTTTGCCGAGCGCGCCTACGGCCTGCCGGGGCTGAAGAAGAACTACAACTGCGAGCCCAAGAAACTGGAACCCTTCAGCGACGGCGGCGGTCCAGTGACCCTGAAGGCGCTCCTGGAGGACCAGGTCCAGGTGGCGGACATCTACACCACTACCCCGTCCATCGCGGACAACGACCTTGTGGTGCTCGAGGACCCCAAGAACAACTTCATCGCCCAGCAGGTGGTTCCGCTGTACAACGAGGCGAAGATGACGGACAAGGCCAAGGAAGCGCTCAACTCGGTGTCCCGCGTGCTGACCACCGAGGACCTGATCAACCTGAACCGGGCCGTCAGCGGCAGCCAGAAACAGGGCGCCAAGGAAGCCGCACAGGCGTGGCTGAAGGAAAAGGGCATCGTGAAGTAGGAGCCGCCCGGCACCCTTGGCAGTACTACTGTGCAGGAGTACGACGGCGGCTGCCGGACTTTCGGAAGTCCGGCCGCCGTCGTCCGTCCTGCCTGCAGGAACCGCCGCACCGTGTGGCTGACGTCTCAACGGCGGTCCATCCTTCCTGTGGCATATTTGAGGGATGGCAGAATTCAGGCAGTCCACGAAACTCAACAACGTGCTTTACGACATCCGTGGACCGATCCTCCAGGCCGCCCAGCAGATGGAGGCTGAGGGTCACCGGATCCTCAAGCTGAACATCGGAAACCCCGCGCCGTTCGGATTCGAAGCGCCGGACGCCATCCTGGTGGACATGATCCGCCACCTGCCGCACGCCCAGGGGTACAGCGACTCCCGCGGCATCTTTTCCGCCCGGACCGCCGTGTCGCAGTACTACCAGACCCGCGGCATCCAGAACATCCATGTGGACGACATCTACCTGGGCAACGGGGTCAGCGAACTTATCACCATGTCCCTGATGGCCCTCCTTGACGACGGCGACGAGGTCCTGATCCCCACCCCGGACTATCCGCTCTGGACGGCCTCGGTGGCGCTGGCCAGCGGTAAGCCTGTGCACTACCTCTGCGATGAGGAGAGCGGCTGGCAGCCGGACCTGGAGGACATGGAAGCCAAGATCACGCCCCGCACCAAGGGCATTGTGGTCATCAACCCCAACAACCCCACCGGCGCCGTGTATCCGGAAGAGACGCTGCGCAAGATCGTGGCCCTCGCAGAGAAGCACGGCCTGGTGCTCTTCGCCGACGAGATCTACGAGAAAATCCTCTACGAGGACGCCGTCCACATCAACCTCGCCGGGCTCACCGGCGACGACGTCCTCTGCCTCACCTTCAGCGGCCTGTCCAAGGCCTACCGGGTGTGCGGGTACCGGGCCGGCTGGATGGCCATTTCGGGTCCCAAGAAGGACGCGGCGGACTACCTTGAAGGCATCAGCCTCCTGGCCAACATGCGCCTCTGCGCCAACGTGCCTGCCCAGCACGCGATCCAGACGGCGCTCGGCGGCTACCAGAGCATCAACGACCTGATCCTGCCGGGCGGGCGGCTGCTGGAGCAGCGCAACAAGGCGTACGACATGCTCAACGCCATCCCGGGCGTGAGCACGCAGCAGGCCCGGGGCGCCCTGTACCTCTTCCCCAAGCTCGACCCCGAGGTCTACCACATCCGCGACGACGAGAAGTTCGTCCTGGATCTCCTGAGGGAGCAAAAAATCCTGGTCTCCCACGGCCGGGCGTTCAATTGGGTGCGCCCGGACCACTTCCGCATGGTGACGCTGCCCAACGTCAAGGACATCGAGGAAGCCGTGGGCCGGATGGGGGACTTCCTAAGCAGGTACCAAGGGAACTAGCCTGTGTCCACGGGCACTTCGGTCCCGTGGAACTTCGCGGAAAGGATTCCCATGCCCGACGCCATCGGCTTCGACCAGCACCCTTCAGAAACCCTGCGGGCGGGGAAGGGGTTCCTGCTGAGCGATGTCGATCCTGATTCCACGCCCGGCTACAGCGGCACCAAGGAGGACGGACAGGCCCTGCTCGCCGAAATGGACAGTGGGCTGGCCGAACTTCAGGAAAAGCTGTTTGCCGAGTCGCGGTTCGGCGGACGCAAGCGGATCCTGCTGATCCTCCAGGCCATGGACACCGCGGGCAAGGGCGGGATCGTCAACCACGTCATGGCGGCGATGAACCCCCAGGGCGTCCAGTTCAAGGCCTTCAAGGCACCCACGGACGAGGAGAAGTCCTACGACTTCCTGTGGCGCATCGAAAAGGAAGTGCCGGCCGCCGGGATGGTGGGCGTTTTCGACCGCTCACACTATGAGGATGTCCTGATCCACCGGGTGCGTGCGTGGGCGACTCCCGCGGAAATCAAACGGCGGTACGTGGCCATCAATGAATTCGAGACGCGGCTGACCGACTCCGGGACGAAGGTGGTCAAAGTCATGCTGCACATCAGCGGGGAGGAGCAGAGGGAACGGCTGCTGGCCCGCCTGGACAATCCGGCCAAGCACTGGAAATACAGCCGGGGGGACCTGGAGGAGCGCGCCTTCTGGGACGATTACATGAGCGCGTACCAGGCAGCAATCGATGAAACCAGCACCGCGGCCGCTCCCTGGCATGTTGTCCCGGCCAACAAGAAATGGTTTGCCAGGATCGCCGTCCAGCAGCTGCTGCTGGGTGCGCTGACCGACCTTGGCCTCGAGTGGCCCAAGGCGGAGTTCGACGTCGCCATGGAACGGGAACTGGCGGCGCGCTCCTGAACGCTTGCCTGCGTGCTTAAAGCCGCCGGCTAGAGCGGCTGGTCGCGGGCGGCGGCAAGCCGCTTCCGGGCGCCTTCCAGCCATTCCTCGCACCGCGCGGCCAAGGCTTCGCCGCGTTCCCACAGCGCCAGGGATTCCTCGAGGCTGGCCCCGCCGGCCTCAAGCTTCCCCACCACCGCGATGAGCTGCTCGCGGGCCTCTTCATAGCTCAGCGCCGCGATCCCGGCTCCTGCCGCCTGCTCAGTCATGTGGTACTCCAATTTCAGTAGTTGTCTCTTCAGGTGTTCCCGTGGAGGTTGCGCCGAAGCGGCCCTCCGCCACGCGGATGGACAGCGCGGCGCCGGCCGGGGCCTCGGCCGGGCGGCGGACCACAGCATGCCCGGCGGCACCTGCTTGCGCCGCACGCCTTCGGGCGAGTTCGACGACGGCGTACCCCCGGTCCAGGGTCTTCTGCGGCGACAGCGCCCGCACCTGGGCCTTCAGGTGGTCCAGTTGGTCAGCCGCGCGGACCACGGTGGAACTGACCGCGGCCGACGACCTCCGCAGCAGCCGCTCAATCTCGTCCGAGCGGATGGTCACCAGTCCTTCCGGCGAAGCGAGCACGGGACGGGAATGGAGGGAAGCCAGCCGGTCCGATTCCCGGTCCACCAGCCGCTCAATGCACCGGCGCAGCTGCTCCCGGGCCTGGCGGACACCTGCCAGTTCTTCGGAAACTTCCGGGACGATCCGCTTGGCGGCATCCGTGGGGGTAGAGGCACGCAGGTCCGCGACGTCGTCGAGCAGCGGCCTGTCCGCCTCGTGGCCGATGGCACTCACCACCGGGGTAGCGGCTGCGGCGACGGCGCGGATCAGTTCTTCACTGTTGAAAGGCAGCAGGTCCTCCAGGGCGCCGCCGCCGCGGGCTATCACAATGACGTCCACCTCCGGCAGGGCGTCCAGGTCGCGGAGGGCACGGACCACCTGGGCCACGGCCGTGTTTCCCTGGACCGCCACCTCCCGGATTTCAAACTCAACCGCGGGCCAGCGCAGGGCCGCGTTGCGCAGGATGTCCTTCTTCGCGTCCGAATCGCGGCCCGTGATCAGGCCGATGCGGTGCGGCAGCAGGGGCAGGGGTTTCTTGCGGGAGTCAGCGAAAAGGCCCTCGGCGGAGAGCGCCTGGCGCAGCCGTTCAATCCGGGCAAGGAGATCGCCCAGGCCCACCGGCCTGATGTCCCGGACCAGCATGTTCAGCCGGCCGGTCTTGATCCAGAACTCCGGTTTCAGCAGGGCCACCACGCGCGACCCGCGCTCCAGCGGCAGGTTCTGGCGTTCCAGCACCTTGGTCCAGACCGAGGCGGGGAGCGAAACTTCCGCGTCCACGTCCCGCAACGTGAGGTAGGCGTTGGTGCCCCGGCGGTTCAGTTCGATGACCTGGCCTTCAACCCAAGCCGACGGCGTGCGGTCGATGTGGGCCTTCAGCTTCTGCGACAGCAGCTGGAGCGGCCACGGATTGTCCGGGGTGGTTTCGGCAGCAGTGGCGGGCAGCGTGGTGGGCGCTGTGGGTTGCTGGCCAGTGCCGGGAAGTGACGCCTGTTCAGACATGCAAACGCCCTCGCGGGGCTGGAGCTGCGGGCATGGGGTCCTTCGTCCGGTGTTTGGCTGTCTGTGTTCGGCGGTGTGGTTTGGGTGGGCGTTGGGCGCTCAATCAACCTTATCCATAAGCTGTACCACCCGGGGCTGACAAGAACCGGGCGGCAGGCCTGCCTAGGATGGGTTGACGCCACCACCGACGAAGGAAACCGCTGTGCGAACTTTTGTTTCTGCTGCCGCCACCGTGCTGGCAGTCCTGCTGGCCGCCGTGGCGGTTCCGGCCATCTGGCTGGACCGCAACATCGTCCAGGAGCAGGGCTTCGTGGAGCTGGCTGCTCCGCTGGCAACAAATTCAGGGTTCCAGCAGGAGCTGGCGGTTGCGGCGGTGGGCACCATCGACACCAGCGCCGTTCCGGGTTTCCTCTCGGACCTGGTCCAGCCGGTGCTTGAAGACGCTGCTTCTTCACTGACAGGCCTCCCCGGCTATCCGGCCGCGTGGGAGGAGACGCTGCGCAGGAGCCACCGGCTCAGCTTCGCCAGCCCCGCAACGGACGACGGCGGAGCAGCCTCAGCTTCATCCCTCACCCTGGACGTCGCTCCCTTGGTGGCGCTGGGCGCCGAGGAGATTTCGCGCGCCACCAGGCTGCCGCTGGATCCGCCTGAACAAACCCTGATCAACGTGGGCCAGCCCGTGTACAAAGAGTGGACCGAACGGCTCACCAGCTATGCGCCCGCAGGCTACCTGCTGGCAGGGGGCTCCGCGGTGGCGCTGCTCCTTGCCCTGGTGGCCGCACGGCGCCGCTGGACAGTGCTGGCCGGCGCCGGAGTTGGGGCGCTGCTCCTGGCCGCTGCCTGGGCGGCAGGCTCACAGGCGGCCTCTGCCGCCGTCGTGTCCGCGGACAGCGGAAATGAAGTTGCCAACATGTTCCGGGACGAGTTCGTGGCCGCCTCTGCCGCGGATTTCCAGGCCTGGACCATGGCATCGGCGGTCACCGGCGGCGTGTTGCTGGTGCTGGGCCTCGTGGCCGGGTTCACCTCGCGGAAGCGGTCGCGGGCAACCCGGTAGCATGGAGGAATGACCCCCTCAGCTGTTTCCCTTTCGATGCCCACCATCCCGCGTCGGCGCCGTTCACCTGAGGAAGTAGCTGCCGCAGCTCCGGTATCAGGAACCAAGAAGGTGCTGCTCGCTGCTCCCCGCGGTTACTGCGCCGGCGTGGACCGCGCCGTCATCGCCGTAGAGAAGGCCCTGGAGCATTACGGCCCGCCGGTCTACGTGCGGAAGCAGATCGTCCACAACGTCCACGTGGTCAGCTCCCTGGAGGAGCAGGGGGCCATCTTCGTGGACGAGACAGACGAAGTGCCCGAGGGCGCCCTGGTCATCTTCTCCGCCCACGGCGTCTCCCCGGCCGTGGTCCAGTCCGCGGAGGACCGCGGCCTGCGCACCATCGACGCCACGTGCCCCCTGGTGACCAAGGTCCACAAGGAAGCCGTCCGGTTCGCCAAGGATGACTTCGACATCCTGCTGATCGGCCACGACGGCCACGAGGAAGTCGAAGGCACCGCCGGCGAAGCCCCGGAGCACATCCAGATCATCAACGGCCCGCACGAGGTGGACAAGGTGACGGTCCGGGACCCGGAAAAGGTCATCTGGCTCTCGCAGACCACGCTCAGCGTCGACGAAACCATGGAGACCGTCCGGTTGCTCAAGCAGCGGTTTCCCACGCTGCAGGATCCGCCCAGCGACGACATCTGCTATGCCACAACCAACCGGCAGGTGGCCATCAAGAAGATCTCGCCGCAGGCAGACCTGGTCATCGTCGTGGGCTCGGCCAACTCCTCCAACTCCGTCCGGCTGGTGGAGGTGGCCCTTGAGTACGGCGCGAAGGCGTCCTACCGGGTCGATTTCGCCAACGAGGTTGATGAAACGTGGTTTGAAGGGGTTGCCACCGTCGGCGTGACGTCCGGGGCATCCGTCCCGGAGGTCCTGGTGCAGGACGTGCTGCGACTGCTGGCCGACTACGGCTACGGCACAGTGGAGGAAGTTGTCACGGCGGAGGAGGACCTGCTCTTCTCGCTGCCCAAGGAGCTCCGGGCCACCCTCAAGCAGGCCGGCGACGTCAGCCGCGCCCTCGGCGGACGCCGCGCGCGCAACTGACCCCGGACGGCCCTGTTACGCGGCTTCGTCGTCGCTCTGCAGTTCAGGCGCGGCAAGGGCCCGCGGCGTGGCTTCGACCACGGGCGGCGCGGCCAGCCCGGATTCCTCCAGCGAGTTCAGTTTCCGGGCTGTGGGGAGAACCCGGGCTTCCAGCGTTCCCACCATGGCGTTGTAGCGGTCCACTGACGACTTCAGCGAAGACCCCAGCTTGGTGACGTTCTCGCCCAGGGTTCCCATCCGGTCATACAGCTGCCGGGCAAGCTCGAACAGTTCCCGCGCACTGTCCGTCAGGACGTCCTGCCGCCACGTAAAGGCCACGGACTTCAAGACGGCCAGGAGCGTGCTGGGCGATGCCAGGACCACGTTCTTCGAGAGAGCATGGTCAAGGAGCCCGGCATCGGCCATGAGGGCGGCGGCAAGAATGGACTCAGCCGGGATGAAGCAGATCACCAGCTCAGGGGAGTTGCCGGGGATATCCCAGTACTTCTTATTGCCCAGCGAATCCACGTGTGCCCGCAATGCCTTGGCATGGGCCGCCAGCAGCGCCTGTTGGGTGCGGTGGCCGCCGACGGAGGCCGGACCGGCGGGACGTGTGCCGGAACCATCGGCCGGGCGGACGTCAGCGCCCAGCTCCTGGGCTTCCAGGTAGGAGGACAGGGGAACTTTGGCGTCAACCACCAGCTGTTTATCACCGGGCAGCTGGACCACCAGGTCCGGCCGCACGCTCGAGTCACCACCGGCGCTGTGGACCTGTTCCACGAAGTCCACGTGCCGGAGCATCCCGGAGGCTTCCACCACCCGCCGCAGCTGGACTTCACCCCACTGACCACGGGCGCTGTTGGACCGGAGGGCGGACTCAAGAGCGTGCGTGGAGCGGATCAGCTGTTCGTCCGAGAGCCTGGCCTCCTGAAGCTGCTGGGCCAGCTGTCCGTACTGTTCCACCCGGTCACGCTCCAGCAGCGCCACCTGCTGCTGGACGGCCGTGAGCTTCTCGGCCACCGGCGCAAGGGCGCGCAGCACGCTGCCGTCCTGGTTCCTGGCTTCACCCAGCTCCCTGTTCTGTGCCGCCAAAAGGCGCCGCTCGGCGTCGGCCGCGGCGAACTGCGCAGTGACCTCGGAAAGCCGCGACGATACGGCGTCGAAATCCTCCTCCAGTCCCTTGGCATTTCTTCGAAGCACAAAAAACACAGCCGCCGCACCCGCGAGGGCCCCCAGCAGCAGCATGAACAAAGCAAGAATCAAGGCGAAAGCATCCATGCCCTCACTGTCGCACGGGGCTGTGACATTTTGCCGAAGCGACATTTCGCCCCGCAGGGCCGGGCCTTTTGGCCGTTACTGTGCGTGGACGCCCTGCGGGTAGAATCAATGCTCGTGGCTCTTACTATTGGCATCGTCGGACTGCCCAACGTCGGCAAATCAACTCTTTTCAACGCACTCACCCGCAACCAGGTCCTGGCCGCGAACTACCCGTTCGCCACCATCGAACCGAACGTCGGCGTCGTCAACCTGCCCGACCCCCGGCTCCAGAAGCTCGCCGGCATCTTCGGCTCGCAGCGTGTGCTGCCCGCAGCGGTCTCCTTCGTGGACATCGCCGGCATCGTCAAGGGCGCCTCCGAAGGGGAAGGGCTGGGCAACCAGTTCCTGGCCAACATCCGCGAAGCGGAAGCCATCGCCGAAGTAGTCCGCGTCTTCGACGACCCCGACGTCATCCACGTCGACGGCAAGGTGGATCCCCGCTCCGACATGGAGACCATCAACACCGAGCTGATACTCGCCGATCTCCAGACCATCGAAAAGGCCATCCCCCGGATCGAAAAAGAGGTCAAGATCAAGAAGCGGGAGGCAGCCGAGCTTGCAGCCATCAAGGCAGCCCAGGCCGTGCTGGAACGCGGGGACACAATCTATGCCTCCATCAAGAGTGACAAGCTGGAGATGGAGCACCTCAAGGAGCTCAGCCTCCTGACCGCCAAGCCATTCATCTACGTTTTCAACGCCGACGAAGGCATCCTCGGCAGCCCGGAAAAGCAGGAGGAGTTGCGTGCCATGGTTGCGCCGGCCGACTGCATCTTCCTGGACGCCAAGCTCGAAGCGGACCTCGTGGAACTGGACGAGGAAGAGGCCCGCGAAATGCTGGAGATGAACGGCCAGGACGAGTCTGGCCTGGACCAGCTGGCGCGGGTCGGCTTCCATACGCTGGGCCTGCAGACGTACCTCACGGCCGGCCCCAAGGAAACCCGGGCCTGGACCATCCGCCAGGGGGACACCGCCCCGCAGGCGGCCGGCGTGATCCATACCGACTTCCAGCGCGGCTTCATCAAGGCCGAGGTGGTGGCCTTTGACGACCTTATTGAGGCCGGTTCCATGGCTGAGGCCAAGTCCCGCGGTAAGGTCAGGATTGAGGGCAAGGAATACGTCATGGCTGACGGCGACGTTGTGGAGTTCCGCTTCAACGTCTGATCCAGCGGACGCATTATCCTGAGTACAGGGCGTGATCCTGCCAATTCCAGGAGCCCCTCCCGGAGAAGCACAACAAGGAGGCGGCATGCCGGTCAGGCGTCTGATGCAGTACATCACCGCGGCGGTTGCGGCTGCCCTGGTCCTGTCAGGCTGTTCCGGCAATGGCGGCAACGCCCCCGTGGTGGTGGGGGAGGCCAAGCGCGGCGGCAGCGTTACTGTCGCGGAGGTCAACGCCTTCTCGTCCTTCAACCCGTACAGCGCGGACGGGAATACGGACATCAACTCGAAAATCGGCTACATCACCCATTCGGGCTTCTACTACCTCGATGATGCTGCCAAAGTGGTGCGGAACGAAAAGTTCGGGCGCTTCGAGAAGGTATCGGACCAGCCGCTGAAGGTGCGGTACACCGTCAACGAAGGCGTCACGTGGTCTGACGGTGAAGCGATCGACGCCGGCGACCTCCTCCTCAGCTGGGCCGCGGGCTCAGGGTACTACGACGATGCCGACCCCGTCGCGGGGACAGGCACCAAGTATTTTTCGGTTGCCTCCGATACCAGCGGCCTTGCGGGCACGGTCCTTCCCGAAATCGGGGCTGACGGCCGCTCCATCACCCTTGAGTACGCCGTGCCCTACGCGGACTGGGAAGTGGCGTTCGACGTCGGCCTGCCCGCCCATGTGGTGGCAGCGAAAGCCGGGCTTAATGACGAAGAAGACCTGATCGACCTCATCAAGGACTCACCCCGCGGGGACGCGGAGAAACCCGCGCCCAATGCACGGCTGAAGCAGGTCAGCGATTTCTGGAACTCCGGATTCGACTCCAAGGGCCTTCCCGAGGATCCCTCCGTGTTCCTCTCCAGCGGCCCGTACATCGTGCGCGAGATCACCCCGGAAGTTTCCATGAAACTCGTGCGGAACCGTGACTACGTCTGGGGCCAGGAGCCATGGCTGGATGACATCAACGTACGCTTCACCGGCGCCGCAACCACGGCAGTCGAGGCGCTCCGGAACGGCCAGGCCGACATCATTTCGCCGCAGCCATCCGCCGGGACCGAGGAGCTCTTTGCAGGACTGGCCGGCCAGGGCATAACTGTTGAGCGGTACAACCAGTCCGGCTACGACCACCTGGACCTCAACTTTTCCGGACCGTTCCGGGACGAAAACGTACGCCGGGCATTCCTTAAGGCGGTCCCGCGGCAGGCAATCGTCGACGCCGTCGTGGGTGACCTGCTGCCGGACGCGAAGCCGCTGGATTCCCACGTTTTCCTGCCTGGCCAGCCCAAGTACAACGACACTGTGAAGAACAACGGCTCCGCCGACTACGCGGAGGTGGACATCGATGCGGCGAAGGCACTCCTTGACGGCGGGACCCCCACGATCCGGATCCTCTACAACCGTGACAACCCCAACCGTGCCAAAGTGTTTGCCCTGATCCGCGATTCGGCAGCCCGGGCAGGGTTCCAGGTCCTTGATGGCGGGCAGGCCAGCGCCGACTGGGCGCGGTCGCTCGGAGGCGGAGGCTACGAAGCCGCGCTGCTCGGATGGATCGGCACGGGCGCAGGCGTCAGCCGGATCCCCCAAATCTTCCGCACGGGTGCGGGAAGCAACTTCAACGGCTTTTCCGACGGCGACGCGGACAAGGCGATGGAGCAGCTGGCCGGGACAACCGACCTGGGGAAGCAGGATGAGCTCCTGGCCGAGATCGACAGGCAGATCTGGGAGAGTGCCTACGGACTCCCGCTGTACCAGACCGTTGGCACCACTGCCTTCAACGCCCGGGTTGCCGGTGTCAAGACGAGCTCCGGTCCATTGGGGATCTGGTGGAACGTGTGGGATTGGCGGCTTGCCGCCCCGTCGTGAGTCCTGCGCAGGGGAGTCTTGAGGCTGTGAGCAGGAGAGGCAGCTTCCATGTGACCGGATTCGCTGCCACGGCTACCGGCGAGTAGCATGTGACTTGCACAACTTCTGTTGACCGACTATACGTTCAGAGCGGGCCGGTCACGGTTTGGCAACGGAGTACCAGTATCTGGACTTCGTGCGGTTAGGCTTCTCGTATATGTAGGCTGCGTCACAGCGGACAGCTGGGTCTCGCCTGCGGGGAAGCGCAAGATTCCCCCTCGTTATCTCCCACAACTCATAGGAGGCGGAATGCGTTTTACGCGCACTTCCAAAGCACTGGGCATAGTGGCAATAGCCGCGCTTGCCTTGACCGGCTGCGGCGCTGGAGGCGGCAGCACTGACGGAGCCAGCAACGCCGCCGGCGACCCGAACAAGGTCATCACTGCCTACAGCAACGAACCACAAAATCCGTTGCTGCCGGCGAACACCGGCGAAGTCTACGGCGGCCGCGTCGTCGAGCTTCTGTTCGAAGGCCTGCGGACCTACGACGCCGACGGCAAGCCCGTGAACGCCCTGGCAGAGTCCATCGAGTCTACTGACGCCCAGAACTGGACCATCAAGGTCAAGCAGGGCCAGAAGTTCACGAACGGTGAAGAGATCACCGCCAAGACCTTCGTGGATTCCTGGAACTTTGCGGCGAACTCGAAGAACCTGCAGCAGAACGGCTTCTTCTTCGAATCAATCGCCGGCTACGAGGAAGTCTCGGCTGTCACCACCGAGAAGTCTGCCGACGGCAAGACCACCACCACTCCCGCACCCACCGCGGACACCATGTCCGGCCTGGTTGTCACCGATGATTCCACCATCACGGTGAAGCTGGCCCAGCCCGAAGCCGACTGGTCACTGCGCCTCGGCTACTCCGCCTTCTTCCCGGTTCCCTCAGCTGCACTTGCAGACCCCAAGGCATTCGGCGAGAATCCGGTAGGCAACGGCCCGTACAAGATGGAGAAGGAGGGCGCCTGGGTTCACGACCAGTCCATCTCCCTCGTCAAGAACCCGGACTACAGCGGCCCCCGCGAGTCGAAAAACGGCGGCGTGATGTTCAAGTTCTACACGGATCCGGGCCCCGCATACACCGACCTGCAGTCGGATAACCTGGACGTCACCGACGTCCTGCCCTCCAACGCGCTGAAGACGTACGTTGCCGACTTCCCGGACCGTAACGCCACCAAGCCCGTTGCCACCAACTCCACCCTGAACATCCCGGGTTACAACCCGAACTTCCAGGGTGAAGCCGGCAAGCTGCGCCGCCAGGCACTCTCCTACGCCATCAACCGCGAGGAAATCGCCAAGGTTGTCTTCAACGGCACCCGTACCCCGGCCAAGGCTTTCGCGCCGCCGGTCATCGACGGGTTCAAGGAAGGCATCAAGGGCAGCGAGGTCCTGAAGTTTGACGCCGCGAAGGCCAAGGACCTCTGGGCCCAGGCCGAGAAGATCCAGCCGTACGACAGTTCCAAGCCGCTGCAGATCGCTTCCAACACCGATGGCGGCAACAAGGAATGGATCGACGCCGTAGCCAACGGCTTCAAGAACAACCTGGGAATCCAGGCCGAAATCCAGCCCTTCGCCAAGTTTGCCGAGGTCCTGAACCTGCGCAAGTCCCAGCAACTCCCCGGCCTGACCCGTTCCGGCTGGCAGGGCGACTACCCGTCGCTCTACAACTTCCTGGGACCGATCTGGGCCACGGGCGCATCCTCCAACTACGAGAAGTACTCGAACCCGGAGTTCGACAAGCTGCTCAAGGAGGGCCTGGCAGCCAAGACCACCGAAGAGGCTAACGCCAAGTTCAATGCAGCACAGGAGATCCTCTTCCAGGATCTTCCGGGCCTGCCGCTTTGGGACCAGGCGCGGCCGATCGTGTGGAGCAACAACGTCGTCAAGGCTGAAACCGGCTGGAACGGCAGCATCCTTTACTACGGCATCACGGCAAAGTAGTCCCAGAACTAACTTGTCGGCAAGCACATGGGGGTCCGGCCACCGCCGGGCCCCCATTGGCTTGCACGGCAGGAAGGCACCAATGAACCTGTTTTCTTCCCAACCGGAAGGCTGGTGATCCGGTGGTCCGCTTTATTCTGCGCCGACTCCTGCAAGTGATCCCTGTCTTCATCGGCACCACCCTTTTGGTCTACTACATGGTGTTCGCCCTTCCGGGTGATCCCATCGCGGCGCTGTTCGGGGACCGCCAGCCGCCCCAGGCCGTCATCGACACGCTGCGCAGCCAGTACCACCTGAATGAACCCTTCTGGGTGCAGTACGGGCTGTTCCTCAAGAACCTCTTTACGTTCAACCTGGGCAACGACTTCACCGGCCAGCCCATTGCTGCCAGCCTGGCCCGCGTGTTCCCGGTCACCGCGATGCTGGCCGTCGAAGCCCTGGCCATCCAAGCGATCTTCGGCGTCGCATTCGGCGTTTTCGCCGGCCTGCGCCGCGGCGGCTGGTTCGACTCCACCGTCCTCGTGGCCTCGCTCGTGGTCATCGCCGTTCCCACCTTCGTGCTGGGCTTCGTTTTCCAGCTCGTCTTCGGCGTCAAACTCGGGTGGGCGAAACCCACCGTCGGCGCCAACGCCGACTGGGGGAGCCTGCTGCTGCCCGCCGTCGTCCTGGGCCTGGTGTCCTTCGCCTATGTCCTCCGCCTCACCCGCGCCTCGGTCAGCGAAAACATGAACGCCGACTACGTGCGCACGGCTACCGCCAAAGGCCTGTCCCGGCCCCGGGTGGTTGTTGCCCATATCCTGCGCAACTCCCTGATTCCTGTGGTGACCTACCTCGGAGCCAACCTCGGCGGCCTCATGGGCGGCGCGATCGTGACGGAGGGTATCTTCAACGTGCCCGGCGTCGGAAACAAGCTCTACCAGGCGGTCCTCCGCAGCGAAGGACCCACCATCGTTTCCATCGTCAGCGTGCTGGTGCTGGTCTTCGTAGTGGCCAACCTGCTTGTCGATCTCCTTTACGCCTGGCTTGACCCGAGGATCCGCTATGACCAGTAATAACAGCCACTTCGTGGCGCCCGTCGACGAAACCCCGCTGCTGGCAACGGACGCCGTCAAGACTGACCAGGCCCCGCTCAGCCTGTGGTCCGACGCCTGGCGCAAGCTCCGCCGTCGTCCGCTGTTCATCATCTCAGCGCTGCTCATCGTGGCACTGACCGTGGTCGCACTGTTCCCCGGACTCTTCACTTCCGTGGCGCCCAACGAGGGCTGCGAACTGGCAAATTCCGAGGGCGGACCCACTGCCGGCCACCCCTTTGGCTTCACTTTCCAGGGCTGCGACGTGTACTCCCGGGTCATCCACGGGACCCAGGCCTCACTGTCAGTGGGCCTGCTTTCAGTGCTGTGCGTCCTTGTCATCGGTGTCACCCTCGGCGCCCTCGCGGGATACTACGGCGGGTGGATTGATGCCGTCCTCGCACGCCTGGGTGACATCTTCTTCGCCCTGCCGCTGATCCTCGGCGCGCTGGTCATCACCCAGCTTCCCCTGTTCCGCGAGAACAAGGGTGTTTGGACGGTGGTCTTTGTCATCTCGCTGCTGGCGTGGCCGCAAATGGCCCGCATCACCCGTGGCGCTGTCATCGAGGTACGCAACGCTGACTTCGTGACCGCCGCCCGTGCCTTGGGCGTCTCCAAGTTCGGAGCCCTCGTGCGCCATGTACTGCCGAACGCCCTCGCCCCGATCATCGTCCTTGCCACCTTGGAGCTTGGCGTGTTCATCGTGGCTGAAGCCACCCTGTCGTTCCTGGGTATCGGCCTGCCGCAGAGCATCATGTCCTGGGGCAATGACATCGCCGGGGCGCAGTCGTCCATTCGAACCAGGCCGGAAATCATGCTGTATCCGGCCGCGGCCCTGTCCATCACGGTCCTGAGCTTCATCATGCTGGGCGATGCCGTACGTGACGCCCTTGATCCCAAGAGCCGTCAGCGATGAGAGATAACGAGATGACCACTCCACAAATCCGCATCGACGAGGCCGGCGCCACCGGCGTCAGGCCGCTGCTGGAAATCCGCGACCTTGCCATTACGTTCAAGACCAGCGGCGGGGACGTCCAGGCAGTCCGCAACGCGCACCTGAGCATCATGCCGGGTGAGACCGTGGCCATTGTGGGGGAGTCGGGGTCCGGCAAGTCCACCACGGCCCTGGCGGCCATTGGGCTGCTGCCCAACAACGGCCGTGTTTCGGGCGGCCAGATCCTGCTCGACGGCGAGGACATTGCCCATGCCACCGAGCAGCGGATGATCGAGCTGCGCGGCAACACCATCGGCATGGTCCCGCAGGACCCCATGTCCAACCTCAATCCCGTCTGGAAAATCGGGTACCAGGTCAAGGAAACCCTGCGCGCCAACGGCAGGCCGAGCGGTCCGGAAGACATTGCGAAGGTACTGGCCGAAGCAGGCCTGCCCGATGCCCGCAGGCGTGCCAACCAGTATCCGCATGAGTTCTCCGGAGGCATGCGGCAGCGCGCGCTTATCGCCATCGGCCTCTCCTGCCAGCCGCGGCTGCTCATTGCCGACGAGCCGACGTCGGCGCTGGATGTGACCGTGCAGCGGCAGATCCTTGACCACCTGGACACCATGACCACGGAACTGGGCACCTCGGTGCTGCTCATCACCCACGACCTGGGCCTGGCAGCAGAACGGGCGGACAAGGTTGTGGTGATGTACCAGGGGCAGGTTGTGGAGGCCGGGCCTTCGCTGGAACTGCTCCGCAACCCCCAGCACCCCTACACCAAGAGACTCGTCGAGTCCGCACCTTCCCTTGCCAGCCGGCGTATCCAGGCTGCCAAGGAACAGGGCGTGGAAACGGCGGACCTCCTGGCGCCGGCCGCTGAAGCGGCAGCTTCGGACAATGTCCTGCAGATCCAGGACCTGCGCAAGGTCTACAAGCTCCGGCAGGGTTTCGGGAAAGCTACCGACTTCGCCGCCGTCGACGGCGTGAGCTTCGACGTCAAGCGGGGAACCACAACGGCGATCGTGGGGGAGTCCGGTTCCGGCAAGTCCACAGTGGCCAAGATGGTGCTCCAGCTGGAGAAGCCGACCGATGGCAGGATCCTCTTTGACGGTGTGGACACGTCCGTGCTGAAGGCGGGGGAACTCTTCAAGTTCCGGCGCCGGGTGCAGCCCATCTTCCAGGATCCGTACGGTTCCCTTGACCCGATGTACAACATCTTCCGCACCATTGAAGAGCCGCTGAGGGTTCACAAGATCGGGGACAGCGCGAGCCGCGAGAAGAAGGTCCGGGAACTGCTGGACCAGGTGGCCCTTCCGCAGTCCGCCATGCAGCGGTACCCCAATGAGCTCTCCGGCGGGCAGCGGCAGCGCGTTGCCATTGCCCGTGCCTTGGCGCTGGACCCGGAAGTGATCATCTGTGATGAAGCGGTGTCCGCCCTGGACGTCCTGGTCCAGGCGCAGGTGCTGAACCTGCTGGCGGACCTGCAGTCCAACCTCGGACTGACGTACCTCTTCATCACGCATGACCTCGCCGTGGTGCGCCAGATCGCTGACCATGTCTGCGTTATGGAAAAGGGGCGCCTGGTGGAGACCGGATCCACGGACGACGTCTTCGAATCGCCGCAGCAGGACTACACCAAGGCCCTGCTCAATGCCATTCCCGGCGCCAAGCTGATGCTGCCGCCCGAAGTCGCATAGCGAAGCCGCGCCAACGCAGGACGGCTGGCGCCGGGGTCCTTGGACTCCGGGGCCAGCCGTTCCCGTCTCAGTCCTGGCCCAGCCCGGCGTCTCCGGTGCGTGCATCCAACAGAGGGGCGTCGTCCGCCGTCGGCTGTCGTTCCAGGCCCAGCTCACGGAGGCGGCCCCCAAGGAGCGTACCCAGCGCCCGGTGGCCCTCCGGGTTCATGTGCACGGAATCCGCGAGGTCCTTAACAAGGCCGTACCGGGTCAGCCAGTCACCCACGGACACGAAGGGCAAGCCGTGGCCCGCGGCCACGGATCCCAGCAGGGCGTCCACCTCGCTTCGCCGGCCTCCGCCATGGCCTTCGCCACGGGCCAGCGTTCCGATCATCGCCATGCGCGTGCCCGGATAGCGCCTCTGCAGCTCCCCGATCAGGCGGTCAGCGTTGGTGATGATGTCGCTGTCACTGGCTCCGCTGGTGGCATCATTGCCGCCGCCCTGCACCACGATGATGGCGGGCGTGCCGGCCGGGAGCAGCCAGTCACCGCGCAGGAGGGCATCGATGTAATTGCCCGTGGCTCCCTTCGACGCGACAAAGCCGGTGCCGCCCTTGCCACAGAAGTACACCCGGTATCCAGCAGCGGCAAGGCCCCGGCGCGGCCAGCCGTCCGCCGGTTCCGATTGTGAATCGCCGATCAGGAGGACGGTCCTGCCGATCTCCGGAACCACCGCCTCAAGCCGGCCGTTTCCGGGGTTGAGGACGCGGGAAAAGGCGGGCCCCACGTCCGCCGGGGAGGAACCCCCGGCGGACTGGGCGGGCAGGCCGCAGCCGGAGAGGAGAAGGGCAGCTGACAAGGCAATACCCGCAGCGACGCCGGCCGTGGCGCGGCGGCGGTTCCGGGCCGCGGGGGCCGTGGCTTTTCGCATCGGGTGTCTTTCGGGCTTGCGCTGCATGTCAGAGCAATCATGTGGCATGGCCGCAGGATAAGCCAGTGATTTTGCCCACATTAATGGGCCGTGGCGCGGCGTTTGTCAGGCCGCCCGGCCCGTGGGCAGCGGAAAAATTTAGGCCAATAAATGGCTGAGCGGCTAGACTTGGGGAAGGTGCCCTGTGCTAAGGGCCTGATCCGTCGTGCGTTCCGGTTGGAAATGTCGCGATACAACAGCTGACTTTCACCACTGAATCGAGCCATTACGCATGTCTGAAACCACCACCAACACCGCGGTCGCCACTGCATCACGCAGTGACCTCCGCAACGTCGCGATTGTGGCCCACGTTGACCACGGCAAGACCACCCTGGTTGACGCCATGCTCAAGCAGACCAACTCCTTTGCCGAGCACAACCACCTTGAAGACCGCGTTATGGACTCCGGTGACCTGGAGCGCGAAAAGGGCATCACCATCCTTGCCAAGAACACCACGGTGGCCTACAACGGTCCGTCCTCCAACGGCGAGACCATCACCATCAACGTCATTGACACCCCGGGCCACGCCGACTTCGGCGGCGAGGTGGAGCGCGGCCTGTCCATGGTTGACGGCGTCGTCCTCCTCGTTGATGCCTCTGAGGGCCCGCTGCCGCAGACCCGCTTTGTGCTGCGCAAGGCCCTTGCCGCGCACCTTCCCGTGATCCTGCTGGTCAACAAGACCGACCGTCCGGACGCGCGCATCGACGAAGTGGTCCACGAGTCCATGGACCTGCTCCTGGGCCTGGCCTCCGACCTGGCCGACGAGGTTCCGGACCTGGACCTGGACAAGGTCCTTGAGGTTCCGGTTGTCTACGCTGCCGCCAAGGTTGGCCGCGCGTCGCTCGAGCAGCCCGCCAACGGCGCCGCCCCGGACAACGAGGACCTTGAGCCGTTGTTCAAGACCATCATCGAGCACATCCCGGCTCCCACCTACAACCCCGAAGGTGTCCTGCAGGCGCACGTCACCAACCTGGACGCGTCCCCGTTCCTGGGCCGCCTGGCGCTCCTGCGCATCTACAACGGCACCCTGCGTAAGGGCCAGACGGTTGCCTGGGCCCGCGCCAATGGTGAGCTCAAGAACGTCAAGATCACCGAGCTCCTGGCCACCAAGGCGCTGGACCGCGTCCCGGCCGAGTCCGCCGGACCGGGCGAGATTGTCGCCGTCGCCGGCATCGAGGAAATCACCATCGGTGAGACCCTGACCGATGCCGAGAACCCGCAGCCGCTGCCGCTGATCACCGTGGACGATCCCGCGATCTCCATGACCATCGGTATCAACACCTCGCCGCTGGCCGGCAAGGTCAAGGGCGCCAAGGTCACCGCCCGCCAGGTGAAGGACCGCCTGGACAAGGAACTGATCGGTAACGTCTCCATCAAGGTTCTGCCCACCGAGCGTCCCGACGCCTGGGAAGTCCAGGGCCGTGGCGAGCTCGCCCTGGCCATCCTGGTGGAGCAGATGCGCCGCGAAGGCTTCGAACTGACCGTGGGCAAGCCGCAGGTTGTCACCAAGACCATCGACGGCAAGGTCCACGAGCCGATGGAGCATATGACCATCGACGTGCCGGAAGAGTACCTCGGCGCCGTCACGCAGCTCATGGCAGCCCGCAAGGGCCGCATGACCAACATGGCCAACCACGGCACCGGCTGGTGCCGCATGGAGTTCATCGTTCCGGCCCGTGGCCTGATCGGTTTCCGCACCAAGTTCCTCACGGACACCCGCGGCGCCGGCATCGCAGCCTCCATTTCCGAGGGCTACGAGCCGTGGGCCGGCCCCATCGAATACCGCACCAACGGCTCGATGATCGCTGACCGCGCCGGCGTTGTGACGCCGTTCGCCATGATCAACCTGCAGGAACGCGGCTCCTTCTTCGTGAAGCCCACGTCCGAGGTCTACGAGGGCATGATCGTGGGCGAGAACTCCCGCGCCGACGACATGGACGTCAACATCACCAAGGAAAAGAAGCTCACCAACATGCGTGCAGCCTCCTCCGACACCTTCGAGAACCTGACGCCGCCGCGCGACCTCACTCTCGAAGAGTCCCTGGAATTCGCCCGCGAGGACGAGTGCGTCGAGGTCACCCCGGAAGCCATCCGCATCCGCAAGGTCATCCTGGACACCAACGAGCGTGCCAAGGCCAACCGCGCCCGCGCCAAGGTCTAACAACTCCTGGCTCACAGAATGCCACCGGCCCCGTGCCGGTGGCATTCTGCGTTCCGCGCCGCGCGGCAATAGCCGGGGTCATTGCGCAGGGCCAGTCCCTGCGCAACAGAGCGGCCCTTCAGTGCGCCACGGCATTTTCCACATAGGTGCTCGGGGAGGCGCGGGGCATGTATTCACTGCCCGACGCCGACCCGCTGCTCATTCACGCCGGGCGCCATTGGGATTGGTCCGGCTTTCGGCCTTGAGGGAAGGGTTCCAGGGGTGCGGCAAAAGAGTGTTCTTGGTTTGGTGGCAAGAATCCGGCCCGAATCAGGATCCATCATCGAGACGATGGCCCGCTACCTGCTGGAAGAAGCCGGGTTCGCTGCGCAGGGGCAGTCCCTGCCCAGTGAAGGGCGTCTTAGGCGCGCGGGCGGCGCCGCTCCGGGGCGGGCGGAACGGCCTTGGCGGCAACAACACGCTCTAAGGGAATGACGACGTCGGCCTGCCGCGTGCGGATGGTGCATGCACCGGCGTCGCACGCCACCAGGTGCCCGAGGGCATCCGTGAGCCCGTCCTCGATGCGGTAGCGCACCACAACCCGCGTTCCGGGCGCTGCGGCGGAGAGGAACCCGGCAGGGGCAGGTGTAGGCTGACTCACCAGTTCATACTAGGGCGCCCGGCTAGGTTCGCGGGAACAGGCTGGGAGATAATAGGCTCAGATGTCAAGAGTCCGGCCGCAGCTGCCGGATGCAAGAGCCGGCGGGTCGCCGGAACCAACGTGGAGAGGCCAGGGACGTGACGTACGTAATCGCGCAGCCGTGTGTAGATGTCAAGGACAAGGCATGTATTGAAGAGTGCCCCGTCGACTGCATCTACGAAGGTGAGCGTTCGCTGTACATCCATCCGGACGAGTGCGTGGACTGCGGCGCCTGTGAACCGGTGTGCCCGGTTGAAGCCATTTACTACGAGGATGACACCCCGGAAGAGTGGGCTGACTACTACAAGGCCAATGTGGAGTTCTTTGATGACCTCGGGTCTCCCGGAGGTGCGGCAAAGATCGGCAACACGGGCAAGGACCACCCCATGATCGCCGCACTGCCGCCGCAGAACCAAGACCACTGACGCGGGCAGGGACCGTGACCGCAGCAGCGAAAACGTTTGGCCTGGACCTGCCTGACTACCCGTGGGAGGCCATGGCGCCATACGTCGCCAAGGCCGCGCAGCACCCGGACGGGGCGGTCAACCTGTCCATCGGCACCCCCGTCGACCCCACCCCCGCGCTGATCCAGGATGCGCTGAAGGCGGCGGCAGATGCCCCGGGATATCCGACAGTCCACGGCACCCCGGCCCTTCGGGAGGCCATCGCAGGGTGGTTCGAGCGGCGCCGCGGCGTCACGGGACTCGATGCGCGCAACATCATGCCCACCGTGGGCTCCAAGGAGCTGGTGGCGTGGCTGCCGCTCCTGTTAGGGCTAAAGCCCGGAGACGTCGTCGTACGCCCCAAGGTGGCCTACCCCACATATGACATCGGGGCCACCCTGGCCGGCGCCACGTCCGTAGCGACGGACAACCTGGACGAACTGGACGACGCCATGCGGGCGCGCGTGCGGCTCATCTGGGTCAACTCGCCCGGGAACCCAACAGGCAGTGTCCGCGGCGTCGAATCCCTGAAAGCGCTTGTGGACCAGTCCCGTGAGCTTGGCGCAGTGGTGGCCTCGGACGAGTGCTACGCGGAGCTTGGCTGGGGAGCCTGGGACGTCCAGCGCGGCGGCCAGGCCGTGCCCAGCATCCTGGATCCACGCGTAGCCGGCGGATCGCACCAGGGGCTGCTGGCCGTCTACTCGCTGAGCAAGCAGTCCAATGTGGCAGGTTACCGTGCAGCGTTCGTAGCCGGGGATCCTGACCTGATGCCCAACCTGGTCAACAGCCGCAAGCATGCAGGCATGATTGTCCCGTACCCGGTCCAGGAGGCCATGCGCGTGGCGCTCGGTGACGACGCCCACGTCGAGGCGCAGAAGGACCTGTACCGCGGACGCCGTGAACGGATGGTCCCTGCCCTGCTGGACTTCGGCCTGGAGATCAAGGAATCCGACGCCGGACTGTACCTTTGGTCCACCGCGGGCGAGAGCACGTGGGACACGGTGGCGCGGCTGGCAGAGCGCGGCATCGTGGTGGGCCCCGGCGTCTTCTACGGCGATGCGGGCAACGGCTTTGTCCGCGTGGCTCTGACGGGTACGGACGAGCGCATCGACGCAGCCGTGTCCCGGCTGGCAGCAGGGCGGTAACAGCTACAGCCTCGTAACAAACGTGTGACTCGCGCCACAAGTGCCTCATTTTAAGGGCTCCGGCAGCGTCTTGGATTAGTGACACCCGCCAAGGAGCGGGTACTTTTTAAGTGACTATCAATGGTGGCCCTCTACAAGAAGGCAGCCCGGGTGTTGGAACCTGTGTTCTCAGGGTCAGTGCGCGGCTCACCTGATGTTGGATCAAGCTTTCGACAGAGGCCCAGAAGCCTCATGAAGGGGACTCCATGACTGAGACCAACAACGCAGCGACCCTGCTCCACGCAGGAGGCGAGCTTAAGCTCCCGCGCATCCAGGTTATTGAAGGGAACGAAGGCTACGACGTTTCCAAGCTGCTGAAGCAGACGGGCGCAGTCACCTTTGACCCCGGCTTCATGAACACCGCAGCCACCACCTCGGCTATCACCTACATCGATGGCGATGCGGGCATCCTGCGGTACCGCGGATACCCCATCGAGCAGCTCGCGCAGCACTCCAGCTTCCTCGAGGTGTCCTACCTGCTGATCTACGGCAACCTGCCCACACCCACGGAACTGGACGAGTTCGACCAGAAGATCCGGCGCCACACGCTGCTGCATGAGGAGCTCAAGGGCTTCTTCGGCGGCTTCCCCCGCGACGCGCACCCCATGCCCGTCCTGTCCTCGGCCGTTTCCGCGCTGTCCACCTTCTACCAGGACTCGCTGGACCCGTTCAACGCAGAACAGGTGGAAGTCTCCACCATCCGCCTCATGGCCAAGCTCCCGGTCATCGCGGCGTACGCGCACAAGAAGTCCATCGGCCAGCCCATGCTGTACCCGGACAACTCCCACAACCTCGTGGAGAACTTCCTGCGCCTCAGCTTTGGGCTCCCGGCCGAGCAGTACGAAGTGGACCCGATCGTCGCGAAGGCGCTGGACCTGCTCCTGATCCTGCACGCGGACCACGAGCAGAACTGCTCCACCTCCACGGTGAGGCTGGTGGGCTCCTCCAACGCCAACCTGTTCGCGTCAGTGTCCGCAGGCATCAACGCCCTGTTTGGGCCTGCCCACGGCGGCGCCAACGAGGCTGTGCTCAAGATGCTCCGCCAGATCCAGGCCGACGGCACCAAGCCCGAGGACTACATGGAGAAGGTCAAGAACAAGGAAGACGGCGTCCGCCTCATGGGCTTCGGGCACCGCGTCTACAAGAACTACGATCCGCGCGCCAAGATCGTCAAGGCCACCGCGCACGAGATCCTCACCAAGCTCGGCGGCAACGACGAGCTGCTGGACATCGCCCTGCGCCTGGAAGAAAAGGCGCTGAACGATGACTACTTCATCCAGCGCAAGCTCTACCCGAACGTCGACTTCTACACAGGCCTGATCTACAAGGCCATGGGCTTCCCCGAGAAGATGTTCACCGTGCTCTTCGCCATCGGCCGCCTCCCGGGCTGGATCGCCCAGTGGCGCGAGATGATCAGCGATCCGAACACCAAGATCGGCCGCCCGCGCCAGCTGTACATCGGCGAACCGGAGCGGGACTACCCGGTCCGCTAGCCACCGGTTCCGCAAAGCCTGGAGTACGACATCGGCCGCCCACCTTCCAAAGGTGGGCGGCCGACGTCGTTAATTCTTCATGGATTGCTCCGTACCGGTCCTTTCGGGCCTCAAAACGACCGGGACGGAGCAACCGACGGGTGGGGTCAGGAGGTGTAGCCCTGGGGGTTGTTCTTCTGCCAGCGCCAGTGGTCCTCGCACATTTCGTCCACGGTTTTGGTGGTGGACCAGCTGAGGTCGGCGAGGGCTGAGGTGGCGTCGGCCCAGAAGGCGGGGAGGTCGCCGGCCCGGCGGCCGGTGATTTCGTACGGGATGGGCTTGCCCACGGCTTTTTCGAAGGAGCGGAGGACTTCAAGGACGGAGGAGCCCTTGCCGGAGCCGAGGTTCCAGCGGAAGACGCCGGCGCGGTCCGCCACGTGGTTGAGTGCGGCTACGTGGCCTTCGGCGAGGTCGACGACGTGGATGTAGTCGCGCAGGCAGGTCCCGTCGGGGGTGTCGTAGTCGCCGCCGAAGACCATGAGTTTCTCGCGCCGGCCCACGGCGACCTGGGCGATGAAGGGGACGAGGTTGTTGGGGATGCCCTGGGGGTCTTCGCCGATCCGGCCGGAGGGGTGGGCGCCGACGGGGTTGAAGTAGCGCAGCAGGGCGATGTGCCAGCGGGGGTCGGCATTACCGAGGTCGGAGAGGATGTCCTCGATCTGTTCCTTGGTGCGGCCGTAGGGGTTGTTGGCGCCGATTTCCATTTTTTCGACGTAGGGGATGGGGTTGTGCTCGCCGTAGACCGTGGCTGAGGAGCTGAAGACAATGGACCGGACATCGTGGCGGTCCATCACCCGGATGAGGTTCAGGGTCCCCACCAGGTTGTTGTAGTAGTACTTGAGCGGTTCACGGACGGATTCGCCGACTGCCTTCAGTCCCGCGAAGTGGATGACCGCGTCGATGGCGCTGTCGGCGAAGACACGCTCGACGGCGGCCTCGTCCACGAGGTCGACATTATGGAACTTTGCGGTCTTGCCGCTGAGTTCCGCTACGCGCCGGAGGGACTCTTCACTGGAGTTGACCAGGTTGTCGATCACCACCACGTCATGGCCGGCTTCCTGCAGGGACAAAACAGTGTGGGAACCGATGTAGCCGGTGCCTCCGGTGACCAGAATCTTCATGCCTCAACGCTATCCCAACAACACGTACTGCCGCCGCCGCATCCCGGATGCCGGGCAGCGTAGCTGCCCGGGCCAGGGTCAGATGCACGGGCCACGGCATGCCGGGGCCCCTAGGAGGGCACATCCGTGCTAAATAGAAGTAGTGCCCAAAATCGTAGATGCCGAAACCCGGCGCCAGGACGTGGTTGAAGCAGTTCTTCGGATTATTGCAGGTGACGGGCTGGAGCGGGCCTCGCTGCGGGAAGTGGCCGATGAGGCCGGGCTCGCTGTGGGTTCCGTGCGGCACTACTTCGCCGGCAGCGAGGAACTGCTCTCCTACTCATTCGCCACGGTAGTGGACCGCATCGTCCGCCGGCTTGGAATGTCCCTGCCGGCGGTGCATGAGGCCGTTCCCGGCTCCGATGGGCACCGCGGGGCCGTGTTAACACTGCTGTGCGGCATCCTGCCCCTGGATGAGCAGCGTGCGCTCGAGGCGTGCGCCTGGATGGCGTTCAAGAATGCGGCCAGGGTGCGGCCGTTCCTGGCTGCCGAGGCGGACCGGAGCCACCGCGAGGTGGCCGTCATCGTGGGGCGGGTAGTCAGCGCCTTGATGCCGGAGGACGAGCCGCAGGAAAGCCTTGTGCTGGAGGCGGAGAGGCTGCTGGCAACGCTCGATGGGCTGTGCATGCATGCGCTGCTGCAACCCGAATGGATGACGCGCGATATGTGCATCGACGTCCTTGAACGGCACCTCGACGGGATGTGATGACAGCCACTAACGTGGGCATTGGGGGGAATAGACTGATTACCAGGGGGCGCTGCCCGATCACCCAACCCCGGTAAGAGCACGCCACGGAAGGACGTCGGATGCATCAGACAAGCGGTACCAGGTGGCAAATCACCACGGACACGTCAGGGCCCATGATGATAGCCCTGTACGTCCGGGATACTGCAGGGCTTGACGGGGCAGGGCAGCCATCATTGTCCCATGCGGCGCCAAAGGTCCGCCGCGCCGACCATTCGCACCTGACCGCGGATGTCGGTGGCCTCAGTGCATTGAAGACAGAGTGGGAAGCCTGGTGGGAACAGCTGCTCAAGGCCCATCCCCACACGTCCCCGGACCTGTCACCGCCCAACTTCGATGCCTTCGGCAATTCGCCAGCGCTGCAGCGTGTGCTGCAGGCACATTTCGGTGCTGCCCTCACCTGGGCCCGGGAGCGCAGGAGCGAGTACGCCGAGATAGAGGCGGAGCGGGCAGCCAGCGGTGCGGACCAGCTTCTTGAGGACATGGTCGATGACAGGCTCATGGAGGTGGGCCGTGATTCCCGTGACTTCAAGCTGACCATCATCGAGCTGCCGCTGAACGAACAGCGGGCCTGGTACATGGAGCCGGACAAGATCATCATGAGCAACAAGCTGATGGGCGAGCCGGAGCTTTTCCGCAGCTACGTGCAGCCAGTGGTGGAGATCCTGGTTTAGGGTGCCTTGGCCTGGGCGCAGACGCCGACTGCACCGCGATAGCCCGCCCTCAACTGGCAGTCTCGCCAGCAGCTACGGTGATCCGGACCTCGCCCTCGGGGGCTGTAGATTCCTGCCAGCCGTCCCGCGATGCACGGTTCCAGCTCCTGCCCGCCACCTCAACCTGTGTGACCTCAAAGCCTTTGGCGTTGGCAACCGCCCATTGGGCCACGGACCATGCCTGGCTGCCCGCAGCCTCGACCACCAGGGTCTCACCGTCAACGGTTGTTCCCAGCGGGCCGTACGCCTGGTCCAGCTCGGCGGACACCGCTGCGGCGTCGCCGCCAGTGCCGGCGGCGCGGAGGGTGCATTCGACGGCCTCTGGCGTCTGGCCGGTCAGGCCGGAAGCAAAGGTTCGTCCCATTTCCTCGTGCTGCGCGTAGGCGGTGGGGTAGGCGGAACGCTGCACGCGCTGGGCTGCCTCGGTAATTTCAAGTGACTCATAGCCGGGGATCTTTACCAGGGCGTCATAGAAGGCATTCGCCGCATAGTACGGATCCATGATCTGTTCCTCCGTCCCCCACCCCTGGGAAGGACGCTGCTGGAACAGTCCGCGCGAGTCCGGGCCGGCCTGGTCTCCGTGCTCGATATTCCGCAGCTTGGACTCCTGCATGGCGGTAGCCAGCGCAATGCTCGCAGCCCGCGGTGGAAGTCCGCGCTGCACGGCAACAGCGGTGATCAGCGCCGCGTAGACGGCCTGGTCCGGGGCCAGCTCGGAGGTCCGCTCGTCAATCACGGCCCTGCAGCGTTCCGAAACGAGGGTTTCGGAACGCTGCAGGAAAAACACGGCCGAATAGATGCCGCCGGCTACCAGTGCCAGGGTGAGCACCAGTACCACAAGGCGGCGCAGGCTGCGTCTTCGTGCCATGGAAGGATCAGTTGGCGTGCAGGGCGTCGTTGAGTTCCACGGTCTGGCCCTGGCGGGGGAGGACCTCCACCACGCCCGTGGTGGAGTTGCGGCGGAACAGCAGGTTGGGCACGCCGGACAGTTCCGCGGCCTTGACGATCTTGGTGGTGTCCTCACCCACCTCATCCTTTGGCCCGGGGATACGAACCCGGGTTCCCGCGGTGACGTACAGCCCCGCCTCGACCACGGAGTCGTCACCGATACTGATGCCGACGCCTGAGTTTGCGCCGAGCAGGACCCGCTCGCCGATGGTGATTTTTTCCTTGCCCCCGCCCGAAAGGGTGCCCATGATGGAGGCGCCGCCGCCGACGTCGCTGCCGTTGCCGGTCACTACGCCCGCCGAGATGCGGCCTTCCACCATGGAGGTTCCCAGGGTTCCGGCATTGAAGTTGACGAAGCCTTCGTGCATCACGGTGGTGCCTTCCGCCAGGTGGGCACCCAGCCGCACACGGTCGGCGTCGGCAATCCTTACGCCGGTGGGCACCACGTAGTCCACCATGCGCGGGAACTTGTCGATGCCGTAGACGGTGACGGCGCCGCGGCGCCGCAGCCGCGCGCGGGTCAGCTCGAAGCCCTCCACCGGGGCGGGGCCGAAGTTGGTCCAGACAACGTTGGGCAGGTTGCCGAAGATGCCGTCCAGGTTGATGGTGTTGGGCTTGACGAGGCGGTGCGAGAGGAGGTGCAGGCGCAGGTAGGCATCGGCGGTATCTGCCGGGGCCTCATCGAGGTTGATCTGGACAAAAACCACTTTCTGCTCCGTGCCGCGGTCCTCGTCGGCACCATTCTCTGCGATGAGGATGAGGGACTGGTCCGCGTCCTCCACGGAACGCAGGTTTTCGGCGGCAACACCGAGGGCCGGTGCCGGAAACCACACATCCAGTACGCTGGCGTCGGCGGTGGCAATTGTGGCCACGCCGAAGCCGTAGGCGGAGCGATCGTCGGTGGTTGCGTTCGAGGTTTCGGGCACGGCGGAAGAAGCAGTCTCAGTCATGGCCCCAGTCTATCGAGGGGCAGGGACAGGGTCCGAACTAGACTGGCTTCGTGACTGCCGAAACCACTCCGGACCCTTCCACCCTGACGCTCGACCTCCGCCAGGACGTTGCGCTCCTTACAGCCGCCATCATGGACATCAACAGTGTGTCCGGAAATGAAACGGAACTGGCGGACGCCATTGAGGCGGCGCTGTTGGGCATCCCCCAACTGAGCGTGCTCCGGGACGGGGATTCTATGATCGCCCGTACCGAGCTCGGCTGTTCGGAGCGGGTCATCCTGGCAGGGCATCTGGACACCGTTCCGCTGCCCCTGGCGGACGGAGCAAAAGGGACAGTCCCCTCCACCTGGGACTCCGGCGTCCCCGGCGAGGGGATCCTGTACGGCCGCGGCGCGACGGACATGAAGGGCGGCGTCGCGGTGCAGCTTGCCCTCGCCGCCACCATGTTCGACGACGGGGCGTCGCCGAAGCGGGACGTCACCTTCGTCTTCTACGACCACGAGGAAGTGGAGGCCGTCAAAAGCGGACTTGGCCGGCTGGTGCGGAACCACGGCCACCTGCTGGACGGAGACTTTGCGATCCTGCTGGAACCAACCCACGGGACGGTGGAAGGTGGCTGCAACGGCACCAGCCGGTTTGAAGTAACAACCGTGGGGGAGGCTGCCCATTCCGCACGCGCATGGATGGGCAGCAACGCCATCCACGCCGCCGCGCCAATTTTGGCGAGGCTGGCCGCGTACCAGCCGCTGACCGTCAACGTGGACGGACTGGAGTACCGGGAGAGCCTCAACGCCGTGAAGATCAACGGCGGCACTGCCGGAAACGTCATCCCGGACCGCTGCGTGGTGGAGATCAACTACCGGTTTGCCCCGGACAAGACGCCGGACCAGGCCGAAGCCGTGGTACGGGAACTCCTTGAGGGGTTTGACGTGGTCCGCACCGATGCTGCCGCCGGGGCGCGGCCCGGCCTCCAGCACCCTGCGGCTGCGTCCTTCGTCTCCGCCGTGGGCGCCAGGCCGAAGCCCAAATACGGCTGGACCGACGTCGCGCGTTTCAGCGAGCTGGGGATTCCGGCAGTGAACTTCGGGCCCGGGGACCCGCTGCTGGCGCACAAGGACAATGAGCACGTTGACGCTGAGGCCATCCGTACCTGCCTGCGGGCACTGCAGGACTGGATGGCAGGCTAGGCCGCCGGCCTGCGCCCCCGTTAAGACAGTGATGGCCCGGATCCGAAGATCCGGGCCATCACTGTGTCGGTACACCCTAAGGCGCTCCCGCCTCCACTGCGGCGGGTTCGGCCTTGGCCATTCCGCCTGCAGCCTTCTTGGAGCCGCGGCGCTCGATCCACACCGCGATCCTTGAAACAAGGATGTTGATGGCGATGTAGATTGCGGCGGCCACAAAGAAGATGGGGAACAGGAACTGCGTACCCAGGAAGTCCGCCATCACCTGCACCGCGCGCAGGAGTTCGCCGTACGCCACGATGTAGCCGAGCGAGGTGTCCTTCAGGAGGACCACCATCTGCGCCACCAGGGACGGCATCATGCGGCGGATCGCCTGCGGGAGCTCGATCTGCATGCGGGACTGGAAGCTCGTCAGGCCGATGGCCAGGCCGGCTTCACGCTGCCCCTTTGGCAGGGACTGGATGCCGGCCCGGATGATTTCGGCGAACACAGCTGAGTTGTAGAGCACCAGGCCGGTGACAACAGCAATGAACGGCGAGGTACCGAAGCCCAACAGGACGAACAGCATCATCAGGACGACGGGCATGCCGCGGAGGAACTCCAGCACCACCCGGGTGGGGATCCTGATGAAGGCGGCATCAGAGATTCGCAGCAGGCAGAGGAGCAGTCCGAGGGGGAAGGCGATAACCGCCGCCAGGGCTGCCGCGCTCAGGGTGGCGCCGAGGCCGTTTCCCAGGAGCGTCCACACGTCGCCGCGGGTGAAGATCTGCCAGCGGCGGCCCTCAAAAATGCCCTGCTGCGCGAGGGTCATGACAATCCATGCCAGCAGGCCGAGGATCAGCACGGAACCGGCCATCGAAGCGATCAGGGAGACGCGCCGGGCCTTGGGGCCGGGAACGTCGTAAAGGACTGAGCTCATCGGGCAATCGCCACCTTTCGTTCCACCGTGCTGGCTAGGATGCCCAGCGGAACGGTGAGGAGCAGATAGAAGAACGCCGTTCCCAACAGCACCGCGATGACGGCGTCACCGTTGGCGTTGGCCAGCTGGCGGCCGTAGCCGAAGAGTTCCAAAACAAAGAATGCACCCGCCACGGAGGAGTTCTTCACCAGCGCAATCAGGATGTTGATCAGCGGCGGGATCACCGTCCTCAGGGCCTGCGGCAGGATGATGAGGGACAGCACCTGGCCAAACTTCATGCCAATGCTGCGGGCGGCCTCAGCCTGACCCACCGGAACGCTGTTGACACCCGAACGGACAGCTTCGGCGATGAATGCTGCGGTGTAGGTGCTGAGGGCAATGATCGCGGCAACCTCAAACTGCTCAAACTTGACCCCGAGGCGGGGGAGCACGATGGCGGCGAAGAAGAAGGCGATGGTCAGGGGTGTGTTCCGGAGAACCTCCACGTAGACCGTGCTGAAGCCACGGAGGGCAGCCACCGGGGAAACCCTGGCAGCCGCAAGCAGCGTGCCCAATACCAGCGCGATGATCCCGGATACGGCTGAAAGAAAAAGGGTGCGGAGAAAACCGTTCCAGTACAGGGGCAGGTTTTCAAGAATGACGTCCATAGGATCCTTCGGCTCTGGGAGTGGACGGAAGTGAAGGCGTGGCGTCGCCGGGACCGGCGGACCGGCCCCGGCAACGAACGGCCGCCTAGTAGCGGTTGATCGTGGGCAGGCTGGGCGCAGTCTTGATGACTTCGCCGGCAGTGGCCTCCCAGGCCTTCTTGTAGCTTCCGTCCTTTTCGAAGGACTCCAGCTGGTCATTGATCCAGTTGCGGAACTCGGTGTCGTCCTTCTTCAGGCCGATGCCGTAGGGCTCCTTGGTGAACGTTTCGTCGGAAGCCAGCTTGAAGGCGTCCGGTTCCTTGTCAACGAAACCGGCAAGGATGACGTTGTCCGTGGTGACCGCTTCAACCTGCTTGTTGCGCAGCGGCTCCAGGCATGCCGAGTAGGTTGCGGCCGGGACCAGCTCTGCCCCGTACTTGTCCACGATGGTGGCGGCCGGCGTCGAACCGGTGACCGAGCAGACCTTCTTGCCCTTGACGTCTTCCGGCTTCTTGATGGAGTCGTTGTCCTTGTTCACCATGAGGGCCTGGCCGGCCTCGTAGTACGGCCCGGCGAAGCTGACAACCTGCTTGCGCTTGTCATTGATGGTGTACGTGGCGATGACCAGGTCCACCTTGCCCTGCTCGATGAAGGGTTCGCGGTTGGCCGAGACAGTCTCGGACCATTCGATCTTGTCCGCAGCGATGCCCAGCTTGGCGGCGATGAGCTTACCGATTTCGACGTCGAAGCCGACCGGCTTGCCGTCCAGGCCCACCTGGCCGAAGAGCGGCTGGTCGAACTTGGTGCCGATCTTGATGGTGCCGGCCTTGGAGAGTTTCTCCATGGTGGTCCCGGCTGCGAAGGACGGCTTCTCGGCAGGGCTGGGGTTGGTGGTCGTTCCGCCGCCGCCTCCGCCGCAGGCGCTCAGGGACAGGGCGAGGGCGGCGGTAGCCGCCACGAAGAATGATTTCCGCCGGGTCATAAATGCCTTCATGACATTCCTTTCATTGATGGCCGTGGGTCACGGCCTCGGTGCGAACTGGGAGTGTTTGTTCAGGTGTGGGTCAGTGCGTCAGGAGCTTGGAAAGGAAGTCCTTGGCACGTTCACTCTTCGGGTTGGTGAAGAATTCTTCCGGGGTGGCGTCTTCGACAATCTGGCCGTCCGCCATGAACACGACGCGATCCGCGGCCTTGCGGGCAAAGCCCATCTCGTGGGTGACCACGATCATGGTCATGCCCTCCTTGGCCAGCTGGACCATGACGTCCAGGACCTCGTTGATCATTTCCGGGTCCAGGGCCGAGGTGGGCTCATCAAACAGCATGACCTTCGGCTTCATTGCCAAAGCCCGTGCGATGGCCACGCGCTGCTGCTGCCCGCCTGAAAGCTGTGCCGGCAGCTTGGGGGCCTGGTGGCCAACGCCGACGCGTTCAAGCAGGGCCATGGCGTCTTTGTCCGCCGTAGCCTTTGCGACGCCCTTGACCTTGATGGGGCCGAGCGTCACGTTCTCCAGGATGGTTTTGTGCGCGAAGAGGTTAAAGGACTGGAAGACCATTCCGACGTCGGCGCGGAGCTGGGCAAGCTCCTTGCCTTCCCCCGGAAGCACCTTCCCGTCGATGCTGATGGTGCCGCCTTCGATGGTTTCCAGGCGGTTGATGGCACGGCAGAGGGTGGACTTACCGGAGCCGGAAGGCCCGATGACCACGACAACCTCGCCCTTGCGGACCTGCAGGTTGATGTCCTTCAAAACATGCAGCTGGCCGTAGTGCTTATTTACGCCGTTCAGGGAGACAAGCGCATCTCCGGGCACATGAGTAGTCATAAGAAAGAATCTAGCGAACATACAGGTCTTTATGATGCGAATCACCCCAACTTCCTGCGGATCGTGATTCAAGAGATACCTCCTGCGGGAGGTTAGCCTTGGTGAATGAGCATCAACGCAGATCCGGCCAGAAATTCCCAGCCGCGCCGTAAGGGCCCCCTTGAACTGCGCCGCAAGCAGGCGGCCGTGGATATGTCTGACCAGCATCTGCTCGACACCAAGGGACCCGGCCAGTTTGTCCACACTGATCCCTGGCGTGTCCTGCGCATCCAGAGCGAGTTCGTGGAAGGTTTCGGCGCCCTGGCCGACATTGGCAAGGCCGTGAGCGTCTTCGGTTCCGCCCGCACCAAGCCCGGCAGCCCATACTACGAGATGGGCGTCGAAGTGGGGCGGAAGCTGGCCGAGGCCGGCGTTGCCGTCATCACCGGCGGCGGCCCCGGATCCATGGAAGCGGCCAACCGCGGCACTGTGGAAGGCAACGGCGTGTCCGTCGGCCTGGGCATCGAACTTCCCTTTGAGCAGGGCCTGAACCAGTGGGTGGACCTGGGCATCAACTTCAGGTACTTCTTTGCCCGCAAGACCATGTTCGTCAAGTACGCGCAGGGGTTCATCGTCCTGCCGGGCGGCCTGGGCACCCTGGATGAGCTTTTTGAGGCGATGGTGCTGGTTCAGACGCGAAAGGTGACGTCGTTCCCCATCGTGCTCCTCGGCGTCGAGTTCTGGGGTCCGATGATCGAGTGGATCAGGGGAACACTCGTGGCCGAAGGCATGGTCTCGGAGAAGGACCTGGACCTGATCCAGGTGGTTGACGATCCCGCGGAGGCGGTGGACCGGGTGCTCCACGTAGCCATTACCCCCTCGCTTAACGGGGAGCAGCGGCCGGAGTAGCCCGAGCGTCCGGACGGCGGCGCGCCATCCCGTCTGGCACGATGGAACGGTGAGCTTTTTTCTGGTTTTCCTGGCCATTGTGCTGATTGGGGCGGTTTTCTGGATCGGCCTTGGGCTACGTTCCGGCACGTCAGGCGAGGGCCCGCTGCCTGTCCTGGCGGGCGGCGGTTTCGAGCAGCCGCCGGCCAACCTTCCTCCTGTCCTGCTGCCGGCGCAGGCAGCCCCGGAGGACGTCGACCGCGTGCGTTTCTCCCTCGGCCTGCGCGGCTACCGGATGGAGCAGGTGGACCAGGTCCTGGACGAGCTGCGGGACCAGCTCGCGTCCAAACAGCAGGAAATTGATGGGCTCCGGGCAGCACTGTTGGCCATGGAAGCCACCCCCGGACCGGAATCCGACAAGAACAACACATCGCCTGGAAAGAACCCGCTGTGAGCACCGTGGCGCGGCGGGGGGCAGGCCTTGTCCCGTCTCTCCAGGTGCTGGCCGGGCAGGCCGGGCGGGCTGTCCAAGGCTGGCCCTGGTGGCTGCAGGCCACCGCCATCTACTTCGCGGCCCGGCTGGTCACCGCCTGCATCTTCATGGCCGCCGCCCTGCACCAGGGCCCCAACCCCTGGTTTCCCGCCAAACCGGATTACTGGAACTTCATCAACATCTGGGATGCGCGCTGGTACGGCCAGGTCATTGCTGAAGGCTACCCCTCCGTCCTGCCGACCGATGCTGCCGGCAATGTCCAGGAGAACGCCTGGGCCTTCTATCCGTTGTTTCCTGCCCTGGCCGGTGGCCTCAGCGCGCTGACCGGCATGAATCCGGCCGCGGCCCTGACCATCATCGCCATGCTGGCAGGGTGGGGAGCCGCCCTGGTGGTCTACATCCTCTTCCGGCACAAGGCCACCCACGCACCCGCCCTGTGGGGCGTGGCCTTCTTCTCCACCTTCCCCGTGTCCGCAATCCTCCAGGTGCCCTACGCCGAGTCGTTGACGCTGCTGCTGCTCGCGGGAGCATTGCTGCTGGTGGTGCGCCGGCAGTACTTGTGGGCCATCCCGGTGGTATTCCTCCTGTGCCTCTCGCGGCCGGTGGGGGTCCCGTTCGCAGCCATGCTCGGACTGGTTCTCCTGCGCCACGTGTGGCAGCGGTTCAGTGCCCGGCGGGACGGCAGCGGGCAACGCGAAGGGACCCACTCGAACGGCGACCTCGCGGCGCTGGCTGCCCTTACCGCCGCCGGAGGGGCGATGGCGCTTGCCTGGCCCGCCGCCGCGTGGGCAGCAACGGGCGATATCCAGGCCTATACCAAGACTGAAACTGTGTGGCGCGGGCACGACCTGGTGCCCTTCAAGCCCTGGTTCGACACCGGCGTCGACCTCTTTGGCCCGGTCCTGGGCCTGCTGGCGCCGTTCGTTTTCGTGGCACTGTTCGGCGCCATGCTGTTCCTGCCGCCGGTACGGCAGCTCGGCGTTGAACTCCGGCTGTGGTGCGCCTGCTACATGGGGTACCTGGTGGTGTTCCTGCACCCGCAGACCAGCACTTTCCGTATGCTCCTGCCGCTGTTTCCGCTCGCGCTGGGTGCTGTCCTGCTCTCCGGCTCGCGGGCCTACCGGTGGACCGTGGTCACCATGTTCCTGCTGCTGCAGATCGTCTGGATCGTGTGGCTGTGGGCCTGGGCGCAATTGCCAGGCGGCGGGGATTATCCACCCTAGCCACGGGGACTTCGGCGCAGGTCAGGACTGAAATAGCAAGACGTTGGAAATGTCCATCGATTAGCTACGTACGGGTAATTCCGCGATAATGATAAGTAAGCAAGGACAAAAAGCATTCAGAATACGCTCAGCCTTGGCGGTGTCCATCCACTCCGCCATAGCGGCTTGATCGACATGCGGACACAGCCCGCCCGGGCTGATCAGTCCTGGGACAAAATGGAGGGGAATTCCTCATGGCGGCTATGAAACCACGCACCGGCGACGGCCCAATGGAAGTCACCAAGGAGGGCCGCAGCCTGATCATGCGCGTCCCGCTCGAGGGCGGCGGGCGCCTGGTGGTCGAGCTGAACGCTGCCGAAGCAGCAAACCTCAAGGAATGCCTCGTCGGCGTTACCGAATAATCGTGCCGGGCAGGGCCCGCAGCCAGCAGGCTGCGGGCCCTGCCCGTATCCTGCTGCTACTTCTTGACCGCTACCAGCAGCCCGTCGCCGGTGGGAAGCATGGCGGACGCAAGCCTCTCGTCGTCGCGGATTGCCTTGCCCACCTGGCGCAGGACCACCGTTGTGGCCTCCCGGCCGGCGGGGTTGGCCACCTTGTCCTTGTCCAGGGCATCGTTGATGATCAGCAGCCCGGCCGGTTTCAGGAGCCGGACGGCCTGCTCCACATAGCCCGGGAGGCCTGGCTTGTCGGCGTCGATGAACACCAGGTCATAGGCGTTGTCCGTCAGGCGCGGCAGGACATCGCCGGCCCGGCCGGAAATGGTGCGGGTGCG
The DNA here is from genome assembly GCF_020809045.1 of Pseudarthrobacter sp. L1SW. NCBI lineage: Bacteria > Bacillati > Actinomycetota > Actinomycetes > Micrococcales > Micrococcaceae > Pseudarthrobacter > Pseudarthrobacter sp. L1SW. The sequence goes on along the minus strand of NZ_CP078079.1, from coordinate 2,739,059 downwards.
GTTGGCCGGGCTGCCTGCCTCGGAAAATGCTTCGCGGGCGGCCTTGAGGTGTTCCACGTCCACGTCGATGGTGGTGAGGACGGACTGGGGCCCGAGGCCCCGGAGCAGGCAGACACCGGAGACCCCGGCACCGGTTCCGATTTCGACGGCGGTCTGGGCCTTGGACGCGGCGGCCAGCACGGTGAGCACTGCGCCAACCCCCGGTCCAACCGGCGTTACACCCAGCTCAAAGGAGCGCTCCCGGGCCCGAAGCATGACCTCATCCTCAGCGGGCAGATCTTCTGCATAGGACCAGCTGGTGGACTTGTCGGCGCTCATGGGTTTCGCTTTCTGGGCGGCAGGGGAATGTCCTTTACAGCCTACTGTGTCCGGTGGCAACAGCAGCGGAGGCGGGCTGTTGCGCCCACGGCTGAACTTGGGCACAATCAGGAAATTCCCAGACAACTTTGAAATGATTATTATCCGCTCATCCAAAAGGTGACCGGCGCCGAATCAGAGATGTCAACAGTATCCGGGCGTTAGCATTCCACGAGGGGAGTGGACGATGTCATCTTCAGTTGTGGCACCTGTCCCTGCAGCAAATCATCCTGATCCGGAGTGGGTCCGTCCCACCTGGGAAGAAGTGGTCACCAACCACTCGGCCAAGGTTTACCGGCTGGCATACCGCCTGACCGGGAACAAGTACGACGCCGAGGACCTCACCCAGGAGGTGTTTGTCCGCGTTTTCCGCTCGCTGGAGAACTTCAAGCCGGGCACCTTGGACGGGTGGCTGCACCGGATCACCACGAACCTCTTCCTGGACCAGGCACGGAGAAAGACCCGGATCAGGTTCGACGCCCTTGCCGAGGACGCTGAGTCCCGGCTTCCCGGCCGGGAACCCGGACCGGAACAGAGCTTCGAGCTGAACAACCTCGATGTTGACGTGCAGGCTGCGCTGGAGGAACTGCCGCCTGACTTCCGCGCCGCCGTCGTCCTGTGCGACCTTGAAGGCCTGTCCTACGACGAAGTGGCGGAAGCCCTCGGCGTGAAGCTGGGCACCGTCCGCTCCCGGATCCACCGCGGGAGGACCATGCTGCGGGAGAAGCTGGCCCACCGGGATCCGCGTCCCCAACAGTCGCGCCGGAAACTGTCCATGCCGCGCATCGCGGGCATCCTCTGAACGGCGCATGAGGTCCCCTTCTCCATTCGGACGCAGGCATCAGCGCACCCGCAGCCACCTTCAGTCCTGCCACGAATGCTCTTCAGCCGTGCGGCGCGAACGCCAGTACCTGGAGCGGCTGCGTGATGCTCCCGTCCCTCCCGCCAGTGATGACCTGACCGCCCGCCTGCTTGCCAGGACACAGGAGCTTGCCGCCATGCAGCCTGCGGACGGACACCGGCCAGCCGCTCCCCGCGGTGCCGTCCGTGTCCTGGCCCTCGCCGCCGGCGGCAGCATGGCAGCTGCCGGTGTGCTGGCCGCCGGTGCGTTTGCCGCCGCAGGAGACCCCGTGCCGGGGGACGCCACAGGAAACCAGGCAGCCCTCTCCCACGCCTCGTCCCGGACACCGGCGGATGGCAGGCAGCTTACGGGGGAGCAGCTCACCGAGCTGCGTTCGGAAGGCTGGGCCTGCCCGGAGCTTGAAGCCATGGGCTTCCGGCTTCAATCGGCGAGGGCCACCGTGCTCAATGGCCAGCCGGCCGTGGAGCTCCGGCTCACCGACGGAACCAACCAAGCAACCGTGACCGAACAACGGATAGTGCTGCAGCCCGGTGCCGGGGGCAGTACGGGACAGGAAGCGGAGCAGGACGCGGCCAGCCCGGGGAGCGGCCAGCTGCAGGTGTGGAGCTCCTCTCCGTGGTCCGCAACTTACCGGACGCCAGGCCACACGTTCCTCTACGAGTCCGACTTGCCCGCCGAAGAGGCTGACGACGCCCTGCCCATTCTGCAGCAGCTCGGGAAGCAGGCCGAGGAAGGCGTTGAGGCAGGTGCTCCGGCTGCCTCCGTCAAAGCGGCGGAAGAACCACTCGGCACCCGGCTGCAACGTGGAGTTAACCGGATCGTTGCCTTATTCACCCCATAGCACGGGCAGTTTCCCCGGCCCCCGGGCGGAAATCGTCAGTGGCAGCCCGGAGAGGGTAATCTTCCTAAAGTGTTTGGAATCAACGGCCCGGAGTTCTTTCTTCTGCTGATCATTGGGGTTCTGGTGATCGGTCCCCAGCGGCTGCCCGAATACACCCAGAAACTGGCAAACCTGGTCAAGGAAGTCCGGCGCATGGCGTCCGGTGCCCGTGAGCAGATCAAGGAAGAAGTGGGGATCGACATCGACGATGTCGACTGGAAGAAGTACGATCCCCGCCAGTACGATCCGCGGCGCATCATCAAAGAGGCGCTCCTGGACGACGACTCCAAGCCCGTAAGCGCCGGCGCCCCGGCTGCGGTTGCCGCCGTCTCCGGCGCAGCTGCCGTGGCGGCGGAGGCGGCCCCGCAGCGGCCGGCACGGCTGGTCCAGTCCTTGCCCCCGGGCGAGCCCGCACCATTCGACACCGAGGCGACGTAGCCGCTCCCTATCGGGGCTGCAGCCCCAGCTTCATCCCCGCAAGGCCGCGCGGCTTCGCCGCCAGCTGGCCAGCGATGCCGGCCAGCGCCGCGGCAGCAGGCGTAGCCGCCTGCCCGAGGACAATCGGAACCCCGGAATCGCCGCCTTCCCGCAGCCGGATATCAAGCGGAATCTGCCCCAGCAGCGGCACGTCCGCGCCTACCGCCGCGGTCAGCCGCTCGGCGAGTACTGACCCGCCGCCGCTTCCAAACAATTCCATCCTGCCGCCGTCGGGCAATTCCAGGTAAGACATGTTCTCGATGACGCCCGCCACTTTCTGGCCCGTCTGCGTGGCTATGGCACCGGCCCGCTCCGCGACGTCGGCGGCGGCAGCCTGCGGGGTGGTGACCACCAGGATTTCGGCTTTCGGCAGCAGCTGGGCAACCGAGATCGCAATGTCACCGGTGCCGGGCGGCAGGTCCAGGAACAGGGCGTCCAGGTCCCCGAAGTACACGTCCGTGAGGAACTGCTCAAGGGCGCGGTGGAGCATGGGGCCGCGCCAGGCCACGGGCTGGTTGCCGCTGACGAACATCCCGATGGAGATCACCTTCACGCCGTAGGCGACCGGGGGGAGGATCATGTCATCCACCCGGGTGGGCGCCTGCGTAATGCCCATCAGGGCAGGGACGGAGAAGCCGTAGACGTCCGCGTCCACGATGCCCACCCGCAGCCCTTGCGCAGCGAGGGCGCAGGCCAGGTTGACGGTGACGGAAGACTTTCCCACGCCGCCCTTGCCGCTGGCCACCGCGTAGACCTTGGTCAGGGAATCCGGCTGGTTGAACGGAATGCCGCGCTGGCCGCCCGCACCGCGGAGCAGCTCCTTGAGGGCATCGCGCTGTTCCTGCGTCATCACCTTGAGTTCAACACCGACGGCGGACACTCCCGGAACTGCCAGCAGGGCCTGTGTGGCGTCGGCCGTGATGGTGTCCCGCAGGGGGCAGCCGGCGATGGTGAGCAGGACAGCCAGCTGGACCCTGCCGTCGTCGGAGATGTCCACCGACTCAACCATGCCCAGTTCGGTGATGGGGCGGCGGAGCTCGGGATCAATGACCGTGGCCAGGGCAGCCGCGACTGCGTCAGCCAACGCGGAGTTGGCGAGGGGTGAGTTCATTAACGGTCCTGGGTGGAGTGGCCGGGCTTAACCCGGGGAATCTGTTGGGTGCGGGGATTCCGCTGCCGGTCGCGCTGTTCCTTCAGCTTTTCCCTCACCTTGTCACGCGGGGACTCGTGCTGCCCCTGCCCGGCCGGGTCATGGGTCCGAAGCTCTTCCTGGGCTTCCAGCATGTCTTCGAGGAGGGAGCGCAGCTCGGCGCGCACGTAGTCGCGCGTGGCAACTTCGCGGAGCGCAATCCGCAGGGATGCGAGCTCCCGGGTCAGGTACTCGGTGTCCGACAGGTTTCGTTCGGCGCGCTGGCGGTCCTGCTGGAGCGAGACGCGGTCGCGGTCGTCCTGGCGGTTCTGGGCCAGCAGCAGCAGCGGCGCGGCGTAGGAGGCCTGCAGGGACAGCATCAGGGTGAGAAGTGTGAAGCCGAGGTCGCGGGAATCGAACTGCCAGGCCAAGGGAGCCCACGTGTTCCAGGCAAGCCAGATCACCACGAAGACGGTCATGTACACCAGGAACTGCGGCGTGCCCATGAAGCGGGCGAAGCCTTCCGTGGCGTGGCCGAAGGCATCGGGATCGGGCGACAGCTTGGGCAGCATCCGCTGGCGGCCGCTGAGCGGCGTGTCCAGGCTGCCCTTCGCCGCGGCCTTGGCCGGCATCCGCTGGGTGGGGTTCTTTGGGGCGCTGCTGTCAGCCAATACGGCCACCAAGCCTTCTTATCGGGGCTTCGCCGTCATGGGCGCGCCAGTCATCCGGCAACAGATGATCCAAAACGTCATCAACAGTCACCGCCCCCACAAGCCGGCCTGCGTCATTGACCACGGGGAGGGAATTCAGGTTGTAGGTGGCCAGGGTCCGCGCCACTTCGCTGATGTGCGCCTGGTCCGACAACGGCTCCAGGTTCTTGTCCACCAGGTTGCCGAGCGGTTCGAACGGCGGGAACCTGAGCAGCTGCTGGATGTGGACCACGCCCAGGAAGCGGCCGGTCGGCGTCTCCAAGGGAGGCCTGGCAATGAAAATGGAGGAGGCAAGCGCGGGGGAGAGTTCCTCGCGCCGGACGTGCGCCAGGGCCTCGGCCACGGTGGCTTCGGGCGGCAGGATCACCGGCACCGGGGTCATGAGGCCGCCGGCGGTGTCCTCGTCGTACTCCAGCAGGCGCCGGACGTCTTCTGCCCCCTCCGGCTCCATCAGCTGGAGCAGCTCTTCCGCCTGGGCGGAGGGAAGTTCGCCGAGGAGGTCGGCGGCGTCATCGGGGTCCATTTCCTCCAGCACGTCGGCGGCGCGCTGGACATCCAGGGCGGACAGGATCTCCACCTGGTCGTCCTCGGGAAGCTCCTGCAGGACGTCAGCCAGGCGCTCATCCTGCAGTTCACTGGCCACTTCGAAGCGGCGTTTGTCGCTCATTTCCTGCAGTGCTTCGGCGAAGTCCGCAGGTTTGAGGTCCTCGTGGTTGGCCACGAACTGGGTGGCGGCCTGCGGTTCAGTGCGGGGTCCCTGCAGGGCGTCGGCCCAGTCGATGATCAGGGTTTCGTTGCGCCGCAGCCGGCTGAGCGGCGAAAGCGAATGGCCCCGGCGCACAAAGAGCTTGCTGACGAACCAGTCGCGGGAGCGGTGCTGGTCCATGGCAATGTCTTCGATGGTGGCGTCACCGCTGCCGTCCCGGAGCGTGACGCGGCGGTCGAACATTTCGGCCACCACCAGGGTCTCGGCGCCGCGCTGTTCAAAGCGGCGGAGGTTGACCAGGCCGGTGCAGATGATCTGCGTTTGGTCGATGGAGGTGATCCGGGTCATGGGCACGAACACGCGCTTTTTGCCGGGAACTTCGACGACGATGCCCACCACGTGCGGGGCCCCTTGGGTTCCACGGGACAGCACAACAACATCGCGCAACCGGCCCAGCCGGTCGCCCAGCGGATCGAAGACGTCGAGGCCCAAAAGGCGCGCCACGAAGACGCGGGTAGGAGTTGTGCTCACCACTACAGGCTACCGAGTCTGCTCTCTTTTAGCTGAATTTACAGGCAGCACACATGCTCATGGGCAAGAATGGGGGTATGGCAAACATATTTGGTGCTCCCAAGGCCGGCGGGCCCGGCGGAATGGACGAGTCCCGGGCCGTGCCCACCGGTGACACCGTGGGTTCCTACTCCTCCTACCTGGATGCCCAGAAGGCCGTGGATTACCTCGCGGACCAGCAGTTCCCGGTGCACATGGTGTCCATTGTGGGCAACGAGCTGAAGATGGTGGAGCGCGTAACGGGACGCCTGAGCTATCCCCGGGTTGCCCTGTCCGGAGCGCTGAGCGGCATGTGGTTCGGCCTGTTCGTGGGCGTCATGCTCTCCTTCTTCGCGCCGTCTCCGGGGTACTTTTCGATTCTCACGTCGGTGCTGATGGGCGCGGCGTTCTTCATGCTCTTTGGCATCGTCACCTACGCGATGCAGCGGGGCAAGCGGGACTTCACCTCCACCAGCCAGGTGGTGGCCACCAGCTATGACGTGGTGGTGGCTCCGGAAGCGGCGCATGAGGCGCGCCGGCTCCTTCAGCAGCTGCCCATGACCCGCTCCGATGCGGCCGCCGGCGGGGGACCGTACACCCAGCACGACTACAACAGCCAGCCGTACCAGCCCCACCAGCAGCCGGGCCAGGCTCCCGCCCGCCCCTCGGGATGGAATGACCCCTACGGCCAGTCGTCCGCGGGGTCCTCTGCCCAGGAGAACCCCGGTGACGGCGCCGCTGCCGGACCACGGCAGGACGCCGCTGCCCAGGAGCAGCCAGCTCCGGCGCGGGCAGTCCGGTACCCTGACCTGCCGGACGGCCGGCCGCAATATGGTGTCCGCCTGCCGCAGGGACCTGCTGCCCGCGCCGGGCAGCCCCAAAATGACCAGCACGGGCAGCCCGAAGACGGGCAGCCACGCGCAGACAAAGAGCAACACCCGGGCGAGACGCGGCAATAGGGCCGCCAGCCTTGGCGGCAAAGGCAAAAGCGGGGCTGCCGGAAGTATCCTTCCGGCAGCCCCGCTTTTTTGTGTCTGGCTAGGACTCTGTGGGTGCCTCGGCTTCACGATAGATGCCGGACATCCAGTCCTCCACGTCCCCGGCCTTGCGCGGCAGGGCGGCACTCAGGTTGACCGGCCCGTTTGCCGTCATCAGGATGTCGTCCTCGATCCGGACGCCGATCCCGCGGTATTCCTCCGGAATGGCCAGGTCCTCTTCCTTGAAGTACAGGCCGGGTTCGATGGTGAACACCATGCCTTCTGTGAGGATGCCGTCCAGGTAGAGTTCACGCTTGGCCTGCGCGCAGTCATGGACGTCCAGCCCCAGGTGGTGGCTGGTGCCGTGCGGCATCCACCGGCGGTGCTGCTGGCCCTCAGGGCTGATGGCTTCCTTCACCGTGACCGGGAGGAGGCCCCACTCGGCGAGCCGCTCGGCCAGTACCGTGGTTGCCGCTGTGTGGATGTCCCGGAACTTGGCGCCGGGCTGCGCGGCGGCAAAGCCGGCGTCGGCAGCATCCAGCACTGCCTCGTACACCTTGCGCTGGATGTCGCTGAACACCCCACTGGCGGGAAGGGTGCGGGTGATGTCTGCCGTGTACAGGGAATCTGCTTCGACTCCCGCGTCAAGCAGGAGGAGTTCGCCGGCGTGGATCTTCCCGGTGTTGCGGGTCCAGTGCAGCACGGTTGCGTTGTTGCCGGAGGCGGCGATGGTGTCATACCCCAGCTCGTTCCCCACTTCACGCGCGCGGGCGAAGAACGCGCCTTCCACCACCCGCTCGCCGCGGGCATGCGTGAGGGCGCGGGGCAGGACCTTGACCACTTCCTCGAAACCTTCAACGGTGGCGGCCACGGCGAGCTTCATCTGTTCAATTTCCCAGCTGTCCTTGAGCAGGCGCAGTTCGGAGAGGGCTTCACTCAGCTTTTCGTCGAGGGCATCGAGGACTTCGAGATCCAGGTTCTCCGGGTCCTTTGCCGTGTTGTAGCGCGCGGTGTCCACCAGTGCGTCGATGTTCTCGTCCACTTTCCGGACCAGGCGGATGGAAACGCCACCGATCTCCGGGGCGCCCACATCCTTGGTGACGGCTGTTTCCAGCTGGTCGATGTGTGCCGTCGCAAGGCCAAGCCGTGCCTCGAACTCGGCGAGCGTGGGGCGGGCGCCGATCCAGAATTCACCCGCCCGGGAGTCCGCGTAGAACTGCTCGGTGTCCCTCCCGGCCAAGGGCCGGAAGTACAGCGTGGCACGATGGTGCCCGCCGTCGTCGCCCTTTCCTTCCTCCACCGGCTCCAGGATCAGCACCGCGTCAGGCTCATGGTCCAGGCCCAGCCCGGTGAGGTGCGCAAAACCGGAGTGGGGA